>DASYUV010000181.1:0-94929 GCA_036000865.1 Binatia bacterium | reverse complement strand
ATCTAGATAAGATCCCAGCGTACGAAGTGTGTTGGGTAACCTGTAGAAATCAGGTAATCGATTTGTCTGAGATCGATTGGCGCGTCCCTGACGGTCGAGCTGATCGATATCCGGGCCGGTGAAGCTCAAGGACGTATTCAGGCCTTCGCTGCGCCGGCGTTTCTGCCAGTTTCGCAGTGTGGCCAGCAGCGAAGTTTCCTTTTCGGGTTCTCCCTTGACGACAAATCGTTCGCCCTGGTGGCTGAGCTCGAAAACGATGATTCGCTGCGCTTCTAAGGATTGGCCGATGTTACGCAGCTGCTGGTCGTAAGATTTTCCATTCCGCATCGAAATCCTCGGCTCACGAGACGCGCGCCTGTTGATTTCTGCTCCGATCGCGCAGAGGTCGATGGCGTTCATAACATTCTGCGGCTTTATCGACAAGAGCCAAGCGGCCAACTTTCTTGACAACAACTGGGGCGAAACGTAAGTTGGGTGATCGATATCACCTAATTGCCACGGAGGCATTCATGGCGCGTCCGGAAAGAGCCGGGATTGCACATAGCACGGTAACTTACCGCGGGTTACGGGATTGGATCGATCAGGTTGAAAAATGGGGCGAGCTGCTCAAGGTCAACGGCGCCCACTGGGACCGGGAAATGGGCGCGATCACACAGATGCTCACCGAAGGCGGCAAAGGCAAAGCCCCGGCAATCCTGTTCGATGAAGTACCCGGCTATCCGAAAGGCTACCGGACGCTCTACGGCCAGTTTTCAACGATCAAACGTGTCGCTTTGACGCTGGGTTTACCGCTCGAATACGAGCGCAAGGCTGATATCGTCAAGGCTTACCACCACGTCATGACCGATATGAAACTGATCAAGCCGAAGATGGTCAAGAGCGGGCCGATCTTCGAAAACGTGTTGGAAGGCGACAAGGTCAACGTGCTCAAGTTACCGGTGCCGATCCACCATCAATTGGACACCCACCGCTACGTCGGCACCGCCGACATGTGCATCACCAAAGACCCCGACGCCGAATGGTATAATTTCGGCGCCTATCGCTGCGAAGTCTACGACGAGAAAACCATCGGTTGCCAGATCACCGAAGGCAAGCACGGCCGGATTCACCGGGACAAGTATTTTGAGCGCGGGCAGAGCTGCAAATTTGCCATCGTGTGCGGCCAGGATCCATTGCTATATTTGCTGTCAGCCAGCCCGCTGCCGAGCGGCGTGTCTGAGTACGATTTTGCCGGCGGTATCCGCGGCGAACCTGTTGAAGTTGTAAAAGGGCCGTTTACCGGCTTTCCGCTTCCCGCCGACGCCGAGATTGTCATCGAAGGCGAGGCCGTGCCGGGACAGACGAAACCGGAGGGCCCGTTCGGTGAGTGGATGGGTTACTATTCTGACGACGTTGTGCCGCGGCCCTATTTGAATGTGAAGACCGTGCTGTATCGGAATAACCCGATTCTGACCTGCGCGCCACAACATAAGCCCGTCGACGAAACCGGATTACTCAAAGGCATCGCCGGCGCCGCGGAAATCTGGAATGCTCTGGAAGCCTGCGGCCTGCCGGAAATCATCGGGGTTTGGAATCACGAAGGCGCTCCGGCAACCCGCTTCACGGCGATTCAGATCCGCCAACGCTATCCGGGCCACGCGCGCAACGTCCTCCATGTCGCGTCCAACTGTATGGCGGGCGCCTACAATGGCAAGTGGACGGTGGTGGTCGACGACGACGTCGACTGCTCGGACATGGACCAAGTGCTGTGGGCCATGGGCACGCGCTTTGATCCGGTAACCGACATCGATATCGTGCAAAAGGCCTGGTCGTCGGGACGCGATCCGATGTTTTTGCCGGGAAATTTTAACAACCGTATTCTGATCGATGCCTGCATTCCCTATAACAAGAAGCTGCGCGGCGAATTTGCCAAGGTTGTCGAAGTACCGGACGACGTGCGCGCGCAGTTAAAAGCGAAATTTCCCGAGATCTTCAAATCACGGGCATAAGAGACGAGGAATCGAGAGTGGTCTTTGCAAGTTGGCGCGGTGTCGTTGGCGTCGTGAAACCGACGCACCGACCAGGATCTCTGGAGGAGTTTATCCGTCTCTTGCCCGAGGGCATCGGCGTGGTGCCGGTCTATTTGAACTTTCAGCGCGGCACGGAGGATGAGTTTCGGGCCGCACTAAACGCCGTCCATGAGAAAGTAGCGGAATTGGCGAAGGAGGGAGTTGATCTGATCCACCCCGAAGGCGCGCCTCCGTTTATGGTGCACGGCTTCAAAGGCGAAGAGAAAATCGCCAAAGAGTGGGAAGCCGAGTTTAAAATTCCCATCGTCACGGCCGCCCAGACACAAGTCGAAGCGTTGCGCGCCCTTGGTGTTAAAAAGTTTGTCGGCGTGACGTATTTCGTTGGCAGTATCAACGATATGTTTACTCGCTACTTTCAAGAAGCCGGATTCGAAGTTTTAGCTATGGAAGGAATGGAAGTGGCCTTCGCCGACGTCGGGCGCTTGGCGTCGACGGAAATTTACGCGCACACGCGCAGGGCTTTTCTAAAACATCCGGGCGCCGATGGCATCTACATGCTCGGCACCGGCTGGCGCTGCCTCGACATCATTCATCTGCTCGAAGAAGACTTGCAGGTGCCAGTGTTGCATCCGGTTCCGGCGCGAGTCTGGTCGATTGAGAAACGGCTGCATGTTCGGCAGCCGGTGAAAGGGTTTGGAAAACTCTTGGAAGAGATGCCGTAGATCGTCTGGACGAAACCCTCTTCCTTTGGGAGATGGAAGGGCGAGGGCATACGTAAGCTTCACCCTCGCCTCAATCCTCTCCCAGAGGGAGAGGAAGTAAGAGGGTGCGAATAATTAAAATCCTTAGAACTTTCCTTCTTTCTCTAGCTTTCTCACAAATCTTTCGTCTACCAAATCTTCGGCTTTAAGTTTTCGAATCTTCTCGTTTGTCGCTCCCAGGAGCCGAATGACATTGCGGATGCCGTCGACGCGCGGATAGATGCGGCGCTCGTACAGACCGGGGAGGCTCTCATAACCTTCGACAGCCTGTTCGACTTTCGCCAATCTCAGTCCCTTCGCAAGACTCTTGAGGACCGCCGGTTTGTTATCCGATTGAGCGATGAACGTCATCGAATCGACGATGCCGCGGAGCACGTTTTCAACGGTTTCCGGTGATGAATTGATAAAACGCCGCGTCGTCATAACGCCCGTGCTCTGGAAGGGGATGGGAAGCTCCGCCAAGTCGGCAAGATTGGTAAAGCCCCGGCTTTTGAGCGGCGCGGCAAAGGTGTAGCCGAGATGGGTCGCGGCAATGGAGTCGTTGAGCAGGGCTTGGCTGCGCACCGCTTCATCGCCAAGGATGCGGAAGGTGATGCCGTCACGCTTGGCGTCCAGGCCCCAGTATTCGAGAGCCAGAGTCGTAAACATCCAACTGCCGCCGCTCGCGCTGGTGACGCCGATGACTTTGCCCTTGAGATCCGAGGGGCTTTTGATCTTCGGCGACGCCATGATGTTGCCGATGAGTTTATTGATCATACCGGCGACGAATACCAGATCGGTTCCTTCGGCGGCGGAACCCAGGACGGCGCCGGTGACGGAGCCCTCATGCAGCTGCGTTTCACCGGACGCGAGAGCGGCCATGCCGATGGGGCCGCTGCGGACATGAACGAAAGTCAAGTCGAGACCGTAGCGTCGGAATAAACCTTGGTCCTGGGCCACGTACATGGCCGCTTCCCGTTCGCTGAATGAGCCCGTGGTCATGACGACCTTGGTCAAAGGTTGAGCCGCGCTCGAAACTGAGGCGCCGCCGGAGAGCCCCAAGAGGACCAAAAAAAGAATTGCCGATTCAACTCTCATTCTTCACCTCCACGAGGCCGACACTAAAAAAATTCAATCACGCCGTCAAGCTGCAGGCGTCGTTGCGCATGATCGACACGCCTGGCCCGTTGAAAAAAAACTTCTTCGATGACAATGTTATCCACCG
The DNA here is from genome assembly GCA_036000865.1 of Binatia bacterium. GTDB lineage: Bacteria > Desulfobacterota > Binatia > UBA9968 > UBA9968 > DP-20. The sequence goes on along the minus strand of DASYUV010000181.1, from coordinate 90,955 downwards.
AAGACAACGCCTCTCATGATTCTTGACCCGGAGAAATTCCGCAACTTCGAGCATGCCGGTTGGGAAGGAATTCCCGATGCATACCACCAAGCTTTTGGCAATTTGACCAGCCAAGCAATCGGCCCATTGTTGGCTGCTGCAGGGCTCAAGAGCGGCATGACGTTTCTTGACATTGCCAGCGGGCCGGGTTACGTGGCGGCTGCCGCAGCGAAACAAGGCGCGACGGTGCTCGGCGTCGATTTTTCCGCCGCCATGGTCGCGCGCGCGCAGCTGCTTCATCCGGGCGTCGAGTTTCGCCAAGGCGACGCCGAACGGCTGCCGTTGGGGAGCGGCCTCTTCGACGCGGCGGCGATGAATTTCGGTATTCTTCATCTCGGCCAACCGGAAGCCGCGCTTGTGGAAGCGCACCGCGTTCTGCGCACTGGTGGTCGGTTTGCATTTTCCGTTTGGGCCAAGCCGGAGGAAACCATTGGTTTCGGCATCGTGTTGCGCGCCGTTGAACTGTACGGCGAGCCACGCGTCGAGTTGCCCGAAGGGCCGCCATTTTTTCGCTATAGCGATCCGGAAGAGTGTACGCATGGTCTGATCGTAGCGGGTTTCGAAGCACCCACGGTAACGAAAGTTTCGCAAACATGGCGCTTGCCGGCGGGAGATGGGCTATTTAATGCGATGAAAGGCAGCACCGTGCGCACGGCTGGATTGCTGCGCGCACAAAAGCCGACCGTTTTAGACAAACTCCGTGATGCTATGCGCGAAGAACTAGAAAAATATACCAAGGGAAATGTCATTGAGTTGCCGATGCCCGCGCTGATCGCATCGGGAGTGAAACCGTAAGATGATTAACCGCAAAGAAAGCAAGGAAGGAAGTAGGGGCAGGTTTAAAACCTGCCCCTACAAGTAGCCATCAGTGCAGGGGACTTGCTTTTTCACGGTCCGTGGTGCATTGCCAGCGGGCTCGAGTCAGCGAGTTCCATCATCTGCCGCGCTAGTCCTTCGATAAGCTCGTGACGATGATGGCGCGATTGCGGATCGTCCCACAGATTGTTCAGCTCATTTGGATCATTGGCCAAATCGTAAAGCTCGCCCCAGTCGACGCCTTCGTAGAGAGTTAAACGAAAATCCTTCGTAACCAGCGTACGCGCGCGAAAGTTGTTTTTAAATCCCATGTAGCCGCGCCGTTGATGTTCCTCGATGATCAAGGAGTCGTGGCCGGTCGCGCCACCTTCGACCGCCGCCAGGAGGTTTGCGCCTTGCATGCCATTGTGACCTTGCAGGCCGGCACGGGCTAAAATGGTGTTGGCAATGTCCAATGTGCCGCAGAGTCCCTCATTCACTAGCCCCTTCGATTCGACTGCTCGATCGTCCCAAATGAACGGCACACGCACCAGGCCGCGGTAATGCAGCGCCCCCTTGAGGAGCAGCTGATGATCGCCCATGAAGTCGCCGTGATCGCTGGTAAAGACAACCACAGTATCTTCGTCGAGACGCAGCATTTTTAGCCAACCCAAGATAGTGCCGATGGCGTCGTCGACCATTGAAATCATTCCATAGGTAAGGGCGATGGCTTCGCGTGCCTCGCGTTCACTCACAGCGAATGTCCGCTGTCCGTCTTTGTTGCTCATGTTCCGCGCCCGCTCGTCGTAAAGCAACTGCAGATGCGGCGGGATCGGATGCTCGCCGGAATTAAACGAGGGTGGCAGCTCGATCGAGCGCGGATCGTACATCTCCCAGTATCGCCCCGGCGGGGTAAACGGATGGTGCGGATCCGGGAAAGAACATTGAATGAAAAAAGGCTTCGACCGGTCGGTTCTTGAATAATTCTCCAGGTACTTGATCGTGCGCTCGGCGACGTACGCCGTGGGATAGAGTTCTTCGGGAATTCGAGTTCGCCAGGCCTGCGGTGCGGTGTATTCATTGCCGGGAAGTTGGTTTTGGGGGCCGCGCAATGAATCAGGATCGGAGTGGCGTTGCTTGAGCCATCGTTCGTAATGTCCCACCGTTTTGTCGCCGTGACCGATGGCGAGCTCGACATGATCGAAACCATAATAAGGAAGCGTCGGCTCGAAGTCGGGTTCGCGTTCCCAGGTCGATGGCAGTTCCTGATCGTAGCGGCCATGCTTGGTCAAGGTGTTGTCCGCTTCGCGTAAGGTCTCGGGTGGTAAGGCGCGGTTGGGATCGGGCTCGGGCATGCCCACGACGGGAAGATTGCCGCTAATGCTTTGCAGATGGCATTTTCCGATTAACGCGGTGTCATAACCGGCGGCACGCATAATCTCGACGAACGTCGTCGCCGTGAGCGACAGCGGAATGCCGTTTTGTCGGGCACCGTGGAGCGACGGCATGCGCCCGGTCATCAACGTCGCCCGGTTGGGCATGCAGATCGGCGTGGCGACGTAGAAATTTTCGAAGCGCGTGCCGGAGGCGGCGAGGCGATCAATGTTGGGTGTTTTCACGATCGGATTTCCGTAGCAACCGAGGTGGTCGGCCCGATGCTGGTCCGTAATGACCAAGAGAAAATTAGGTCTATTATCCATAATCTTGCCTTGTGTGGGTCCCGTTTATCACACTGGGGTGTCGATGCAACGCATTTGTGAAATTCAAGGATGATCTTTGCCCCAGATAGTGCCGTTGTAGTAGAAGCGGATTAAGGAAGCCCAAGTGATCGACGCCGCTGTACTCATTCCTGTTTATCGGTCGCAAGACGGCGAGCTACACATCGTCTTGATTCTGCGCAATCCGGGTGGTGTGCACGGCGGACAGATCGCTTTTCCAGGCGGCAAGAGAGATCCGGAAGACGAAACGATGCTCGATACCGCTTTGCGGGAAGTTCGCGAGGAGCTTGGGCTGCTCGTCGAGCGAAGCGATGTGCTCGCTGAATTGCCAATGGAGCAAACCCGAACGACGGGCTATCGGGTGTTTCCCTATCTAGCGCGCATCACGGTTCCTGAGCAGTGGCAGATCGCCGAGCGCGAGATCGCTGAAATACTCGATGTAAAACTTAAGGACCTTACTCGGCCGGATGCGCACGACAAGATGATCGGCCGCTTTTCGAATTGGCATAGAGCAGAGCAAGTTTCATTCTACCGCGTGGGTGAACATCGGCTTTGGGGATTGTCCTATCGGATCTTGCAGCCGGTGATTCCGCGGTTGGTGGCTGGGGAGTGGGATGTGTAATCTCGAACCAAAACAGCACCGCGTTAACCATTGTCTCAAAATTTCACAAAGATCTCTTTCGCCTCATCGCCCGTCAGCTGCTTGATCGTCGAGATGCGATCACTGAATTCTTTCAATGTGCCTAACGAAGCCGGCCCCATATCGATCAAGATCGAGAAGAGGGAGAAGCCGAGCTTTTCTTTCTCCTCGCGAAACGCTTCGGCCCATTCCGGCTCGACTTGGCATTCGCCGTCGGTGATAAAAATGATATCGCCCTTCTTGAAACGCGACTGGCGCAGACAGTCCAGTGCCGCGTCGAGCGGTTTCTGAAAATCAGTGCCGCCGCCGGGAAAATATTCGGCCAAATCCATGATGGTCTTGGTCTCGACTTCATAGCGGTCTCGCGGATTCATGTCGAGGACTTGCAGCGGTGTTTCCGCTGATGAAAAACAGATCGAGCGAAACAATCGCCGCTGTTTTCGGGCGATTTCGAGCAGTGTAAGCGTGACGGCTTTCGACCAGATCTCTTTGTCGCCTGACATCGACGAGCTGCCGTCGAGGCAGACGATCATCGGGCCTTTGCCTTTTTCTTCGACGCCGCGTAGCGAATATTGAATCAGCTCCTGATCGAGAAAGCGGCGGTAGAAATCTCGTCGTAAAATCGGATGATGTAAACTCAGTAGCTCGTGGGGCAGTAGGCGATGCAAGGCGTCGCCTTGCTCGACTTCAAGTAATTCTTCACTGGAGCGTTCGAACACTTTCTTGCGCAGCGCTTGGGCGTGGAATTTCATGCGTCCGACCATGCGCGCGAGCTTCTTGAGCTTTTCGTTGCCGGCGAGCCGGCGACCGAGCTCGAGCTTTTGGCCGGGCGGCGTGCGCTCACCCGTGCCGATCGTGTTGCCCCAAGTCTCGGCTTCTTCGGCGGCGTCTTCGAGCTCCTGAGCGACCTTAATGGTTTCTGCCTGGAGGCGGTTGGTTGCTTGAGACTCGATCTGTTTGAGATCTTCCTTGAGTTGCTGGGTTTTATGGCGCAGCAATGCTTCGGCGCCTTGGACTTCGCCGCCCATACGTTCTCTGGCTTTTTGTAATGCCTTCTTGCCTTCCTCGGACATTTGATCTTGTGGGATCGTATCGGCGTTTTCGTATTCCTCGATCTTTTCGCCGACCAACTCCTCTTGTTTTTGAATGTCCCAGAGATCGCGCAAGTCTCGACGCGTGAGGAATTTTTCCTCGCGTACCAACGCCAGCAGTCTTTCACCGAGTATTAAAGTCGAGAGCCCGGCGTGGGCTTCGTTCAGCAAGGTTTGTTCGCGCAAGAAATCGTATTGGGCGCCTTGGTGGATTGCGCGTAGAAACTTCTCATTCAGCAATGCGCTAGGTAAAACCGCGGCTTCGTCTTGGTAATTGATGTTGTACTTGAATAGGAGACAGAAGATGTCCTGCAGCAAGGAGCCGAAGTGGGGCAGCAGCGCGGTTCCTTTCTCTTCCACTTCACGCAGCGACGGCGCCTCGGAACGGAGATGGCCCCAGACGCGTCGATCGTAGGCGTCGTGTTCAATCCAAAAAGTGTTTTTTGGCAGAGGCTGAAAAAGCCTTTTCACGGGCGCTTTCTTCGTGCGCTTGGGCGGCATTAGAACTGCTCCAGCATCTCTTTCTGCAGTTGCTCGATCTCGTTACGCACGGTGTGGACTCGATCCAACGGCCGGCCGAGGCGCTTGGCCTTCTCCATTATTTGGTCGACCTTGGTGATAATGTTTCTCAGTTTCGTGTGAAGCTCGATCAAGCCGCGGGCGCGCTCATCACTGCTCCTGCCCGGCTCGAGGGCCGAGTCGCGAATCTCCCGGGATTCGTAAAGCAGCTCGGTAATCTCCTCTTCGTAGCCCAGCAGCAACTCGCGGATAGTGTTTCGCACCTGTTCGTGCTCCGCCGGGTCGCGCCACAGGACATGTTCCAAGAAAAATAGATTTTTTTCTTGGACTTGCTTATCTCCTAGGAGAAAAGCATGGGCTTGGAGCAAAGCCAGCGACTGCCGGTAACGCCGATCGGAAGCCTGAATATTTTTCTTGTTGAGCTCGCGGCGAATATCGGCGATGCCGCGGTACACATGAGAAGGGATGGGAACGTTGCGCACCTGTTCTTGCAGTTCGTTTAATTCCACCAACGTCATGCAGGTACGTGAAGGCTGGGACTGCGATTCGAGCATTCTCAAGAAGCGAAAATCTTCGGTGATGTAGTTGACGACAAAGCGCACCAGAAAGCGATCGTAAAGCGCGGTCAACTCTTCTTCTTCCGGAAGTTCGTTGCTGGCGCCGAACAGTGTTAACAAAGGCACGCGGGTGACCGTTTTGCCATTGTGAAACAGGCGTTCATTAATTAAAGTAAGAATCGCGTTCAAAATAGAGGAGTTCGCCTTGAATATCTCATCCAAAAAGGCAATGTGAGCCTCTGGCAATTTGTCAGCGGTGACGCGGCGGTAGTCGTCCTGCTCCAATGCCTTTAGGCTGACCGCGCCAAAAATTTCTTCAGGCGTGGTAAAGCGGGTAAGCAGCCATTGAAAATAATCGGCCCCTTCGATGCGCCGGCAGAGCTCGTCGGCCAGCATCGACTTAGCCGTCCCCGGAGGTCCGATGATGAGTAGGTGATGCGAAGAAAGCAGAGCCGCAAGCGCGCCGTCGATCAAATCGCTGCGCTCCAGGAACATTTGTTTGAGCTCTTCGCGAATATTTCTGAGCTTTTCTTGCGAGGTCATGATTCTATTTCCAGTTAAAGTACCAAAGCACCACGCCATAGACAAACAATGGACATCCATGGCCCATTTCGATATTGAGGAAAGTCATTCCGATCGAGGAGGGCTTAGTCATGCGGCGAAATAGCTTTGTATTGGCAATATCTGCGGTATTAACAATCGTTTCACTCCGTTTGGTTCTCGCCCAAGACACCAAATTGATCGAGGCGGCCAAAAAGGAAGGCGGCAAGGTCGTCGTGTACGGATCCATCGAGAACGACACGATGGATCTGATCGCCACGGCGTTCAAAAAGAAAACGGGTGTCGATATCGATTATTGGCGCGCCGCGTCTAACAAAGTCACCGACAGGGTAGCCGGAGAATCGCGCGCCGGAAAACCGCTTTTCGATGTCGTGCTGACGACCGAATCGACGATGAAGTTGATTCAACTTGACGGCTTTTTGGCCAAGTACGATTCGCCTTCGGCCCGAGCCTTTCCCAAAGAGGTCATCGATCCCAATCTTGGGCCAAGCTACCGCAGCACCGTCATCGGCGTTGTCTATCATGCGGGAATTATGAAACCGCCGGACGCGCCAAAGTCTCTGGAGGATCTCGTCAAACCGCAGTACAAGGGAAAGGTCGTGGTTCCCGATCCTAGCCAGCACACGACTACGGCGCAGTGGCTCGCCAGCCTACATAAGATCATGGGCAAGGAAAAAGCGGACAAGTTTATTCGCGATCTAGCCGCAACCAAACCGCTCTTGGTGGAGTCGCTGACTCCGGCCGGTGAACGCATTACGACCGGTGAGACTCCCATTGGTATCGCGTTTTTGAAGAACGTGGTTTTCTACGGCAAGAAGGGCATACCGCTGGATTACGTGAGGCTCGGCAAGTTCATGGGCGATAATCAGTCGGTGACGCTTGGCGCGAAGCCACCGCACCCAAACGCAGGTAAAGCCTTTATTGATTTTTTCCTCGGTGACGAATCATTACGAATTATGGCCGGCATCGGCGAGTTCGTTACGCGCAAGGGAATCTACCCGCCGCTGCCGGACGCCGACAAGATCGAGCTGGTCGACATGGTCGACATGGACAAGAAAGCTTTCACCGAAAAAATGGCCGAGTATAAAAAGATCTTCTTGCAGAACTAGCATTCAAGCCGGTCAAATAGTTCAAATCGTCCAAAGAATGCAATCTCGGGCTTGCCAAAGATGTGGAGACCCACGTGGTAGATGATCAGTGGGATGTCATTCTGATCGGAGCAGGCCAGAACAATTTTGCTCTTGGCACCTACCTTGGCATGGCCGGGTTAAAAACAGTGATCTGTGAGAGCCGTCTCGAGAATGGCGGGCGGCTGGCGAGCGAAGAAATCACTATTCCCGGTTACTGGCACAATACGCTCACTTACTTTCAGGACAACCGCGAGGTCTCGCCGGTGTGGAAAGATCTCAACTGGGCGAAGGGCCATCACGCGGAGTTTGTTTCACCGGCGGTAGTCAGTTCGTTGTTGCTCGATGATGGACAATCGATTTCCCACCACCGGTCACTCGATAGCACGGTGGCGAGCATCGAAAAGCTTTCGCACAAGGATGCTGACGCCTGGCGCGCCACCTATGATCGGTTCCATAAAATCATCAGAGAATTTCTAATTCCTTACTACTACACCCGGCCTCAGAACACAGGGCCTGTCTTGCAAAGACTCGAAGCCGAACCTGCGGGCAAAGATTTCAAACGGCTTTGGCAACTCCCGCCGCGACAGGTCGTTAACGAGCTGTTTGAAAACGACGCGGTAAAAACGCTGGTCTTGTCGCAAATGGCGATTCCGCGCGGCGTCGGTCCCGATTATGCCGGTGACGGCATCGAAGTCCTGAAGATGATCGCAGGCAACGAGAAGCCTGAACTGGCGCGCGGCGGTTCCCATTCGATTGCTCAGGTGCTGCAGCGCGCTTACGTCCACAACGGCGGGCAAATTCGTGCCGTACATCATGTGGAAAAAATTCTCGTCGACGATGGCCGGGCCGTCGGTATACGGCTGCGCGATGGCAGAGAGTGGAAAGCCCGGTTGGCTGTCGTGTCAAGTGCTGATCCGTATTCGACGTTCGTTGAAATGATTGGCGACGACCATCTGCCCCGCAGCTTTCTCGAACGCGTCAAGGACATTCAAGTGGACGAGTTTTCTTATTTTCAAGTGCACCTCGCGCTCAAAGCGCCGGTGCGATATGCGCTGCATGAAGCTGGCGATCCAGCGGTTGGCCGGGCAATGAACGTGAATATGGGGCCGAAACAGCCGGCGGATCTCGAGGCGATGTGGAAGGAGATTCGCGCCGGCGAATTTCCTGATCATCTTTGTCTGCACGCCATTTGTCCGACGGCTTTTGATCCTTTGCAAGCGCCGAAAACCAAACACGCTGCGTCGGTGTTTGTGCCCGTGCCGTTCCAATTGAAACAAAAAAGAGCGGAGGATTGGGTTAAACTCAAGAATGGTTTGATGGATTCGGTACTAAGAACTTGGCGTCGTTACGCGACCAACCTGACTGACGACAATATCGAAATGAGGGTGGCGATGGATCCATTCTATATTTCCGGGCGCTGGCCGAACATGCGGCGCGGCTCTGTTTGGGTCGCGCGTAAGATCGCGACGCAGATGGGCGAGCAGCGGCCGATCGAGCAAATCGCCGACTACCGCACGCCGATTCAAGGGCTATACCAAGTGGGAGCGGCGATGCATCCGGCGGATGCTGTGATCGCCGGTTCAGGCTACAACTGCTGGCAGGTTTTGAAAGAAGACTTAAAGCTTTAGTGGGTTCCGAAACGTTTGGAACGGTTGAAACCATTGGAACGATTGGAACCATACAATCGTTAAAACCGTTCCAGTGCAAATCGTTCAGGTCGTTTCATTCGAGACAACATGGCAAAAATCCTTGAATACGACGGCGTCGTGATCGGCGCCGGCCACAACGGCATGATCTGCGCAGGCTATCTGGCAAAGTGCGGCGAGAAGATTATGGTCGTCGAGAAAAACATGGAAGTGGGAGGCGGATTGGACTCGCATGAGGACCGCAATTATCCCGGCTTCTGGCACAACATTCATTCCGTTTTTCATCGCGGCCTGGTGATGCTGCCGTGGTTCAACGATTTGGAGTTGGAAAAGTTCGGCATTCATTACTATCGGCCCGATCCCGGCGTGGTCCATCATTTTCTCGACAAAACCTATCTCGGCTGGTTCGCCGATGTGAAGCGGACAGCGCAAACCATCGAGCGTTTCTCCAAAAGAGACGCGGCGTCCTTCATGGAGATTTGGGCGCGCTGGCAGGCCGTGGTGAAAAATATCGTCTTCCCTGAAACTTACGCGGTGCCGCTGCCGATCGAAGAAAAGCGGCCGCTGTTGGAAAGAATTCCCGAGGGTCGTGAGTATCTGAAATATTTCGAGACCACGCCGGAGGAATTCGTCCTCCAACACTTCGAGCATCCGCGCGTGCGCGCGTTCATCGGCTTTCTCGGCGTGATGCGCGGTTATGAGCTTGATGCGCCGCAGACGGGATATTTGATTCCTGCGATGATTGCCTGGGGGGTTAACCCGCAGCTCTGTCGCGGCACGTCGCATGCGCTCGGCGACAATCTAGCCCACATGATGTCGCACAACCATATCGACTACATAGAAGCTAATGGCGTAGAGCGGATTCTTGTGGAGAGTGGCCAAGCGACGGCTGTAGTGTTGGAAGATGGGACGGTGATTAAAGCGCGGAAGTTTATCGCGTCGAACGTCAATCCGGTGGAGACGTTCATTAAACTTGTGGGTCAGGAAAATCTTGAACCCGCGTTTGCCGGCTTCGCCGCCAATTTTCGCTTTTCAAAGACGACACCGATTTTTGCCGTTAATCTGGCATTGAACGAACGGCCCAAGTACATCACGGAAGAAAAGCATTCCGAAGTGGCAGGTTCGTTCATGCACATCGTCGGTCTCGAAGAATATGACGAATTGCGTAACTTGTTCGAGGACTGCCGCACGGGTCAACTACCACGCAAGCCCTTTATGAACGGTGCGACGCCGTCGTATCATGATCCCACGCAAGCGCCGCCAGGCAAGGCGACGGCGTTCATGTGGCAGCTTGCGACGTACAATCTTTGGGGCAATCCGCAGAACTGGGATAAAGTGCGCAAAGAATGGTTTGATAAACAGCTCGCAGTATGGCAGCGCTTTGCGCCCAATCTCGATGAGAACAATATTCTCTCGACCGATTCGACGACGCCGCTTGATATCGAGCGGCATGATAAGAATATGTACTGCGGCGACTGGATGGTGGGTGAGTATTCCGGCGATCAGGCGTTGGAGAATCGACCATTTCCAGGTTGGGGAAATTACCGGACACCGATCGATGGATTATTTATGTGCGGTTCGTCGTGCCATCCCGGCGGTAATATCACCGGCGCGCCGGGATACAACGCAGCGCGGGTGATCGCCGAGTCCTTGGGAATAAAGCCATGGTGGAATCCGCTGGACCTCAAGACGCACCTGGAGAGTTTGAAATGAGAAAATTGGAGAATTGGAGTGATGGAGTAATGGAGTATTGGGATTTAGACCCATCACTCCAACACTCCAGTACTCCATTACCCCAGGGAGCGGCGGCGTGAGGCTGGAGGGGCGAGTTGCCATCGTTACTGGCGGGGCGCGGCATATCGGGGCGGCGTATTGCCGAAAACTTGCTGCGGAGGGCGCGGCTGTCGTCATCGCCGATATTCTTGATGGAGAGACAGTCGCCGAAGAAATCCGCTCGCAAGGCGGTCGAGCGCTGGCACTCAAGATCGACGTCTCCAAGGAAGAAGACGCGAATCTGATGGCGGCAGAGGCGGTAAAGTCATTTGGCCGGATCGATATCCTGATCAATAACGCGGCGATCTTCATTAACATCCAGCGGCAGCCGTTTTACCAGATCACCGCCGAGGAATGGGATCGCGTTTCTGCGGTCAACATCAAAGGGCCGTTCTTGTGCGCCAAGGCGGTGTTCCCGCAAATGAAAGAACAGCGAAGCGGAAAAATCATAAACATCTCTTCATCCACCGCCTACTGGGGGACGCCCAATTTCTTGCATTACGTGGCTTCAAAAGCGGCGCTCATCGGCATGACTCGTTCGTTGGCTCGCGAGGTCGGCGAGTACGGCATTTGTGTCAACGCAATCGCGCCGGGATTGGTGGAACATGAAGGTCAAAACGCGCCGAAGACGTTGGCGGAATTGCAACTCAAGGCACGTTCTATCAAGCGACTCGAGAGGCCTGAAGATTTATTGGGGACGGTGGTCTTTCTCGCTTCATCGGACAGCGACTTCATGACCGGGCAGACCATCGTGGTGGATGGGGGAAGCGTGTTTCATTGATGAAAAACGCTGGGGTCTTGAAGTGCTTCTGTGGTATATAATCACGTTTAATGTAAAAACTTCGATCGGAGGATAACGGACAAGTTGTGCGTTACTGAGAGATTCGTACCCAACGGCTTGTCTGAATCCGTGATCCACCAGCCAATGTTTTGCTCGTCGGCGCCTGCACACGCCGCTGATCCGTTACGTCACGCGATAAGGAATGTGGTGGAGAAGCCGAGTTGGCGGAAGTCCAGCGAGACAGCGGTTTTCAAATCGTCCTAACCTTCGCTTATAATCGATCTCGTGGCCGCGCTGATTACTGCACTTGTTAATCCGCACCTGCTCACTTGGGCGCGTGAGCAGAGCGGCTACGCCCCTGGACCGGTAGCGAAGCGACTCAACATCAAACCGGAACGGCTGCTCGCCTGGGAGCGCGGTGAAGTAAAGCCAACCGTCCGCCAGGCTCAGGCACTGGCCCGCTTCTATCATCGTCCCTTCGGCATTTTCTTTTTGCCACAAGCGCCGTCAATTCCGCCGCTTGCCACAGAGTTCCGTCATCTTCCCGGTGTTACACCGGGTATCGAGTCGCCTGACTTACGGCTTGCCTTGCGCATGATGTCTTATCGGCGTGAAGTGATGCTCGAACTTATAGAAGAGATGGATGAAGACGTGCCTGATTTCACCCTCCAGGCACATCTACGAGAGGTGCCTCGGGAAGTGGCGCGCCGGCTACGCGAAGCGCTCGGCGTAAGCGTACAGGAGCAATTAGAGTGGCGCGATGAGTGGCAGGCCTGGCGGCGCTGGCGTGGGGCTGTGGAGTCGATTGGCGTTCTAGTGTTTCAATTTCCCAAAGTGTCTCTGGAGCAGGTTCACGGCGTAGCTCTGTTGAAATTCCCTTTGCCTGCGGTCGGCATCAATAGCAGGGAAAGCGCGCCGGGCGCGCGCATCTTCACGCTGCTGCACGAGTTTACCCACATAACGCTAGCGGCAGGCAATGAGGAAAAGGCGGCGCTCAACGAATCGCGCAACGATACCGAGTGGTCTAACGTCGAGGGTTTCGCGGAAGAAGTCGCGAGCGAAATCCTGATTCCAGAAGATGTTCTGCAAGGCTTTCTGAGGCGTATGTCGGTGGCCCGCGACGCGTGGGATGTTCCGCTTGTACGAAGCTTGGCCGCCAAGTTTCGGCTGACGCCTTTGGCTATGGCGACGCGCTTGCGTTCGGCGGGGCAGCTTACCTGGCAGGGCTACCGGGATTGGCGCCAAGCGTGGTCACAATACATTGCGACCTTGAAGCCTTCGACGGGTGGTTTCGCGCATCCCGTGGACAAGACACTGGGCCGCGCGGGTAAACCGTTTACGCAACTGGTGATTGGCGCATTGGACGCCAACCGAATTACGGCGGTTCAAGCATGCCGTTATCTCGACCTGCGATTCGACCACTTTGATAAGCTGCGTTCTAGTTTGCGTGAAGGTCCGGCAGCGGGTCGAGGACAAAGCGACGGCGACTGAGTATTCATGTACTCGCTCGATACTAGCTTCTTCATGGACTGGCACGCGAGGTATTACCCACTCGATTTGTTCCCGACTCTGGAAAGAAATATCGTCAGTATGATTGCGGCAGGAACCTGTGGCGCGGTCGATTTGGTCAGGGAGGAGATCGACGCGGTCGGGACGCCGGGGCTCAGAGCTTGGGCATTGAATCAGTCCGGTCTCTTCTTGCGAATGATTCCCGAGGTCCAAATGGAGGCAGCGGCTATCGAGGCCCGGTATCCAGAGCTTATGGATCCAAAGGCGCTTAACGAATCCGCCGATGCCTACGTAATCGCTTTAGCAAAGCACCGAGACTGGGTCGTCGTCTCCCAAGAAACCTCGGTCCAAGAAAAGCACCGCCCACGCCAGAGTTACTTCATTCCGGACGTGTGTAGAGACCTGGGCATCCCGTGCGTCAATCTACTGGGCATGATGCGGCGGGAGAAATGGGTATTCTGAACGGTGAACAAATGTCGCAGCTAAGCCGCATTTCGAATCCACCGCCACCAGGTACTCTGTTTTTAAGCGGGTGTCTGCATGTCCGAACGAGCCGTTGCTTCACGCGATAAGGACTCAGATGGAAAGCCAAAGGCCAACAAAAACAAAAATACCGACACCACAGACAACCAGGGATTCGAAGCCAAGCTCTGGGCTGCGGCGGACGCGCTTACGTAACAACATGGATGCGGCGGAGTATAAGCATGTGGTCGCGAGACTCATCTTTATCAAGTATATTTCGGGTGCGTCCGAATCCAAACACACCGAGCTCGAAGCGCAGAAATCGCAGAGGGCCGACCCCGAAGTTCCAAGGGAATTGCTGCGAACTGGCCGCATAAACGGCTCGTTGAACTAAATGTCTACACCCATCAACAACTCTGGCTTGCGCGACAACCACACGCGAGGTTCGGTCGCCGAATTTTTAGAGGCTAAGATCCAAACAGGGTCAAAGCTCTCTATTGTCTCGGCATACTTCACGATCTACGCATACGATGCGCTCAAGGATTATCTAAACACCATCGACCATCTCGATTTTCTCTTCGGCGAACCGTCCTTCGTCAACCGCCTCGACCCGAGTAAGACTGAGAAGAAGGCATTCATCATCGACGCCGACGGCTTGGAACTCGCAAACAAGCTCCAGCAGAAGCGCATGGCAAAGGAGTGTGCCGAATGGATTGAGCGCAAGGTGGACATCAAAACGATCAAGCAGTCGAACCTGCTTCACGGAAAGATGTATCACGTCGCCAAAGGCGGAGTGGAGGATGCGATTCTCGGTAGTTCCAATTTCACCGTCCGCGGTCTCGGTCTGGGGAATGGAGACAACAACATTGAGCTGAACCTTGTCGTGGACAGCAACCGCGATCGCCAGGAATTGAAGCAGTGGTTCGCGGAAGTCTGGAACGACGAAAAGTTGGTCAAGGACGTAAAAGAGGATGTACTTCTCTATCTTCGCAAGCTCTATGCGAACCAGTCGCCGCATTTTATTTACTATCTCACGCTCTTCCACCTCTTCCGCGATTATCTCGATGGTACTCGCGACCTCGACGACAATCTCCGACGCGTCGCGCTCCCGGACACCCGCATCTGGCGCACGCTTTTTTCCTTCCAGAAGGACGGCGCAAAGGCGGCCATCAACAAGATTCTCAACTACAACGGCTGCATTCTCGCTGACAGCGTGGGCTTGGGAAAGACCTACACCGCCCTGGCCGTCATCAAGTATTTCGAGCTGCGCAATGAGCGCGTCCTGGTGCTTTGCCCAAAGAAACTGAGCCGCAACTGGACCATTTACCGCAATCCCAGCTCTCTGAATCCGTTCTCCGACGACAAGTTCCGGTATGACGTCCTTCATCACACAGACCTTTCGCGCGAATCAGGTAACGTCAACGGCCTCGAACTGGATTCGCTCAACTGGGGCGCCTATGACTTGGTCGTGATCGATGAATCCCACAATTTCCGAAACAACAATCTAGCCACTCAACGCCAGGGAGACACTGTAGAACGGAGAAGCCGCTACCAGAGGCTCATGGAGGACATCATCTCCGCGGGTGTGAAGACGAAGGTACTGCTGCTTTCTGCCACGCCGGTGAATAACCAATTGACCGACCTCCGCAATCAGATTTCCTTCATCGCAGGCGGCGATGTGGCTCGCAACGATGCGGCGGACGCCGCTTTTGCGGAAAAGCTCAACATCGCGTCGGTCCGGGACACTTCCCGGCAGGCGCAAACGCAATTCACCAACTGGGCCAAAAAGCCGCCTGGTCAGCGCAAGACCCGCGAGCTCATCGCGGCGATCGGCGGTGATTTTTTCAAGCTACTCGACGGCCTCAGCATCGCCCGATCGCGGAGTCAGGTTGCCACCTATTACGCAGGAGAGATGAAAGAACTCGGCGGGTTCCCGCGTCGCCCCGCACCAAAGGCCATTCACGCCGCAATCGATCTGGAGCAGCGCTTCCTCTCCTTTGAACAACTTGACAGCGAGATTAGCTCTCTCCGACTGGCCTTGTACCATCCCACTAGCTTTCTCCGGGACGACCTGCTGGCGAATGTCCGTGCCGCCTACGAAAATAAAATTATCGGTGGTTTCACTCAGGAGGGCCGCGAGCGCATCCTCATCGCCATGATGAAGGTTAATTTCCTCAAGCGACTCGAAAGCTCGGTGGACTCCTTTCGTCTGACGCTTCAGCGCACCATCGAAAAGATTGATCTGCTGGAGGAGCGCATCACCAGGTTTGAGAAACATCTCGATGATAATCCAGACCTCGACTACGCTTCGCTCACCCCCGACCAATTCGAGGATCCTGATTTTGACGAGGAGGACTTCACCATAGGCGGCCGACGTCGCATCCATCTCGCACATCTCAAATTGCCGGAATGGCTTAAGGCGGTCCGGAACGACCGCACCCAGCTTCAGTTTTTGTTGGAGAAAACCCAGTCTGTATCTGCCAAGCGCGATGGCAAGCTCGCCGAACTCAAAGGCTTCATCGAAGCCAAAGTCCGCCACCCCACCATCAACCGTGACGGAAAAGCCAATCGGAAAGTGCTCGTCTTCACTGCCTTTGCTGACACCGCCAGGTATCTCCATGAGCACCTCGACACTTGGGCTCGCAAGGAACTCAAAATCCACACCGGTCTTGTCTGCGGCGACGGGGGAAACGCCGCGTCGTTGGGGCGTACTGATTACGACGACATCCTCACCAATTTCTCGCCACTGGCCAAACGCCGTGCCGATCAATCTGTTCGTTTCCCCAACCAGCGGGAGGAGATCGACCTCCTCATCGCGACGGATTGCATCAGCGAGGGCCAGAATCTTCAGGACTGCGATCTACTCATCAACTACGACATCCACTGGAACCCGGTCCGCATCATCCAGCGCTTCGGCCGCATTGACCGCATCGGCTCGCGCAACGATTCCGTGCAACTCGTCAATTTCTGGCCCGTCGCCGACCTCGATCATTACCTCGGGGTCAAGCTGCGCGTGGAAGCCCGAATGGCGCTTGTGGACTTGGCCGCCACCCAGACCGACAACCTTCTCGATCCCGGTCAGCTCGAAGACCTTATCAAGGAAGATCTTCTCTTTCGCGACCGCCAGCTCAAACGGTTCAAGGACGAGATTCTTGACCTCGAAGACCTCGACGATTCGGTCTCGCTCACCGATTTCTCACTGGACGAGTTCCGCCTCGACCTCTTGCGCTATCTGGAGGCAAACCGCGCTGAACTCGAAGACGCTGGCGAAGGGATCTATGCCGTCGTACCGCCCAAGTCGGACTTGTTTTTGACTGCGCGACCTGGCGCGCTCTTTTGTCTGCGTCACCGCGCCACTGCACAAACACCGCCCTACGCGTCAGGCAAGGCAGCGGACTCCACCAGGTTTAATCCGCTAGCGCCTTACTATCTCGTTTACGTTCACGACGACGGCACCGTCCGGTTCAGCTTCGCCCAGCCCAAGGAATCCATGCTCCTGCTGCGCGATCTCGCCGCCGGCGAACCCGCGGCTTTTGAGAGACTTTGCGACCTGTTTGACCAACGTACCAAGGACGGGTCCGATATGAGCCACTACGACGGCCTGTTTCGCAAGGCGCTCGCATCCATCGAGCACACCTTCCAGCGGCGCGCCGTTGCTTCGCTCCTGTCCAGCCGCGGTGCGATACTGCCGACCGATGCCGAAGCACCAAAATCCAAGGGTGATGACTTCGACCTCGTCACTTGGTTAGTTATCCTCCAAAGCGAATAGCATCATGCCCGCGCACACTGACCAACGCGAGGTGATTGCCACTTCGCTCAAGGCCCTCGAAAGCCAACCTTTGGAAGACGCCAGCCGCCGGCTCTTCGCCGCTCTTGGTTACGAATCGGATCGTCGTATCCCCATCCACAATCCGCAGCAGTTCCGTGAACAGCTCGATCCTCACGCCAAACTCAGTGACCTCGAGCGGGACGCGCTGGATCAGGTGAATTCCCTCCACCTCCTGTTTCAACTCACCAATGCCGAGCTCGACGTGCATAGCGACTTGTTCGACGACGCCAAGGCGGTTCATGCCACCAAGATAGAGTCCTATCTCTTCTTCGCCGTCGATCTGCGACCTGGCCAATACACGCGGACCGCGCTTGCGACCTTGGTCCGTGCTGTTAACAAGCCGCTACCGATGCCGGCTCTGGTATTCTTTCGGCACGGTGACACCGTCGTCTCCCTGGGCATGATCCATCGCCGCCTCCACAAGCGCGACCAAGCCCGCGACGTTCTTGAGAAGGTCACACTCATCAAGGACATCGCAATTACAGACCCGATCCGCGCCCATCTTGAAATCCTCAACGACTTCGTTCTCAAAAACCTAGATAACGACTTCGACGTCTCGAATTTCGTCCGTCTGGCAAAAACGTCTCGACTCCTACCCGCTCTCCAACAACTTCTATCGCGAGATCGCCGACTGGTATTTCTGGGCGCATCACCTGGTCGAGGATGGTACGATTCGCCTGCCGCAGCACTGCGACACCGAGCAGGAAAAATCACTTTTCCTGATCCGTCTGCTTACTCGCGTCATTTTCTGCTGGTTCCTGGTCGAGAAGCGGCTGATCCCTAACGACCTCTTCCGCGAACATCGGGTTAAGACACTCCTAAAAAATTTCAATCCCAGTAAGGATCCGAAGAAGCCCGACACCGCCTCGACTTACTACCACGCCATTCTGCAAAACCTCTTCTTCGGCACGCTCAACATGCCACGCGAGCAGCGAGATTTTCGCGAGAAGAGGAAGTCCGGCGAACGCTACGACAAAAACTACGGCATCACCAATCTCTGGCGTTACGAGACCGATTTCCGTACGCCCGCTGACTGGCTCACTCTCGCCGCCCGCGTTCCGTTCCTCAACGGCGGCCTCTTCGACTGTCTTGACGACAAGGTCGGCAAGCAAAAAGACAACTTTATCCTTGATGGCTTTTCCGACAACCCGAAGCTAGCTTGCCTGCCGCCCAACGACCTATTCTTCGGCCCTGATCGCACCGTGGATCTTTCCCACGACTATGGGGAAGAGAGTAAACGAACGGCACGCTCGAAGAAGGCAAAGGTACGCGGTCTCATCGAAATCCTCTCGCACTACAAGTTCACTATCGAGGAAAACACTCCGCTCGAAGAAGAAATCGCTCTCGATCCCGAGCTACTCGGCAAGGTCTTCGAAAACCTCCTCGCCTCCTACAACGAGGACACGCGCACCACCGCTCGCAAGGCTCTAGGTGGCTTCTACACGCCGCGTGAGATCGTCAGCTTCATGGTGGACGAGGCTCAAGGCCTACCTCGGAGGCCAGGTGCCCCGCTGCAAGGGCGCACTCGATGACCTCTTCTCGAATAAGGCCACACTACGCGATATACAGCCCAACACACGCGACGCACTCATTGCCGCAATCGCCCGAGTGAAAATCCTCGACCCGGCCTGCGGCTCCGGCGCCTTTCCCATGGGCGCACTCCACCGACTCGTGGATCTTCTTCGCAAGCTCGATGAAGGAAATGACGTGTGGCGAGAGCTGCAACGTCGCCGAGCTATTGCAGAAACCGAATCGGCGTTTCAATCCGGTGATCGCGAATCCCGCGAACAACGACTGCGGGATATAAACAACACGTTCGAATTCAATTCGTCAGATTATGGCAGAAAACTCTACCTCATCGAAAACTGCATCTACGGCGTGGATATACAACCCATCGCTACGCAGATCGCTAAGCTCCGCTTCTTTATCTCCCTCGTCGTGGACCAGAAGGTGGATGCGTACGTAGACAACCTCGGTGTCCGTCCGCTGCCCAATCTCGAAACCCGGCTCGTCGCTGCCGACACCCTCATGCCCATCGAGAAGGCCGAGAGCGACCTTTTCTCCAGCGAGATCGACAAACTCCGCGCCGATTTGGCCGCCATACGCCACGAGCACTTCAACGCCCGCAGCCCTGCCACCAAACGCAAATGGCGCGACGCCGATGCTGGGAAGCGGCAAGAGATTGCCGCCCTCCTCGAACGCGAACACGCCATCCCCCGCGCCGCCGCCCGCAAGCTCGCCGCCTGGGACCCCTACGACCAGAACGCCTTCGCACCCTTCTTCGACTCCGAATGGATGTTCGGTCTTCCCATCGGCAAGGTGCGGATTGAGAGTAAAGCTCCAGCCACCATTCTCGGCAATCTCGCACTAATTAACGAAGCCTCCGGTCAGATTGAATTTACCTCCACCGGCCCGTTCGAAATCGACAGCGGTTTCGATATCGTCATCGGTAACCCTCCGTATGTGCGCCAGGAGAAGATTAAACATCTCAAACCGCTGCTCCAGAAAAACTATCCCAACACGTACAGCGGCACTGCTGACGTTTACGTATATTTTTATGAGCGCGCGCTCCAATTCCTGCGAACGAACGGTACATTGTCTTACATCACGTCGAACAGCTTTATAAACTCCGCATTTGGTGAAAAGCTGCGAGCACACCTCGCAAAGACCACTCGAATTCTCGCCGTGGTTGATTTTGCCGAGGCGCGAGTTTTCACGGCGATCACTGAGCCGTGCATATTCATTGCGGCAAAAGGTAGGACCGTTGACAACGTATTTAAGGCATTGCGCTGGGATCAGGACAAGCGCCCTGAGAATTTTACTGGTGAGTTTAATGCATACGCATTTGCGATGCCCCAGAGTGCACTCGCCGCCGCTCCTTGGCAGCTCGAAGTCCCGACGGTGCGCAACTTACTTGACCAGTTAACAAGCGTCGGCAAGCCACTCGCCCGGTTTGTAAGCAATCGGTTTTATCGTGGTCTCCTGACCGGCCTAAACGAGGCTTTCATCCTCGAACGCGAAAAGCGTGATGAGATTGTGAGAGATAGGAAAAGCGCTCAGTTTGTCAAGCCGTTCCTGCGCGGGAAGGATCTGCGACGGTGGAAACCGGAGTTCGGAGACCAATGGCTTATCGTTATTCGATCATCTGAGAATGCCAAGCACCCATGGTCCGGCCGCGGACCGAAAGAAGCAGAGAAGATATTTCAGCGTGAACTGCCCGCAATCTACGAACATTTCAAGCCGCTACGGGCTAAACTTGTCGCGCGTGCAGACCAGGGCCAATATTACTGGGAGTTGCGGAGTTGTGCCTACTACGACGAGTTCAGCAAGCCGAAGATCATTTACCAGGAAATCAATCGAACCGACGCCTATGCTTTCGATGACTCTGGACTCTACATGAATAATAAGTTGTTCATGCTTCCCGAAGCGCCGATTTGGCTCGTTGGCATCCTCAATTCGCCTATCGCCGGATTTTTCCTTCACCGCTCAACGGGCGTTCCGAAAGGTGGATTTCTTGCCCTTCAATGGCCGGTCTTCTCGCCTTTGCCAATAGCCGAGCCAAGCTCGATACAGAAGAAAACTCTTAGCGCACTCGTTACTATCGTGAGGAATCTCACTTCACTGTTCGCCGATGACCTAGAGACTCAATCCATCCGCGACCCGTTGCTGCTGGCGTATTGGGAACGTGTGTTGAACGGACTGGTGTACGAGCTCTATTTCCCTGAAGAGGTGCATGGGGCGGGTCTGCAGTTCTTTGACCTTATTGAGCGGTCCGGTTTGCTAACGATCGATGCCGTTCCCGATGGCAAGCAACTCTCGCATGTGCGCCAGCTCGCCGAGACCCTCTATGATGGTATCCACCCTCTCCGCATCGCCCTGGACAAACTCCAAACCCTTGATACCGTCCGCACCATCGAAGCCAAGGCGTGAAGATTACAAATATCAGCGTACAGAACTTCCGCGCCTTCGATGAGCCTTTTGAACTTGATCTCGATGGCGGCAAGAATCTGTTATTCCACGGGGAAAACGGCTCCGGCAAATCCTCGATTTATTTCGCCCTGAAACGCTTTTTCGAGGAACGCGGCGACGATATCACAAAACATCGCAATCACTTTGCTCCGGACACACGGACTCCTCACGTTCGCGTTCACATCAAGGGCAAGGACGCCATGGGTAACGACCATGACGACGAGTTCCACTGGGATGTTGCTGATGGCCATCCACTGCCTGTGCCGAAAGACCAGAACAAGGCTTCAATTCCCGAGACATTGCGCTCACTACTGGTGGATGGCGCCCGCCGCACTGGGTTTCTCGATTATCGGATGATGCTTCGGACGCACCTGCTTTCAAACCCGCTGTCCCGCTCAAACCGCGGCCCAAAGATTCACGACATCATCTACGGCGCGGAATACAAAGGCTTGGAGGCGCAACTCTTTGATCTCGTCTCACTGATGATTCTTGCTGGTGTTCGAGTCACAATCTCGGGCGGAGCTGAAACGACGATTGGCACGCTCGTGCGCAGGGTCTGGGAGAACCGGCCTGCTACCCGCCGGAAAAAGGCTATGGATCGAGCCAACTCCGCCGCGAACGCCTTCAACCAAGCCTTCAACGCGAAGCTGCCCGAACTCGAAACGAAACTAGCCGAGTTCCTGAACTACTTCGAGAACCACGAGTTGTCGATCAAGTTCCAGCCAGTCGCGCTGGCGTGGGACAAACCGACGCTAGAACTTATGGGTGCCGAACTAATCCCACAGATCACGTTTCGGGGGAAAGAGGTTGCCGACCACCATCAGTTTCTCAACGAAGCCCGCCTCTCGGCTCTCGCGACATGCTTATTTCTCGCTGGCGTTTTTCTTTGCGACAACGACTACGCCAACTCCGGCTACCCCCGCTTCCTTGTTCTTGACGACGCGTTGATAGGTCTCGAACTCCAGAACCGTCTACCGGTCCTGCGCATCCTCACAAGCGACGCTTTCAAGAACTATCAGATCTTTCTCCTTACCTTCGATCGCGTCTGGTTCGACTTGGCGCGGGGACACCTTCGCGAGAAAGATGGATGGCTGCACAGAGAACTGATCGCCGACGAGGATACGGGTCACCTGATCCCGAGACAGAGATCGTCGGAACTTGATCTTGAAAGAGCCAAGAAGCACTTAGCTAATGGTGATCTCAAGGCGGCGGCAGTGTATGCGCGATCAGCCTTCGAATCGAAGTTACGGAATGTTTGCGAGAAAAACGGGATCAAGATCTCCTTTAAGACGGATGCAGACAAAATTAGTGCCGGTGTCCTGTGGGATGGAATCATTCTGCGTCAAAGGGAACGTGAGGAACAAAAGGCTAAGGGCTCTCAGGTCTCCGACTTCGTGTCGGTTGCCTTGGAAAGCGCCGTCGACACCATGCGATCTACTGTCTTAAATAAACTCAGTCATGCGGGAGCCTCTGGATTGGTTCAGTCCGAGGTGGCAAATGCTATCGCCACAGTCGAGAACGTTTTCGCGCATCCGTTCCCGAAGTCCTCATGATCATGGCCAAAAGTCTTCGCACTTTTCTCGACGACATGCGCAGGACATACCCCGCCGAAGTGGTTTCTATTTCCAAGCGCGTTTATCCCTTGACCTACGACGTCACAGCGATCGTAAAGAAGCTCGGTGCGCTGAAGAGGTTTCCGGTTCTCGTTTTCGAACAGGATCCGCGCAAGACGTCGGTGATAATCGTCGATGCGACCAAGCCGCTCGATCGGCCATTCTCGCCGGTATCCAAATGTCCAGATGAAGCGCTGGTCCGCATAAAGCTCGAGGAATACGTGCCGGGCGAGGTGCTGCAATATATTCCCATCGACCGCACGACCTATTGGGCGTAAGTTGAGATCAGAATTTGAGTGCGAAACCAAAACACTTTCATGAGCGTTGGGAGACTTAATCATCGGAGGCTAACAAGAATGCAAAAACGCTATCGGCGAAACTTATTCATCATTGCGGTCGCAGTTGCGCTAAAGCTGTCGAACCTAACCGCGGACCCGTCTCATGCCGATACGGTCAAGTTCGTCCTGCCGGGAAACTCGATGGGCTATTTGCCGCTTTTTGTCGCTGTCCATAGAGGATTTTTTAAAGATGAAGGCCTCGAAATCGAGCTGCCGCGTCTCGTTCCTGCAATGGCCCACAACGCGCTGATCGCCGGCGAGGCTCATTACCATGGGCTTGCCGATTCAGGGCTGCGGCTCGCGGCGCGAGGATTGCCGTTGAAAGCGATCTTCTACGCTGCTGACCGGCCGATGTACTATCTGGTGGCGCAAAAAGATATCCGCACCGTCGCCGAGCTGAAAGGCAAGAGAATCGGTGTCAGCCAATTCGGCGGCACGTCCGATCTCTCGGCGCGTCTCGCTCTCAGACACTACGGCGTTGAACCGGAAAAGGATGCGCTGCTGATTCAAATCGGCGCCGAGGGAACGCGCATGGCGGCTCTACGAGCCGGCTCTGTCGCTGCGATTATCGTTCCCGTGCCCGCCGTCGCCATCCTCAAGCGGGAAGGATTCAACGAAGTCTCGTTTGTCGGCGACGTCGTCGAGTTCGCGAGCAATGGCTACACCACCACCGAGCAGCGAATCAAGGAGCACCCGCAGGAAGTCAAGAAAGTCGTGCGAGCGCTCTATCGAGGTCTGCGATACGCTAAGGAAAACCCCGAGGGAACCGTCGGCGTGATTCAAAAAGAATGGAAAGTCGATTCTGAAATCGCCAGAGAATCCTATCGCGCGATCGTCAAAGCTCTCAATGAAGACGGCATTATCAGCGAAAAGCAACTAAGAGTTCACTTCGATATCATTCGCCGCACGGAAAAAAATATCGGCGAAATCCCGGTCGAGAAAGTCGTCGACTTTCGCTTGCTGAGAGAGGTGCGGCGGGAGTTGAGCGGAAAATAGATAGGCACGGGTGGCCGGGATGATTACGAACCGCGCAGTGGAATACTATTCCGTCGCCTATTCACGGGCAATGCATCCGGAAAGCCGGTATAATCTCCCATAAATGCAAATTATCCCACGGGTTCAGTATTTATCCGTGCGGGCGTTCATCGTTCACCGAATCTCTCAAAGTCCATGTCCGGAATCTTTATCAGTTACCGCCGTGAGGACAGCGCGCCATATGCCGGGCGGTTGTATGACCGGCTCTGTGCGCATTTTGGCGCGGATCAGGTTTTCATGGACGTCGATGATATTCCGCCGGGAGCCGACTTCGCGGCAAACATCGACGCGAAAGTCGGATCGTGCGACGCCATGGTTGTGGTCATTGGTAAAGATTGGCTTACGGCGCGAAACGCGGACGGGCAGCTGCGCCTGAGCGATCCAAGCGATTTTGTCGGTCTGGAAGTGTCGCTGGCCTTACAGCGAAGTGTTCTCGTCATTCCCGTGCTAGTCGGTGGCGCGCAAATACCCAAGCCGGAAGAACTGCGGGCCGACCTAGAGGCGCTTTCGAAGCGAAATGCGCTGACCTTGAACGATCATGATTTTCAGCGCGACGTCGATCAGTTAATCGAGGCACTGGATAAAGCACCGGGGCTTCGAAAGCCAGCGGTAAAGCAAAACATCGACTCGAGAGCGGAACTGCGAAGGAAATTGATGCGCCGACTTGTATGGAAGGCTCCATTGATTTTTTTGCTAATGTCGCTGGCGGTATGGTGGCAGATGCGCCGCGAGAACGAGGCGCAATTGAGGACCGCCAAGCAAACCGACACGTCGAAGGCGATGGCCTTCACAGGGTCGTGGAAGGGAGACGTGACCTATCCATGGCAAGTCAGTTATACGGAACAGTTCCTTTTCCAACCCGAAGGAGACAAGCTCTTCGGCACAGCGACTTTTCTCGGAGTAAAGCGTGGCATCGAGGACGGCAAAATAGTCGGCGATATGATCTCTTTTAGCGTCGCATTCGAACAGATTTATGGTTCCACCACGCGACCGCGGCGAAATCGTTATGAGGGGAAACTGAACGGTGATACGATACGACTAAGAATTATGGACGATCAAGGTAATTCGCCGGTGGAGTTAGTTTTAACAAGAAGTCCTTCGACGCCTTAGGAACGGAGACAGGCAATGGCCCGGCGTGAGCAACGCCACGAACGATCTTCCATTGTTATCGCGGTCTAGAATGGCTTGACGCTCTGAGGACCAGCCGATATTCTCGGGTCTTCATATCTAGCCGAGCCATGGACCAACAAATTATCTCATCTCTTAGAAAGCGCATCGTCGGCGAAGGCTTGGATGCCATCATTGCTTTGTCCCCGGAAAATGTCACTTATGTCTCCGGTTTCGTCGTGCCATCGCAGTCGCTGATGCGTTGGCGGCATGCGGCGTGTATTTTGACCGCGGACGGGCGGATCGCCATGGTGGCCATCGACATGGAGGCGACGACGGTCAAATCCCATGCCGGCATCGACGATCTCCGCATCTATCGAGAATTCACCGACGATCCGATGGAGAAAATTGCCGAGGTGTTGAACGATTTGGACCTCGATCGCGCTAGGGTAGGTATCGAGCTGGAGTTTCTGCCGGCGAGGGACTTTGCCACGCTGCACAAGATCCTGTCCGGTGTCCAATGGGTTGCCGCCGATGCGATATTTGACAAAGCCCGACAAATCAAAACGCCCAGCGAGCTGGCGCTGCTCCGTACATTGAGCAAACTCACCGACAAAGCGATCGGCGACACGTTGCGCTCCGCCAAGGTGGGGGTGAGCGAGATGGAACTTGCGGGAAATCTTCTCACTTCACTCTTCGCCGGCGGCGCCGAGAGCTACAAGCTGATGATTATTGCCTCCGGGGAGCGAAGCCAGTTTCCCAACGTCGGGCCGACGGAACGTCAGCTTCAATACGGTGATCTTATTCGGATGGAAATATTCGGGCAGAAAAACGGCTATCTGACCGGAGTTTGCCGCACGGCGGTGGTCGGTGAAGCTACCGCGGAGCAAGAGAAAATCTGGGCGAATCTGATCGAGTGCAAGTATCTGGTGATGGATTTGATCCGGCCCGGTGCCAGCTGCCCTGAGATCTACCAACGGTTTCTTATGAAGTTCAGTGATCTTGGTTTCGAGCCCATCAGCTTCGTCGCGCATGGCATCGGACTGCACTTGCACGAAGAACCTTACATGGGAAGATACGGCAACGAAATCGTCGAAGTGGGGATGGTCGGCGCATTCGAGCCGCTGGTGTATATTCCCGGCCGGTTCGGCATGCAGAACAAAGACATGTTTTGTGTGACCGAGAAAGGGTGCGAGCTGCTCTCTGACTATACTCCAACCGATACGTTATTGAGAGCGGGCTAAACGAAGATGAAGATCACCAGGATCGAGACAATTTCTATTCGCCTGCCGACGCGTCGCGTCCATCAGTGGGCAAGCCTGACCACTCCCATCGGCGTGTACGTGATCCTCAAGCTTCACACCGACCAAGGTCTGATCGGTCTCGGCGAAGCGCCGGTGCTTAAAGATTGGGGCGGCGATCACGGTAAGTATTTCGGCGAGACGCCGCAAACTACGGTTCACATCATCAACGATATTCTCGCACCGGCATTGGCCGGCCAGGATCCGAGCCGATTCGAGTCGGTTCACGCGTTGATGGACAAGGCTGTTAAAGGCTACCCCTACTGCAAAGCGGCCATCGATGCAGCGCTTTACGATGTCGTCGGCAAAGCGCTCAAGGTTCCGGCATATCAGCTCCTGGGCGGTCTTTTTCACGAGCGCGTGCCCATCGCGCACAGCCTGGGATTGATGGAAATCGACAAGGCTGTGGAGGAAGCCGTGCAGGTGAAGGCTGAAGGCGTGAAGACCATCAAGCTCAAAGGCGGTGTCGACCAGAAACGCGATGTCGAGTTAGTGGAACAGATTCGCACCGCGATCGGGGCGGATTTGAATATTTGCGTTGACGCCAATCAAGGTTATCCGACGGCGAAGATCGCGGTGAAAATCATCAAAGCGATGGAAGCGTACAATCTGCTCTATATGGAACAACCCGTCGAAGGCATAGATCAGATGGCGGAAGTCGCGGCCCGCGTCGACACGCCGATCATGGCGGACGAGAGCGCTTGGACGCCACAGGACGTCATCGAGATCGTGAAGAAGAAGGCGGCGGATCTGATTTCGATTTACACGACCAAGCCCGGAGGAATGTTCAAGGCGAAAAAGCTTGCCGCCGTCGCGGAAGCGGCGGGTCTAAAGTGCAACGTCAACGGTTCGGTCGAGACCGGCGTAGGAAACGCGGCGAACATTCATTTGGCGGCATCGACTGGCGTTGTGACGTACGGCTGCGTCGTGCCCGTGTCCACGCCCAAAGGAAAGGGCAAAGGCGGCATCGCCGGCATTTACTACCAGGACGATATCATCCAGGAGCCGTTCGATTATTCAGACGGCGCTGTGGTCGTATCTTCCAAGCCCGGGCTTGGCATCGAGCTCGACGAAGACAAGCTCAAGCAGTACCGCGTCGGATGACCGGCGACCGCGCGGCCATCGTCAATTCTTTTATGTCTTTTCGAAAGATTGCAGTGCTCGGAGCAGGAAACGGCGGTTGCGCGATTGCCGCGGACTTGACATTGCGCGGTTACGAAGTACGGCTCTTCTCGCGCACGGAATCGACATTGACTCCAATCGCCAAGCGCGGCGGTATCGAGCTGGTCGAGAATGGCGAGACGAAGTTCGCCACGCCTTACTTCATGAGCCCGCACTTGCCGCCGGTGGTGAACGGGGTCGATCTCATCGTTATCGCCACACCGTCGGTCGCGCACGAATACCTGGCAAAGAATTTGGCTGATTATCTCATCGACGGCCAGCGCATTTTGCTGACCCCCGGCCATACCGGCGGCTCGCTCCATTTCGCCAATCTGTTGGGTAGTTTTGGTTGCAAGGCCGAGGTGATGCTCTGTGAAACGGTGACGCTCACATATATTTGCCGAATGCCCGAGCCGGCGCGGGTGGAAGTTTATCGGCGGACAACCAATCTTCGCTGTGCCGCGTTTCCGGGAAAGCAGACGCGCGGTCTCGTAAAAGAGATTCAAGAAATATTTTCCAACGTCGTTGCCGCAGAAAACGTCCTCGAAACCGGCTTATCGAATATCAACGCGATCATGCATCCGGCGGGCATGCTCGGCAACGCCGGCTGGATTGAAAAAACCGCCGGCGATTTTTTTTATTATCATGATGGAATTACGCCTGCGATCGCAGCATGGATCGAAGAAGTGGACAAAGAGCGCTTGGAAATCGTTCTGCACCTGGGGCTGAAACCACTTCGCTTTGTCGATATCTTTCATCAAGCGGGACTCACTTCGGAAGAAGCCCGCGCAAGTGGATCTGCATACCGGGCAATTAACCAGAGCGTACCCAATCAAACGATCAAATCACCGTCGTCTCTCGATCATCGCTACATCAAAGAAGATGTTGGATACGGTCTGGTACCGATGGCAGAGATAGCGAGACTGCTAAGTGTCAAGACGCCGGTGATGGATGCGCTGATCACGTTGGCTTCGACGGCGCTTCATACGAACTTCAGAAAGGAAGGTCTGACGCTGGAGAAGATGGGATTAGCGAGCGTGAGGCCTGAGAACTTACCGAATCTTCTGGACGAGGGTTTTTAGTGTCCTGTCTGCAGAGGTCCACGTAATAGATGAGCATGTCATTCTGAGGAGTCCTTCGGCTTGCTCAGGATAAACTCTGCGACGAAGAATCTGCTTTGAAGGTTTCGACCGCAATTGCGACGTGCTCTTGTTCAACTAAAGCAGATCCTTCGCCCTTGGCTCAGGATGACAGAAAAGAATTCAAGATAACCGCAGTAATGGATCATATGATTTGCTGGAACACTTAGACGGGACTGGGAGATGAATATGCGTGTGGGACTTTGCTTCGACGGGTTTTACTCAATTCATGAGATGATCGAGCTGGCGCAACTCGCGGACAACGTCGGCATGGAGTCGATCTGGATGTCGGATCATCTTTGTTTCCGCGATTCACTGACGACATCGATGGCGTTGCTGATGGGGACCAGCAGGATTCAAGTCGCGCCGGCGCCTATGAGTCCATACTCGCGCCATCCGATCATTTCGGCCATGTCCATCGCCACCATGGAAGAGTTCGCTCCCGGCCGCGTCATCGCGAGTCCGGGAACCGGCAATGCGGCGGCGCTGAAAGAAGCGGGGATCGAATCGCCGCATCCACTCCAGACCATGCGCGAATATGTCGAGATCTTGCGGCGTTTCCTGAAAGGCGAGACCGTTAACTTTCAGGGCAAGAGGTTCCAGATCTACGGCGCAAAGATGGGCTTCGTGCCGTCAGCGCCGATCCCAATGTACATCACCGCCGTGCGCCCGCGCATGCTGCAGCTCGGCGGCGAGATCGGCGATGGAGTGTTGCTGTCGGGAGGCTGTTCGCCTGGCTACATTGAAAAATGTATCGGGGAAATTGCCCAGGGGGCGGCAAAAGCCGGTAAATCTTTGAGCAAGGTCGATCTGGCGGGGTTCGTTACGGCAGCGGTTTCTAACGATCGCCGCGAGGCGATCGAAGCCAACAAGTTGTTTTTGGCCTATATTTTTCGCAACACGCATCACGGTGAAAATATTCGGTTAGGCGGCGGGAAGGTCGATCAAGAAGGACTCGCGGCGGCAGTGGCAAAGCGAGACTGGGAAGCGGCGAAGAAATTCATCACCGACGAGGTTGTGCACGCCCATTCGGTAGCCGGCACGCCAGCGGAGTGTGGCGCACAACTGGAGTCCTTCGTGAAAGGTGGTTTAAACTTACCCATCCTATTGCCCACCGGCACACAAGAAGGGCGAAAACAGGTCGTGCGAATGGCGCGCGAGCTGGTGAGCTAAGAATTCCTAATCAGGAGGTGTACATTGATGGTACTGCGAGCGGCACGAACAGGCGTGGCGGTACTTGCCATCTGGCTATTGGGCAGTGCAACGCTATTAGCTCAGCCGGTCGATATCGACGCGGCCAAAAAGGAAGGCAAGGTCGTGATCTATGGCACCATTGTGCCGCAGGTGATGACTCTCATCGAAAAAGGCTTCGAGGCGAAGTATGGAATTAAGCCGGAATACTGGCGCGGCGACGCCACCAAAGTGATCGACCGGGTGCTCACAGAATGGCGCGCCGGCAAACCGAGCTTCGACGTCGTGATCGGCGCGAGAGGTCCGTTGGCGCTGGCGAAGCCCGAGGGGGTATTTGCCAAATACTCTCCGGCGGCATCGGCGAATTTTCCCGCAAAGTTCAAAGATAAAGACGGACAACTGACCGCCATGCGAGTGACTCCAGTCGGTATTTTGTACAATACCGAGTTGGTAAAGAGCGCCGACGTTCCCAAAAGCTTTGACGATCTTCTAGACCAGAAATGGCAGGGTAAAATCAGCATGCCGGACCCGTCCCGTCACGCGAGCACGGCGCAGTTCTTGTGGAACATGGAGCAGATCAAGGGAGAGAAGTGGATCGAGTTTGCGCGCGGATTGGCCAAACAAAGACCTCATTTGGTTGAATCCTATTCGTCCGTGCCTAACGCCATCGTCCGCGGAGAGAGTGCCGTCGGCATAACTTATGTCCAGTACGCCGGACAAACCAAAGGCCCGATTAGCTTTGCACCCATCGACAAGCTGTTCGCCGATCCGAGCGACGCGGCGCTCAGCTCGAAGTCTCCCAATATGAACGCCGGCAAGCTGTTTATCGAGTATTTATGTTCAGCCGAAGGACAGAAGAAAGTAGCCGATACCGGCGAATTCGTGCTCGCGCCCGGCGTATATCCCAACATCAAGGGCGCTGATAAGATCATGGCCAGTTTGCTGCTCATGAACGATACCAGCGGTGACCAGCTGGCGAAGCTTCAGAGCGAGTTTCGCCAATTATTCCTCGCCAAATGAATTAGCAGACTGGCGGTGAACGATGTCTTGACTTGGCACAATCGGCTCTATAATTTTTTGACCATTTCAAAGCGGGTGGGAGGATATTGTGAATAATGCAATCAGTCGTCTTGTTATCGTCGCCCACGTTCTTGCGGTTACCGCCGTCATGTTCGCAGGGCAAGCGCTTGGCCAGTCTGCGAATGTCGATGCCGGCAAGAAAGAAGGTAAAGTCGTCGTCTACGGCTCGGTGGTGCCGCAGGCGATGGACGGGCTGCACCAAGCCTTTAAGAAAAAATACGGCATTGAAGTCGATTATTGGCGCGGCTCTTCGACGCAAGTGTCTGAGCGGGCATTGACGGAATGGCGCGCCGGCAGGCCGGGTTTCGACATCGCCGAAGGCAATCGCGGTGTGCAATTAATCATGAAGAGCGAGGGCTTGTTTCAAAAATTTATCCCGCCCGCATCGGAGAAGTTCCCGGCTCAGTACAAGGAAAAGGACGGTCTTATTACGCCGTGGCGTGTGTTGCCGATTAGCATTCTCTACAACACCGAGCTTGTGAAAGCGGTGGACTTACCCAAAACTTTCGACGATTTGTTGAATCCGAAGTGGATGGGAAAAATCTCGATCCCAGATCCAACGCGTCACACGACCACCGCCCAGTTTCTATGGAATCTGGAGAAGTTTCAGGGCGATAAATGGCTGGACTACGTCAGAGCTTTGGCTAAGCAGAAGCCGATCCTGGTGGAGTCTTTGGCGCCGGTCACGACTACGATCATCAAAGGTGAGGCAGTGGTGGGAATTACGTATATCAAGTACATCAAGCAGTACAAAGGTCCGGTGAACTATATTCCCATGGATAAATACCTGACGGATCCAAACTATCTGAGCCTAGGTGCCAAATCGGCACATCCGAATGCGGCTAAACTCTATATCGATTTCGCGTGTTCTACCGAAGGGCAAAAAGAAATAGCCGAAGATGGCGAATTCGTTTTGGCACCGGGTGTTTATCCCCCGATCAAAGATGCCGAGAAAGTAGCTCCGCGTATGGTTTTCATGGATAACCCGTCGGAAGACGAGTTCAAAAAGCTCATGAGCGGGACCTTTCGCGAGATTTTTTTCGCCAAATAAATTTGACAATTTTCCGTCGTTGTTGACAGCCTATGAGGGCTGGCCTATAAGTGGCCGGCCCTCTTTTTTATTGCGAGCCAAGTTAACTTGAAAATCCAGAAAGGATCGGTCGAGCATTGTTAAGTCGTTTCTTGGATTCGTTTAGGCGCGAGCCTCAGCTGACGGTTGTTATATGCGTAGGCATCATCATCGCTTATTTGAGCCTGTCTCCGACTCTCATGCTCTTCTACGGCAGCTTTCGCAGCAAGCCGCTAGGTGTGCCCGGCGCCGAGTTCACTCTGGCGCATTACCTCCAAGCTTATAATGACCCGTTGACCTATCAGTTACTGTTTAATTCCTTTATTTTTGCAGCAGGTTCATCAATCCTAGCGACCGCACTGGCCGCCACTCTGGCTTGGATCTCGATCCGGACAAATGCCCCCTTTAGAAAGTTTTTTGAGCTCACGGCAATTATTCCCAACATTTTTCCTCCCGTTATGCTCGCCGTTTCGTGGACGGTGTTGCTGAGCCCGCGTACCGGATTGATTAACCGGTTATTGATGGAGCTCTTCAGCTTGGGTAACGCGCCGCTGAATCTTTATTCCTTGTGGGGCATGATCTTCGTCGAAGCGCTGATTACCACGCCGCTGGCCTTCTTGATCGTTTCCGCGTCACTCTATTCAATGGATCCGTCGCTTGAGGAATCGGCGCGAGTGGCGGGTTCGAATAACATTCAGATTGCTTCGCGCATCACTTTCCCGATTATTCGGCCGGCGCTGCTAGCCGCGGTCATTCTGAACTTTGTGCGAGCCGTCGAAAGCTTTGATACCCCGGCGATTATCGCGCTGCCGGCGCGGATCGAAGTCTTTACCACCAAGATCTATCGTGAAGCGGTGGGAGCGTTTCCACCAAATCAGAATCTCGCGGCAACCTATGGCGTGTCGCTGTTGCTGATCACCATGTTATTCGTTTATTGCTATCGGAATTTGACGAAACGGAGCGAGCGCTACGTGACGGTCACCGGCCGCGGTTATCGGCCAACCATTATCGACCTCGGCAAATGGCGTTACCCGGCGGCCGGCGTCGCCGGTCTGGTTCTCTTGCTGATCGTTGTGTTACCGTTTCTTGTCCTCATCTATGTTTCTTTTATTTCCTATATTCACGTTCCCGGACCGAAGACTTGGGAGTTGTTGACCCTGGATAATTACCGGGGGAATCTCAGCGATGCGCGTACCTACCGGGCGCTGCAGAACAGTCTCTTCCTCGCCGTGGGGGGCGCTACTTTGTGCATGCTCCTTGCTGCGCTGACTGCGTGGGTAACAACAAAGACAAAAGTTGCCGGGCGAAGCGTGATCGAGGGCTTGACCTTTATTCCCTGGGCTTTTCCTGGAACCGCGCTGGCTATCGGGCTTCTCTGGACTTATGTTTATGTTCCATTGCCGATTTACGGCACGCTGTGGATCTTATTGATCGGTTACATCACCCGGTTTCTCCCTTATGGGTTGAGGACGATGACAAGCACCATCGTGCAGCTGCATGACGATTTGGCGCAGGCCTCGATGGCATGCGGCGCCGGATTCTTGACGACTTTTCGGCGCATCCTGCTACCGTTGTTACGGCCAGGCTTCATCGCCGGTTGGATCATTCTGGCGACAATCTTTTTGCGCGAGTTCAGCACCTCGATTTTTCTTTATTCGCCCGGATCCGAGCCTTTGGGCCCGTTGCTCTATCATTTTTACGTGGATGGTAACTTAGGGCCGATGTGTTCGTTGGCGTTGATCGTTAGTTTGATTTGCATCATTTTGATTTTGCTTGCTCGAAAGATCGGCAAAGTGGGCAGCGAATTTCAGGAACATTAAGCAAATAGGCTTGAGGCGAAAGACGTGAGGCGTGAGGAAGATGGTCTTTAATCGGAAATCCAAAACCTGTCCTGAGCCTTGCCGAAGGATCGCAAATCGAAAATTGGTGGGGATTGTCACCCTCGTTATCACATTCGCGATGTGCGGGGCGGTGGCCGAGGCGCAGCAGCCGAAGAAGGTCCCTCGGATAGGGTATCTATCGTCGCGCGACCACCACTCGCCCTTTTTTCGCCGAAAGAAAGCGGATCGTCGAGCTTGCCAGCAAATACCGCTTGCCTGGTATTTACTTCCAGAAGGAGTTTGTCGATGAGGGCGGCCTCATGTCCTATGGGGCGGACTTCGTTGATCTCTATTGGCGTGCGGCTGTTTACGTGGACAAGATCTTGAAAGGTGCCAAACCGGCCGATCTACCGGTGCAGCAGGCAACGAAGTTTGAATTCATCGTTAACCTTAAGGCGGCAAAACAGATTGGCCTGACAATTCCGGCCCGCGTGCTCGAGCGGGCGAATAAAGTCATCCAGTGATGGTTCGATAGAGTTTATCTTGAGCCCAGCCGAAGGGCTCGCCACAGGTTTTAGATTTTCGATTGCAGGGTTTCGATTGGGGACAAACAGATGGAGACAGAGAACTAGCGGGTGGATGGCGTAACTCAGAAAAGGACTCCTCTTTGAGGCTCCCCCGGTTCTGCAATTTATGATCGCTTCCCTTCTCCGGTTCCTACGGAAGTTGTATAAGAAGACATTCAACTTCTGAATAGCGGAATCATTTGAAGATCCTCAAAGCAAATTCCAAGCGCGTCAAAGCGAGAAATGTTGAAGCAGCAGCTTCTCCAGTCACTCCAGGACTCTTGCGCGAGATCGCTCAAAAGGTCGTTCACGCGTTTCGCCCGAAGAATATTATCCTGTTCGGTTCCTACGCCTACGGCAAGCCGACATCCGATAGCGACCTTGATTTGCTGATCGTCATGGAGAGCCGAGACCGTCCGGCAGAAAGGATAAGAAAAGTCAGCGACCTTTTTGACCCCCGCCCACTACCCATGGACTTCATTGTCCTCACACCTGGCGAGATACGGCAAAGACTAAGCGGCTTCGACCCCTTCCTTGAGGAAGTTCTCGAAAAGGGTCAGATGTTGTATGGCTCGGAAACCTGATATCCGCCCATGGATATATAAGGCGGAAGAGGACTTTCGAGCAGCCCTAACGCTAGCTCGGAAACGTAAAGATCCGGTTCCAGACAATGTCTGCTTTAGTGCTCAGCAATGCGTAGAGAAATACCTCAAAGCCTTTCTGGTGCACCACCGAAAAGGCTTTCCCAAAACTCAATCTCGTGGAGCTTCTCAAAATTGCTCTAGCAATCGATCCGCTGCTCGAAGTCATTCGCCCCAATGTGCGTGAGCTTCTGCCCTATGCTGTGGCCTTCCGTTATCCCGGTGAAGAAGCGACAACAGAAGAATCGCGGAGAGCAGTGTTAGCCATGAAAAACGTCCGTGACCTTCTTCGCGAAAGGTTGGACTTAGCTTGAGGTAGACGCCTGCCGGCGAGGGATTCTGGTGGCAACGGCCGGTTATCAGGCGAGATCGCCGTAACAAAAAAGTAGCTCGTTATTAGCTCCTTAACGTGCGCGCAGGGACGGAGAAGGTGATCAAATGACAGCGGTCAGAGATCTGAAGTCAGATGTCGGAGATCGGAAAAGCAGGACAAGTAGCAATGACTAAAAAAATCATTCTCCTTTCTCTATGCTCCCTGCTCCTTGCTCCGTGCTCTGCAGTCGAGGCGCAGCAGGCAGGTAAAGTCCTCCGCATAGGTTTCCTCGATTCAAGCACTGCTTCTGGGATGGTAGGGCTTTTGGAGGCGTTCCGGCAAGAGCTGAGCAAGCTTGGATGGAGTGAGGGAAAGAATATCACCGTCGAGTATCGATTTGCCGAGCAAAAAAATGAGCGCCTGCCTGAGCTTGCGGCGGAGTTGGTTCGTCTTAAGGTTGATCTAATTGTGACCTGGGGGGGCCGACGCCGTTAGCGGCGAAGGGAGCAACCAGTACCATCCCCATCGTGATGGCAATCTCTAGCGACCCTGTGGTTTCAGGTTTGGTTGCCAGTCTGGCGCGGCCGGGAGGCAACGTCACCGGGCTCGCGGGTTTAACACCCGAGCTGACTAGCAAAAGGCTGGAGGTACTTAAGGACGCAATTCCCAGACTCTCACGAGTTGGGCTTCTTCGGCCGCCGATAAGCAGCTCAGGAGAAATCTCACTGAAAGAGATCAGGCCTGCGGCTCTGGCGCTGAAGCCAAATTTGGAGGACATCGAGACTCAACTCGACCCCAAAGGTTTAGAGAGCGCCTTTCAAACCGCAAAGCAGAAGCAGGTCAACGCGATTATGACGATGGCCACTCGCCCCTTTTCCGCCGAAAGAAAGCGGATCGTCGACCTTGCCGGCAAATACCGGTTGCCGGCTATTTACTTCCAGAAGGAGTTTGTTGATGAGGGCGGCCTCATGTCCTATGGGGCGGACCTCGATGACCTCTATCGGCGCGCGGCTGTTTACGTGGACAAGATCTTGAAAGGTGCCAAACCGGGTGATTTGCCGGTGCAGCAGGCAACGAAATTTGAATTCGTCGTTAATCTTAAGGCGGCAAAACAGATTGGTCTGACAATTCCAGTCCGTGTGCTCGAACGGGCGAATCAAGTGATTAAGTAGGCGAGGGGCAAGAGTAAGATGGATGCGGGAACTGCGAAGAAATTGATTGAGAAGAACCTGACGTACGACGAGGTCAAGCGGCTAACAGTCAAGCTCGTTCAACACGCCAGCCCGCAGACTCACTTGCTCGAGTCCGAGCCGCAAGTTTTGTCCCTGATTCGTGACGTGATCAAAGCGGAATTGGAACAGTCGGGGCTGAAGCCCGCGATCGATCGGATGGGCAATCTCATACTTCATGTCAAAGGTAAAACGCGAAACGATCGATTGATGCTCGTAGGCTACGCCATGTGCGCGGCGCCGAGCACGATGCAGAATCCCTACTCCGGGGAAATCGTCGATGGCGCGCCGTACAAACTCCACGGCGAATGCGTTTGGGGCCGAGGCGCATGCGAGCAGAAGGGCAGTCTGGCGGCAATGATGGCGGCAATGAAATGCGTCGGCGGTGGCAAAGTAGAACTGCCGAGCGATCTTTACTTCATCGTAAGTACCGCGGGCGAAACCGGCCGGCATGATTCGCTCGCTTTCGTTTTAGATCACGGTGGCGTGGAAACCGACTGGTGCATTATCGATGGCCCGCCGGAAATTCAACTGGGCAACAAAGGGCGCGTGGATATTCTGGTGACGGTCAAAGGCAAGCAAGCCCACAGCAGCCGCCCATGGGAGGGAATCAACGCCATCGACGGGGCGATGAAAGTTCTCGAAAAGCTCAAACCGCTGATGCCGTATCCCGAGGCGAGGACTCATAGCGATTTGGGAAAAGTCAGCTTGACGCCGAATGCGATCGAGAGTTTTCCGAAAGCCACCCATACGATTCAAAACGAGTGTCGCGTTATGTTCGATCGGCGTCTTTTACCTGGCGATGATCCTAGGAATGCGATCAAACAGATGAAAGATGCCATCGGCAAGATCGAACCATTCGAGATCGAAGTCGCGCCGCGGGATTTCATGTATCCAAGCGAGGTCGGTAAGGACGCCGAAGTCGTGCGCTCCCTCGAGCATGGAATCCGGACCATGCTCGGTTATGAACCTAAGTTCACTTTCTCAACGGCGGCCAACGATACGGGGCTTTTCAATTTTCGCGGCATTCAGGCAATCAATTATGGCTCACGCGATATCCGCTTTCAGCACACCGACCATGATCTAGTGCCGGTCGGCAACGTTTTCAACGCGGCCAAGGTCTTCGCGTTTTTAGCAATCCACAGGTAGCGAGGAAAGGACGGCCGTTCAAGGGTTCGAGGTTCAAAAGTTCAACGTGTTCGGTCCGATTCGTGAATGACTTTGAACCTTGAACATGGAATCTTAACCGGCTAACGTTTCGTTTCTTTTCCTTGAATCGTCTGAAGAATTAGACTGGAAAAAGTCGAGGATAGAAAGACGGCAGGTATTTCACCTGCCGTCTTCGCGTCTATAAGTGTCTAGCGCCAGCGACCGAACCGGTCACGATCATACCGGTCATAGCGACCATTGGTGTAGTATCTGCCGAAGACCCGATCGGGGTTAAGAGCTATTTCCTGCCGCAGCCCCGGCCGGTTTCTTAGAAACCGGGCCAAATCATCGTGCTGGTCCATATATCTTCTGTTGTGGACCAAGTTAGGATTTGCTCTCAAGTCAGAAGAAATGCGCGGGTGATCCTGCAGAAACAGGTGAAATTCTCGAACATCATCGCGCAGACTGCTCCATGCGGTACCCGGTGTGCTGAGGACCGACAGCGCTAGCGCCAGTATGATCGCGACCGAGGATATATATTTGGAGTGTTTGAATGCGTTCATGTGAATTTCCTCCCTTCACCGCGTTAGACGTGCCGGCGAGAGGTTTGTTAAATGGCTGGTGTGAGCTGAGAAAAAATCAAAAAATTCGGGATTTAAATAGAACTGAACCACCCTCGGCTCCAAGCCGAGGGGTTCTGAATTGGTCGACTGGAAGTCGACTCTTGCTCCCGTCATGCCGGCGGAATCCAGGCGGTTTTTGAACTTGAACTGAAAACGAACCTGGACGCCGGCGTTCGCCGGCATGACGAACTTTCACTTCGCCTGAAGGCGAGGGATTTAGACGATCCCCAAGAGGGACAGCAATAACTATTTTACGAACAGATTGGCGCCATGGGTGAGCGCAGGGTTCAAGCGTACGGGTGCAGTGCCGGTGCCTTTGAGAACCGCGGCGTACGGCGACGATCCGAACCGCCGCATCCATTCAGCGAGGGGGCTAGTGGCGTCGCGCGGAGTCAAGAAATCGAGAGCATGCGGCCCGGCTCGGTAGCGCAATCCGTCGGCGGCTAGGCCGGCATCTTCGATCTTTTCTCCTTTGGCGCCGAGAAGCGTGCCGTACCATCTATCGATCTCGGAAAGCTCGGCCACCGCGACGACGACTTCGTCTATGCCGGTGATTCCGTTGGCGTGGTCGAATTGTTGCGGAATGCGCTGGCTTCTCGGCGTAACGTCCTCGATCAGAAACGGCGCGACGCCGCGATGGGCGCCGGTCGCAAGTGAAAGAAGCCACTTGAGCTCGTAACCGTCCGGACGCTTGCGCGACCAAGGAACGGGATCGTTAATGGTTACGCCGGCGCTTTGCAATTGCCTGGTGTCGCCGCGCAAATCATCGGTCTGCAAACAAAAGTCGACTAAACGCTCCGCTGTCTGAAGCGGCTCCCACCAGCGATGATCGGTTGCCTCTCGATAGAAACCGATGATTTCCAGATAAGAGTCGTCCCGGAAAGAAATCAACGCGTTGTGACTGCCGACCGGGTGCTGGCCGCCGGGGACAACAGTGAAGCCGAGTTTAGCGTAGTCCTTGGCGGCTTGCTCGAGGTCGTTGACGACGATGACGAGATGATCAATTCCATGAATCATGGATGCAAATATCTTGAACTAGGAGCTATTTATTTGAACGCGGGCACCACTTCCTCAAGAAACCGTTTGAGTTGGCCGATTTGGTCCCAAGAAGTCATGCGTAGCGTGATGTGCTCGATGCCCGCGGCGAAATAGGCTTTTAATTCTTCGACACATTGCTCGGGAGTGCCCGCGGTGGTGAAACCTTCGACAAATTTCATGCTGAAGTTCGACGTATAGTATTTGTCGAGAAATACCTTGCTCTCATTCAACGCCGTTTGGCGGTCTGCCTTGATGTTGATGTTATGGTAGAGCGCGCTGCCGATTTTCGAAGGATCTCGGCCTTCTTCTTCGACCATCGTCACAATGCGCGTCCACTGAGATTTGAATTCTTCCGGCGTAACTTTGTTGGTCATCCAGCCATCGGCAAATTTCGCCACCCGCCGCAGTCCCTTTTCGACGGCAGGGCTGGGGGCGCTCGCCCCATCTTTCCAGGTCAAACCTGTTGGGTTGCTGGCGATCCAGATCGGCAGCGGATTTTGCACCGGCCGCGGTTGAATCGTTACGCCCTCGAATTCATAGAACCGGCCTTTATGCGATGCCTTTTCTTCGTGAAAAAGCTTCCGCAAGATCGTGATACCTTCTTCGAGCCGACCGACGCGCTCGGTGTCCTTGATGCCCATGACTTTATGTTCCAGCGCCTGCGCCGGGCTTTGCTCGTTCGGTCCACCCAGACACACCGCGAGCCACGAGCGGCCGCCGGAGATCACGTCAAGACTCGCCCACTGTTGCGCGAGCAGCGCCGGATGGCGCTGCGGAAACGTTGCCATACAGCCAACGGCAAGCTTTACCTTCGTTGTGATTGCCGCCAAAGCGGATAGCAGCGCGATCGATTCCAGTCGCGGCTTGGCGAGCAAGCTATCGCCCACCCACACGGCGCTGAAGGCGCCGGAGTCTTCGCCGCGTCTAGCCATGTCAAAGAGCTCAGCAACCGTAACCGCGCCGATGATGACGCCGCGGTTCGCCAACGTCAGTCCGAAGGAACTCATAGATCACCTTTCCAAAAATCAGTTTTGCCAGGCGGGTTATAACATATGGAAGCGTTCGATGCGAAAGCACCGTCGCGGGAAAGTATTAAACCAAAATTTCAGCTGCAGAAGATTATGTCGACGCTGTTTCTAAGTCGTACGCTGAGTCCGCGAAAGTTGGACATCTTCACATACGCGTGTTAATGGCACGGGATAATGAGCACAAAGACGACCAGTTATGATGAGGACCTTAACGATGAAAGCGAGCTTCAGAGATTACATTGACTTACTGCGCAAGAACGATGAGCTGCTGGAGATTGCCAAAGCGGTAGATCTTCGCGATCTCGCGGCGTTAGTCGCGCAGTCAGAAAAGGCGCTGCTATTTCAAAATGTCCGTGGCTATACGATGCCGGTGGTGTCCGGATTGCTACAGTCGCGCAAGCGTATCGCGCTCGGCATGGGTGCGGCCTACGAAAAGGTTGCGGACAAACTCGGTAAGGCTATGGAAAAACCGATCAAGCCGAAACGGGTCACCAGCGCGCCGGTGAAAGAAGTGACACTGACCGGAAAAAAGGTCGACCTGTATAACTTACCGGTACCGGTGTTCTCGGTTATGGACGGCGGTCCCATGATCACCGGCGCCGTCGTGATCGCAGAGGATCCCGAGTTCGGCATGAATGCGGGGATGTATCGGTTGATGCTCAAAGAAAGAAACATCACCGGCATTGACCTTGTTACGCCGAATAACCTGCGCAAGTTTGCCGAGCGGGCGCTGGCGAAAAAGAAGCCGCTGCCGATTTCTATCTCTATCGGCACGCATCCTTACGAGTTGGTCGCATCGACGTTCAAGGCCAATCTCGGCGTCAACGAACTGACTTTTGCGGGCGGTCTGCGCAACGAGCCGCTGTGCGTCGCGGACGGCGAAACCGTGGCGGTGCCCTGCATCGCCGATGCCGAAATTGTTTTGGAAGGCGAGATTCTCCCCGAAGGTTGGGTTCACCCGGAGGGGCCGTTCTGCGAATTTAACCGGCTCATGGGCGGCATGCACATGAACCCACGCGTGCGTATCAAGGCGATCATGCATCGCAAGGACGCAATGTATTACGCGCTGCAGATGCCGTGGGAAAATATCTGGATGAGCGCGCCGATTTATGAAACGGCGGCCCGGCGCGTGCTCTTTGAAGCCGGCGTGCAGACAGTGGCAATCAACGTCACTCCCGGCGGCTGCTGCCACTGGCATATCATCGCGGCGATCAAGAAGCAGCCGGGCGATGGGAAGAATGCGATCATGGCACTCTTGTCGATCGCTGATATCAAGCATGTGACGATCGTCGATGATGACATTGACATCTTCGACCCCATCGACGTCGAATGGGCCATAGCGACGCGCGTGCAAGCCGACCGCGATGTCGTCATCGTCTCGAACGCGCGCTCCAAGCCGCTCGATCCGTCGCTGCCGCCGCCACTTCACGGAAAAATTCCGACCACCGCCAAGATGGGCATCGATGCCACGATTCCGGAAAATATCCCAGCGCAGCGCTACACGCGCATCGTTTACTATCATCAGGGAAGGGTTAAGCTCAGCGATTATCTTGGCCCGGCCGCGGCAACAGCGAAGCCCAAACCTGAAACCACTGAAAACGTCGAAGCGCTCATCGACAAGATCGAAACGGCACTGGGTAAATCACACTGTTTCTTCGCCGATCTCTTGGAAAAATTTCCTAAGGCAGACTACAAAAGCGTCGCTGGTGCCGTCGCGCGGTTGTACGAAGAGGGAAGGATTAGTCAGGATCAGGATGGAAAGTTTGAGCTAAAGGAACAAGCTGCCTAATAGTCGTCAAACAATCCGGGCAGTTTGAATGATTCGCTTCGTCATGGCAAAATTCCATTTCTGTCGGAATACGATTGCTGCGAGCTTGGCTATTTCCGGCGAATTTTAAGGTTGAGTTTCCGGGACAAAATGGCGCAGCCTAAGAGGCTTTCCGCCGCATGAGCTTTTTGTCTCCGGGCGACGTGGTTAGCTGGAGAAACCGCCAGCGGAGCGATTCGAATCTTTGTGCCGGGTGTGTGGTTGTTTGAGCGTCGGTGTGATATTGACGGGAGCAAAGGGGAAACAATATGGATGAGATGACTAAGCGGCTGTTCGTAGGGATAAAAATTACCAAGGCCCTACAAGACGAACTGGATAGTCCGGCTCCGGGAACGAAACAGTACTTCGAAGGGAATGGCAACGATTATCTTCAGATAGTCAGCCTCAGGGATGAAAAGTTCATCGGTAGGTATCTCAAGGATGGATTTCCGGCTACCAATATCGGGGATGTCAGCCGTAATGTCTGCAGCATCGTTAAATTGATCACGCGCGGCCGCCGCATCGAAGAAAACGACGTGCACATCTATTCCTGTTAAGCCCGGAATCCGTCACGCACCGCATCAACCCGTCCGTTGCCACTCAGGTTCGAGATCTTACACCACGTATCCTTCCTGGCTGATTTGAGGATCCGTCCCGTTCAGGCCTGAAACGCGCTCTGCGCTTCGCTGCGGAATTCATCTCGACGAACCGAATCCTTTGGAATGACCGGTGAATTTGTCAGTAATCACCTGAGCCGATTCCACCGCGCCGGGCTGCGCAGTCACTGCAAACCTGCGGCTTTGAGATATTGTAAATCGATGAAGCGCTCCACCGGCGGTAAAGGCGGCTTGAGCTCGCCGGCCTCGCCCATGACTCGAATGACTTCAGCGAATCCTTTGACGTCGATCTCGCCTTGTTTGGGGACGACGCCCCGGTCGGGCTCGAAATAGAGAGATAGAGTTTGCCGAGCGAT
Source organism: Binatia bacterium (assembly GCA_036000865.1). Lineage (GTDB taxonomy): Bacteria > Desulfobacterota > Binatia > UBA9968 > UBA9968 > DP-20. The sequence goes on along the minus strand of DASYUV010000181.1, from coordinate 47,715 downwards.
TTCTTCGGATGAGCCGGTTGTGTCGACGACAATGCGGACGACTTCGTCTCGGTGCGCCGGATCACGCATGTAACGGTACGCCGATGCGAGCGCTCGGACATAGCGCACGAGGGCATCTTTGTTCTTTTCGCCCCATGAGCGGCGCACGGCGCTTACGACGAATTGAAAGTTGGCCATGGCGTCGGTGGAGACGCCCAGGCGTCGGTAACCCTGCTGCATCAAGAGGAAATCTTCCGGTTGACCGAGCGGCACGGCGTCGCATTCGCCTTTTCTGAGACAATCGGCCCGCGCCGGCGTGCCGACCAGCTCTTTGACCTTGAAATCGCCTTCCCTGATACTGTTCATGGCCATGAGTTTGCGCGTCGAAATCGATATCGTATCGACGGCTAGAGAAAGGCCGACGGTTTTGCCTTTTAGGTCGGCGAAACTCTTGATCTCGGGTTTTACAATCAAGCTATAGATCGGCGTTGCCGTCTCGCCGAGAATGGCGACATTCTCGGAACCCTTGAGCACATCCTGAATCAGGTAAGGAGTCGCCGTGCGCGTGATATCGACCGCGCCCTTATTCAGGGCGACGACCATGTTGGCGGCGCCGCCTTCGATGGGCTGCATTTCGAGATGGATGCCCTCGCGCGCGAAAAAACTTTTGCGTTGCGCAATCGAGAACTGCAGTGAGGACACGGTTTTGATCGTTGAAGGGATCTGGCCATAACGGAGCTCAATCGTCTGAGCCCAAACGGTCTGGAACGGGGCGCTGAAAACAACGGCGGTGGCGAATAGAACAAGCTCCTTCATGAGCGGAACTCCCGGCTAAAAACTGGCTTCGAGTTGAGGCTTATAACCCAAGCGCGAAACTTTGTCCATGACGACTGTTGTCGCCCGATGCTGCAAGGAAGCCGCATGTCTGGTATATCTAAGCGATGCAAATTCTCCAGGTCACGCTCTGGATGTACGCAACGGCGCTTCGGCGATCTTTGGAATGCTTGGGTAAGAACTGGATGGTGAGCTTTGCGCCGGTGGTCTACGGCATCGGGCTATCCGTCATCGGGACGCTGGTCGCTCCCTTGGGGATTATTGGCGGTTTTCTCTATTCGATCGCGAGCGCGGCATGCGCCAGTTCGGCTCTCTTCTTGATCAAGAACATGGTCGAGAGCGGCAAGACTGACGTCAGAGACTTTCTCAACGGATTTACGGTTTATCTCTGGGACGTGATTACCATCGGATTCATTCTTTGGATACCTATGTGGGCGGTGGCGACGAGTTTAGCCTCTCTGCCCAACGGTGCGCTGATCTATTTTCTACTGAAGCTCGGTTTGTACATCATACTGAACGCGGTGCCCGAGCTGATATACCAGAGCCGAGCTTCCGGTTTGGAACTGATTGGCGCCAGTTATAACTTCATTGTTGAAAATTGGGTCGAGTGGCTGATCCCAAATCTCATCCTATTTGCTGCGGGTTATTTCCTTCTCGACTTCGTCGGATCGCTTTTTTTCGGTATGCCCGGCTTCGTTCAACTTTTTCTTTATGCCTTTGTCCTCGGGCTGTGTTTGACTTACTTGATGACGTTTCGCGGCTTCCTTTTCGCGGAACTGTACGGGACGACGCGCCGAAGCCGAATTTACCGCTACAATGCGCGCGCGAATTAGCTCGCGCGCTGGTATCGCGAGCGTCAACTTGACCTGCATAGGCGCTTATGGTGTCTTGGTGAAACTCCCGAGAGCACGCAGATGAAGATTACGAGTATCAAGGGATTCGCGGATATTTTTCCCGGCGAGGTGGAAGTCTGGCAGTCGGTTGAAGCGACGGCGCGCCGAGTTTTCAACTCCTACAATTTTTCCGAAGTCCGCATTCCCATCTTAGAGAAGACTGAACTGTTCAGTCGCTCGATCGGTGAGACCACCGACATCGTCGAGAAGGAAATGTACACGTTTGAAGATCGCGACAGTCGCGGCGGCGATACCATGGAGACGACTAAGCTGACGCTTCGCCCCGAAGGAACAGCAGGGGTGGTGCGTGCCTATGTCGAATCCGAAATGTACAAGATCGAGCCGGTACGTAAACTCTATTACATGGGGCCGATGTTTCGCCGCGAGCGGCCGCAGAAGGGCAGGATGCGGCAATTTCATCAGATCGGCGCCGAAGCGCTGGGGCGCGGCGATCCGTATATCGACGCGGAGATTTTGCTCCTGCTCAGCGATTTTTTCACCGCGGTGGGTCTGACCGAGCCTTCGCTCCAAATCAATTCGCTCGGTTGTTCAGAGTGCCGGCCCAAGTATCGTGAATTGCTGCTGGCGTTCTTGAAGGGGCGCGAAAATTTGCTCTGCGAGAATTGCCGCCGTCGCATCGATCGTAATCCGCTGCGGGCTCTGGACTGCAAAGAGCCCGGTTGCATCGAAGCGACGAAAGACGCGCCGTCGATTCTCGACTCTCTCTGCGCCGCTTGTCGCGAACACTTTGAAACCGTGCAGCGCTTGCTGCGGCAAACCGGCGTCGGATTCACGCTCAACCCACGCATGGTGCGCGGTCTCGATTACTATTGTCGCACGACCTTCGAATGGACGACTGAGCGGCTCGGTTCGCAGAGCGCGGTTGCGGCCGGCGGGCGCTACGACGGCTTGGTGCAAGAGCTTGGCGGTCCGGCGATTCCGGGCGTAGGCTTTGCGATGGGCGTCGAGCGTCTGACGATGTTGCTGCGCTTGCAGGAAGGCGCAATGGCCAAAGGTCCGGAATTGTTCGTCGTCTGGGTCGGCGAGAAAGCGCGCGATTGGGCTTTTCCCGTTGTTCATCGCCTAAGACAGAAAGGCATAGCCGTCGAAATGGAAGGAGAGCCGCGAAGCTTGAAAAGCCAGATGCGCCGCGCCGACAAGTTCAAAGCAGTTTCAGTTTTGATCGTCGGCGACGACGAACTGGCAAACGGCAGAGCGGTATTGCGCGACATGGCGACAAAACAACAAGAAGAAATTGGATTGGATCGCATCGAGACTGAACTGATGGCGAGGAAGGCAAGTTGATGGCGACGGAGCGCGTATTTAACGACCAGCTGGGCGACTGGAAACGCACTTGCTACTGCGGCGAACCGCGGGCGGAGTCGGTCGGAGCGGAAATGACTTTAGCCGGCTGGGTGCATAGCCGGCGTGACCACGGCGGCGTCATATTCGTCGACCTGCGCGACCGCAAGGGCCTATGCCAAATCGTCTTCAATCCGGAAATCGATGCATTGGCCCATGAGAAGGCAGGGCAAATCCGCTCGGAAGACGTGATCGCCGTGCGCGGCGTCCTATCCAAGAGGTCGCCGGAAACGATCAATGCCGATCTCGCGACGGGCGAGGTGGAGCTTGTCTGCCGAGAGCTTCGCCTGCTCAACGCCTCGCAGGTGCCGCCGTTTAATATCGACGACGAGACCGAGGCCAACGAAAACACTCGGCTCAAGTATCGCTATCTCGACCTGCGCCGGCCGCAAAGCTTGCGGCACCTCTTGCTGCGCTATCGTATGACCAAGCTGATCCGCGACTATCTCGATGGTCTAGGATTTATCGACGTCGAGACTCCGGTCTTGACCAAGAGCACGCCGGAAGGCGCCCGCGACTATCTAGTTCCGAGTCGCATCTACCACGGGAAATTCTACGCGCTCCCGCAGTCGCCGCAACTGTTCAAGCAGATTCTCATGGTCGGCGGGCTCGACCGATATTTCCAAATCGTCAAGTGTTTCCGCGATGAAGATTTGCGCGCCGATCGCCAGCCGGAGTTTACCCAACTCGATATGGAGATGTCGTTCGTCCAACCGGGCGATGTGATGCAGGTAGTCGAGGGAATGATTTGCTTGTTGTTCAAAGAGCTTATGGGCATCGAGCTCAACTGGCCCTTTATCAAGCTGACGCATCAGGAAGCGATCCACCGTTTTGGCTCGGATAAGCCGGACATGCGCTTCGGTTTGGAGATCCGGGATTTCACCGAGGCGTTACGCGATTGCCGGGCAAAAGTTTTTTCCACGGCGATTGAAAAAGGCGGCGTGGTGAAAGGCATCCGCATCGCCAAAGGCGGAGAGCTGTCGCGTAAAGATCTGGATGACATGACGCCTTTCGTCGCCACCTTCGGCGCCAAGGGCATCGCCTGGACCAAGATTGCAGATGAAGGCTGGCAGTCGCCGATCGCAAAATTTTTCTCGGAGACGGAGCAAAAGGAGGTCGAAAAGATCGCCGAAGCCCAAGTCGGCGACGTCATTTTGTTTTCGGCCGACACGGCTAAGATCGTTCACGACGCGCTGGGCAATCTGCGCCTCTACCTGGGTGAAAAATTGAATTTGATCCCCGAGAAAGAATACGCGCTCGTTTGGGTTGTCGATTTCCCGTTGATGGAATTTGACCCGGCCGAAAAACGCTATGTGGCTTTGCACCACCCGTTCACAGCACCGTTAGAAGAAGATTTGCCTCTGCTCGACAGCGATCCTTCCAAGTCTCGTTCCAAGGCTTATGATCTGGCTTTGAACGGCATCGAGATTGGTGGCGGCAGCATCCGTATTCATCAAGTGGAGCTGCAGAAAAAAATCCTCGCACTCATGGGCATTGGTGCCAAAGAGGCCGAGGCAAAGTTCGGGTTTTTTCTGGAGGCGTTGAGCTATGGCGCCCCGCCCCACGGCGGCATCGCCTTTGGCATCGACCGGATGGCGATGCTGTTGAGCGGGGCCAAATCATTGCGTGATGTGATTGCGTTCCCGAAAAGCCAGCGCGCCGTGTGCATGCTGACGGACGCGCCGTCGAGCGTCGAACCACGCCAGCTGCGCGAGTTGGGCATCAGGGTGACGGCCGCGGACAAAAGTAGTCAGTAATCACTCCGCGCTTATCAGTTTGGGGTGGTGCGGGACCACTGGCGATTGATGATTGTCCTTTTGCCTTGAGAGCGCGCTGTCCTTCTGCTATTTTCGCATCACTTCACATGCCAAAGATCACGGCGCTCATTTTACTTGGTCTGTTCGGTTGTAGTTTCGGATCCGGCAATATTCAGAGCAGACATTCGACAGACTTGGAAACGCGGCGGATTCGCCGTATCGCGGTCGTGCCGCCGAGCACGATGAGCGGGGCGTCAGAAGCAAAAATCCCTTTCGCTCCCGTTCCGGATCAGAAGTCGAGCGAGCGCGACGCGCCGGAGCATCTGGCGAGATTTATCTATTCGGCGATGGCTGCCTTGCCTAATTGGCAAGTCGTTTCGGAAAGCGAAGTGCGCGAAGTCAGCCAGTCGATTGGATCAACCAGTGAGGCGGCGCGACACCAACGACTCGGCGAGATGGTTTACGCCGACGCCGTGGTGATCGGTCGGGTGCAGCGTTACCGCGAGCGCGTCGGCGACGAATGGGGCGCCAAGAGTCCTGCCTCGGTGGCGTTCGTTCTCGAGTTGGTCGATGTGCGGCGCGGCGACGTGATCTGGTCGGCGCGCTTCGATGAAACGCAAAAATCTCTTAGCGAAAATATTTTTGCTCTCGGCGACATCGGCCAGCGGGGTGTGCGCTGGCTAAGCGCTGACCAGCTGGCTCAAGATGGAGTCAAGAAAGCCATCGCCCAGTTACACCAAATCATCGCTCGCAATCCTGTTTCCTGATTTATCGGCTCGCGCTTTCGATGACCGGACCCAATCCCGATCGCGCCTGCAATTGCGGGTCGATCTCGAATGGCGTGGTCATTCGCTCGCTCACTAGTTTGCCAAGCTCGGCAAGTTTCCGAAAACTTCCACGATCGAGTAATACCGACTCTTCGTTTATTAAAACGATTCGCAACGCCGGGATTGGAAATTTTTCCGCGGCCGTGGAGCCGCCGACGGCGAAACCGCTGTAGACGTGATCGATACCGAGTTTAATCTTGCTGATCTCCTCATGGGTCGCGCGCAATTTTGTCGTACGATAGAAGCTTCGGCGGAGTAGGGTGATTTGCCGAGAGTGGCTGTCGATCTCGATGACCCGGCGTTGGGTGACGAGAAAAATCGCAATGCCGAACAGAACGAGATTCATCAGAGGAAAATACCAAAGGGAGCCCGCTGGACCAACAAATCCGCGCAAGCGGAGCGCTTGGAGGATCGGCACCGACACAAAGAGCAGCAAAAGCGCGATACCGAGACAAAGGAATGCCGGAAAGCGGGCGCCGTGCCAGAGCAGGCGAAGCTTTTGCGGTGTTTGTTCGACAACGTGAAAGCCCAGGCGATTGCCGATCGCTTCGAAATGGACTGGGTTGCCGATCATGGGCTGGAAAAACGGCTACGGACAAAAAGCGCGGAGCGAGATTTACTGTTTTTTTTGTTCCCGATAAAAGTCTCGGAAACGGTATTCTCTTAGATGGATAAGATTTTGGTAGGAACCGAAACGCTGTGCCGGATCACTCACTTCGTCGAGCAAGTCGCGATGGTGATCTTCGCTCTCGAACACACGAATTTTTTGATAGGTCGTCGAGCGCTCGGCCGGTATGCGGCCCATCTCGCGAATCAGCCCGCGAAATTGCGACGGTTTCATCAATTGGCCGTAACTAGCGCCTGCCGCTGTGGAGATGCTCTCGTTGATCAACGTGCCGCCGAAATCGTTGGCGCCGGCGAGTAGCGCGAGCTGAGACAGCTTCGGTCCTTCCTTCACCCAGGAGACCTGCAGATTAGGAATATAATTATTCAACATGAGACGGGAAACGGCGTACATCTTTATCACTTCCGCGCCGCTGGCGCCTTGACGCAAACCGGCGGGCGGTTTGCGGTGAAACATCGGCGCCTCGTCATAAACAAAACTGAGCGGCACGAACTCGGTGATGCCGCCGGTGCGTTTTTGAATCTCGCGAAGAATATCTAAATGGATCGCCTTGTGGCGCGAGCTCTCTACGTGGCCGTACATGATCGTCGATGTGGTGGGAATTCCCAATTCATGGGCGGTTTGGATCAGCTCGATCCACTGCGCCGTGCCGATTCGGCCCGGTGAGATTTGGTGGCGGATTTCGTCCACTAAAATTTCCGCGGATGTGCCGGGAAGGCTGCCAACTCCGGCGCCTTTGAGCGCCCCGAGGTAATCGCGCACGCTGACGCCCGTGAGCGTCGAACCGTAAAGCACCTCCTCGGGCGAAAAACCGTGAATATGCAGGTTGGGCAGAGCTTCTTTTAGGGCGCGGCAGAGTTTGACGTATTGCCAACCGTCCATGCCCGGCGCGAGACCGGCTTGCACGCAAACTTCGGTCGCTCCCAGTTCGTGTGCCTCTTGCGCCCGCCGGATGATCTCCTCGTGCGGTAAAAAATAACCTTCTTCGGCTAGATGACCGCGGCTAAACGCGCAAAAGCCGCAAGCTTTGACGCAGACGTTGGTAAAATTGATGTTACGATTGATGACGTAAGTCACGACGTCGCCGACCGTTCGGGCACGCAGGTGGTCGGCGGCGGCGATCATCGCGAGAAGATCGGGGCCGGCGGCATCGAAAAGAAGCTGGGCCTGATCGATGCTCAGATCATGACCGGATAGGGCTCGGTCCAAAATTGGCGCGGTTTCTACTGAAGCGATGGATAAAAGTCGATCGAGCGAGGATTGCAAGTGCGCAAAATTCATGAGGTGAACTTATCTTTTCATAGAGGGAAACTCAACGATGGAGCGCCGGTGAGATTTACGGTCGCATCCAATAGCGGGCGAATTCTTGGAGGAAAGTTAATGTCGAAAAATCGCGCATGCGATCGAGGTACACCTTGCCGTTCAAATGATCGAACTCGTGCTGGATGACGCGGGCGTGAAAATCATCGGCGACGAAGTCGAGTGCGTTGCCGGTGCGATCCGAGGCTTGAACGCGAATGCTCTTATAGCGGGGAACCCGCCCACGCAAATCGGGAACGCTCAGACAGCCTTCCCAATCCTCTTCCATGTCTTCGGACAGCGGCGTGATCTTGGGATTCACCAGTACCGTGAGCGGCACTCGCGGCTTCTGCGGGTAGCGCGGGTTATCCGCGACTTCCAGCACGGCGATCTGCTTCGACTCGTGCACTTGGTCCGCCGCCAAGCCGACGCCTTCGTATTCCTTCATCGTTTCGATCATGTCGTCGATAAATTTCTGCATCGCCGGTGATTGCAGTTCCGGCTGCGACACATGCTCCGTAACTTGGCGCAGCACAGGGTGACCGAGGCGGGTCACTTTGAGAATCGACATGAAATTTTTCTAGCACAGGGCAGGATGCGGAGAAAGAGCCCGACGCCCGAGCTAGTCATACAGGCTGTCGATGTACCCGCTCTGATCCAATTGACGGACGAAACTGTCGTCGTAGAAGTCTTCCGGTTTGTACTTGCGCATCTGGTGGTAGTTGTAGATCTCCATTATCTTTTTGATTCCCTCAATTGACGGATACGCTCATGAGCTCGCCACCGGACACTATGTCGTCGTTGTTCGGCAGCGCATCCGTTAAATCTTGTCCGGATAGTGGACGATGAAGCCGTCGCGGTTCGGCATGCGCACCTTGGGCAGTGTCTGCGCGTTCATCGTGTCGTTCTCGCCGATCAGCTTATTGAGCGCAAGAATATACGCGGTCAGAGCGTAAACTTCTTCGTTGGTGAGCGATCTCGGTTGCAGCCACGGCATCGTGCGCCTAATAAAATCGAAGATAGTCGTGGCATAGGGCCAATAGTTGGCGATGGTCTTTACCGGGTCGCGGTCGCCGCCGGTGAGCGGCGGATTGCCGACCAGCGCATTGTTGGGTCCGCCCTTGCCGTCCACGCCGTGGCACATCAAGCATTTCTGCACATAGACGGACGCGCCTTGAGCCGGCGTGCCGCTGCCGGGCGGGAGGCCGGTGCCATCAGGCAGGATGCTGATATCCCAGGCGGCGATGTCGGCCGGATCGATGGGCTTACCGAGATTCGGCACTTGGGCGAGGGCAACGCCGGTGATGATCGCGAACACAAGTATGACGGCCAACGTCGAAGACTTACGCGTAAACATGTTTCACCTCTCCCTTCGCGTCGACGGCCCAAGTCGTGATGCCGTTGTAGTGTTGGCCTGGAAAGGCGGTTACGGGCGGGACACCTTTGCTCTCGCCGCGCGCGGCGACGATCTGCGCGCGGGTCGGTTGCACGTCGCCGGATTCGTCCCACGCGCGGCTTTGTAAGATCGCGGGACCGCCATTCCATTTCCAAGGCAGACGGAATCGCGTAAACGCTTTGCTTAGCACCGGCTCTTGCAGCGCCGCTTGCGCCCAGGCGCAAAAATTTAATGTTCATGTTGCCTTCGTAGCCTGGCAAGAGCAGGCGCATCGGATAGCCGTTCCCCGGCATAATCCGCTCGCCGTTCTGGTAGAGCGCGATCATCGCGTCGTCCAGTGCCTTCTTGACCGGCACGCTGCGGCTCAAGGCCGGCGCATCCGCGCCTTCTGCGATGAACCACTTCGCCTTTGGATCGATGCCAGTCTCCTCGAGCAAAGTGGAGAGCCTGACGCCGGTCCACTCGGCGCAGGAGACCAGACCGTGCAGCGCCTGCACGCTGGCCTGAATCGGCTCCTTGGAAAAAAACGGCGCGCTATTGCCGCCGCATTCAACAAAAGTCATGCGCGACACCATCGGGTAGCGCGCCAGCGTATCCAGCGTGAAGACCAACGGTTGCTTCACCAGGCCGTGGATCACTAGACGGTGCTTGTCCGGGTCGATGTCCGGCGTACCGCCGTGAATGATCGTGAAATGCAAGCCGTTGGGCGTGAACGTGCCGTTGAGCAGATGGTGCGGCGTGCGCGCATGCTGGGTGCGCGGCTCGCCGTTAGGATTGCTGAGCGTGCGCACGAGCTTGTCCTCGTAGCGCGAGCGTTTTTCATAGGACGGGCTGATGGCGCCGGGCGCCTTGCTCCACGGATCATCGCTGAGCGGCTCGGCGGACGCGGATTTCGCCATCGAATAACCTGTGATCGCCGCGGCGAACGCGGCGCCGCCGCGCAAAAAAGCGCGGCGATCGAGCAGCCCGTTGCCCGCGGCCGCTTGCGCATCTTGCCACTGTCCTTTCGTGCGATTTTTCATCGTCTCCTCCTCGCGTCACCGTAGATTGTTATTCACAATGCTCAGAGCGCTGAGTTCGTCGTAGGAGTTTCCGCGAAACTAGGTGCTGTCAAATTACCTATTCAAAGACTTCAGATTCTTCCGAGCGAAATTAATCCCGGTGCGGAGCTGGAATCCTTCGGGTGATGTGCGAGCCAAAGGGTGAGTAGAGCTGACAGCTCGGCAAAGTTGGCTTGGCGTAAAGTAGGACAAGCGGAAGTTAGCCGTCAAGGGGAGAAAACAGACCGGAGATCCAATCATCGGCGAAAGGCGTTAGGCCGCGACACGCCGGCACCGAAGAAAATCCGTGTCCCTGAAATCCGCTCGAACGTTGAACTTTTGAAACGCTTGTAGTTTTTCCCTTGACGGTTGTCGTGAATTTACCCTAGGCTCGTAGCTGAATTTCTAGTTTACACGGGACATTCTGATAACGAGGGATACAGGAGAGAAGCCATGAAGCGCAAGAATTTAAGTCGAGCCATTCTGATGGCATTGGTGTTCGTCGCTAGCGTCGAAGAGAAATCGATTTTTAGAACAGAGGCGGCAGCGCAAACGTCCGACGCGCGAGCCCGCAACGTGCCGATGTTCGAGGTGGATCCCTCGTGGCCGAAGGTGCCGGCAAAGTGGAAGCTCGGAAATGTGTCGAGCATCGCCATTGATGCGCAGGGCAATGCCTGGGTCCTGCACCGTCCGCGGACCCTCAAGCCCGATCAGGGCGCGATGGCTGCGCCGCCGATCCTTGTGTTCGATCCGGCGGGCAATTTCATCAAGGCCTGGGGAGGAGCAGGCAGTGGTTTTGAATGGATCGAACGGGAGCACGGCATCCATATCGACCACAAGGGTTTCTTATGGCTGGGCGGAAACAATTGCCCCGGCCTTAAGCTTCCCGGGCTCAAGCCGGTTGCCGATGACCAACTACTGAAGTTCACCCAGGACGGCAAGTTCGTGATGCAAATTGGCGGCAGCAACCAAAGCAAGGGCAATGCCGACACCAAGAACGTGCACCGCGCGGCGGACGTGTGGGTCCATCCGCAGACCAACGAAGCGTTCGTGGCAGACGGTTACGGCAATCACCGTGTGATTATTTTCGATGCGGATACCGGCGCGTTCAAGCGTATGTGGGGTGCTTTCGCCAACAAGCCGGTGGATGACGACCATTGTGAAAATGTTCCCAAACCGAGCTTCGCGGATGCCGCGGGTCCGCAGAATTTCAGCATCGTCCACAGGTCGCGAGCGCTTTCTTTTCACGAGGAAGACCTGCTCTTTTGAGCACGGATCGACCTGAATAGCGTGAACCGCTTGAACGCTTTGAACGATTTACAGGACTTCAAACGCTTCAACTCTTGAACCTTTGAACTCACATTGCGGTGGCTAAGTTCGACAATATTTGAAATAGTGAAACTATGGGAAACAGAATTGCTGATATCGGCAAGATGAAAAGCATTGTCGATGGCGAGAATCGGCTAAGAACTATCGGCCTTAAGAAGACGGCGAAACTTGGTACTGAGAAAAATCCGGCGCTTGTTCATGTACGAACAGAAGAAAGATTCAAAGAAATCACGTCTCTGTTTAAAGAAAAGGGTTGGAAATACAAGATCGAACTGGAACCGGACAAGCCGGAGGATATCACCGATCTGGAACGTTTATTGAATCCAATAAAGCCGCGGAGAGTCGAACAGAAACCTGGACGTAATGAGCCCTGCTTATGTGGAAGCGGTAAAAAGTACAAAAACTGCTGTGGTCAGTAATAAAGGGTGTGAGGAGTTGAAATAGCAAAGCGTGCAGTGAAAAATTGTTTTGGTTATCCGAGCCCGAGCCGATGACGCTACTGCGAAAGTCCAGACTCAAGCCTAGTGCCTGCTCGATGGTCGGAAGAAGATTCCAAAGCGAAGAGCGCCAAACCGGAGAATATTGTCAAGGATCTTTTCATCGAAAAACCCGATGACAGCGGCGTCAATAATCTCTATAAAGGCAAGCCGCGACTCTAGATTTTTAAGACTTCGACCCTTTGTACTCTTGAACTCGTGTTCTTGTCCTTGGAGCTAAGTGATCAAAGGAGCGGGCACCGCCCGGCAATAAGGGAGTGACACAGTGAACGACGCGGTTCAGGAAATTTCCGGAGTGACGCGCGAATTCTGTGCGCGGATGGCGTCGGTGCCAGCTGGCGAACTGCCGAGCAAAGCGGTGCACGAAGGCAAGCGCGGCGTGCTCGACTGGTTGGGTTGCGCGCTGGCGGGGAGCCGGCATGCGACGCTCGATCCCGTGCTCGCGGTGTTGCAGGAGACGGGTGGAAAGCCGCAGGCCACGGTGTTCGGGCGCGGGTTGAAACTGGGATTCCTCGATGCGCCGATCGCCAATGGCCAGGCCGGGCATGTCCTCGACTACGACGATACCCACATGGGTGGCACATTGCTCCACGCGAGTTCACCCACGCTTGCTGCACTGTTCTCGATGGCGGAGCGAGGTCACGTGAGCGGCGCTGAGTTTCTGCTGGCCTATGCCGTGGGATTTGAAGCAGGCGTGCGCACCGGCCAGACTGCGCCGGGACATCACAAAGGCGGATGGCACCTGACTGGTACGCTCGGCAGCATCGCAGCTGGCGTCGCGGCAGGAAAGGTCATCAGCCTCGACGCCAAACGGCTGGCCCACGCGATGGCGATTGCCGCGACCCAATCGGCGGGCATGCAACAGAATCGCGGCACGATGTGCAAGTCATTCCATGCCGGCAAGGCGGCATCGAGCGGCGTGCTGGCCGCGCTTCTCGCCGAGCGCGGCTTCGACGGCTCGCTGGAAATCATCGAAGGCAAGCGCGGCTACTGCCGCATCTACAGCGACGTGGCGGCGCCGCAAGCGCTCGTCGATGAGTTGGGCATCCGCTGGGAGATCACGCGCAACGGGCACAAGCCCTACGCCTGCGGCGTCGTGCTGCATCCGGTGATCGATGCGATGATCGCGATACGCTCCCAGGCGAACATCGATCCCGCACGGGTCGAAGCCATCGAGCTGCGCGTCAATCCTCTGGTACTCTTGGTCACTGGCGTCGAGGAACCGGCGACGGCTCTTCAGTCCAAGTTCAGCGTCTATCACAGCGCCGCCGTCGCGCTGATCGACGGCGCGGCGCGCATCCCGCAGTACACCGATGAACGGGTGAGCGATCCGGCAGTGATCATGCTGCGGCGCAAGGTCAAGGCGACGATCGATGAGTCGCTCGCCAACGACAAGGCCGAGGCGGTGGTCGTCGTCGATGGCTTGCGGCATCGTGCTTTCATCGACCACGCGACCGGTACCGCGGATAATCCCATGAGCGAGGCTGCGCTCGAGGCGAAATTCATGGCGAATGCGGAGCCCGTTATCGGGCCTGACCGCGCGCAGCGGGTGCGCGAACTCGTGCAGAGACTTGACCGCTTGACCGACGTAAGTGAGCTGATCCGGTTGTGCGCGTAACGCTCATGCTCCGCGAACGACCGGATTGCGTTGGACAGCTTGAACGATTGGAACTTTGAACGAGAAGGTAATGATGGCGGAGGCGAAGGGCTATCGAATTGAAGTCGAGATTCTGACCGACACCTACAAGATCAGGGGCACGCTGTTCGTGCCGCTGGCGGGCGTGGGTGGGTACAGCGTACGGCTATCTGATTTCCTAAACAATCCTGACAAACACTTTCTCGCCCTGACAGACGCTAAAGTGGAAGCGCTGCCGGACCCAAACGAGAAGTTGGAAGCACCGTTTCTCGCCGTCAACAAAAGTGTGGTGACGATGGTGCGGGCAATTGAGGAAGAGTAAAGACTTGAGAACGGCGTTATCTCTCCAAAAGATCGTAGACAGCAGCTTTGGGTCTGAATCTCGATTCTACAGTCAGCCGCTTGAACTCTTGAACCGTTGAACTATTGAACGACCGGATCGCGTTGGACGACGTTTTGAACGACTTGAACGATTGGAACTCTCGAACGATTCTCACACGTGACGGGTAGCGACTGTTGCCTCGTGGCTCACACCTCACACCATATGGCGCAAATGGTTTTCATTCATGGACCTGGCGCGGGAGGATGCGCGGATTCATTCGTCTATCAACTCGAATACTATCCGGGCGGCCTCGCACCGACGTTGCCTGGTCATCTGGTCGGAACGGCCTGCCCTAATGTGGAACGATATGCTGATTGGTTAAGAGGGTGGTTGTGGTCCCAAGGTAAGCAGAAAGACCTGGTGCTGGTTGGTTTCACGCTGGGTGGTTGTATCGCGCTCCAGTATGGCCTCGATTATCCGGATGAGGTCAAAGCACTCGTCTTGATGACCACGGGCATGCGGCCGAGGGAGCGACGGCCGGGCACTCTGGAGTTTCGCCTGAAGGCTGCGGGAGATCCTGAAACGTACCGGGAATGGCTGGAAACCATGCGCCACCAATTCTTGTTTATGAAGCCGGAGCTGCGCGACCATCTCGTGGAATGTCATCGGAGGGTAGGACCGTTATCGCAGCACGGTGATTTCGTGGCGATCGATCATTTCGATGTGCGCGAGCGAATTCATACTCTCAAGCCGCCATTGCTCCTGATCCGCGGCGTCGACGATCCGGCCGCGACTCCAGAGTACGAGCTAGAGATTCATCAGGCCGTTCCCAACTCGCAATACCTGAAGCTCAAAAATGCCGGACATTTCCCGTTCGCGGAGCAGCCCGCGGAAGTCAATCGAGCCATCGATGAGTTTCTCGCATCCCGGACGTGAACCAGAATCGTCTCAGTTGAAACGGAAGCACGGGCAAGGACCGGCTTGAACGTTTGAACCCGGTAAAAACCACAAAAAACTGCTGTGGTCAGTGATGAAGGGGGCTCAGGCTATCCACTTACGTTGGCATCGGCAGCCGGCTGGGATTTTTTTGACAGATAAAGACCGACTAAAACGATTAACGCGGCGATGCCCAGGCGAAGTCCCCACTCAAAAGGCTTTGAAGCCACGCCGAAGGTTTGGCTGACGTACTGGTCGTCAATCGCCATTTTTCCAGCTACTTCGCCGAGAATGGCGGCCCCCAAGAACTCTAACCAGGCGTATCGGCTCAGGAGCGTGGCGATGAAGGTTGCTCCAACGACAACGATGGGAATGCTAAGGCCGAGTCCGAAGATCAACAAAATAGCATTTCCCTCTGAGGCGCCGGCGACCGCGAGGATATTATCGATGGACATGATGAGGTCGGCTACGATGATTACCGAAATAGCTTGCCACAGGGTTGTCGCATGTTTACCTTTGGTTTCCCCTCCGCTGTCTTCGCGGAGAAGCTTAAAGGCAATCCAAATGAGCAGAATACCTCCTGCGAGTTGGAACAGGGGCAAGTGCAAGATCTGCGCTGCGACGAAAGTTATGACGATCCGGATGACAACCGCCCCCACTGCTCCCCATAAAATTCCCAGGCGTCGCTGCCGAGGCGGCAGTGTGCGCACTGCCATCGCGATCACCAGCGCGTTATCTCCAGCCAGGGTTAAATCGATGATGACGATCTTTATCCAGCTGAGGATCCATTCCCAATCCATCGATTGCCGCTCCTTACCCAAAGGCTGGGAAAACCTATCATTGCGATATGGATAAGACAAACAATTGCGGTGAAATGTTATTCTCGCAGGGTTTTAGAAAAAACTCGGTGATATGCGCAAAGCTTCAGGGATAAAACAAACGGGTCTTTTAGCCCGCGCGACCGGAGCGCCGCCGCCTTCGGTGACGAGCACGGCGGCTTTATCGACCGCCGAGCCGGAGTCCGCGTGCGGCAGAATTGGGGCAGTCTGATACTGGATGTGATTGGAGCAATTTTAGACGTTCGTGCCATTCTTGCGTAATTAACAAAGATTGTTTTTCGGCACTCGTGTTACTCTACATCAGATTGCTGGTGCAGCCAATGTACGAGGCCATTTTAGAAAGTTTCTCATTTTTTCCGACACTCGTGGTGACGAATGGCAGTACGCTTATGACAGCTGAAGGCTTAAATATCATTCATTTTTTTGCAATAGCATTGATCGTCGCTTTGCTCACGGCCAGAATAGCGAGCAAGAAAGACCGCGCCATCTTTAAAAGACAACGCATCGCCACACTAAAGAAGTGTCCGAAAATGTGCCGAGCAACTGCCGCTATCGGCACTTGTTTGCGATGCATGCGATTACAATTTTCTTTCTAGGATGGTGCGGCGCCGACACGAACTGCTGCCATCACCCAGCGAACCTCTGGCTCATCACGGGAGTCCGCGAGGGTCAGGCGTTGAATCGCACATCGGTGAGGAATCAGCATCTGCCTGCTGCTTAGGGAGCCAGCTCGATCCAGGTCGAGCAGCTCTGGGTTCCGATTCCAGCGATTTAGTTTTCGTCTTACCGCTGTCCCATCTCTCATAGACAAATAGTGGGTAATTTAATCAGAAGGGGAACCTCCTCGATATGGGTTCCTTTATGTTAAGTTACCTCGAGCCATGCGACCCAAGTGCCACAGATGCTGCTCGACGGCGGATTGCTGGGCGACGGCCAAGTGACGATCTTGCAGCCGCGCCGCTTGCCGACGCGAATGCTCGCGGCGTGGGTCGCGCAAGCTCGAGAGGTAAAACTTGGTGGCGAGGTGGGCTATCAGATGCGGCTGGACAATGTCACCTCTCCGGCCACGCGTATTTGTTACGTGACCGAAGGCGTGCTGCTGCGCCAGATGTTGGCTGATCCCGACTTGAAAGGTGTCAACGCGATCGTATTCGACGAATTTCACGAACGGCATCTCTACGGGGACATCACGCTGGCGCGTGCTCTGCAAATCCAGGAATCGACGCGGCCCGATCTCATCATCATCGTCATGTCGGCCACCTTGGATGTCGCCGCGGTTCAAAAATATCTCCACCCTTGCGCGCTATTGTCGTCGCAAGGTCGCACCTACCGCGTCGCCATAGAGTATCTATCCAAACCTGCCGGTGACGCACCGGTGTGGGAACTTGCCTCAAAGAACTCGAACGCCTGGTATGCGAGCATCCCCAAGGGGACGCTCTTATTTTCATGCCCGGAACGTATGAAATCACGCGCACCGTGCAGGCGGCGCGCGATAGGCTCGGCCCGAAGTTCCTCGTCTTTCCATTGCACGGCGAATTGCCGCCGATCGATCAGGACGCGGCGGTGGCCCGATATGACCGGCGCAAAATCGTCGTCGCCACTAACGTCGCGGAAACCTCGCTCACCATCGACGGTGTTCGCTTGGTGATCGACAGCGGTTTGGCGCGTCTACCGCGATATGACCCCTATCGCGGCATCAACACGTTGCTCGTCGAAAAAATCAGCCGCGCCGCAGCGGACCAACGGGCAGGTCGCGCTGGTCGCACCGCGCCCGGACACTGCTTGCGTCTATGGACAACGCATGACCAGAACGCGCGACCCGCCCAGGAACTTTCCGAAGTGAAGCGTCTGGATCTCTCGGAAGTAATCCTGACGCTCAAGGCGAGCGGTGTGAACGACGTGCAGACATTTCGCTGGTTGGAGGCCCCCGATCCTCGCGCGCTGGAACGCGCCGAGATGCTGCTCACCGACTTGGGAGCGATTGACGACACGACGAGCGCCCTCACCGGACTCGGACGACGGATGCTCGCATTTCCGGCGCATCCACGCTACGCGCGGATGCTGCTGGCCGCCCACGACTATGGTTGTGTGCGGCCGGTCGCGTTGATTGCCGCTCTGACGCAAGGGCGGGAGTTGCTCGTGCGCCGACAGGCAAAAGAAGTGGAAGACGGGCGCGACGATTTGTTCGATGCAGCGACGGAGTCGGATTTATTCGTGCTGATGCGCGCCCGGCGCGACGCCGAGCGCAATGGGTACGACATCGAGCGCTGCCGCCGGCTCGGCATTCACGCCCAAGCAGCGCGTCAGATCGGTCCGTTGTTCGAGCAGTTCTTGAGGATCGCCGCGGCCGAGGGCTTGGACATCAGCGAGAAGCCGGCGGGGCACGCTGCCGTAGCGCGTTGCGTGTTGGTTTGGGTTTCCCGACCATCTCGCCAAGCGTCTGGACGCCAGCACGCGACGGTGCGAACTAGTCCACGGCCGTCGCGGCGTGTTGGCCCGCGAGAGCGTCGTGAAAGCGCCTCTCTTCGTGGTCTCCGAAGTGCGCGAGGTGGAAAGCGGCGGCGGCAGGGAACGAGCCTTGAATGTCGTGTTGAATCTGGCGACGGCGATCAAGGAGGAGTGGTTGCGCGAACTTTTCCCAGACAACTTCAAAGAAGTTCATGTCGTTGTCTACGACCCGACATTGAAGCGCGTCGTTGCCCGAGAGGAAAAGCGATTCCGCGACCTCGTTCTCGAAGAGAAACTTTCCGACAATCCGCCGGCTGAGGAAGCGGCCAAGATTCTGGCGCGCGAACTCGCGGCTGGCCGCTGCGCCCTCGAGAACTGGAACGAATCGGTTGAACAATGGATCCTGCGCGTCAATCGGTTACGCGAATGGATGCCGGAGTTGACATTGCCCGCCATCGGAGGAGCGGACCGGGTCGCCATGCTCGAGCTCATTTGCCACGGCGCCTTCAGTTTCAACCAAATCAAAAATCGGCCTGTTTTGTCCATCGTCAAGTCATGGTTGTCCCGGCAGCAGCAGGCGTGGATAGAAGAGTATGCACCTGAGCGGATTCAGTTGCCCCGTGGCCGCACGGTGAAGGTGGTCTACTCCGTCGACGTGGCGCCGACGATTGCGGCGCGCATCCAGGATCTGTACGGCATCAATGAAGCGCTCTGGATTGCCGGTCGGCGCGTTCGTGTCCGCATTCAGGTGCTCGCGCCCAGTAATCGCCCGGTGCAGGTTACGGAGAACCTGTCAGTTTTCTGGCGTGAAACCTATCCGAAACTCAAGCAGGAACTGCAGCGCAAGTATCCGAAGCATGTCTGGCGCTGATTTTTATTGGGTCCCGTCTTCTCCACGTAATCCGTCGTCGTCCTTTTTCATGCGTGGCTCAATTCAAAGGAAAAATTATGAAAAATGATAACAGCGGGACAGCAGCGGACCAGTCTGAATCGGAACTTCAACGAGCGATTTGGCGTGCGACAATTGTCGCCTCGCCTTTACATCACCACTTCGGTAACTGCCAATCCGAAAAGGCGCGATAGAAAATAAATTTCTCTAGGACCTGTCAAGTTCGTTCGCTTAATTCTCCGCTGTCTGGTAGTCTCAAGCGGAATGGACAGGAGGATTGGAATGAAGCTATTTACGCTGTTGGTCGCGTCACTCTTTGCCGGTGCTCTTATCGGATTCTCTCCAGTTTGGGTTCAGTCAGCCGAGACAACGCCAAAGCCTGCAGCCGAGACCCAAAAGACTCCTTCAAAGAACGATCGGCTGGACATTAATACTGCGTCGGCTAAAGATCTGAAAGCGATTCGGGGAATTAACGAGACTCAAGCGAAAAAAATTATCGAAGGTCGTCCTTATAAAAGAAGAAACGAACTCGTTTCAAAGAAGATCATTCCGCAAGAGACCTTCGACAAGATTAAGGATCAGATAACCGTGAAGCAGCCTAGCAAGGGCTAAGTCCGTGATCGGCGTCGCGCTTTCTAGTTTTACGTATCTTTCAAAATTGCCAATCCATCACCGCCCTTTGTTCCGAAGCGTTGTTGTGAATCGACACCATGCTAAGCCGCTTCGGCTGGTTGGTGCTTATCGACGTTTATTGATTAACGTGCCCGGCTTTTCCAGTTCCCGCTTGGAAATCTTCTCGACCGCGCCGAGGTGCAGGAGCCAAATGAAAAAAAGTAGGCCGCCTAAATTATGTCCTCTCTGCGGTGGCGCGCAAAAAGCGCCTGCGAAAAAATTCCGCTCAGTCACAGGCGCACGAGCCGCCGCCGGAAAGGTCCTTGCCAAGGTCGTTGAGAATTTTGTCGTCGAGTCGGGAGATGACAAGACCGCCGATAATTTTGCCGAGCTGCGTAATCGCCCGGACAAGCCGCTTTGAGACTGGCGCAGTTGGACTCTTGGCGCACAGCGTAGCTGATTTTTGGTTGCAGTTCTCAAGCCTATCTTTTCCGATGCTTGCGGGGTGCTGAACCCTCACGGAGGCTTTCACAGCTCCGGTCGAAGTTGCTGCCTCTTTTTGACCTATTTTCGCGCCATCTTCTTAAAGCGGCTGCATGTTGATCGCTGCTTGTCGTGCTTTCATAGCGATGCTACCTTGACATTAAAGACCTAAGGAGTCTATATTTAAAGTGCGAGCTGATTGTGAAACGGACGAAGGGTAGAAGCGAGCGAAGTTCGCTCATGAACGTAGGACGGCGGGTCGATTATGCGGTCCGCGCGTTATCCTATCTCGCGGGGCAGCCGGCGGGGAAGGTGGTCAGTCGCGCCGATATCGAGAGGAGCCAGGATATTCCGTCATTTTATCTTTCTAAGATCATGAAGGATCTGGTGGCCGGGGGCTTGGTCCAATCGCACATCGGCTCCAAAGGCGGTTTTACCCTAGCCAAGGGAGCGAGCGCGATTTCAATCAAAGACGTCTACGAAACCGTCGAGCGGCCGCTGGTTTTGATGGAGTGTCTCGAGCAGGGCATTAATTATTGTTCTTATTGCGCGGTGTGCTCGCAAAAATCGGTGTGGGAAGAAGCCCAACTCGTGCTGGCAAATTTCTTAGCCGGCGTGAGTGTCGCAGAAATCGCTGACCGCCAAGGCCTCAAAGGGCGCCTGCTGCAAAAGGCCATGTGATCGGGAATGGTTCGGAAGGGATTGCGATGTTGGATATCAAAAATCTGCACGCGAATGTCAGCAACCAGGAAATACTTCGCGGCATTAATCTGCATGTCGGCGCCGGGGAAGTACACGCCATCATGGGACCCAACGGCTCGGGAAAGAGCACGCTGGCCCACGTCTTAGCGGGGCGGGAGAATTACGAAGTTACCAGCGGTGAAGTGATCTATCAAGGCAAGGACCTGTTGGCGATGAGCCCGGAAGCTCGAGCACGCGAGGGGATTTTTCTCGCGTTTCAATATCCGGTTGAGATCCCAGGGGTTAGCACGACTTATTTTCTCAAAGCCGCGCTCAATGCCGTGCGCAAACACCGTGGCCTGGAAGAGCTCGACGCCATGGAGTTCTTAGCGCTTATTAAAGAGAAGACAAAACTGGTGGAAATGGACCAGGTGCTGATTAATCGGCCGCTCAACGAAGGTTTTTCCGGCGGTGAAAAGAAACGTAACGAAGTGCTGCAGATGGCGGTGTTAGGCCCGACCTTGGCGTTGCTCGATGAAACCGATTCGGGTCTCGATATCGACGCTTTGCGCGTCGTCGCCGGAGGCGTCAATGCCCTGCGGCGCAAGGATCGCGCGATAATCGTGATCACACACTATCAGCGCTTGTTGGAATATATCGTGCCGGATTTCATCCACGTACTTTACAATGGCCGAGTAGTAAAATCCGGCACCAAAGAGTTGGCTCTTCAGCTGGAAAGCAAGGGTTACGATTGGCTCAAGAGCGAAACGGCGGCTGTTCAGTAAATCTCGACAAGAAATTCACTAAACCATGCTAGCGACAGAGAGCAAGGAACAGTATCTCGCTGCCTTCGACCAGTCGCGGTCGACGCGGTCGGCGAGCGATCCATCGTGGCTCGAGGAGCTGCGTGAGGCTGGGATTGCCAGCTTCGAAGCGCTCGGATTTCCGAGCCAGAAGAACGAAGCGTGGAAATTCACCAGCGTGGAGCCGATTTCGTCGCAAAGCTTTGTCCATGCAAACGGCGCGGCTCGAAGTCTTGACGCCAACGAGATCTTGTCTCGGTCGTTCGTCGATGCCGAATCCTGCCGGTTGGTTTTTATCAACGGAGTTTATGCGCCGGAGTTTTCCCGAACGCAAGATTTGCCAGCCGGCGTGCGCGTTCAGAGCCTCGCCGAAACGGTGCGGCAAAATGACGACTTTTTGTCGGCGCATCTCGGGCGTTACGCGCGCCATCAGCATGAAGCCTTCGCAGCGCTCAACACCGCGTTTGTGGAAGATGGCGCCGTCATCGTTGTTCCGGAGCGCTGCCGTTTGACTCAGCCCGTTTATCTTGTCTTCGCCTCTGTTGGGGGAGAGCGGCAGGTGATGTCGCACCCGCGCATTTTGATCCTGCTAGGCGCGGCCACTGAGGCGAAGATCGTCGAGAGCTATGTAGGACTCAATTCGGGCACTTATTTTTGTAACGCGCTCACGGAATTAATCGGCGGGCCCGACGCGCTGATTGAGCACTATCGTCTGCAGCAAGAAGGCGACGCCGGGCTTCATGTCGGCACCTTGGAGGCAGAGTTGGAACGTGGTTGCCAGCTGACCGCGCATGCCGTGACTCTAAGCGGTTCGCTGGTGCGAAACAACGTGCACGTTGTTCTTGGCGGTGAAGGCGCGGCGTGCGTGCTCAATGGCCTTTATCTAGGCGACAAGCGACAGCATATCGATAATTACACCGAGATCGAGCACGCCAAGCCAAGGGCCAGCAGTTTGGAGCTTTATAAAGGCATCCTTGGCGGCAGTTCCCATGGAGTATTTAACGGCAAAATCATCGTGCACAAAGACGCTCAGAAATCCGATGCGCGTCAGACCAACAAGAACTTGTTGTTATCGGCGAACGCGGCGGTGAATACCAAGCCGCAATTGGAGATTTATGCGGACGACGTCAAGTGCAGTCATGGCTCGACCATCGGTCAGTTGGACGCCGACGCATTGTTCTATCTCCGTACGCGCGGGCTCGGGCTCGAAGAGGCCCGAAGCATTTTGAGCTTTGCGTTTGCCAGCGACGTGGTGGGTCGCATTAAAATCGATTCCCTGCGCCAACGTCTTGACGATTATCTAGTGGCAAGATTTCGCAAGCCTTGAGTCGATTTATGAAAGCCGTATCTCATTTAGCCGATTCGCGCGCGCCGGCAGGTAGATTTGACGTGGCGCGTATCCGTGAAGACTTTCCGATCCTTCAACAGAAAGTGCACGGCAAGCGGCTGGTCTATTTCGACAACGGCGCGACCAGTCAAAAGCCGCAGGCGGTAATCGACGCATTGACCCACTACTATGGCGCGGAGAATTCCAACATCCATCGCGGCGTCCATTACCTCAGCGAGCGCGCCACCGCGGCGTACGAAGAGGCGCGCAGTAAGATCCGCGGCTTCATCAACGCCCGCAATAATCAGGAAATCATCTTCGTGCGCGGCACCACGGAAGCGATCAATTTGGTGACCCAGAGCTACGGCCGGACTTTTCTCAAAGCCGGCGATGAAATCATCATTTCAGCGATGGAGCATCACTCCAACATCGTGCCCTGGCAGATGCTTTGCGAGCAGGTTGGCGCTAAGCTGCGGGTGATCCCGATCAATCATGACGGCGAAATCGTTATGGACGAATATCGCCGGTTGCTGAACGAAAAGACTAAATTCGTGTCCGTGACCCATGTCTCGAATGCTCTCGGGACCATTGCCCCGGTCAAGGAGATCGTCGCTCTCGCCCATGAACGCAACATTCCCGTTCTCCTCGATGGCGCACAGGCGGTGCCGCACCTGCGGGTTGATCTGCAGGATCTTGGCTGCGATTTTTACGCGTTTTCCGGCCACAAGATGTTTGGGCCCACCGGCGTGGGTGTGTTGTACGGGCGTCGCGAGCTGCTGGAAAAGATGCCGCCTTATCAAGGCGGCGGTGATATGATCAGCTTGGTGACCTTCGAAAAAACCCACTACAACGTCTTGCCCTACAAGTTTGAGGCCGGTACGCCGCATATTTCGGGCGGGATCGGATTGGGCGCGGCGATCGATTATTTGCAGGCGCTCGATTGGCAAGAATTGGCGGCGCATGAACACGCGCTGCTCAGCTATGCCACGGAATCGTTGTCAAACATCGATGGCCTCAGAATTATCGGCACGGCAAAGGAAAAGGCGGGCGTGCTGTCGTTCGTTTTCGACCATATTCACGCCCACGATGTCGGGACGATTCTCGACCAGGATGGAGTCGCTGTGCGCTCCGGACACCATTGCGCGATGCCGGTGATGCAACGCTTCGGCGTGCCGGCGACGACGCGAGCTTCATTTGCTTTCTATAACACAACCGAAGAAATCGATATTTTGGTACGAGCGATCCATCGCGCTCTGAAAGTATTTGACTGATGTCGGATCTAGACGATCTCTATCAAGAAGTCATCCTGGACCATAATAAAAGTCCGAGGAATTTCCGGCTGATGGCCGATGCCAATCGCAAGGCGGAAGGGTACAATCCGTTATGCGGCGACCACGTGACGGTGTTTTTGCAACTGCAAGACGGCGTCATTCAAGATATCAGCTTTCAAGGCTCCGGGTGTGCGATCTCCAAAGCTTCGGCATCGATGATGACCGCAGAGTTGAAAGGCAAAAGCGAAGCCGCTGCGTATGCTTTGTTTGACAAGGTGCACCAGATGCTTACCGGCGAGACGAATGGGGATGCTGCCTCCGAAAAAGTGGGGAAGCTGGCAATTCTTTCGGGTGTATGTAAATTCCCCGCTCGGGTTAAGTGCGCCAGCTTGGCCTGGCATACGGTGAATGCAGCGCTCAAAGGCGAGACGCGCCCAGCGACTACCGAGTAGCACTTCGGATCACCGCGAAAAGGGGGTTGCCCAATGACCACGGAAAAACCGATTACGCTGACGCGCGATTGTCCTGCAGTGATGGTTCCAAGCGGCGACCCGGTGTCGTTGTCGGCGGGAAGTTCGGTCTGGCTTACACAGGCATTGGGCGGCACTTATACGGTGATGACGGAGCGAGGCTATACCGTGCGCATCGATGGCCACGATGCAGATGCGCTCGGCGTGGCGCCATCGGATGATGTACCGCGGCCCTCGACGTCGGCGGAAGCCGGCTCCGCTTCGATCGAGGACCGAGTTTGGGACGAGCTGCGCTCTTGCTTCGATCCCGAAATACCCGTCAATATCGTCGATCTAGGTTTGATCTATGACTGTCAGATTAGCAAACTACCTGAAGCCGGGCACAGAGCCTCGGTGCGCTTTACGTTGACCGCGCAAGGTTGCGGCATGGGCCAGTTTCTCAAGGAAGACATCAAGAAGAAGTTACTCGCAGTGCCTGGCATACGCGAGGTTGACGTCGAGTTGGTTTGGGATCCACCGTGGAATCAAAGCATGATCTCGGGAAGCGCAAAACAACAGCTGGGGATTGAGTGAAGGGCGAAGCGTCATGACAGACGACCGAACCAAGGAATGCACTATGGAAAGCATTAATCAGACAATAATCGAATCGCAAGTGATCGAAGCGTTGCGCACGTGCTTTGACCCGGAAATCCCGGTGAACATTTACGAGATGGGTTTGGTCTACGATATCAAGGTCAGCGCCGAGGGCGTGGTGACGATTCAGATGACTCTCACCTCACCCCATTGTCCGGCGGCGCAATCTTTGCCTGCCGAGGCCGAAAGTAAGGTTAGGGCAGTGCCGGGGGTCATAGATGTAAAAATCGATGTGGTTTGGGATCCCCCCTGGGATATGAGCAAGATGTCCGAAGCCGCGCGACTGCAGTTAGGCATGATGTGAAAGCTGTGCGTGTTCCCTGCGAATCGATTCCAATTGATGCGATCGCCGATCAGACCAGCCGAGCTGAAGTGAGTGTCAACGAAACTATGGCGAGTTCTCTCTTTGAAAAGCTAGGCGGCGAACCCAAACTACGCGAGATCATCAACACGTTTATCGATCGCGTGTTCGATGACCGAATGATCGGGTTCTTCTTTCGCAATGCGGACCGAGCGCGGATCAAGGAATTTGAATATCAGCTGACGGCTGGTTTTCTGGGTGCGGCAGTGGAATACCAAGGGCGACCGCTCAACCTAGCGCACGCCAAGCACCCCATCATGGGAGGCCATTTTGCTCGGCGAAGACAAATTTTAAAAGAAACACTGGAATTGTATCACGTCCCGGAAGAAATTATGCGCGCCTGGCTGGACCACACGGACGCGCTGAGATCATTGATCACCCCCCAAACCGATTCGACCTGCGATCCGATCACCGCGCGCCGCGTATGAGCGGTCGATAACCCCAGAACAAACTGCCGATTTCGCGCCTCTAACCAATTGTCGTTGGCAAAACGTTGTGTTACTAATACTGTCGCGCCGAAGGTAGTCATCAAGGACCAGTGTGAAGCTAGCCGACCTCTATGCCCGGCCGGGGTTGACCCTCTCGGTAGAATTCTTTCCTCCAAAGACAGAAAAAGGCGAGGAAAACCTCTTTAGCGAAATTGAGATTATCAAGAGGCTTAAACCTAGCTTTTGTTCTGTTACGTACGGGGCGGGCGGAAGCACGCGCGAAAAAACCGTTGATCTCGTCGAAACCATCCATAATGGCTGTGGTCTGGAGGTCATGTGCCACTTGACGGTCGTCGGTCAGTCCAAGGCGGAAGCGCGTGCGATCCTCGCAAGACTCAAGGAGAAGGGGATTGAAAATCTGATCGCACTCGGCGGCGATCCGCCTCAGGGCATGGCCGATTGGCGCCCGCACCCGGATGGTTTTCACCATGCGGTGGAGCTCGTTCGGGAGGCCAGAGCCGTTGGCGCCTTTTCGATCGCCGTGGCGGGTTTTCCCGAGGTCCATCCCCGAGCCGTCAGCCGTGAATCCGACTTACAGTTTTTGAAAGAAAAAGTCGATGCCGGCGCGGCGGCAGTCATCACCCAATTGTTTTTCGATAACGACGATTACTATCGTTTTGTCGACGACCTCAGAAAACTCGGCGTAACGGTCCCCATCGTTCCCGGAGTGTTGCCAATTCTTTCGGTGTCGCAGATACGCCGTTTCACCACGCTATGCTGTGCGAAGATTCCAGCCAAACTGGAGAAACAATTAGCTAGGGTCGAACACGATGACGCTGCTGCGATCGAAATGGGCATTGACTATGCGTCGCGGCAATGCGAAGCGTTAATCGCATACGGTGTGCCGGG
This sequence comes from Binatia bacterium, assembly GCA_036000865.1. Lineage (GTDB taxonomy): Bacteria > Desulfobacterota > Binatia > UBA9968 > UBA9968 > DP-20. The sequence goes on along the minus strand of DASYUV010000181.1, from coordinate 20,829 downwards.
TCTCCATTTTTATTCTTTGAACAAATCCTATTCGCTCTCGGCGATCTGCAAAAATCTCGGTCTGTAATCCTTTTCCATTTCAGCGATTTCTGAATCGCCTATAGAGAAGCTCTCCGCAAGCCGGCGCAAACGCAAAAGAACGATGGCCGATAACGATATAGCGCGAAACGAAGACAGTCCCGAGCAGGTAGAAGTCCGTAAGCAAAAGCTCGCGAAGCTCAAAGATTCAGGCGCGGCGGTTTACCCAAATGACTTCAAGCCGACCCACTCCGCCTCTGAAATTGTTGCCCGTTACGGCGAGTCGAGTGATGAGGATCTCAGCGCTGCACTGCGAGACATCCGCATTGCCGGCAGGGTCATGGCCATCCGACGAATGGGAAAGGCTTCGTTTTTTCATCTGCAGGACCGCCGCGGGCGGCTGCAGGTCTATGTTCAACAAAACAAGCTTGGCGAGGAAGGTTACGCCTTATTTCGCGCGTTGGACATCGGCGATATCGTCGGTGTTTGGGGTCATCTGTTTCGAACCCGGACGAAAGAGCTGACGCTCGACGCCGATGGCTTACGTCTGCTCACTAAATGCCTGCGCCCATTGCCGGAGAAATGGCATGGACTGGCCGACGTCGAAGCCCGCTACCGTCAACGCTATCTCGATCTAATGGTCAACCCGGACGTGCGCGAGGTTTTTGAAAAACGTTCGCGCATCATCCGCTTGCTGCGGCGGTTTTTCGAAGAGCGGGATTTTCTCGAGGTCGAAACGCCGATGATGCAATCCATCCCTGGCGGAGCGGCGGCGCGGCCGTTTATCACGCACCATAATACTCTCGACATGGAGCTTTACTTGCGCGTCGCGCCAGAGCTGTTTTTAAAGCGTTTGCTGGTCGGCGGATTCGACCGAGTCTTCGAGCTCAATCGGAACTTTCGCAACGAGGGAATTTCTGTACGGCATAACCCGGAATTCACCATGGTCGAATTTTACCAGGCTTACGCGACTTTCGACGACTTGATGCAGCTCACCGAAGAGCTCTTTGTCGCTCTGGCTAAGGAAGTGGTCGGCTCATTGCAAGTGCCGTACGGCGATCACTTGGTCGATCTGGCGCCGCCCTGGCGCAGGCTGACGATACCCGGGGCGATTATGCTCCACGGCGGTGCAACGGAGAAGGACGTAGGTAGCCGCGAAGGACTTCGCGATTTCGCCAAGCGCAAGGGAGTCCATGCCGATTCGACCGCGCCCTACGGAAATGCGCTGGTGGAGATTTTCGAGCAAGTCGCCGAGGCGCAACTGATTCAACCTACGTTCATAACCGGCTATCCGATCGAGGTGTCGCCTCTAGCGCGAAAAAACGATCAGAATCCGGTGATGGTCGACCGCTTCGAACTTTACATTGCGGGTCGTGAGCTGGCTAACGCTTTCTCGGAACTTAACGATCCGGCTGATCAGCGCCAGCGCTTCTTACAGCAAATGGAGGCGCGCAACGCCGGCGATGACACCGCCAACCCCGTCGACGACGATTACGTTCGGGCGCTCGAATACGGCATGCCGCCGGCCGCCGGGGAGGGCATCGGCATCGATCGGCTGGTGATGTTTCTTACCAATTCGCCGTCGATTCGCGATGTGATTCTTTTTCCGCTGCTGCGCCCTCAAGCCAAATAACGCCCAGCCCTCCCTATGAAATACGAACTGTTTATCGGCGTTAGATATTTGCAGGCGCGCCGTCGTGAAACATTCATTTCCCTGATCACGGTGATTTCGGTACTCGGCGTCATGATCGGTGTGATGACGCTAAACGTGGTTATGGCAGTGATGTCCGGTTTCGAAGAAACCTTGCGCGATCGCCTGCTCGGCATCAACGCCCATATCGCGCTAATCCGCTCCGGCGAACCGCTGCGCGATTACGAAAACTTGATACAGCAGGTGAGCAAGGAAAACGGCGTGGTGGCGGCGACGCCGACGATTTATGGACAAGTGATGCTGACGGCGGGGTCGCGCGTCTCCGGCGTGGTGGTGCGCGGCATCGATCCCGATCGGGTCAACCGAGTTGTCAACGTTCAAAGCTTTCTCAAGGAAGGCAATTTAAACGGGCTCAAGACCCAGCATCCGATCCAAGTGGAAGATCGAACGGTGCTGTTGCCGGGGATTATTTTAGGTGAACGGTTGGCCAATCAACTCGGAGTTTTTCCCGGCAGCGCCGTTCAAGTCGTTTCTCCACTGGGAAGCCCGACGGCGATTGGCGTGATTCCCAAAGTGCGCCGTTTCTTCGTCGCAGGGCTACTCAGAACCGGCATGAGCGAGATCGATTCGACCTTGGTTTTCATGGGGCTCGCCGAAGCACAAAGATTTTTCGAGTTGGGCGACGCGGTGACCAATATCGAGCTCCGAATTCGAAACGTCGATCAATCGAGGCAGGTGGCGGAACAGATTCAACGGCGGCTCGGCTTTCCCTATTTCGCCGAGGACTGGACCCGTCTATGGCCCAACCTTTTCTCTGCGCTTAAGCTTGAAAAGACCGTTTATTTCTTGGTGTTGCTGCTGATGATCTTGATCGGCGCCTTCAATATCGTTTCGACCTTGGTGATGGTCGTCATGGAAAAGAAGAAAGATATTGCCATTCTGCGTTCGATGGGAGCATCCCAGCAAAGTATTCGTCGGATCTTTTTACTAAAAGGATGTATCATTGGAGTTCTCGGCACAGTCTTGGGAGCCATCCTTGGTCTATTGGTATGCCTGCTGATTTCGCAGTATCAATTCGATTTACCGGACGGCGTGTTTCTGATTAAGACCGTTCCGGTGCGAGTTTATCCAATGAATTTCATCATAGTGACTATTGCGTCTCTCGCGGTTTGCTTGATCGCGAGCATCTATCCGGCGCGCCAGGCCGCCAAGCTCGATCCGGTCGAGATTATCCGCTATGAATGAGCTTTTATCGGTAAAGGATTTGCACAAATCCTTCTTCGAAGGCGGTAGCGAAATCCATGTGTTGCGCGGATTAAACCTCGACGTGGCCGAAGGCGAACGGCTGGCGGTGGTCGGCGAGTCGGGCGTCGGGAAGAGCACATTGCTGCATGTCCTCGGCACCCTGGATCATCCGACCAGCGGCAAAATTTATTACGCCGGCAAAGAGCTTCCGTTAGGAGACGAAACCGCCTTGTGTCAGTTTCGCAATCGAGAGATCGGGTTTGTTTTTCAATTTCATTACCTGTTGCCGGATTTTTCCGCGCTGGAAAACGTCATGTTTCCCGCTTTGATTCAAGGCATCGACCGCGCTCAAGCTCAGCATGAGGCCGAGCAGCTACTGACTCTGGTCGGTTTGAAAGAGCGAATGAGCCATCGGCCGGGCAAGCTATCCGGGGGCGAGCAGCAGCGGGTGGCGGTGGCCCGGGCGGTGATCTTGAAGCCCAAGCTCGTTCTAGCCGACGAGCCCACCGGCTCCTTGGACTTACGCATCGGCGAAGAGGTACAAAATCTATTGTTTCGTCTCAACGAGGAAAACCATATCGCGCTCATTGTCGCTACCCACAATCGACAATTTGCCGAAAAAATCGGTCGCTGCGTCGAGCTGACTGCCGGCGCGCTGACATCGAATTGATAGCCACCGATTCTGCTTTACAAAAGTAGCGGTATTTGTTACAAAATCAGGAAATTTGACGCGCTCCGCGACAGGTATTTCACAGGTGTCGATGGAACCTTCCAAAACGAAAAAAGCTTTGATCATTTTGTCCTCCACGCTTTGCCTGTTTTTATTGAGCTTCGGGTTTGCCGCACCGCTGCAGAGCCAGGAGAAAGCCATTCTGAAGGACATAAAAATCGCCGGCAATTTGCGGGTTGAAGACGATGGAATTCGCCTTCATCTGAAAAGCCGGCCGGGAGAGCTGTTCGACCCGGCTATTGTCGAGCAAGACGTTAAAGCGATATTCCGCATGGGATTTTTCGATGACGTTCAAGCCGAGCTTTCACCCGAAGGTGTTTTGACTTACGCGGTCAAAGAAAAGCCTTACATTCGCGAGGTGAAAATCCAGGGCGCTTCCCAGGTCTCGAAGGAGAAAATCGAATCGGCATTTGGAATCGGCGCCAGGACGATCTTGGACCGGACCAAAGTCGCCGATGGGGTTGACAAAGTAAGGAAGCTTTACGGTGAACAGGGTTACGTGAATGCGGTGATCGATTACGCCGTATCCGTCGAAGCCAGCAACCAAGCCGTGATTACTCTCGATATCAGCGAGGGCAACCGCCTGCTGATCAAAAAAGTATTGTTTGAAGGAAACAAAAATTTTTCCCAGGGCGAGCTTAGAGATCTGATCGCCACTAAGGAAGAATGGCTCTTTTCTTTTATCACTAATCGCGGCGTGTTGGATCGCGACATGCTGACCAACGATGTCGCGATTCTGTCGAATCACTACAACGATCATGGTTACGTCGAACACAAGATCGAGGATCCGGTTATTTTGCGCGCGCGCGACGGACTGGAAGTGGTTTTCCGTATCTACGAAGGCCCGCAATATCGGGTCGGAAAGGTCGAAATCGGCGGCGAGCTGATTCAGGATGGTCGCCAGATGCTGCAATCGGTCAAGCTGACGACGGGTCAAATCTTTCGCGGCAGCCGCCTGCGCGAGGATGTCACCGCGCTGCAGGACATGTACTCGAACAAAGGGTTCGCGTTTGTTCAAGTCGATCCGATAACCAAAGTCAATGAGGGCGAAAAGAAAGTCGATGTCGCGCTGGTGATTACCAAGGGTCCGCCGGTGTATTTCAATCGCGTACTGGTGGCGGGAAACACCAAGACTCGCGACAAAGTCGTGCGTCGCGAGTTGCTAACTAACGAACAGGAGCTTTATTCCGGGACAAAAATCACCCAGAGCCGCAATGCTCTCCAGAGGAGCGGCTATTTCGAGGATGTTCAGATCACCACAAAGAAAACCAATCAACCCGACACCCTGGACGTGTTGGTCGACGTCAAAGAGGGACCCACTGGAACGTTTCAAGTCGGCGGCGGATACAGCAGCGGCGACGGCTTCTTGTTCAACGCCAACGTCTCCGAGAAAAATCTCATGGGCAGAGGACAGGGAATCAGCGGTAATTTCAGTATTGGATCGAGCCGGCAAGACTTTATCTTTAGCGCCAGCGATCCGTATTTTAATGATTCGAAGATGTCCTTGGGCGTCGACGCATTCAATACAAAACGGGAATTCACCGATTTCGACGAGCGCAAACTCGGTTTCGGGGTAAATACCAGTTATCCATTAAAAGATTATAAATTTCCATTTTTTGGCGGCAGCAAAGCCACTGCAAACATAGGGTCAGATGAATTGGCGAGCAATCCCACTCCCAGCGTCTGGGATTACATGCGAAGCGGGGTTTCTTACGATCTGACGCGGGAAACGATCAAGGGAATTTCGTCGAGTGCGCCTGATTCGATCAAAGCAGAAAAGGGCACCTCTTTGACCAGCGCCGTCACTCCCGGCATCACCTACGACAGCCGGGACCACTTTTTCGCACCGACAGAGGGAACCAAATCCGGGTTCTCCGTGAAGATGGCCGGTCTTGGCGGTGACTCGCGGTTTATCAAATCAGATTTAAGCGCGCGCTGGCATTATCCGCTACTCAAGGACCCGAATTGGGGCGGAAATTGGGTCTTGGCCCTGGGCGGACAGCTCGGTTATGGAATCGGTTTGGCGGAACGAAATAGCGGCAACAAAGATCTGCCGCTTTTCGAACGTTACTTTCTTGGGGGAATCAATTCCATTCGTGGGTTCGCTGAGCGAAGCATAGGGCCGAGAGCCCCGTCTAACTGCGATAAAGACACGGGGGTTTGTAAAAGTACCGATGTTATCGGTGGTGACAAAGCCATGGTTCTAAACACCGAATTGCTGTTTCCTATCATGGAGCAGTACGGCCTGCGCGGGGTAGCATTTTTCGACATGGGCAGCTCCTTCACCGACTCGTTTAGCTTCAACGACTTAAGGCGGTCAGTTGGCGCCGGCGTCCGTTGGATGTCACCTTTCGGCCCCTTGCGCGTCGAGCTTGGTTTCCCGCTCAACAAACAGCCCCACGATGAAACGTCGGTGCTCGGCTTCTCTATCGGCAGTCAACCGTAAAGGCACTGCCATTCCCAAGTTTTCTAAGACAATTACCGGAGGTTTGTGTGAAGTACTGGCTGGTCGTCGGGATGCTGGTTCTTTCTTGTTCCGTGGCATTGGCGCAGGAACGGATTAAAATCGGATTTATCGATATTCAACGAATCATTTCTGAGTCGCAAGCCGGAAAAAAGGCCAAAGATCGCTTTCAAGCGCAGGTAAAGAAAGCCGAGGCCGATGTTCAAAAGGAACGACAGGATCTTGAGCGATTGAAGAACGACTTAGATAAAAAAGGCCCGCTTTTGAAAGAGGAGGAGCGGCGCAATCTCGAGGCGGATTTTCAAAAGCGATCGGTCAGCTTACAGCGCACCATGGGCGATTACCAGCAGGACCTGCAGCGGAAAAATAACGAGATGATGGCGGAGATTCTCAAGGAGCTGGAACAGGTCGTCACTGAAGTGGGAAAGGCGGAGAAATTTACGCTCATTCTCGAACGCTCGCAGATTTTGTACAGCGATCAAGCAACCGATATCACGAGTCGGGTGATAGAGGTTTACAATAGTCGAGTGAAGAAATAAGTGGTGACAAGCAAAACGCTCAGTGAACTCGCCCATTATGTTGGCGGAAAGGTCATTGGAGACGGCAGCGTCGTTATTCATAAAATTGCCGCCATAGACGAAGCCAGCCCAGGGGAGATCACTTTTCTTACCCATCCGCGCTATAAACAATTCTTATCACAATGTCGGGCCAGCGCCGTGATTGTCGGCCCCGGCGTGGTCAGCGACGTTGAAACTGGATCAAGGTTAAACTATATCGAGACCCCTAACCCTTACGTCGCCTTCGCGAAGGTTCTTCAACTTTTCTGCCCCGCGCCGCAATTTAGCCGCACCGTTAGCCCAAAGTCCCATATCGACAGGAGCGCAATACTGGACGAAAACGTGACGATCTTCCCCAATGCCTTTGTCGGCCCGCGCGTACGGATCGGCACGGATACGGTAGTTTTCCCCGGGGTATTTCTCGGAGAAGAGGCACAAGTCGGTGCCCAATGCGTGCTTCATCCTAACGTCGTCGTGCGCGAGGGGTGCCGTCTGGGGGACCGGGTCATTCTTCACGCGGGCGTGGTTATCGGTAGCGATGGTTTTGGCTACGCCGGTAGCGGTGATCAGCGCGTCAAGATTCCCCAAACAGGGGTCGTGGTGGTCGAGGACGATGTCGAGATCGGCGCGAACACCACCGTTGACCGGGCAACCCTCGGAAGAACCGTGATCTCGCGCGGTGTCAAGATCGATAACCTAGTTCAAATCGCGCACAACGTCATTATCGGCGAGCATTCGGTGATCGCGGCGCAGGCGGGGATCGCCGGCAGTGCTCGAATCGGCAAAAACGTCACGCTTGCGGGACAGGTGGGAGTGGTCAATCACGTTCAAATCGGTGACGGAGCAATGATCGGGCCGCAATCAGGAATTCCGAAGTCGGTTCCTGCGGGTGCGGTTCTCTCGGGAGGGATCGGGGCTGCGCCCCACCATGAATGGTTGAAGGTCATGACGCTTTTACCCCAACTACCGAAGCTCTGGAGCACTGTCCGGAGCTTGGAGAAACGCGTCGCGCAGATCATCAAGGGTGGTGAAAAGGAGCACGATGCTGGACGTTAAAGAAATCCTCAATTACATCCCTCACCGTTATCCCTTTCTCTTAGTCGATCGGATCGTCGAAATTCACGGCGAAGATAAAATCGTCGGGATCAAAAACGTAACGTTTAACGAGAATTTTTTTCAAGGCCATTTCCCCAGCCGGCCGGTGATGCCGGGTGTGCTCATCTGCGAGGCAATGGCCCAAGTTGGAGCGATTTTCGCCCACAACGCCCGCGGCGGCAGGAACGACCACAAAGTTTTTATGCTGACAGGGCTCGATAACGTAAAATTTAAACGCCCCGTTGAGCCTGGTGATCAATTGCGCATGGAGCTTACCATCGTGAAGCGGCGCGGCACTTTCTGGAAGATGCAAGGCGTGGCGACGGTCGATGGAAAATTGGTTGCTCAGGCGGAAATCTCCGCCATGGAAGTATAAATGGCGTGAGGAGCGCCTCTCGACATGAGCAATGTGCATCCGACCGCGATCGTCGATTCGCGCGCCGAATTGGACAGCAGCGTGGAAGTGGGCCCGTATTGCCTTCTTGGCGCGGGGGTAAAAATCGGCAAAGAGAGCAAAATTCACTCTCATGCGGTCATTCAAGGGCGAACGACCTTGGGCGAGGGCAATGAGGTTTTTCCGTTCGCCACGATCGGATCCATCCCGCAAGATCTCAAATATAAGGGAGAGCCGAGCGAGCTTTTGATCGGCAACCGTAACACGATCCGGGAGTACGTATCGCTCAACCCGGGCACCGCCGGCGGCGGCATGGTGACGCGAGTGGGCGACCGAAATCTCTTGATGATGTATTGCCATATCGCCCATGATTGCATTATCGGCAACCACAATGTGATTGCCAACGGCGCGACGCTTGGCGGCCATGTGGCGATCGAGGACTTCGTGATCGTCGGCGGCTTGGTGGGCATTCATCAGTTCGTGAAAATCGGCACCGGCGCGATCCTGGGGGCCGGTTCGATGGTCTCGAAGGACGTGCCGCCCTACTGTAATGCCACGGGCGACCGCGCTAGGCTGCGCGGGTTGAATGTCGAAGGACTGAAACGGCGGGGTTTCCAAAAATCGGTTATCGAGGCGATCCACAAAGCATACCGGATCGCCTTTCAATCCAGGCTTAAAACCGATGACGCCTTGAAAAAAATCCGCCAGGAAATGGCTTCTATTCCCGAAGTCGAAAGATTTGTTTCCTTTATCGCCAATTCGCAACGCGGCGTTTGCCGCTAAATTCAACGCCGTGCCGATCACTGGCGCGTTGGGTCACCGTCGTCTGTTTCCGTCGTGAAAAAGCTCGGATTAATCGCCGGCAATGGAAAATTTCCTTTGATCTTTGCCGAAGAGGCAAAACGCCGAGGCTATTCTGTGATCGCCGTAGCGCACCGAGGTGAAAGCAACGAGGAGATCGAGAAAATTGCCGATGAGATCACGTGGGTTTACGTCGGGCAACTGGGCAAGATTATCGCCGTGTTTCGCCGCGCTGGAGTGACCGAGGCCGTCATGGCGGGCGGGATTCGCAAGGTCAAGCTCTTTGGCAATTTCCGGCCCGATCTGCGCGGAGCGCGCTTCTTGGCAAAGATCAAGAGTCGGGAGGACGATGCCCTGTTGCGCGGCATCGCCGATGAGCTCGCGGTGGAAGGCATCCGGATTTTGGAATCGACTCTTTGTTTATCCCATATCATTGCCGCCGAGGGTGTCTTGACCAAACGGACACCTCTGCAGAAGGAATGGGTGGATGTTAAATTGGGCTTTCGCGCCGCCAAAGAAATTGGCCGCTTAGGAATCGGCCAAACCGTAGTGGTGAAGAATCGCGTGGTGGTAGCGGTTGAGGCGGTGGAAGGAACAGATGCAGCAATTCAACGGGGTGGAACGCTGGCCCGGTCGGGTTGTGTTGTGGTCAAAGTGAGTAAGCCGCAACAGGACCTTCGTTTCGACGTGCCGGCCGTCGGTATCGACACTGTCGAGAACATACACAAAGCCGGTGGAACGGTCTTGGCCGTGGAAGCCGGCAAGACGATTTTGCTCGAGAAAGAGAGCTTGTTGCGCCAAGCCGATGCTTACGGAATTTCCGTGGTCGGTGTCAGCGACTGAATTTGGATTGCTTATGGCAGAAAGCAATATCGCGGCGGCGGTTGTTGGCGTCGGCTACCTCGGTAAATTCCATGCGGAAAAATATGCGGCGTTGGAGAAGGTCGAACTTGTTGCCGTGGTCGATATCGATGAGCAGCGTGCCAATGAGGTTGGCGGCTCCGTCGGCACCGCGGCGCTGACGGATTACCGCCGCTTGTTTGGTCGAGTGCAGTGCGTCAGCATCGCGGTGCCGACCCGTTTTCATTATAGAGTAGCGCGGGATTTCATCGAAGCCGGCATCGATGTATTGGTTGAAAAGCCGCTCACGGCAGACATTACCGAAGCACGGGCGCTGGTGGCGGCCGCACAGGCGAGGAACGTGATTCTTCAGGTCGGTCACCTGGAACGGTTCAACCCGGCGATTCGCCGGCTGGAAGGGACCATTAGAGAACCCAAGTTCGTCGAGTGTCATCGCTTGGCACCGTTCGTCGAGCGCGGCACTGATGTCGATGTGGTGTTGGATCTCATGATCCATGACATAGACATTATCGCCAGCTTAGTCCGCTCGCCGGTGCAACGGGTCGAGGCAGTGGGTGTCCCTGTTCTGACCGACAAGCCGGACATCGCCAATGCACGAATCAATTTCGCCAATGGCTGTATCGCGAACGTGACTTCGAGCCGTGTTTCGCTCAAGCGCGAACGAAAAATAAGATTCTTCCAGCCGGATGCTTATATCTCGATCGATTATGACCAGCGCCGGGCGCAAATCTATCACAAGCCTGCCCCGGGAGCCGGTTGGCTCGACATTCGCGCCGAAACCATCGAAATTAAAGACGGCGATGCGCTGGCCGATGAAATCAATTCCTTTGTTGACTGTGTGCGCGCGCGAACGCTGCCGGTGGTGGGCGGAGCGGACGGATTGAGGGCTCTCGAAATTGCCTCGATGATCAGTTCACAGCTGTGATGCGAGCTGTGGTCGCTAATTTACATTGTGACAGCGGTGGGAAAAGAAATTATGCTGGTGGTCGGCGAGGCTTCAGGCGACGCGCATGGCGCACAGTTGGTCGAGGCGCTGCATCGACGCGATGCGGCGTTAAAGGTTTTTGGCGTTGCCGGAGAGCAACTGGAACGGACAAATTTCGAGGCGCTGTTTAGCGTGTCTCATCTAACCGGCATGGGACTCGTCGAATTGGCCGGCAATCTCAAGAATCTGTGGTGTGCTTACGCTCTTCTCAAGCGTGCTTTGAAGGAACGGCGCCCCAGCCTTCTAGTCTTGATCGATTTTCCCGATTTTAATCTACGTTTAGCGCGGCTCGCCAAGTCGTTGCGCATTCCGGTTTTATACTACGTCAGCCCGCAGATCTGGGCGTGGCGCCGAGGGCGAGTTCACCAAATTGCTCGATGGGTCGATCACATGGCGGTTATCTTTCCGTTCGAGGTGGCCTTTTACGAGCGACATGGGGTTAAAGTGTCCTTCGTCGGGCATCCGCTCTTGGAAATGGTTCAAGTTAAGCAAGGTCGGGATGCGATTTTGGCCAAATTCGGGCTTGATCCGAGCAAACCAGCGATTGCACTCTTACCCGGAAGCCGGCATGCCGAGGTGAGCCGCCATCTGCCGGTGATGCGCGATGCCGCAGTCCGGTTGAGCCGGGAACGGGACATCCAGTTTTTTTGCGTACGTGCGAGCACTATTAACGGAGCCGAGGTCGAATCGGCGCTGCGACACCCGGCGCTGCAAATACCCGTTGTCGAAGAGGACCGTTACGACGCGATCCATGCCGCTGATCTGGTATGGACCGCCTCAGGCACGGCGACACTGGAAATCGCTTTACTCGGCAGACCCATGATCATCATTTATCGGTTGTCGTGGCTTACCTATCACTTGGCTCGTCTACTGGTGAGCGTGGATCATATCGGTATGGTAAATTTGATTGCCGAGGAGAGGCTCGTGTCTGAGCTGATTCAAAATGACGCGAATCCCGTGCGGCTCGTCGAGGAAAGTCGGGTCCTGCTCGATAACCGAGAGGCTCGTTCCCGCATCATCGACAAGATGTCGAAGCTGCGTGAGCGCTTGGGCTCGCCCGGCGCAGCGCAACGCGTCGCCGACCTTGCGCTCGCGATGATGGCTTAGGAAGGCCTTTATACAGTGAATAACTACATCCGCCTGCTGTCGTACCTTAAGCCGTATGTCTGGCCGCACTTTACTTTAGCCATGATCTGCATGATTGGCTTCGGCGCAACCGACGGCACGATTCCCTTCTTGGTGCAGCGCGTCATAGATGACGTTTTTACTCGGAAAGACGAAACTGCGCTAACTTATTTGCCATTTTTGATCATCGCGATTTTTGCTTTTCGCGGCTTGATGAACTTTGGCCAAAGCTATCTGAACGACTACGTCGGGTTGCACATTATCAACGATGTGCGGAACGCCTTGAACCGCCATTTTCAGTCGCTTTCTCTTTCTTTTTTTCATCGACACCCGACTGGAGCGCTCATTTCCCGCGTAAACAGTGACGTTGGTTTGGTGCGATACGCGATTACGGACGCTCTGGCGTCATTTATGAAGGATTCAGTTTCACTGGTTGTTTTGGTCGTGGTGGCATTTTTAAAAGATTGGGTTCTGGCGTCCATCGCTTTTATCGTCTTTCCCGCTTCCGTTTTGCCGGTGATCCGACTGAGTAGAAAAATTAAACGTTTCACCCGGCGCGGCCAGGTCAGTACGGGAACGCTCACCGGGATACTCCAGGAGAGCATTCAAGGCAATCGCATTGTCAAAGCGTTCGGCATGGAGAGCTACGAAGACCAGAGATTTAGACAAGAGAATTGGCGGCTCTTCAAGCAATCGCTCCGTGCCAGCCGGACCAAGGCAGTGGTCGCGCCGTCGATGGAACTGCTGGCTTCTGTCGCCATCGGCGGGGTCGTTTGGTACGGCGGTTGGAGCGTCATTGGCGGCGGGCGTACTCAAGGAGAGTTCATGGCCTTCATGGCCGCCATGTTCCTTATGTACGGGCCTTTCAAGGGGCTCACTCGAACCTACACCACGGTACATCAGGGTTTGGTGGGGGCGGAAAGAGTGTTCGAAATTATGGATGAAACGCCGCAGATTCAAGATAAGTTGGACGCCAAGGATGCCAAGCCCTTTTCGCACAAGATCGAATTTTATGACGTCAGCTTTGCTTACGCCGACGCACCGGTGCTGAAAAACATCGATCTCACCATCGCAGCGGGGCAGATGGTCGCATTGGTCGGCATGAGCGGGGTAGGCAAGAGCACCCTGGTGGATCTTATCCCGAGATTTTATGACGTGAAATCGGGACAAATCACCATCGACGGCGTCGACATACGCGATTTGACTGTGCGTTCTCTGCGCGCGCAAATTGGCATCGTGAGCCAGCATACGTTCCTCTTTAACGATTCGGTGAAAAATAATATCGCCTATGGTGATCCGCATCGGAGCGTGAATGATGTTATCGCTGCGGCGAAGGCGGCCAACGCTCACGAATTCATCTGCGCATTACCGAAGGGTTACGATTCTGTCATAGGCGAATTGGGAATGCAGCTATCGGGCGGACAGCGCCAGCGTCTAGCCATTGCCCGCGCGCTGCTCAAGAATGCACCGATACTAATCCTTGATGAAGCGACCTCATCGTTGGACACAGAATCGGAACGGTCGGTCCAAGAGGCGCTGGAAAATCTCATGACCACTCGAACCACCATAGTTATTGCCCACCGATTATCGACCATCCGCAAGGCGGACCGTATTGCGGTAATGGTCGACGGCGCGATTGCCGAACAAGGCACCCATGAAGAGCTACTCGCAAAAGACGGCGAGTACAGCCGGCTGTATGCGCTGCAGATGCTCGAACAAGTCGAATCTGAGCCGGCGGAAGTGTTGTATTAGGCGGTGGCGCGCTGATGTGGTACTTTCTTTACAATCTTTTTCTGACCGTCACTTTCGCCTTCGCTCTGCCTTTCATTCCGCTTATTGGTCTGCTCGGATCTCGGTATCGGGACGGTTACACCCAGCGTTTGGGCTTTTATCCGAAAGATATTTTATCTTCGCTGGCTGGCGCCCGTCCAGTTTGGATACACGCCGCGTCAGTGGGCGAAGTGCGATCCGCCGAGCCGCTCGTGTGCGAGCTTAAAGCGCACGCGCCGCAACGAAAGATTCTCATTTCAACTTTTACCTCAACCGGGCATCGCGTCGCGCAACAAATCGGCGGTGTGGACGCAGTGATTTTCCTGCCCTTGGACTTGGTCTGGGTCGTGCGGCGCGCACTGACCAGCTTTCATCCGGCGGTGTTGATGATTATCGAGACGGAAATTTGGCCCAATCTCCTGCGCGAAGCATTCCGCCGCGGCGTGCCCACGTTACTTCTAAGCGGCCGGCTATCCGCGAAAGCTTTTTCGCGGTATTCCCTTTGCCGCCCTTTCTTTCGCCTTGTGCTCGACTGTTTCACGGTTCTTGGAATGCAATCGGCGGCCGACGCGGCGCGCATTCGTGTACTTGGCGCCAATAAAACAAAAGTATCCGTGGTCGGCAGTTTGAAGTTTGCATTCCAGAAAACCTTGGAACGACGGGAAAGCGCCGCCTCGGCCGGATGCCAAGGCAAGCCCTTGCTGGTGGCCGGCAGTTCTCATCGAGGCGAAGAGGAAATCTTGCTCAAGGCATTGACGTTAGCTCGGTCGTGCTTTCCGCAGCTCTCGATGATCTTGGCACCGCGTCACCCGGAGCGCTTTGCCGAGGTCGAAAAGCTGTTGATCGACAGTCCCTTCGATTTTCAGCGGAAGAGCCAAGTGAACGGCGGACAGTTTTTTGAAAAGGATGTTTTGCTGCTCGACACCGTCGGCGAGCTTACGGAGTTTTTTGCCGCCGCTGACGTTGCTTTCGTCGGTGGTAGTCTGGTGGATGCCGGCGGGCACAATGTCCTCGAACCGGCGCGCTATCATAAACCAATCCTCTTCGGCCCCAACATGAGCAACTTCGAGAATATTGCCGAGCAAATGAAACAGAAAGGCGCTGCCATCGAGGTTGGCGGCGCCGACGATTTGGCGCAGGCGCTGGTCCATCTCTTGGCCGATTCAGAAAAACGTCGCCGCATGGGTGAAATGGCGTTTCAGATCGCCGGCGCCAATAGTCAGGCCTTGGCGCAAAATTTATTATTAGCCGAGCGTTATTTGTGAGGGAAAAGATTTTTAGTTGCCAGCGGTCAAGCATTTAACACGTGTGATATCCGTCTATGACATTGGTGTCGGCACGTAAGGTGTGGGAGCGGCAGGGGCTAGGCGGAAAACTCTTGTGGGTGTCGCTGCTGCCGGCTTCGTTTCTTTACAGCATGGTCATGCAAATGCGCAACGCGCTCTATACTCACGGCTGGATCAAATCGCGCGGTTTGCGCCGCCCGGTGGTGAGTGTGGGCAATCTGACGGTCGGGGGAACCGGCAAAACCCCCACTTGTCTGTGGCTGGCGAAAGAATTGGCGGGCCGCGGCTTGCGCGTGGGAATCTTGAGCCGCGGCTATCGCCGAAAAGAGGCGGCGCCGCTTGTGTTACAACCGAACGGCGAGAGCGTCACAGCCGTAGAAGACAATGACATAATCAAGGCCGGCGACGAGCCGTTGATGATGGCTCGTCTATACGGCCAAACGGTCGGCGTCTGTAAGGACCGGTTCGACGCCGCGAGCGAGATGCTGCGAAAGGTGAACGTCGATGTTTTTATCCTGGACGATGGTTTTCAGCATCGGCGGGTGAAAAGGAACGTCGACGTGTTACTTTTGGGTGCTGACGCGTCGGGTTGGGTGCTTCCGGCGGGCCCCTTTCGTGAGCCTCGGAGGAATTTCCGCCGCGCCGATTTCTTGCTCTCTACGGCAGGGAATGGAGCGTGGAATTCGGTCATGGCGCGCGGCCGGGCAAACGCTTCTTTTGAGGCCGCGCTCCGCCCGGTCGCCTTGATCGGTATGGGCGCTCGCGGCTGCAAGGAGTTTCCACTGACCCTGCTGTATCGCAGCAAGATCTTAACCGTGACCGGTGTCGCCGATCCCCGAGGGCTGTATCGGCTGATCCATGAGTGGGAAGGTGAGATCGTCGAGACTCTGGAATTTCCCGACCACCATTGCTATACAGCCCGTGACTGGCAACAGATCAATCGCATGGGGCGGCTGGTGGATTTGATCATCACCACCGAGAAGGATATCCTCAAATTGGCGCGCTTCCCATTTGCGAAGGATAAACTATTGGCGCTGCGCGTGGCTATGACCGTGGAAAATGGCTCGGCTCTGGTCAGTGCCATAGTCGAAAAGATCGAGCAAGCCCGCGACGGCGCTTGATAGCGCGGCGGCGCAATTGGTATTTTGTTTGCCACGATCGAGCGGCTTTTTGAGCGTTAAATATGTCGAGTTTAGCGTAGTCGCGGAACTTCGGCAAAGGACGCGATGGAGCATCGTCCAACCAAGCCAAATGGCGGGAAGCGACAAAAACCCGTGAAGTCATTCGTCACAGGGGTTGCTGGCTTTATCGGTTCACATCTCGCGGAAAAGCTCTTGGCCGCCGGGCACGACGTGGTTGGAATCGACAATTTTCTCGATAACTATCCGCGTCCCTTCAAAGAAAAAAACCTGTCCGGACTCGCCCTTCATCGCAACTTTACTTTCGTCGGCGGCGACTTGTTACAATGCGATTCGAAGAGTTTGCTGCGCGACGTTACCTATGTGTTTCATCTCGCCGGTCAGCCGGGAGTGCGCTCCAGTTGGGGCAAAGAATTCGCCCGTTACACGGATAACAACATTAGGTCGACTCAGCTGTTGCTCGAAGCGGCAAAAGATTTGAGTCTCGCCAAGTTTGTCTATGCGTCGACTTCGTCGGTTTACGGCGATACCAGTGACCTACCGATGCGCGAGGAAGGCGGCGCAAGTCCGATATCGCCGTACGGGGCGACCAAGCTGGCCGCCGAGCATCTGTGTCATCTCTATTGGAAGGCTTTCGGAGTGCCGACGGTTGCATTACGTTTTTTCACGGTCTACGGACCACGCCAACGGCCCGACATGTTTTTTCATATTTTCATGCGCGCGTTGCTGCGCGGCGATGGGGTGCCGCTATACGACGACGGTGAGCAGACCCGTGATTTCACATTTTGCTCGGACATTGTGGATGGCACTATAGCTGCAGCTTTCTACCCCGGACAAGGTGAAGTCTTCAACCTGGGCGGCGGCTCAGAAGTGAGCGTCTTGCATGCCATTGCCTTGGTGGAGAAAATTTCCGGGCGCAAGACGAAGCTCAAGCGGCTCGACCGTCAGAAAGGCGATGTGCGCCACACCAAAGCCCGTCTCGACCGGGCGAAAAGCAAGCTGGGTTATTCGCCGAAGGTCGGCTTGGAACAGGGATTGACCGAAGAGTGGAACTGGATTCGCGCGCTGCAGGATTGAATGAACGTTCAAGAAGATGCATCTGATAGCTAGGACGTAACGCTACGGTCCCGCAGGATTGCGGAGACTTCGAGGTGATCGATGAGCGAGTATATTGAAGAAGACGTCGGCAATATCATTTCACTCGAGCATGTCAACGTGCAGATTCCCGATCAGTCGGTGGCGACGCTTTTCTATGTTATGGGTTTGGGATTCACGCGCGATCCCTATTTGAACGTGGGCCTGAATAATATGTGGGTCAATGTCGGCGAACAGCAATTTCATCTTCCGACCCGAGAGCCACAGGTGATCGACGGCCATGTCGGGCTGGTAGTACCTGATCTCGACGCGCTGATGGCGCGCTTAGAATCGGTCGCGCCCGGTTTGAAGAAGAGCAAGTATTCTTTTGCGCGCAATTCCGACCATGTCGCGGTAACTTCTCCGTGGGGCAATCATTATCGATGTTACGGGAGCCAGCGGGACTTCGGCGATATGATCCTGGGCATGCCTTACGTGGAATTTTCGGTCGCACCCGGCGCTGTGGAAGGGATTTTGCGGTTCTATCAAGTCGCCCTCGGGGCCCCTGGGGCAGCGGAGACCGACGCGGGGGGAACGGTGGGGAGAGTCAAAATTGGTCGTGATCAGTGTTTGCTATTCCGCGAGACCGAAAAACCTATCGCGCCCTACGATGGGCACCATATTGCGGTCTACGTCGCAAATTTTTCCGCGCCCTATGCCTACCTGAAGAGCCGCGGATTGATTTCTGAAGAGGTGCGCAATCATCAGTTTCGCTTCAAGGAAATTGTCGATCCCAATGGCGGTGGCGCGAAATTCGTTTTGGAGCACGAGGTCAGAAGCTTACGCCACCCCATGTATCATCGTCATTTTGTCAATCGCGATCCGGCGCAGTCGCAGCGCAGCTATCGGCGCGGCTGGGATGCATTTACGCCGTTTGCGCGCTAATCGGTTGGCGCCGCCCGTTCTGACAATAGGAACGACATCAGTCGAAGAACGCCGGAGCATGATCTGGCGCACGATTGACCCCAATGCCGAGGAGGAATCTAGAATGGCCATCAGCAAGGATCTCTTGGATATTCTGGCGTGCCCAAAATGCAAAGGGGATATTCATCTCAACCAGAATAATGATGGGTTGGTGTGCGAGGCTTGCCGGCTGATGTATCCGATCAAAGACGATATTCCCATCATGCTGATCGACGAGGCCATACGTTTATAGATCCCATGGCCGCGATCAGCTGGGAAAATGTCCTCGTACTGCAAACGAGTTTCCTGGGTGATACGGTCTTGACATTGCCCCTCATCGACGAGCTTAGACGCCGATTTCCGGTAAAAAAATTGAGCGTGCTCTGTTTGCCTCTCAGCGGGGAGCTTTTACAAGACCATCCGGCCATCGATGAAATCATCGTCGATGATAAACGAAAGGCAGATCGCGGCATCGCTGGAGTGCGTCGTAAAGCCGCTGCTCTCAAAGCCAAAGGTTTTACCCTCGCTGTCACGCCCCACAAATCCCTACGTAGCGCGCTGTTGTTGTTTTTGGCGGGGATCCCGACTCGGATCGGTTTTCGCGAGAGTCGCGGTTGGTTTTTGTACCAAGGCCTGGCCGAGCGCGACCCGGCGCGCCATGACGTCGAAAGGAATCTTTCGATTTTACAGGCGCTCGGGGTCAGCGTTGAAGAGTGCCAGCGCGCTCTCGAATTTCCCGTGAATGCGACGATTCAAGACGCCGTCGATCACAAGCTGCGCGCTCTCGGTATGACCGCCAACAAATTGATCATCGGAATCAATCCCGGTTCGGTGTGGTCGACGAAGCGCTGGTCATCGGCCGGTTTCGCCGAGCTCATACAAATGTTGCGGCAAAAGTTTGACTGCCAAGTTCTGCTCTTCGGTGGCTCGGAGGACAAGACTGTGGTCGATGAGGTGCAGAATCGCTGCGGGCGGGTGGCAATTAATTTAGTGGGCCACATCGGTTTACGCGAGCTGGCCGCGGCGATAAACCGTTGCGCGGTTTTTGTCACCAACGATAGCGGGCCGATGCACATTGCCGTGGCGCGCAAGGTACCCGTCGCGGCGGTGTTTTGCGCCACAACCCCGGCTCTCGGCTTTTATCCCTATAGCAGCGATGCGATTGTCGTGGGAAAAAAACTCGCGTGCCGGCCGTGCGCCTCCCATGGCGGGCGACGTTGTCCTTTGGGGACTGAGGATTGCATCCGGCAAGTTGGCGCAGAAAAAGTGCTCGAGGCAGTCGAGAAGCTGCTGGACGTCGATCGTCATATTTTGCGCTCGCCGGCGGAATCCTTCCAACCGGAATTCGTCACGGTCTGAATTATCCCTAAAGTTAACCGGGCGATGGACATTGATGATTGAGCCAGTGATAGATAACTGGGATGTTGACCGAGAGGATGATCTGGGACGCGGTGCCTGAGGGGTTCGCAAAGATTACTGACGAGCGCGGCAATCGCCTAATCGTTCGGCAGGATCGCGAGGCTGCAATCGATTTTTCGATTTGCAGTGATAATGATCGCGATCATAAGGAAGGCTGCCATTATTACGGTCGTGGCGCGCTCAAAGCGGTAAAACTGCCGGATGGCGAGACCGCGCTGGTTCGGAACTACCGTCACGGCGGATTTCTCCGCGCCTTCACAGGATCGTGGTTTTTTACCTGGCCGCCGCGCCCCTTCCGCGAGCTTGCGATCACCGAAGAATTGCGCCGCCGAGGACTGCGCACGGTGGAGGTTTATGCGGCTTGTGTGAGCCGAGCGAGCGGGCCGTTTTACCGCGGCTGGCTCATCACCCGACAGTTGAGCAACGCCGAAGACCTTTGGTCTGCTTTGCAAAGCGGCACGATCGGGCGCGTCGGTCTACGGACGGCGCTACAGGCGGTAGCTGATAGCGTTCGCGCAATGCATCGGGAAGGCGTTTATCACAGCGATCTCAATCTCAAGAATATTCTCTTGCGCTTAGAAAATGGCGCCGTAACGGGCTACATTATCGACTTCGACAAGGCCAAGCTTTATTTGGGTCAATTGCCTCCAGATCTGATAAAAAATAATCTCGACCGCTTGTTGCGTTCCGTGCGTAAGCTCGATCCCGAGCAGAAATATTTTTCGGCCGCGGCTTGGAATGACTTCGTCAGTTTATATCATGGGGCCCCGCACGCCTAGATTCGATCCAAAAAAGATTCTGATCGTTCTGCACGGCTCCATCGGTGATGTTACCCGGGCGTTGCCCTTAGCCAATCTTCTGCGCAAAGGTTTTCCCGGGGTGTATCTCGCTTGGTCGGTCGAACCGGCATCGCGCCCGTTGCTTGAAGGCTGTCCGGCAATCGATGAGATCATTGTATTCGAGCGGCGGCGCCCCTGGCGTGCGTTCTGGCCTTTTCTCGCCAAGCTCCGCTCCCGAAGATTCGATCTCGTGCTCGATTTGCAGCGGCACCTAAAGAGCGGCGTCATTAGCCGCTGGACCGGCGCGGCTCAGCGAATTGGCTTTCATCGCAGCGATAGCAAGGAATTCAATTGGCTGTTTAATAATCTGCATATCGCGCGATACGGAGAGAGTATTTCTAAGTTAGACCATTATTTGAAATTCGCCGATTATCTCGGCATCGATCGGTCGCCAATCAGGTGGAAATTTGTCT
>DASYUV010000180.1:0-16520 GCA_036000865.1 Binatia bacterium | reverse complement strand
CTCGTCGTTTGCGGATCTGTTGCGGTCAATCGCCGCGGCGCCCGCGTCGGCAAAGGCGGCGGCTATTCTGATTTAGAATTTGCTCTGCTCACCGAACAAAAGAAAATCGCCGCCAATACCCCCATCGTCACGTCGGTCCATACGCTGCAAATGGTTGACGAGGAAATTCCTATGACCGAGCACGACATCCCGCTCAATGCTATCATCACGCCGGACGAGGTCATCGAAATCAAATCGCAATTTCCTCGGCCCAAGGGTATTTACTGGAATATGTTGCCGCCGGAAAAAATCGCGGACATACCGGTGCTCCATAAACGGTCCGGATAAGTCTCAATTTTTCCCTCGGATTTCAACTTGTTGAAGCCCCTCGACATCTATGTTAGCTAAACTGTTCCGAGGAAGATTCGCTATGCCAACAGTGAAAATCGATTTTGGAAAAGGCGGTGGATTAGTTCCTGTAATTGTCCAGGACTATCAATCGCGGGACGTGTTGATGGTCGCCTACATGAACAAAGAAGCGTGGAAAAAAACCAAGGAAACCGGCAAAGCTCATTACTACAGTCGGTCGCGCAAGGGCCCTTGGTTCAAGGGTGAGGAATCGGGCAACTTTCAGGAAGTTATCGACGCATTTATCGACTGTGACAGCGATACCCTATTGCTTCAAGTCAACCAGATTGGCGGCGCCGCCTGTCATGAAGGCTATCGCAGCTGCTTTTTCCGCAAACGGGCCAATGGCGACTGGAAAGTCATTGCCGAGCGAGTTTTTGATCCCGGAGAGGTTTACAAAAAGTGAGTGAGTTAAAGCTGGGCCTGCCCAAAGGCAGCCTGGAGCAAGCCACCATCGACCTGTTTAAGAAATCGGGCTGGAAAATCACCGGCTCGAGCCGGAGTTATTTCCCAACCGTCGATGATGAGACGCTCCGTTGCAGTCTGGCCCGGCCGCAGGAGATGTCGCGCTACGTCGAGTCGGGAACGCTCGACGCCGGCATCACCGGAAAAGACTGGACTCAAGAGAACCAATCGGATGTCATCGTCGTCACGGAAATGGTTTACTCGAAAATCAGTTTCCGACCGACCCGCTGGGTTCTGGCGGTGCCGCACGAATCGCCGATCAAAACAATTGAAGATCTCAAAGGCAAACGGGTCGCTACGGAAATGGTCAACTTTACCAAGCGCTATTTCGCCGAGCGTAACATTCCGCTGGACGTGGAGTTTTCCTGGGGGGCCACAGAGGCCAAGGCGGCTGAAGGTTTGGTCGACGCGATTGTCGAAGTCACCGAGACCGGTACGACGATTCGCGCGCACGGCCTAAGAATCATCGCCGACCTGATGGAAAGTTGTCCGCAGCTAATCGCCAACAAAAATGCCTGGCAGGACCCGTGGAAGCGTGAAAAGCTCGAACAGATCAAGCTCCTGCTTCAAGGCGCGCTTTCCGCGGAAGCCAAAGTCGGCATCAAACTGAACGTGGCGGAATCAGACTTGGAGAAAATCATCGAGCTCATTCCGAGCATCACCGCGCCGACGATCGCCACTCTTTACCCCTCCGCCAACCTCAAAGGCGTCAAGTGGTTTTCCGTCGAGAGCGTCATCGACGAACAGCAGGTACGCGATCTGATTCCCAGACTGATTCAGAACGGCGCGGTGGGAATTATCGAGTATCCGCTCAATAAGATTATTTAAACGCAGGCGTACGCGGCGGTTGTGTCCTGGTAGGGGCAAGGCGCGCCTTGCCTCTACATGCTTGCGGCCTGTCGCCTCTCGCCTCGCCCATTCCGCGAGAGAAAATAATCTTTGGCGATTTCCGGAAAGAGTGCGTATGTGATCACATCTTCTTCGCTGCTCGCGAAGCTCGCGGCATCTCTACGTGCTTGCTCCAACCCGGGCTTTAGAAGATCTGCCGGCCGGCATGTGATTGGCTCCTTCTTGCCAAGAACCTTCTTTTTCATCTCTTCACTCACCGGCCCTGGAGGCTCACCGTACAGGCCCATCACGTAGTTGCGCGTCTCCATGGCAACAACGGAATAACGTTTACCCGTCATCACATTGAGCGCCGCTTGCGAACCGACGATTTGACTGGTCGGCGTCACCAGCGGCGGATACCCGAGATCTTTTCTCACGTGCGGCATTTCGGCCAACACGGCCTCGAGCTTGTCTTCGGCCTTCTGCTGGCGCAACTGAGCGACCAAGTTGGACAGCATGCCGCCGGGAATCTGCGACGTCAAAACATCGGTCTTGATCTGATTGTTGACCGGGCTCTCGAACTCTGCGTAATTCCGCCTCACATCATGAAAGTACTCGGCAATTTTGCTCAGTTTGCCCAAGTCCAAGCCGGTGTCATGCGGCGTGTCTTTAAGGGCCGCGACGAACTGCTCCGTCGCCGGTTGCGAGGTACCTTGAGAGAACGGTGCGATCGCCGTATCGACAATCTCGGCGCCGGCCTCGATCGCCATCATGTAACTCATCGGCGCCAATCCCGCGGTGCAGTGGGAGTGAAGATGGAGCGGCAATGAGATGCGCGATTTGATTTTTTTGATGATCTCGTAGGCGGCATAGGGAGCGAGCACGCCGCCCATGTCCTTGAGACAGATGATCTGCACGCCCATGTCAGCGAGGTTCTCGGTCAGGCGTAAAAAATAATCGGCCGAGTGGACCGGGCTGATCGTGTAACAAACCGTTCCTTCAACCAGCTTACCCGTCTTGAGCGCCGCCTCGATCGCCGTTTTCATATTGCGGATATCGTTCATGGCATCGAAAATCCGAAAAACATCGATACCATTCGCCGCGGCGCGGCTCACGAAGGCCTCGACAATGTCATCGGGATAGTTGTGATAACCAACGACGTTTTGTCCGCGCAGGAGCATCTGAAAACGAGTCTTGGGCATCGCCGCGCGCAGTCTGCGCAAGCGCTCCCAGGGACATTCCTTAAGGTAGCGCAACGTTGCGTCAAAGGTCGCGCCGCCCCAGGTTTCCAGCGACCAGTAACCGATATCATCGAGCTTGGCGGCAATGGGAAGCATGTCCTCCGTACGCATTCGAGTCGCCACCAAACATTGGTGCGCGTCGCGCAGCACCGTCTCCATGATTTGAATTTTTCCCGCCATGCCTGAACGCTCCTTATCGCCAGCCTTACTCGTAAAGCTCGCTTTGCTTCTCTTCCAAGCGCGCCTTCTCTTCGGCGTCGATCACATAGACGCCATTCACTTCCTTGATCTTCGTCATGTCATAGAAATACTCGGCCATGTTCAGACCATCGTCGAATTCGTACATTTTGATGGCGTCCCACGGACAGATTTTCTTGTCCAGTCGGTCTTCCGATTCGGTGCCGATCAATTGCAACTGAAAGCGTTTCGGCACCGCGTCAGGAGGAATGGGTTTGCGGTTGCTGTCGTAAAACCGGCTGCCATATTCATAAAAAATCTCGCCGGTCTCTTTGTGTTGCTGGATCTTGGTGAGGTCATCGCTATAGCACATTTGACAGCCGATGCATTTATCGTTGTCGACAAACACACGATAGGGCTTCAGACCGCCACCGGGCATTTCTTCATAAAGTAAATTGATACAGTCGTCCACCGGACAGTGGGCTTCGCATATCGGCGACCCGGCGCAGCTCGAACAGTTTTCGTCCATCACCGCCAGGAGCGCCGTGCCTTTGCGCTTTTTCGCCTCAGCCATTCGCTTCCGTCCTCGCTTTCTTAAATCGTCCCCCAAGGGCTAGAGCTATCGCGATCGATAACAATAGCCACCAAAATCGAATCAACCCAAGGCGCCCCCAGTCAAGCCAATAAACAAAATTGGGCGATCGCGAATTGAGCTGCGCCAAGACTCTTTGGGCGCCGGCATAGTCGCGGTCATTTTCCAGCACCCGCGCCAGACCCTGAAGCGCGCCTTGATCCTGGGGATCGATTTTCAGCGCTGCCGCAAAATCGCGGCGGGCGTCTGCCCATTTGTTTTGTTCGGCGAAAATGCCTCCGCGCGTCGTCATCGCAGAGGCGAAATCTGGCTTTCGCTCCAGCGCTTTGTTTAAACTGACAATCGCTTCGTTTAGTTCACCCTTTTTCTTTTGCGCAACAGCCAAGTTGCTGTACGGTTCGGGTAGATCGGGCCGCAGCTCGATAACTTTCGAGTATTCCTTGATCGCCGCATCGGCGTCACCGCGAACCTCTAACTCGACGTAGCCAAGCAGAGTTCTCGCCTCGATGTGATTCGGGTCAATATCGATGGCTTTTTTAATCGCCGACAGCGCCGCCCGCGGATCGCGCAATCGCAACAGTGACATTCCCACGAACAAGTGCAAGTCCGGTTCATTGGGATACTGTTTGAGAAGCTCCTCGAATTCGGTCTTGGCCTCGGCCGTCTTGCCTTGGCGCAGATCGTTCCGCGCTTGTACCCACCGCTTATCGTGTTCTAATGGAGACTTTGAATCGGCAGCGGAAGAAAAACCAATCCCCGCGAGGACGGCCAACGCAGTCAGCCATGCCCGCAGCATCTATTTCCACATTTCATTGGGGATCTCGTCCTCTTTGCCTTCTTCGATCAACTTGTCATTTTTGAACGCTTCGCGCAGTCCCAGCCAAGTAAAGAAGATGACGAGAATCAACATCGCGACAATCGGAATATTGTCGGGCTTGGTGACAATTTCGAGAAAGTTATGCAATCCGCTTGCTTCTTCCATAAGCTCCCAAGCGCCCGTAAAATCGAGATTGTTATAACTAGTAACTAGAAAAATACCTGAATAATGTCAATCAAACAACCGGCCCACCGGATCCGTTTCGAAGGAACTTATAGGGTCGACCCCCTGTGGTCGCCCGAAGCGGGGCAAGCACACGGGCTTGCCCCTACATTGACGCAGCCACTTCTATTGATGGTGATGGCCGCGGCCATGCTCGGATTGACGAAAGATTAACGACTTGATCACAACCGGCACAGCCTTGGCGTCCGGCAACTCCTGGCCGATGTCGATGAAATCGAAGTCTTTAAGGTCGATCCCATCGATCGAGATAATCCCGGCGCCCGGAACGAGTTCCCGTTCGATAATATTGCCCATGAGTTTCGCAATGTCGGCGTCGAAAACTAGAACCAGCGGCTGGCCGTGGTCGATGTGCGGTTTCATCGCGCCGACCAAACCTTCGGCGAGGGTGCGAATCAGCGGATAAGACGGCCCGAGCTCCCAATGAAGCGCCAAGGCCACGGTCCGCTCGGTGTCGGTTGCGTCGAAACGTTGCAAGGCTCTTTCCACCGAGTTCTTGATCTCGGTAGCGCGGATCGCTTCGGTTTGCTCGAATTGTGGCGTCACGACCTGCAAATTGCGCAGCGGCAGCAAGTCCGGATGAGACAGATAAATCGTATTGCCGCTCACTTGCACGGTGTACTGCGAGGCGCCGATCACGGTGGCGCGAATACGCACGTCCGCAGGACGCAGCGGCACGTTGCCGCCGCCAAGTTGATTCGCGCGCGCCCGCACGCGTCGTCCTAATTGAATCCCAAGGTCTCCCAAGTTGCGCTTTTCATAACCGTATATGAATTCGGACACCCCGCCGGAGAACATGACGGCGTGGATCTGATCTTTGAAATCCAGATTAGGCGTCAGCAAAAGATCCTTCACCTGAGGCGAAAGCTGCCCGCGCTCCATCACGGCGAAGAGCGAATCGCACAGCGCTTTGGAAAACTTTTCTTTGTCGTCCTCACTCATGAGGTCGCCGAGACGCAGACTGACGCCCGCCATCTTGGCAATCTTGAGAGCCGTGTCCTCCAAACGGTTGATGACGCCGTTCTCGTCCATCGCCACCAGCCGCGCTCCGACTTCAACGGCGCAGCTATCGATGACTTTGCCGCTTTGGACAATGGCGATCTTGCTCGTGCCGCCGCCGACATCAACGTTCATCACGGTAAAATCGCCGCCCTCGTGGTACGTCATGTGCACCGCGCCGGAGCCATAGGCCGCGAGAATCGCTTCGAGATTATGCCCGGCGGTGGCGCAGACGAATTTTCCCGCCTCCGCCGAAAACAGCGCAGAGATGGCTTCGGCATTTTTCTTCTTTGTCGCCTCACCGGTGACGATGAGCGCGCCGGTGTCGATATCCTCCGGCGTCAGGTTGGCGTTGCGATAAGCCTCATGGATGAAATCGCCGAGCTTGTTGGTATCGATGGTGGTCTTATCGACGTAAGGGGTCAAAAGAATCGGCGATTCGTGGATGATCTCGCGATTGATGACGACAAACCGGCTCGACAGCGCCACTCCCTGCCGGCGCAAGGTCAGTCGCGAAAATATCAGATGCGAAGTCGATGAACCGATGTCGATGCCGACGGAATTGAGCGTAATTCGCTCCGACCGCCACATCGGATGCTCTTCGTCCATGAGCATTTCTTCGGTTTCATCGCCAAACTCGTCTTCATGTCCTTCGTGCAGATCCAGGCGTTGGGTTTCCAAGTTATCCATTCTCGCTAACGATTCCTTTCTGTTGGGCTCATGTAATTCAAATTTGCATAGCACAACACGCCTTGTGTTGCCACTCATCGAAAATTCAACTCGCGGGATGGACAAGCCCTTTTATCGGGGATAAGATGTTTTTTATTTGTCAAAATGGGACAGGAAGAATTCCAAGAGCTGTCTTCGTTTTTGAGGCGCTTCATCCGCCGCTTCAAGCTCCTTCAAGGAGTCGAAGGACTCTGCTTGACGGCCATTTGCGCGCTGCTTCTCTTTGCGCTCGGACCCGGCATCGAACAGCTCAAGAACTTTGTCCCTTACGCGCCGCTCGCCTACAGCATGCTCACTGGGTTAGTGTTGCTCGGAGCGATCGGCTGGTCGCTTGGCCGTTTTCTCCGCCGGCTGTCGCAAGAACGAGCCGCGCTTTACATCGAGCGGAAACAACCCAAACTGCGCAACAATTTAATCAATTCGCTGCAGCTATACCCCCAAGTTGCTGAAGCCAGGAGCGCGCCGGGGTTTTCCGCCTCGATGGTTCTCGCGCTGTTGCGCGCCACCCGGAAACAGATCGCCGGGCTTCAAGTCGATGATCTGCTCGACACCCAGCGGTTGAAAACGAGCTTGCGATTGCTGGGATTTCTCCTGCTCCCAGTATCGGCCATGGTGCTGTTCAACCCATCTTGGGTTGGCGGCACGATCAGCATGTTGACCCATCCGTTGGATCACTTGCCGCCGACTAAGACCTCGATCGAAATCGAGCCAAAGGGTTTGCGGGTGGTGCGCGGCTCTGCGGTGACGATCCAAGCGCAAACGTCCGGCGCGATTCCTGAATCCTTGAAATTCGTCACCTGGACCGGTGCCAATGACCGTGACCAACCCAGCGGCGAAGAAAAAATTTCCATGGAAAATCTCGGCGGCGGTAAGTTCAGCGCTAAAATCGCCCGCCTGGAAAAAACTCTCAGTTACCGCGCCGCCACCGGGCAATTTTCCTCCGCCGTGTATACCGCCGAGGCCATCGATCCGCCGGAAATCGCCAACGTCCAGCTTATTCTCTATCCGCCCGCTTACACGGGCCTGGCCTCGGTCTCGACTCCCGAAGGCACCATCGAAGGGCTTAAAGGTTCAACGCTGCGCCTCGATGCGGTGACGACCAAGGACGTGGTCAAGGCGGAAATTGTCATGGATGACGGCAAAAAAATCCCGCTGAAAATTGACGGGCGCAAGCTACAGGCAAATTTCGTCCTCTTTCAATCGCAATCTTACCGAATCCACGTGGAAGACGTCCATGGCTTTCGCAACTCTCCGATCGCTTACGAGCTCAAAGTCAAGCCGGACGGTTTTCCCACCGTCGATCTCCTCCGTCCCACGGAAGACTTGGAAATCAACGGCGACGAAATCCTCTCGCTCGAATACAGCGCGCGTGATGACTTCGGCCTAGGGGAAGTCATTCTGGTAACTAAAATCGGCGATCGGGAAGAAAAGATCAGCCTGCAAAAAGACGAAACAAAACGATTGATCCTGCGCGACCAGTACAAATGGGATCTTGGTCGATTGGCGCTGCGGGACAGTGAGGAAGCGATCTTTTTTCTGCAAGTTTTTGACAACGACACGATCTCCGGCCCCAAGATGGGCACGTCCCGTTCGGTTCGATTGAAGCTCAAAAATCTCAAAGGCGAGCATCAACAAGTCGCGGATTTGATCCGGGACCTAAACACGCGCATGGTCGATCTGCTCGGCGACCATCTCGAAACCCCGGTGCCGGGAGAAAAACCTACCGCGCCGTCGAAGGAAACGGACCAGAAATTTGCACAAAACCTCGCCGACGCGCTCAAGCGTACCGAAGAGATCATGCGCCGCACGGAAAAAGACCGCATGTCGGATTTCGCCACCTGGTCTGATCTGGAGGCGCTCAAGCGCAATCTTGAATTCACCAAGGAAGATTTGCTGAGAAAACAAGAGCAAGCGGCAACGCGCGATGAGCAAATGAAAGCTCGCGACGAGATCTCCGCAGAACTGGAGCGCATGTCACTTCTTTCTGAAGATATCGGCAAACGGATGAAAGCCCAGGAGCTCGCATCGACGGCGCAAGACCTGGCGCGCAGCCAAGAGCGCCTGATGGAAGCGCTCGAGAAGATGCAAAGCGGGGACAAAAACCTCGACGCGATCATGAAGCAAATCTCCGAGCTGGCAAATACTCTCTCCTCTTTACAGCAGGCGCTGTCGCAGCTGGCACAGCAAATGCCGGACGACTTCATGAATCCGGAAGCGATGCAGGGCCTAGGGTTCCAGGACATGTTCCGCGCGCTGGACGAGATTCGCAAAAAACTCATGCAGGGCGATATCGAAGGGGCGCGTCAGCTGGCCCGAGAACTATTTAACCAAATGGCGCAAATGGTTGCCTCGTTACAGAACGCGCAGCGCTCCGCCATGAATTCGGGCATGGGCAGAATGCAAGGTGAAATGCAGCGGCAGAGCAGTGAGCTTCAGGAAATCGCCCGCGAACAGCAGGAGATTTTGTCTAAAACCGAAGGCATGAACAATTCCGCTTTGACCGAGCGCGATGCCGCTCTTAAGAACAAGCTCGATCGTTTCCTTGAAAAAGCCATTGCCGAGCTCGGCCAGTTGACCGAACTTTTTCCCGATCGCGAAGGGCCCGACGACCCGAGCTTGCTCACTAACCTCGACGATGCGACGATGAACGCGCTGCTGAAGAACCTTATCGCCAAGTTGAGCAACAAGGATTTTCCTGGCTACAACGAAGGCGACGGCCACGCACGCAAAGAGCTGGCCAAGAAACGCGCGCCGACGCAGGAGTCCCGTGCGCAGCGCGCGGATAAGAGCCTCGATGATATTAAATCCGAGCTCGAAGCCCTCCTGAACGAACCGTCCAAGGCGCTGACCGACGCGGAAAAACGCGACCTGCGCGATCTGGCGCATCGCCAAGATGTATTGAAAGAGCGCACACAGACGCTGCATGAAAAACTCGAGTCTCTGTTTCAGCTCTTTCCGCAGCTCGATCCAAAAATCGTCCAAAGCATCGGCGAGGCAGGAAACTCCATGGGCAGCGCGCAAAACCGTCTCGGCCAACTGGACTCTCGTGGCGCCGTGCCGCCGGAGCGCTCGGCCTTGGATCGCCTCTCGCAATCGCAACAGCAGATGCAATCCGCCATGCAGCAGATGGCGCAGCGGGGCCAGCTCGGCAATATGCCGGTGACCCGCCTGTTTCGCCAGGGTCGATTTCTCCCCGACGGCTCGCTAACGCCGCTGCCGGGCATGCCGCAGTTTCCGGAGTTCGATGTTGAAAGCGGCTTCACCGGTCTGGACACGGAGAAATTCCGCCTGCCGGGCAAAGACGATTACAAAGCGCCGCGCAATTTCCGCGAGGAAATCCTCGAGTCGCTCAAGCAAGGCGTCCCGCCGCAGATGAAAGACCAGATCGAGCGCTATTTTAAAAACCTGTCCGAGTGATTCCCGCTTGAAGTACCGAGTCGCGTTTTTCTCTGTTTTTCTGTTTTCATTTTTTGTGGCAGTGCCGGCCCGCGCCGCGGAGGCCGATCCCCGGTTCAAAGCCGGAGAAGAGCTTTTGGAGGCCTGGCACATCGCGCAAGCGGAAGAGTTTGCCGCCAAAGCGCTCAAAGAAAATCCCAAATCAGCGGCCGCGTTGGATTTCGATGCGCGGGTCAAGTTTTATCAAGGCCGCTATGCGGAAGCGGTGACGACTCTCGACCGGGCGCTGGCGATCGAGTCCAATAACCAACGACGCCAGGCATTGAAGCTGCATTCCCAGCTTACCGTCGACGTTCACAAATCGCTCAAGCGTTATGAAAGCGCCCATTTCATCCTGTTCGTCGACGATAAGCGCGACGGTATCCTCGTGCCCCACGCACTCGACACTTTGGAGAAAAGCTATGAAACCACCGGTGCCGAGCTCGGCTTCTATCCCAAAGAAAAAGTGCGCATCGAGATCGCGCCGGACGCGACCAGTTTTAACGCGATCTCGACTCTGTCGCTGCGCGATATCGAGGAAACTGGCGCCGTCGGCATCTGCAAGTTCAACAAACTGATGATCATTTCACCGCGAGCGCTGAGCTTGGGCTATCGCTGGCTCGATTCCCTCAGCCACGAGTATCAGCACTATGCCATTGTCAGCCTAAGTAACAACCAGGCCCCTATTTGGCTGCACGAAGGCATGGCACGCTTTTATGAAACTCGCTGGCGCAAGCCGGCACCTTCCAAAGACGCCGCCGAGGATTATCTCACGCCGGCCAATCAGACTCTGCTGGTACATGCTTTGGAGAAGAATCAATTCGTTGGTTTCAAGAAAATGGAACCCTCGCTAATCTATCTGGAGACGCCGGAACAGGTTCAGCTTGCATACGCCGAAGCCGCGTCGGCCGTCGACTTCATCAATCAAAGCAAAGGACGCGCCGGCGTGCGCGAATTGCTCGCGACTTTGAATGACAAGCCCACTCCCGAAGCCATTGAAAAAGTCTACGGCATGTCTTTCGACGCGTTTGAAGCGAAATGGAAAGGCTTTCTCAAAGCCAAAGGACTAAAAGAAATCCCCGGCAGCCGGGTGCGAAGGTTCAAAGTAAAAAAAGATCAGGGCGAAGACGAAGAAGCTGTGGAACTGAGAGAGATTCAGTCCGCCGTCGCGCGCAACCGCACCCATCTTGCCGATCAATTGCTTGCTAAAGGGCGCGCCACGGCCGCCGCCAACGAATACCAGCGGGCGTTGGCGGCGAGTCCCCAGTCTCCAGTCATCTTGAACAAGCTCGGCCGAGTGCTGATCGAAATGAATCGCGTCGACGAAGCGCGGCCACTTTTCAAGCAGGCCTTGGACGTCGACCCTGACAACGCCAATGCCTACGTGCAGTTGGGCCGGGCCTATCACGCAGCGAAGAACTTCAAGGAAGCGCGTGGCGCGCTCGAGGAAGCGATCCAGATCAACCCTTTCAATCCGCTCATCTACCGATTGCTCGGCGACGCGTATGCGGCGCTGGGCGAGCACGAAAAGGCCCAGCAAGCCAAAGCGACGCTCACCAAGCTGACCGTCCGAAATTGAGCGACTGAAAAAAGGACACCCATGGAAGCACCGGAGATCCAACAGCACGAGATTGCAGAGATCGAGGAGTTCGCCGCCAAACGTGACAGTATGCTCGGCGAGATCCGCAAGGTCATCGTCGGCCAGGACAAAGTCATCGAAGAGGTCTTGATCGCGCTGTTCGCCAAAGGCCATTGTCTGCTCGTTGGCGTCCCCGGCCTGGCAAAAACCTTGCTGATCAGCACGCTCGCCGAAATATTGGACCTCGACTTCAACCGCGTCCAGTTCACGCCCGACCTGATGCCCTCCGACATCACCGGGACCGACATTTTACAGGAAGACGCCGCCACCGGGCGACGCGCCTTTCAGTTTCTCAAAGGGCCGATTTTCACGAACATCTTGCTCGCTGACGAAATCAATCGCACGCCGCCCAAGACGCAAGCGGCGCTTTTACAATCGATGCAGGAATACAAGGTCACGGCCGGCGGCACCACGTTTCCGCTCGACCTGCCGTTTTTCGTTCTGGCGACACAGAATCCCATCGAGCAGGAAGGCACCTATCCTCTTCCCGAAGCGCAGCTTGACCGTTTCATGCTCAACATCGAGATTCGCTATCCGGACTTCGACGACGAAGTCCAGATTGTCATGCAAACGACTTCAACCGGCAAGCCAGAGCCGCGTAAAATCATGG
The DNA here is from genome assembly GCA_036000865.1 of Binatia bacterium. GTDB lineage: Bacteria > Desulfobacterota > Binatia > UBA9968 > UBA9968 > DP-20. The sequence goes on along the minus strand of DASYUV010000180.1, from coordinate 4,361 downwards.
ACGGCCAAGCGATCCTGCGTTACCAGGAACTGGTGCGCAAAGTTCCGGTGTCACAATTCGTGGTTTCCTACGCGGTCGCTCTGACCCAGCGCTCTCGGCCGCAAAATGGCGAAGCCTCGCAATACGTGAAGAATTACGTCGAGTGGGGCGCCGGCCCGCGCGCCTCGCAATATCTGATCCTCGGCGCCAAAGCGCGCACCATTCTGCAGGGGCGCTACGCGGTTTCCATCGAAGACATTCAGGCCCTCGCCCCGTCCGTGTTGCGCCACCGCATCGTGCCGAATTTCAAAGCCCAGGGCGAAGGGATTGCCTCGCTCGATATCATCAATCGCTTGCTCGCCGACGTGAAGCCGTCGACCGACGGCAAAGCCGCAAGATAGAATTTCAGTCCTTCAATCAACTCAGCAAGAACGGCTAAGAGACTTCACCCCTTCTCCTTCTGGGAGAAGGCAGGGATGAGGGCGGCACCACTTTCTGTAAAGTGTATTCCCTTTGTGAAGTTCCGTCATTCCAGCATGCCTTCATGTCCCGCGGAGGGATGACCGCTTCGGGGCCGGAAGGCATTCGCGCGCAAGTCGGCTTGACCCTGAGATTGAAACAATATATCAATTATCTATCACAGCGGAGGCAAAATGGCCCGTTTTATGATCTCGATGCCCGATGAAATGCTCAAGAAGCTCGACGAAGCGGCCCGCAAGGAACACCGCAGCCGTAGCGAGCTCTTACGCGAGGCTGCCCGGAATCGCCTGACTGCCGAAAGCGCAGCTTCGCCGACCTCGACTACGAACAGGAAGAAGACACAGGAAATTCCAAAAACGGTGGCAACAGGGACCGCACGAGAACGCTTACTGGGGCTTGGTATCGGTCAACGTGGTTGCCCTGGTTTGGACCGGTTGGTCGGACCCGACAAGACCCGTCCCGACATGCGACGATTGTTAAAGATAGGAAAAAAGCTCTCTGGGTTAAGCCGTGATATTCTGGAATCGCGGAAAGACCGCTTGTGATCTATTTTCTCGATACAAGCGCATTGGCCAAACGCTATCTGACCGAAAAGGGTTCGCTCCGCGTCCGCCGTTTGTTGCAGGCGAAAGCCGATGTCTTCTACCAAACCTTTCTTACGCCCGTCGAATTAGCGTCCGCTCTCTATCGACGACTTAGGGAGCGGGATATAACGGTAGAAGAACTGGCAGTCATGCTGCGAGCGTATGTCACACATTCACACCAGGACTATCTACTGGTCCCCTACTCCGACACGCTGATGGAGAGGGCCGCCATGCTGCTCGCTCATCACGCGTTGCGCGCCCTCGACGCTGTACAACTCGCCAGCGCGCTCGACCTCAGAGATAGATTACCAGCAAACGAACTTCCGCTTGCTTTTCTATCGTCGGACGAACGGTTAGTGGAAGCCGCTCGCCAAGAACACCTCCGGGTCAGAAATCCAGAACGGTGGCGCTGAAATCGAATGATGGATTGCAGAGCTTTTACGCCGCCGCCTGACTCAAGCCCTGCGCCGAACAATCAATCTTCGAAGCCCTCGCTGAAGCAGCCATAAATTTTTGCTAGCATTCGGTGAGCTTCTCGCCTCTTCCCAGTCATTTGCCACAAGCGAGCCAACCCCATTACCGCTCTTAGTTCGAGCGAGCAAGCTTTTTGCTTACGAGCAACATTTATGGCGAGCACAAAGCATGATTCGGCTTCTTTAAAATTATTGATTGAATTTCGGTGCGACTTTTTCAATCAGTTCGCCTTTAACGCGGTAAAGCTCGGCATCATAATGCCGGTCGTTGTTCCGTGCGGCGATTGCCAGCCCCTCTTCGACGGACACCAACGCTTCCTTGAGTTTGCCCGCGTTTTGGTAAACTTCAGCAAGTAGCACTTGGAAAGTTGGCACTGCCATTTCCGCCCCCATGGCTTTCCACATTTTCATCCCGTCAAGTAGAATCGGCAGACCTTCTTTCACGCGCCCCAGCCTGCACAGGCTCCACCCCCGATTAAAGCTCCCAAGGGCGATCCAGTGTAGAAACCCGCGCTTGTTAGATATCTTAAGAGCGGTCTCGGCCATTTCCAATGCTTTTGTCGCATCTCGGCGGTAGGACGAGTACGTTGCATGGATCGTGTAGCACAAAGCCTCGTTAAACGGGCTGGAAAGTTTTTTGACCAGAGCGATCGCATTCGTGACGGCTTTTTCCGCGCGTCGAGGAAATCCGAGAAACCAAAGCGCTTGAGCATCGTAACAATATACGAGGACTCCCGGATCCCAGCCGAAGAGCGATATGTTGGATCGGTAATATTCCAGATCATAATAAGGAATCGCTCGTTCGAGATGCTTATGGGCGGTTTGAAACTGGCCTTGATAAAAAAGTGACAGCGCCATTGCTATGTGCGCATTCAAGAGAAAACCTTGGTTCTGCGTTCGTTCCGCCAGCGCGAGTAGTTCTCGAGCCCGCTCTAGCGCCGTTCGTAACTCCCCCCGCAATAGGTGAAAAGACCAAATTCCCGCAAGCGACTGGAACAGGAGAGTGTCGTTATTGACATGGCGCGAAGACACTCTCGCTAGACCAAAGGCATGACCTATCTCTTCCGCCGCATAACCTTTTGACAGCACATGTTGCTACCGCTTCAAGCAATTGAAGATTTAGCTCGACCTCTCTGCGCTCCGCATCGTGAGGCAGCGATGCAGTAAGGGCTAATGCTCTCTTCACATAATCACTGGTCTGTGATCGCGGCGCTATGAGGCTAGGAATGTCCCGTTTGAGTACGGAAGATGTCCAATGACCAATTTTCCGATTTGGGCCGGTTGGCTGGGGCCGAAATTCCAGTGTCCTCATAATCGCCGCCGGTCCTTGACACGGACCGGCCATTTATGACAACAGTGCGAGCGTAAAATTTCGGTAAAGGTTGCGGCCGGAGGGCTCCATCCCGGTCCCCGCAACGGGGCAAATGGGTAACGAAGGCAAGTCGCTCAAACGCTTCAACACGGTTAAAACCCCGTTAGGTCAACAATCAACAACACGCGAGCCCAATGCTTGATCGCGGGGCTCGACGTCTCTAGCTGGCCTCAGCGTCAATCGAATGTCGTCAAATGACGCATCGAAGCATTGGTCTAGGACTTTGGGAAAGCAGGAGTGACAGACACGTCCTTCCTCCGTTGGGCCGAGCGACTGGCAAAGCCGGCGGCGATGGCCGCGGCCTATTATGTCGTCGGTAGACTTGGACTTTTATTGGCCATCCCCCCGGGGTATGCCACGGCTGTATGGCCAGCATCCGGCATTGCTTTGGCTGGCACTCTACTGTTCGGATATCGAGTCTGGCCGGGCATTTTGCTCGGATCGTTTTTAATTAATCTACGGACTTCTCTCGATACCACGAGCACCGCGTCGATTCTAAATACTACGGCGTTAGCGGCCAGTATCGGCATCGGAGCTTCGCTACAGGCCATTGCAGGGGCTTTCCTGATACGCCGCTTTACGCAATATCCGACCGCGCTTGTCGAGGCGCGCGATATCATCAAATTTCTCCTTCTGGGAGGCCCGGTAAGCTGCCTCGTGAACGCGACATGGGGTGTGACGAGTCTACTGTTGGGCGATGTTATCCAGCCGGTCGACTACCTGTTCCACTGGTGGACCTGGTGGGTGGGCGATGCTATCGGAGTCATTACCTTTACTCCGTTGATTCTGATCTGGGTAGCCAAACCGGCCGTATTCTCACAGGGCAGACAAATCTCCCCGGCGCTGTGTCTGGCATTCGCGCTGGTGGTCATATTTTTTATCTACACAAACGCATGGGAACAAGATCGCATTAAGCTGGAATTCAAGCGTCGCACGGACCAGCTCGCCCAACAGTTACAAAAGAATTTTGATAACTATATCGATATCCTCCATTCCGTAGAGAATCTCTATGCGAGCTCGGTGCCGATTAACCGCCAACAGTTTAAATCTTTCGTCTCGCGCTGGTTCTCGCGCCATCCAGGCATTCGTGCAGTCTCGTGGAGTCCGAGGATACTCGACTCGGAGCGAGCAAACTACGAGCAAGCTGCCCGGGAAGATGGCCTGAGTAACTTCCAGATCACGGAACAGAGCCCACAGAAGAGGCAGTTGGTTGGGGCAGCGCGGCGCGCCGAATATATCCCCGTCTATTATTCAGAATCGGTTAGAGGGACTGGAAGAGCTTTGGGTTTTGACGCGGCCTCTGATCTCACCAGACGCGAAGCGTTAAATCGGGCGCGAGATACGGGAAAGCCAACAGCCACTGATCCGCTCAGACTGATACAGGATAGTGAACGCCAAGGAGGTTTTGTAGTTTTCCTACCCGTCTACAAACCCGGACGCCCGCAGAACAGCCTGGAAGAGCGACGTCTCAAT
>DASYUV010000179.1:0-27711 GCA_036000865.1 Binatia bacterium | reverse complement strand
CGATCCAAGCTTATATTCAGCATCACAACCAAAATCCTAAACCCTTTGTTTGGACCGCCAAAGCCGAAGACATCATCGCTAAGTATCGTCGCGCTAAGGCCGTCTTGGATAAACTACAAACAGCGTGAGACACTACACTAGGCTAGCCTAGTCGCGTTGCTGCGATAATTGTAAACGACTTGCCATCATAGGATGAATTCGGTCCAATTCCGTCGTAGCAAAAACGAATCCGTGAGGAACGTCAGGCACTCTGCTGACTGGCCGCCGGTCATCCGGTGGCCGGGTCAGCAGATGGGCTATTATGGCATGCGCTTTTTGGCTAGTTTCTTTTTGCAGTGCACTTCTTTAAATGCTCTTGAAGTTGTTCTTGGGCATCAAACTTTGCGCCACAGACAGCGCATTTGTAAGGCTGTTTTGCTTCGTGTTCTTCTGCCATCCGTTTCACCTCCCTTCAGAATTAGGAACAGTTCTCTGCAATAGGGTTTACCTGGTGCTGGCTCGGAAAAGTCAGCAAAGTTTTAAAAGATCATGGTTCTCGTTACGGCTAATTACCGAAACAGCAAGCGGCATACCAAATGGAGAGAAGTCTAAAATATCTGGTAAGTGGGTCATTGAGTGTCAGGAATTACCGTAATTTTTTCACTGTTTGGGAGGGTTGATCTGACACTTTAGCAGCTTGGTGGGCGTCAAATTCCATTTCGGCTTTAGTTGAATAGACTCTCTCCTGCCAGTAGAGAGACATTCACCTCATGAACTTTTTACCGGCAATTCTTTAAATCGTCATCATTCCTCAATCCGCTCCGGGTATGTGTTTACTCATTTCGCTCGAGCGCGCCGGAGGCTTGAAGAAATGATGTTAACTTCGAACAAGACCACATTGATGCCTTGCTCGCCTGGCGCTCGTGGGTTCAGGATCCGGCGACGCTGCTGATTCATGAATTCGATCTCGCGAGCCGCGAATAGACCGGCAACCGCTAGTTGTATAAGCTCGCTCCACGCGGTAGGAATAGCGGCGATCTCATCACGTCTGCAGCGGTGGCCGCCATATGGGTTCCCGGAAGCCGGAGGACGCATTCATCATGCATGCACCGATCGGTCCTTTAAATGTGCGAATCCACCAATACCGTTCGTGGTGAGGCTCTCAAACCATGACGGTGTTGCGACACAGTCTCGAAGGTGAGGTTGAGAAGGAGTCGTAACGATGGCTGACAATATCCGATTGCTTACGTGGTTGTTATTTTGTCTTCTATTCGAATTTCTCTTTGTCGCGATTATCTCGCTGTCTCACAATAGCGAGCCGAGCCAATTAGTCGATAACCCGGGCTCGTATCACGCGGATGCGTCCCGAGAAACTAGGGACAGTCAGCAACCGTAAAATTGCTCTAACGGAGACGACAGAGAATGAAGATCAGATCGTCTTCCACCGGCGCGAGAGCATCAATCGAATCTTCCGCTGTTCTCTTTCGTCCATCTCTGGCCAAAAGTCTTTCAGATTGGTCTCAAAATTACGTAGACCCGCGGCAGAATCCACCACCGCCAGTTTTTGTTTAAGCTCATAAAACAACTCTGAAAATCCGCCGCAAAGCTCTCGAATGAAGGGAAAAGACATTCGATGGACGGGACAAGGTCCCAGTTCGCGGATGGAGTTCTGATGCTCTGCGGTGCCATAACCTTTGTGTTGGGCGAAACCGTATCCCGGATATTTCTTTTCCAGGTCTTCCATGAGTCTGTCTCGATGCGTTTTGGCAATAATCGATGCGGCAGCGATCGAGAAGTTGATCCCGTCGCCTTTAAAGAAAGAGTTCTGGGGTATGGAAACGTCCGGAATAATGCGCGCATCGATCAGCAGATGGTCCGGTTTTACTGAGAGCGCTTCGACCGCCCGGCGCATGGCGAGCAGTGCGGCATGATAGATGTTGAGACGGTCGATCTCGCCAACTTCCGCCAACCCAACACCGATGGCTGTTGCCGTGCGGCGGATTACGGCTTCCATTTTGACTCGTTGATCGACGTCGAGCCTCTTGGAGTCGTCAATCCCGGCGAGCTCAGTGCCGGGTGGAAACACGACCGCTGCCGCTACCACCGGTCCGGCAAGGGGCCCAATCCCTACCTCGTCGATGCCCGCAACGGACTGGATGCCTGACTTCCAGAGCACGCGCTCGAAATTCAGCATGTTGAGCACGCGCGCCCGATCGGTCCGTTCCTTCTCGTAACGTTTTTTGAGAAGCTCGTAAATCTTTCGGACCCCCTGGCGCGGATCGCGCCCTAGTTTGTTCAAAAAATGGGCCGTGATAGGTTGATCTCCTCGGAGGCACTGCTCACGGATCTCTTCCAGCGACAGTTTGTTCAGTTCCATGGGCTACATACTAAAAAACTAAAACGAAAAATTCCAACAGGCAAAGATCCCCACCTATGAAGGGGCCGGCTGCGCGGGTATTGCGTAGCATAGTCCGGAGGAAGGATAAAAAAAAGAATCGCCAAATCTTAGCACGGCTTGGCGGCGATATTCGCCGTTGTGTTAAGTGCCCGCTTCATAAGAGCCGAAGGCAAGCCGTGCCTGGGGAAGGATGTTCTCATGCGCGAATTCTTTTCATCGGCGAGGCCCCCGGTAAGCTCGAAGACCAACAGGGACGGCCTTTCTGCGGGCGTGCCGGGCAGTTTCTCGACAGGCTCCTCGATGGAAGTGGCTTGAAGCGGAGCGAGGTATTTATCACCAGCAGCGTTAAATGCCGTCCTCGCAATAACCGGTTACCACGTAGTGATGAGCTGCAAACTTGCTACAGCTATTGGCTGCGGCGACAGATCGAAATCATTGACCCCAAGGTCATCGTATTGTTGGGGAAGATTCCTGTGTGGCAGCTACTACGTGTGAATCGCTCGCTGAAAGAATTGCACGGACGGTTTTATCGAAATGCTGATCGCCTTTATCAAGTCCAGTATCATCCGGCGGCAGGAATGCGTTTCCCCAATCTCGGCGCGGCCATGGGCGGGATTTTAAAAAGCTCAGAAGGTTCAGCGACAAGGCGAGGCGGCGAGGGAGACGTAAGACCAATGATGGCGAGGCAAGCTGACGTTTCTAGATAAGGACAAAACCAAAAGAGGGACGGCCGGATCCCCGACCATCCCTCTAGCAACGTGCAGGCTTAGAAGTTTACTTTGTGGCCGGTTTTTTCTCCGTCACGTCGCTCTTTTTCTCCGTCGCTTTGTCAGCCGTGGTTTTGGATTCGGCCTTGACCGAGCTGGCGATCATCTTGCCATCCTTCTCGGTATAGGAAACCCTAACCATGTCGCCCACTTTGAGCTTTTCCAGCGCGCTTTTAGCGCTCTTGGACTCGGCGGTCAGCTTGACCTCTTTGTCCTTTTCCTTAACCGCGAACGTGCCCGCCTTGGCATCCAGCGATGTGACCTCACCAGTAATCCGATTGGTTTTCGCCTTCTCGGATTTCATCTCCGTTTTCTTCTCCGTTGACGGAGCGGCTGGAGTCGCTGGCGTAGCTGGAGTGGCCGGTTTCGCCTGCGCGAAGCCGAGAGCGCTGAAGCTTAACGTCGTCAAAGCGACAACTAAAACCTTGATCATGTTTTTCACAGTATCACCTCCTTCCTTGTGGTTAGACGTGCTATTTTCAAGTTGCTTCAAATCTTCACAGGATAATAAAAATCTTACGCTGCTACGCTCACTTGGAAAGCTGTGGGCGACGCCGGAGATGTCCGCTTGAATTGAATTCTCCGTGAATTAAGGATCCCCGATTCCTGGATTTGCGACACTCGCATGCCGTCGGCGGATTGCATCCATTCAAAGCCTGTGGCGATGCGGAAAGCATGGCTCGACGCTAATACTTGACCGTCTTGGCGGAGAAGGGAGGGAGTCGAACCCTCCGGGGACCTTACGGCCCCCAGACTGGTTTTGAAGACCAGCGGCACCACCGGGCACCTTCCTTCTCCACTTTTGAGAAACAATTGGTTAACACGTATGCCCAGTCCGGTAAAGATCGGATGTGTAACAAATGTTGCGAAGTTTTCTGGTCGTTCGAAAAGTAGCGAAATGAAAAAAATTCCCCTTTGCGTCGAGAAAGTGACCTTTCTTCGGCAAGCTAATATTTTGTGCGACTTATCAAAGGATTGGCGAAAAAAATTCAGCGATCCAAAAGTCTTCGATAGACCGAATCTCTAGCAGGCGAGACAGATATGAGTTGGGTCACAAAAAACACCACGTTCATCATCATGCCATTACCGGCGCTCCCTGTTGTTTTCTTACCCCGAGCTGATGGGCGAACTGTCATAGTGCCCAAGCAGGTCGGCGGGCTCTCGGTAGATCGCAATGCAACCGGCTCGACGTAATTCCTCTTGATTCCCACCACCGCACAACAGCCCAATGATGCGCAGGTTTATCTTCTCTGCAGTCTCCGCATCGTACGGCGTATCGCCAACAGCGATGACTTGATCTGGAGGGATACCCAATTTCTCGACTGCTGCAGCGCAAATGTCGGGGTGCGGTTTAGATTTTTTAACCTCTTCCGAGCAAGCTACCGTATCAATTAGGTCGTCAATCCGCGCAATTTTTTTGTATACCTCGAGTTCATCTTGTTTTGCCGTCGATGCTAGCGCGATTTGCTTGCCGTCTTGCTTGATCCGTTCGAACAACTCGCGCACCTTGGGAAACGCTTTTACCTTCGGTAGATATTCTCGTTTGAACAGTTCACTGCGATAGCTCTCCAACTCCTTACGGAACCGATGTAGCTCATCTTTAGAAAAAAAGACTGGTAACAATTCATCGGCGCCTTTGCCGATCTGACGGCGTATCGCTTCGAAGGAAATGTCTTTGCCAAATTTCTGAAAAGTCAGATTCCATGCTTGTATGTGTAGTTGGACGGAATCAATTATCGTCCCATCAATATCGAAAATGACTGCTTCAATCATTGTCGCACCCAATTAGTATCCTGCGAGCAAAAATTAGGCCAGGTCCATGACAGAGGGGACATTTTCTCCGTGCTCTGAAAATCTCTGAGGGAGAAATCTTTATACAGCGGTAACTCCTGTTTGCTAGGAAAATGAAACAGGCAAGTAGGATTGAGCCACGGTCTGGATCAATTCTTTCTTTTCTCGATATGGGGCAGGACGATCCACAAGGATAAGAACAACAAGAAAAGCCCAACAGCGGATACCAAACCCAACCAAAAAAGGCTCGTTATAATGTGAGCGATGAGGTAGATCTCCAAGCAAATACTCAACGCGAGTGGAAACATACTCAGGAGCAACAGGATCGTACTAGATCGGATAAACTGACGAGTGACCGCCAAAGGATCAGTCTGGCGGTGAAGAGCAGCGGGAGTCATCACGAGAGCAACGGCAATTACCGTTAGAACTATCGAAACAAAATGAATCTGCTGTTCCACGGTTGATAATTTTTGCGCGAATCCCTCGTTAAACACAGCAATCAACTGAAATCCAAACAGGGCTTGAATCCCCGGCAGAACCATTCTGCATTCCTCCAGGATGTGCCTGGTTGCTGAGTCCAATGATAGCTGTTCTTTATTCGGTTCACTGCTCACGCGTAATTGACGCTTTCCGCTGTCGCCGTATTTCGCTGTAAAGCCATTGGCGCGACACGACCAGAAATCTGCGGACCTGGAAAAAGTTCGCCGGCTTCGTGATGAAAAAAACTATCCGATTAAACGTTTCATTTTATAACACCTGAGCCTTTTCGGGAGGCTGATCAAGAGCTATTAGGGGCCAATGCTTGCTGTGGGACATACTGTTCCTTCGGTCGAACCATTGCGGGGCGAGCGCGCCGTTTTGCGTCGACACAGCTCTCGTATATCCTTAAGTAGTCCCTTGCCATCCGCTCAACGGAGAAACGCGCCTCGAAAATCTCCCGGCAGCGCATCCGGTCGAAGCGCGGTACCTGCTCGAGAGCTTTCACGGCACTTTCGATATTTTCGACGATGAATCCGGTCACTCCGGGATCGATGATTTCCGGGACGGAGCCACACGGGAAGGCGATGGTGGGCGTGCCACAAGCCATGGCCTCAATCATGACGAGGCCGAACGGCTCCATCCAATCGATCGGAAAAAGTAGCGCGTACGCATTGCCGAGAAACTCTTGCTTTTCCTCCTCGCCAATTTCTCCAATGAACTCGACTAATGGATGATCCAGCAAAGGTCGGATTGTAGTTTCCATGTAGTATTTGTCCGTCGGGTCCACCTTGGCGGCAATTTTGATCTTCATGTTGGCGCGCTTGGCGATTTCAATGGCCCGATCGAGCCGCTTTTCTGGACAGACTCGCCCGACGAACGCGAGATAGGTTCCCTCGCTCGTCGACACATCGTAAAGCTTCGAAGGGAGTCCATGATAAACGGTTCCCTGCCAGTTGATCGTCGGCAAAGGGCGCCGCTGGGAATTTGAAATCGAAACCACCGGAACCTCGCCGAATTCCCCGAAGAACCGGAACAACTCCGGGAGATCGAGACGCCCGTGGAGTGTGGTGACATGACGTCTTCCTAGTCGTCGAGCGAAAGGGAAATGCATAAAGCCGGTGTGAAAATGAATGATGTCAAATGCCCCGGCCTTTTGAAGCACTTGATCGACTTGCAACAAATGCTGAAGCAGCGGGATCTTGCAATCAGAATCCAGGCGAAGCGAACGTTCACACGGCGCGATCAGCCGGGCGCGAGTCAACGAATCCCCGCTTGCGAAAAGGGTTACGTCCTGACCTTGGCTGACCAGTTCTTCGGTTAGATAGGATACGATGCGTTCGGTTCCTCCGTAGCAATGAGGAGGCACCCGTTCATCAAGTGGGGCGACTTGTGCGATTTTCATAGTTCTTTTTAGATCTCCGAGTGCATTTTCTCAGCACCACTCCATCGGCATAGTAGAACCCCTTAGACGCACTTATCCGATCTTCTGGATCACAGCACTGCGACGCATTGCAACCATCTCGTCGCTAAGACTCTCGAGGAGCTGGAACAAGTGATGAAATGAGTTTCGCTCAGCAACTAGCTTGAAGTACTGAAGCGGATGTGCGATCGCCAGCTAGACTTTTCGAGACAATCCCGAAACTCCAGCAGCTTTTTGCGAGGCAAATCTCTCGGACCGATGGTTTATTGGCACTGCACGTCTCGTCTTCTCCTTTCGCGACTCTCGCAGATATTATGGCACCCACACCCAATGAGCAAGCCACATGCCGAGGGATGGCAATAGCCGAATCTGCAAAATTTCAGTCACCTATCTTGCGCGACTGGTGGATCGCTAGTGTGGTTTGTTCATACTCTGTCGTTGTTTCCTTACGTAAATATCGTGCAAACATAAACGCCATCGAAATCTCGGTGAGAGCGGAGCCAGAGTTAATTTTCCGCTTCGATTCATAGAATAGATTCATAGAGTAAAGGAGGAACGCTATGTATAATATTTTCTATATCATTGGGGTCATAGTCGTCGTGCTTTTCATTCTTGGCTATTTGGGACTCCGCTAGTGCTCCACGATTGGACAAGCCGGGACGTGGATCAAAATTGGCAAAGGGAAGCTACGAGTAGTTGTCCATGGATTGAGACGCTGGAATTTCTTTTCGTTCCCGTCTATGTGACAAGACGAAGACATTATTGCAGTAACCTTCAGTGAAAGTTCATAAGCGTTGTCGGTGAGCCGATACAATCAAGTAGTTTTGGCAAAGTAGTGGCAAAGTCCAATCGCAGACTGTGCACGCGGAATCGAAACAGGTTAACCCCAGCATATCAGTAAGCATGATGCGCTTTCCTCCCGCTCGCTTACGTTTGTGGTCTATTCCGCTATGGAAGTCCGAACTGGCTTCCCCGGGGCACTCTGGTCCCATCGAAGGTAATTTCCGTAGATGGTGTGATCTCCGCCTTGAGCACGCGCTGCATCAGCATCAACACCTGCCGGTTCTGGTCTGGATCTTCGGAAGCGCTGCAGTCAGGCGGAACGATGATGCGAAAATCTCGCATATAGGCATCGTTGGCGCTGAATAGGACGCAGATATCGCCGGCAATTCCCGTCATGATGAGCGTATTCACTCCCAAATATTTGAGCAGGATCTCGAGATTGGTTTGAAAGAAAGCTGAGTGCTTCGGCTTGAGCACGAAATAGTCATCTTCTTCGGGCGGCAACTGCTCGACGACCGGCTTGCCACGCACGCGCGCTTCCAAACAGTGCTCAACCAGTTTGGGGAAATCCGATCGCCAGCGCCCGAAGTTGTCGTTGACATAAATAGCCGGAATGCCCGCGGCCTTTGCGCGGCGCTTGAGCGCCGCCAGAGAGCGCGCCATCGGCAGCGCATGCGCCAGCAGTTTTTCGCCGCCCTCGAAGTCGATCGGGTTGATCACGTCGATCAGCAGAAGCGCCGTCTCCGCTTCGTCCGGCGCGTGGTTCAAGCGGTCACGGTTAGGCGTCGTTTGTGGCATGGTGTCCTCCAGCCCAACGGGTATGTAATTGAGTATGGCGAATGGGAACGCCACTGTCACCACCACTGCGTTTTTTGCCAGTGCCCTGGCTGTTTGCTAACATTTAGCGGACACCTACATACGTGATCCATGGCAGAATTATCAGTGCTGATCGTGGGCGCGGGGCTGGCAGGTCTCGTCGCCGCACGCGAGCTCGAACGGCGCGGGTGCCGCGTTATCGTGATCGAGGCGAGAGAGCGTATCGGTGGCCGGGTATGGACGATCCGCGACGGATTCGCCGGCATGCACGGCGAGGCGGGCGGTGAATTCATTGATGAAGATCAACAGGAGATACGTAAGCTTGCAAAGGAACTCGGCCTTAACGAGTTGCGGGTCCTTCGCGGCGGCTTCTCGCATTACCGCCGCGGTAACCACGGGCAGCGACGCATGCGGTCGTCATCCAGCGGATGGCGACAGACAGCGCGAGCGCTTGAACGCCTCATTCACGTCTATAAGCTTGCCGGAGAAGAATGGGGCGGACCGATCGCCACAGCAGTCGCTTCATGTTCGATTGCCGACTGGCTGCACGGAACGAAGGCGGCGAGAGATGTGCGCGCCACCGCCGACGCAATGCGGGGTTTCTTTCTCGCCGATCCTGATGAGCTCTCGCTCCTCGTTTATGTGGAGCAATTCGCCGGTGAGAGTGATCCGGCTAAACGGGTTATGTACCGGCTGCGCGAGGGAAACGATTGTCTGCCGAAGCGCATTGCGCGCGAACTGCGCAGTCCTATTTACCTCCGTCACGTGGTTCGCCGCATTGTTCAGACGAAAGAGAAGGTAAGCATCACCGTCGAAAATAGTCGCGGGAGACGGATGGAATTGCAAGGCCGCTACGCAATCGTGACCTCTCCCGCACCGTTAACGGCCGAGATCGAGTTTTCGCCCGCTTTACCCGAGGCACAGCGCGATGCCTTCGCACGGCTTCGATACGGACGCGCCACGAAGACTCTGCTTCAGTTCGATCGGCATCCGTGGCGGCGAGCGAGGCGCCCGCGGGCGTGCGCCACCGATATCGAACTCGGCGCCGTATGGGACGGCAGCGAAGAGCAGCGGGGTCCATGCGCTATTGTGACACTCCTCGCCGGCGGCAATGCCAGCGCCGCGACGAAGGCCATCTTGGCAGGCGGCGGTGCGCCAGCACTCACTGAGCGTCTTGATTTTTTCGGGGTCGGAGGAGCGCGGGCGCTCGCGTACCATAGCGTCACTTGGGAGGATGATCCTTGGTCACGAGGTGGGTACGCGTTCTTCGACTCCGCTTTTCCGCCGTCCGATCGGCGTCTACTGGCCCTTCCCTGGGAACGCGTGTTTTTCGCCGGCGAGCACACGAGCAAGTTGTGGCAGGGCTATACGAACGGCGCGGTTGAAAGTGGGTTACGCGCGGCCGAGGAAGTATGCCTGAGTGCCGGTCGACGTTCTCGTCCTCTGAAAAGACGCTGCTTGGGTGACTTGTTCTGAATTGTCAGCCGCTTGAAATTACACCGTCGTTTTCGTCTTTCGCTCTTGAACTACTCGACGCCGAGGAGATACGAGAACTGGAGGGCTTGTTTCGGCACATATACCGCAGAAATATTCGGGCGAGTCGCTTAAACGTCCAACGATCATTTGCGAAGCTTAGAAACATCCAGAGTATTTTCGATTCAAACGGTGACGTTCTGACAAACGATGTGTGGCCACTTCACCGCTTCATTCAAATTCCGCGAGCAGATCAGTTCGCGGATCCGTGCCCAGACGAAGAAATCTGCTAAGCTTTGCGGGAAGCCATGTTCGATTCCCTCCGATCGACCAAGCTGAGAAGATTCATTTTGCTTTATGCCGCGATGTATGCGGCATTCGGAGTCGCTTCTCCATTCCTACCTGGCTTTATCAGCGCGCGGGGGTTGGCGCCCGAGCAGCTTGGGCTCGTGCTCGCAGCCGGCACGGCCGTGCGATTGCTCACGGCGCCGCTCGCAGGACGCATCGGCGACTTGATCCAGGCGCTCCGCATCGTCCTCGTCGTCTGCATCGCGCTTGCCGCCTCGGTTACGCTCAGCTATCTCGCGGCGCATGGATTTTGGATCTTGCTTGGGGTCAGTCTGCTGCATGCCGCGTCGCTAGCGCCGATCACCATCTTAGCGGACGCATTGGCGCTAGGATCCGCCTCTCCGCCGCCGAGCAGCGGCCGTCAGGGCTTCGAGTATGGGTGGGTGCGCGGCACCGGCTCGGCTGCCTTCATCGTCGGCACTTTGCTGTCCGGCCAAGCGGTGAGCGCATTCGGTCTCGACTTGATCGTTTGGCTGCAGTCCTTCCTGCTCGGCGCGGCAGCTTTTGCCGCGATCCTGGTGCCGGAATTGATTCACGCCCGCACAGCCGATGCTGTGCGAGCGCCGGCGGGCGGTGTTCTCATTCTGCTCCGGCTTCCGCTTTTTCGGAATCTTGTTCTTGTAGCGGCGCTCATCCTCGGCAGCCACGCCATGCACGACGCATTCGCGGTGATCCGCTGGAGCGCCGCAACCATCAGCCCGGTTACCGCGAGTTTGCTTTGGTCGGAGTCGGTCGCCGCAGAGGTGCTCGTGTTCTTCGTCATCGGCCCGGCACTCGTGACGCGGCTCACACCGGCCGGCGCGCTCGCCATTGCAGCACTGGCAGGCATGCTTCGCTGGGCGGTAGTGGCACAGACAACCGATGTGATGGCGCTTGCGTTGGTGCAGCCGCTGCACGGCATCACCTTTGCGCTGCTTCATCTCGCCTGCATGCGTCTGATCGTCCGCATCGTGCCGCAAGGCCTCGAAGGGACGGCGCAGGCGATCTATGGCACGGTCGGCATCGGCGCAGCCACCGCACTTCTCACCCTCGCCTCCGGCGCACTCTATGGCCGCCTGGGCGCCCAAGGGTTTTGGGTCATGGCTGCGCTGTGCGCGGTTGCCCTCCCATTGACCTGGAAGCTGAGGTAACCCGTGTTTGGCGAAAGCAACGACGACAGCACAGCGTAGGCCATGGCTATTCAACTCATATGCCAGCACTGATGATGAGCGGACTGCCACGCGTCAGCCTCGCAAAGAAGAAAAGAAATGGTCCTCGTAGGGTAATGCCCCTTTGAGAGTATAGCTCGCGCCGAATAATTTGTTATGCTGGTCAAATACAACTGCCAAGGCGATACCGAACAAGCATGCTGCGCAATGGTTGCGCGTCGCGCCGACTGAACAAAAGCAACAAGGGGCGCGAGCGCGGCAATTTTCCGGATTCGTTCGTTTGGCGGCCACGGCGGAGGCTACCGCATTATGGAAGACATCATCCGTCTCACCGATAACTACTACATCGTTGCCACGGCCTCGACCACCGATGAAGTCCGGGTGCTGAAACAAGGCGACAGCTTCGGGGTGTTCGACCGCAGCGGCGACATCCAGCCGACCGGCCTGGGCGAGCAGGGGGTTTACCATGAGGGGACGCGATTTCTTTCGCTGCTCACGTTCCGTTTGGGCAACCTTCGGCCCTTTCTGCTGAGCTCAACGGTTAAGAAAGACAATCTTCTATTCACCGTCAATTTGACCAATCCAGACGTCTATGTCGATGGCAACGTTATATTGCGGCGCGGCGATCTGCATATCTTTCGCACCAAGTTCATCTGGCAGGCGACCTGCTTCGAAACGCTAGAGCTCATCAACTACAGTCTTTCTCCCGTGGAATTGTTTTTTACGGTGGAGTTTGACACGGACTTTGCGGACATCTTCGAAGTGCGCGGGATCAAGCGCAAGGCGCGCGGGCGGCGGTTGGCGGATGAGATCGAAGCCGATCGTGTTGCGCTCGCTTACGAGGGATTAGACGGCGTCGTGCGTCGTAGCGATATCGCATTCTTTCCGGCGCCGGAAAAATTATCGCCTTTCCAGGCGGAGTTTCATAGGATTCTCTCGCCCGGCAAACAGGAGCACTTCGAAATTACCTACGCTTTCGCAGTTGATAAGCGGCTTCCTAGCCGCCGGTTGCTGAGCACAGCGCTGGAAGAAGCCCAACGAGCCACGGATTCATGCAAAGCGGACGAGTGCCTGGTGCGAACCTCGAATCCTGAATTCAACGTCTGGCTTGATCGGTCGGCGGCCGATTTACATATGATGTTTACGGATACGGGATACGGCCTTTATCCATACGCCGGAGTGCCATGGTTCAGTACGCCTTTCGGCCGCGATGGCATTCTCACGGCTCTGGCGTTCCTGTGGATCAATGCCGGCGTTGCCAAAGGCGTATTGGACTATTTGGCGGCGCATCAAGCGACGCAGATTATCGCCGAAAAGGACGCCACGCCCGGAAAGATTCTGCACGAGGCGCGGCATGGTGAAATGGCTGCGCTCGAGGAGATTCCATTCGGTCTTTATTACGGCAGCACCGATGCTACGCCGTTATTTGTGATGCTCGCCGGGGCGTATTTCGACCGCACGGGAGATCTCGAATTCATTAAATCGATCTGGCCGCAGATCAGCGCCGCCCTTGAATGGATCGACAATTACGGCGATGTGGACGGCGACGGCTTTGTCGAATCGGTCCGCCAATCCTCGCGCGGCTTAGTCCAGCAGGGTTGGAAAGATTCGTCGGATTCGATTTCGCACGAAGACGGTACGCTGCCGCAAGGACCGATCGCCCTGTGCGAGGTTCAGGCCTATGTTTACGCTGCCAAAGAGGCGGCAGCACGCCTTGCCAACAGTCTTGGTCAAATCGGACGCGCGAGCGCACTGCTCGATGAAGCGAGTGGGCTGCGCGAAAAATTCAATGAGGCGTTCTGGTGCGAGAAACTTTCCACCTACGCGCTTGCTCTCGATCAGGACAAGCGCCCGTGCCAAGTGGTGGCTTCCAATGCCGGCCACTGTCTCTTCACCGGCATCGCCAGTGATGAATACGCCCGCCGGATCGCGGATACGCTGTTGAGCGACGAATGCTTTTCCGGCTGGGGCGTGCGCACGTTGGGCACCCGAGAAGTGCGCTACAATCCTATGTCGTATCATAACGGTTCGGTGTGGCCACACGACAACGCGATCGTAGCGGCGGGCCTCGCGAACTACGGCCTCAAGGAAGCAACAAATCGAATTCTGACCGGGCTATTCGATGCCAGTTTGTCCTTCGATCTGCATCGTCTGCCGGAGCTTTTCTGCGGATTTCCACGGCGAGAGGGCGAGGGGCCGACGCATTATCCAGCGGCGTGCGCGCCCCAGGCCTGGGCGGCGGCATCGGTATTTTTGCTATTGCAAGCCTGCCTCGGTTTGTCCATTGACGCGAGCAGATCCCGGGTAACCTTCGCGGCTCCTCTGCTACCGCCGTTTATCGAGGAAATTCAGGTTAAAAACCTTAGGGTCGGTCAAGGGTCACTGGATCTGGAAATCGACCGCGACTTTCGAGGCATTGGCGTCGTGCGGCGGGACGGTGATGCCAATATTATGATCCGGTAACATTGCATGGCTGTGTAGGGAAAGGCGCGTCTTGCCCCTAAGTGGTTTGCGATTCAGTGTTCAGTAACCGCCAGTAGATAGCCAAGTACTCCTCCACCATTCGAGTCGCACTGAAGCGTTCTTCGAAGCGGTGCCGGCACAGGGCGCGGTCCAGAGTTCTGATCTTGAACACAGCCTCCGTCGCCGCGTCAAGGTCCTCGACGACAAAGCCAGTGACGCCGTCATCGACAAGTTCGGGCACCGAGCCACAACGATAAGCAATGACCGGCGTGCCACACGCCATTGCTTCGATCAGCACCAGTCCGAATGGTTCCGGCCAATCAATGGGAAATAGCAGGGCGTAGGCATTTGCCAATAGCTCTTTCTTGCCGGCTTCGTCGACTTCGCCGAGCTCTTCCACGGCACAGCCGTCCGCGGATTTGATGGTTTCTTCAAAATACTCGCGGTTTGCGTCTTCCACTTTGGCGGCGAATTTCAGCGGCATCTTCGCTCGCTTGGCGATCTCGACGGCGCGATCGAATCGTTTTTCAGCACAGATTCGTCCGAGAAAAACTAGATATTCTCCCGGCTCAGTGCGCGCTTGGTAGAGATCTAATGGCAGCCCGTGATAAACGGTCCCTTGCCAATTGGCCCACGCCAAGGGGAGCCGCTGCGCGTTGGAAATCGACACGACCGGTATTTCCCTGAATTTCTTGTGGAGCGGGTTTAAATCCGGTAGGTCGAGACGCCCATGCAGTGTCGTCAAATGCGCCGTGTCCTGCCTTCGTGCAAAGGGAAAGTGGAGATAGTCGATGTGAAAATGAATGATGTCGAAATCATCGGCGCGGGCGAAGACTTCCTCGAGTAAAACAAAATGATGCGCCAGGGGATCGTTGACCTGATCATCCAAACGCAAGGAACTCTCGGAACACGCCACCAGGCGTGCTTGCGTTACCGAGTCACCGCTGGCGAACAAGGTAACGTCATGTCCTTGTCGCACCAGCTCTTCAGTGAGATAGGACACCACGCGCTCTGTGCCGCCGTATAAAAGCGGCGGCACGCTCTCATGAAGCGGTGCAACCTGTGCGATTCTCATGTCGCCTGCTCCAGCCGAACCGTTACGCCGAGTAGAAGCGATGCTGTGCCGAACGCGCCGACACGGCCAAGTTGATGGAGCACATGTGGTGCGACTCGGGTTGTCTCAATGCCTGGAGTGGAAAATGCGGTGCGAGCGCTGGCTGCGGGCTCCGCCGTCGAAATCCGGCGGAGCCAGGCAATAACAGCCACGGTCAAATTCGCCCCATCAGGGCAAAAACCAGTACGATGATCAAGATCAAACCGAGTAGTCCACTGGGTCCATAGCCCCAGCCGGTGCTATATGGCCAGGTTGGTAAGGCACCGACTAGCAACAGAACCACAAGAATTAAAATTAGCAACGACATGTTATACCTCCTTTGTCGAACAGCCATCGACTTTTTGTCGACTCTGTTTTGCTCGTAATGGTCCACCGCAAAAGTCGAGCCATCTTCTCCGTCAGGCGTGCGAGCACGGACAAGGCATCGAACAAACACATGAAAAACGCTCCAGGTGATGACGCCGTCGTCAGAAAAAAAACGTCGGGAAAATCCGCAAACTGTGAGCTTGTTTGCCGAAAATGAAAATTGAAAATTTCGAACTCAGGGGGACAATTTACAAAGAAATTTTGTTGACCAGGTGCGCCCGATGATCGAATAAGCCGAAGAACTGCATGGGAAAACTCGTAATCCACGCGTGGTATGAAGTACTCGCCATGGTGGTCCGACTTTTGGAGACCAGCTTGATTCGTGTTGGCAACGCGGAGTACGCGCGTCAGAACAACTCATTCGGGCTCGCGACCCTACGCAGCCGTCACGTCAATGTGTCCGGCTCGAGGTAGTGGGCTAATTGTGTGTTGCTGACAGCTAATCCGACTTCAGCGCAGCCATGATAGCTCTTGCGGTGTATTGAAACGCTTCGGGATAGACCTTGGAAGCTAATAAAAGAAGTTTGTCGGCATCGTTCTTATCGCACTTGATTTCCACTATACGCTCGAAATGATCGGCTTTTGGTCGGCGGACAATGAGGCCGTTTTTTAGGATTGCGTATTCGCGTGAGGATTGATCACACTTATCTATAAAGCCGTCATAAACTGGGAGTGGCATCTCGATGATGACGTGCAACACGGACCAACTAGATAAGAATCGCTCGCAGCTGTCAACAGAAATAGAAAGTGTCGGAAAAGTGACAATTGTTGCTCGGGCCAGACTTCGACGTTCGGGAAGCCGCGAAACGTCGAAATGGACGTTAATGACAGGAGCAAATGCAAAGATAAAACATGAAACCGGCAAAACGACCGTTTGAAAAACGGAGTGGCAAACTAAGATGGCATCGATGTTGGGATTGGGCAGTACGTTGCGCCCGCGCTGCCGGTCGCGGAACGAGAAGATAAGTAGCCTGTGCCTTTATGATTCCAAAATCATTGCTTGAAGCACAAAAATCCTTAGCGAGGCCAGTTAAACTTTTCGCGGGTCATGGCATTATAAATAGTATGCCCAGAGTAAATGGAGATCTGAGTCTTTTTGAAGTCCCGGCAAAAGTTCCGGAAGGATTTATTTATCACCAAAACTTTCTTACAGAGGGCGAAGAGCATGAACTTATCCGGGAGATTCAGAAACTTCAGCTTACGCCGTTTAAGTATTATCAATTTACTGGGAGGCGGCGAATAGCTAGTTTTGGCTGGCAGTACGAGTTCGGAACGAGTGAAATCACAACAGCTCCAGACGCGCCAGCATTTCTTTTACCGGCCCGCACACGCGCCGGAAAACTCTTCAACATTGATCCGAATACTTTAGCCCAAACGTCCATCATTGAATATTCTACTGGATCCCCAATTGGCTGGCACCGGGATATTCCGCATTTTGGCGTTGCGGTTGGCATTTCTGTTGGCGCAGCATGCCGGATGAGGTTTCGAAAATATAACCGCGTCCGATCAAAGAACTTAAATGGTGATGAAATATTATCGATCGAACTGCAACCGCGCTCAATTTATTTAATGAGCGGACCTTCGCGAGAGATCTGGCAGCATTCAATTCCGCCGGTGAAGGAGCTTCGCTACTCGATTATGATGAGGACTTTGCGCGCGAAGCCATAAGAGGCTTTTGAGACGAAAACTTTAATTGACGAGACCAAGAGACCCGGCTCTTTATGCAACGGTCAGCCGCGGATCCAGCAGGGAACTAAATTCTAACGTCCTTGATTATTGGCGTTATGACGAGCGTGGATAGCCAGACTTGAGTCCTCTTAATGTTTTTCTCTAACCGGCAATATCCGCGGCTTATGTACTGCTTTCGGAACGGCTGTCGTCTGTTAGGCGAACCAGCAGCCCCTCTTCCGCGCGGAGGTGGAGATCACCTCGCACACGCTCGCCCGCGCGATCCAGATGCGTCGAGAGCGCAATTCTTCCCTCAGACGCCTTGTTTGAAAAATTAATCACCTGCGGCTGAAGCCTCAGGTTTAGCGCGATTAGAAATGCGCTTTCCCGATCGCGGCGTACATAGGTGAGTAGATCCCCATCGGCTTCCATCGGTTCAAATTGTCTCACTTCGAGCGCCGACTCGCCGCGGCGAACTTTGATGAGGCGGTTGTAAAGGGTGAGCATCGAGGCCGGGTCATCGCGCTCTGCTTCGACGTTCACCTGGGTGTAGTCTTCAGGAACCGGCAACCAGGGTTTGCCCTCGGTAAATCCGGCGTTCTTTGTCGCGCTCCACTGCATGGGAATTCGCTGCGGATCACGACCCAGACCGCGACCCGGAACATTTTTCTCGAACGGGTCCTGGACCTTTTCCGGAGGAATCGCCACGTCACGCATGCCGATCTCATCGCCTAAAGCGTCGGCGTGCCGCGCAGGGTGAGCAGCAGCATCGCCGCCAACGGGGTATTATCTACCAGGTATATCCGCGCTCATTCATGGACAGTAACGGCGACGACGTATCTCTGGTGGCCGACGCGAGCCAGCGCAGATAATCCAGCCGCGAGATCAGGCCCGCGAGATCGCCCACGCCGCCGCTTTTTTTGCGCTGTCGCGAACTTGCTCGGTTCGCTGATTGGTCATAGGTGTCGTCCGAGACGTGATCTTACAAATTGAGCTCGCTTCAACTGCCATAGCCAGAGGCTGCGGGAATAACACAACCGCGGCGTGCCCCTCGAGACCCGAACACGCTTGGTCATGTTTCATGAAGGTGTTTCCGAGATATTGCGCGGCGAGGAGATTTCCGGCGAGCTGATGCGGCAAAGCCTTAATACACGATAAATCTTAAAATGGCCCGCCTCAAGATTGTTGGTCAGGTATTTTCGCTAAAGTGTCAGCGGCGGGCCGATTTTTTTTTGGTTGGAACGCTCGCCGAAATGCAGCCCGAAGCAGTTGTCCGATGTCAGCCGGGCAGCCGAAATGGAATTCAATTGGGGTCGAAAAACTCCCCAGCGCTTCAGTGGTAGTTAATGAACATTAAGAAGCTCAGTTCAAAAAAGCAGAAGAAGCTTTTGGAAAAGCTAAGACGAGTACTCGAATTATGAAATCGATGTCGCCGATTACACTCGGGCGTCAGTGGAGAAGGACTATCTTTCGACAGCCGCTTATCTGTTTCTGGCAAGATTGAACGACTTGGACGTCTTTACGCGTGAAACCGGGGTTGGCGGAAGCGGTGGGCAATACGTGGGAAGGACCGAGACGAAAAGAAAGGCCTATCGACTTACTCTCCGCTACGTGAAAAGAACTCAGCAGAACCCGTACGGCTTGGTGGTAAGCTCGGTAGAGCAGAATGAGGGTCCCGGCGGCAGCTTGAACTCAACCGTGTAATTAAACTGTATTCTCCTTCTAACAAATCCTGTCAGTTTTCACTGACGCGTCAGTTGAATCATCATTGCCGGAACACTAACATCTTACTAGCACTTGATTTTTACCAGCTTTGATGTTTATTGACCCCATGAATCTACTCGACCTTACGATTAACCAACTCAAACGGGCGGCTGCGATTAAAGAACAAATCGCGGATTTGAACAAAGAGCTGCGCGCTATCCTCGGTACGTCAGGCGACTCTGGAGTCACGTTAAAGAGAAAGCGGACCGTGAGCACCTCTGTGAAAAAGAAAATTGCCGCTGCTCAAAAAGCAAGATGGGCGACCCTTCGTGGAGCTAGACCAGCGACGCGTTCAGTCAAACTCGTTGCCAAGCCTAAGAAAAAGAGAATGAGTCCGAGAGCCAGAGCGAAGCTATCGGCCAAGTTAAAGGCTTACTGGGCTGCAAAGAAAGCGGGCAAGAAATAATACTGGCAATTTCTGGTTCAACTAATTCGCAAGTCCCGCGTGGGGAGTTGGCGGCTTTTTATGTGAAGATTTTGACTTTGATGTCGGGCTCCCGCTCTTGTTCATAAACCCCAGTTGCACGTTCAAGTAAATTCCATCTCACATCATGGTTTTACATCGGGGCGCCGTTTGCTTTCAGCGAATAGCGAAGCGGCTGAGATTGGATTGATTTCTCCTTCACCTCAAGACTGCAGGCACGCCGAAATTGCGAGTTAGCGGATTACATCGCGCTACGACGTTCGTGTGTAGTGTCGCAATGGTTCAAATAGATAGTAATATTGATCCAGGAAGTCGTCTTCGGTATATCGACTCAATCCTGGAACCAAGGCATCTTGCTTATTCTGGTCAAGTTCGTATTGTGCCTCGAAGGTCAGATGTAACGTAAACCCGCGGCGTTTTCCCCATAAATCTACCTCAAGCCCGGCTCCCTCTTGAGGTTTATATTTTGCAATCATGTCCACAGTGGGCTCTTCCCCGCACCAGGGACGATGAATCGGCTGCCCGTCAGGGGCTGCGAAAAAGGAGACCAATACCGTCGTTTCGTCCACTTTTTTAATGCTGAGCCGGTTGCCACTCTCGTCATTCCATTCACCGATGTAGTTGTCGATATAGGAATCTAGGATCATACTGCGCGCGGGACGGCTGGGTATCTACATCAGTGAATTTCACCCGCTCCCATCAACAAATAGGCTACACACGCATTATGTGAAACGTGAGAAAACATTCAAGAGATTTATGCTCGGGTAACGATGCCGCCCCTCTCAAATTGCTGGCGAACTGGCCTGCCGGACAGACGTTGCCAAATGAGTTGTCATAGCAATGTAGTGCCGATCACTATAGCCCCAATTCACCGGTTGTCTAATAATTAGCAAAAACGGATCATCGAACTGGCGTCAAAAAATCGGCTGCCGGCGATATACTATAGAGAAGATTTTGTAGAGAACGGTGGCTTGATGTCCTATGGACCTGACGAAGTCGAACCCTTCAGGCGCGCGGCGTCCATGGTCGACAAGATACTCAAAGGAGCAAAGCCCGCAGACATTCCCGTCGAGCAATCTACTAAATTTGGGTTCCTCGTCAATCTGAGAACCGCCAAGCGGATCGGCGTGACGATTCCGTCGAACGTGCTGGCGAGAGCGAACAAAGTAATCAAGTGATGGCAGAAAACCAAGCACCGACGCCACGATTGAACTGATTTCTCCTACCGACCAATCTGCCGCAGAACCGTATTGAGGCGTCATTGAGTTTAGGGTAGCAAGCCCTACGCCAAGTCCCCGTTGCCCGTGTTTTATGGTGTGCGCCGGTTTCTAACTCCCCGTCTTAGAAAACCGGCGAGCCGGTATGCTGCGTGACCGCCGAAAGCGGTTAGCGATCAAACCCGGTTTCTCCGCTAATTCAAGGTAATTTGCGCGCTCTGCGCTAACCGTTGGCGAAAATCGATTTGCCGGTTCTCATCATCTGATATCTCTTTGGCAAGGCCCTCAAGAAGTTCTGGAAGTCGCGTCCTGGGAAATTTTTCAACCGATTCGCCGAGAGCCTTCGCTTGCTGATGAACAATTAGTGACGCGAGGGGGGCCATGACATTCGTAACCTGGACAAGCTCACTGATTATCCGCTGAAATATCTCCGGCGACACCATTTCTACCTCCGCGTCCGGTACAATGAGCGTGACTCTCGCAATGTTGGATTGGACTGCGACCGGTTTCTCTTCTACTTCGTCCACAGGTTCATTCTGAGCAGCTGTGCTGACATCTTGCCCCTCTATACCCGCCAAAGCTTCTGCCTGCCTGAAAAAGGAGGACATCTCGCCGATCCCTTTCGTCAGCCGTTTCAACTGTGACTTGAGATCGCTTATCTCCGAATCTCGGCGTGTCAAAAGCTCCTGTTTGTCTTTCATCATGCTTTCAAACTCTTGCACCTTGGCAGTCAGCTCTTGTTCCAGCGCTTTAACGGTCGACTCTTTCTGGCGGGCGAGTTTCTCTGTCTCCTTAAGCTGGGATTCGAGCACAGTGATCTTTGCCTGGGAGGTCTCGGCAAGATTATCGGCACGCTTAGCGTGACTAGCTGCCTCCTCTGTCGTTTTCCTGTTAGCCAGCTCTAACTCGCCTATTTGCTTCACGTTGTGATCTATCTTGGACTTGAGATCGTTTATCTCCGAATCTTGGCGCGTCACAAGCTCCTGTTTGTCTTTCACCATGCTTTCAAACTCTTGCACCTTGGCAGTCAGCTCTTGTTCTAGCTCTTTGATGGTCGACTCTTTCTGGCGGGTAAGTTTCTCTGTTTCGTTAAGCTGGGATTCGAGCGCAGTGATCTTCGCCCGGGAGGTCTCGGCGAGATCCTCGGCGCGTTTAGCGTGACTAGCTGCCTCCTCTGTCGTTTTCCTGTTAGCCAGCTCTAACTCGCCTATCTGCTTCACGTTGTGATCTATCTTGGACTTGTAATCGTTTATCTCGTTATCTCGCGTTGCCAGCGTTTCGTCTTTTTTCTTTATGTCGTTTTGCAAGTTTTTGATTTTAGCAGTAAGAGCTTCTTCCATTTTTTGGCGGGAAAAATCTTTTCTCCCGATAGTCTCCTCCATCTCTTTGAGCTTCGCCTCCAACACAGCAATGGCTGCTTTGAGACTACCGGCGAGCTGCTCGGCTTGCCGGGCCTCCTCTACAACCATTGCTTCACCTGCCTCCACCACTGCCTTCAGCTTACCGATCCTGTCCGCAACAAATCTCTCAAGCCCTTCCATTTCATGGTTTAAACTCAAAGCATTACTGCTTTTTACTCGAGCCAACGGCAAGGAGTTGGTTTTGCCCCACTGTAAGGTGTTCTGCATTTTTAGCTTCAGAGAGTTATAAACTCTGCTCATAACGTCCTCCAACGTTCTCTTTCATTATCTGTTCATCGCGGTGGAGACCCAGTCCTACGTAGATGTACTGATCCCTAAAGTTGAAAGCCGAGGGGAAAGCGAAAAGCAAAAACCGGGATAAAGCGAATGGATGTTCCTGCTTTTCACCTACTCAATGTTGTAGACTGTCCTACCGGTAGCGAATGAAAGAATGGGATATATTCCAGATTGACAACTATTGTCAAGTTCGCCAGTCAATTCTAACAGCGCGGCAACCCGTGTCGCCTCCCGGATCGAGCTGAACCGTCGTACAATTCAATCTCAGCTTGAATCTGGTCTTTCCACTCAACGAATCCCTGTTGCCTTCCATCGTAAATCTCACCTTTCTCTACTACCGCGCGCGTGATACATAACGACTGGTGTGTGCAATGACGAAAAGTGGAGTCTTATCAATCCTGCTTGGAGTGGTACTGCTTGCTTTTGCAGTCATAGCCGCGGCGCAGCAACCGGCGAGGGAAGCTCCGCGTATTGGAATACTTTTTATCGGCGACCGCAACCAGCCTCACCTAGAAGCATTTAAGCAAGGCTTACGGGAGCGCGGCTATATCGAGGGCAAAAATATCGCTATCGAGTATCGCTATGCAGAGGGCAAAATAAATCGCCTTCCCTTGCTCGCGGCTGAACTAGTCAAGCTGAAGGTGGAGGTGATCGTCACTACCGCCGAAATTGGCGCTCGGGCGGCTAGACAAGCGACAAAAACAACACCCATTGTGCTAACGACCGGAGCAGACCTGGTTAAATCGGGTCTCGCCGAGAGCTTAGCAAAACCTGGCGGCAACGTTACTGGCCTGAGTGTTCTCGAGGAGGATTTAAGCGGAAAACGTTTGGATATTCTGAAAGAGGCGTTTCCGAAAATGAACCGAGTGGCTTATTTATGGAACCCCAGTGCGGTACCTTACCCGTTGGAGCACGGTACGACGACAACCGCGAATCCTTCTTTTGATCAAGCAAAAGCTATAGCGCAAGCTGTTGCTTTGCAGCTTCGGTCTTACGAAGTCTATACACTGGCCGAAATTGAAAAGGCATTTGCGGACATGTCAAAGGCGCGACCAGACGCGCTTTTTGTAATATTGAGTCCGCTCATGACTCTCAACTCAAAGCGGATTGTCGAGCTGGCGCTTGAGCAGCGTTTGCCTGGCATGTACCCCACCAATCAATTTGCCGAGGAAGGCGGACTCATGACCTACGGACCCCGCATAGGTGACATGTACCGGCGTGCCGCCACCTACGTCGATAAAGTCCTAAAAGGGGCAAAGGCCGGTGATTTACCCGTAGAGCAACCGACGAAATTTGAGTTCGTGATCAATCTGAAGACAGCGAAGCAGATCGGCGTGACGATCCCACCGAATGTTCTGGCAAGAGCAGATAAGGTGATCAAGTAAGCGAAGAAAACGAAGCCGGGATGCTAGGATTGAATTGAATTCTCTATCTAACAATTCTGTGAGATTTGCCCGTTGCGTCGGTCAGTTCAATCTTAGGCTGAATCTGATCTTCTTAATCAACGAATGCTTATCGCCTTCCCGTCGTAAATCTCACTTTCTCTACTAACCGCCCGCGTGATACATAGCGAATGGTGTGTGTAATGAAGAACGCGGGTGCCTTATCAATCCTGTTTGTAATGGTACTGCTTGCTGCTGCAGTCATAGTCGAGGCGCAGCAGCCGGCGAAAATACCGAGGATCGGTTACGTGTCAGGAACTGGCGATGCTTCCAATCAAGGGCCTTATGTCGAGGCGTTGCGGCAAGGGCTGCGAGACCTCGGTTATGTCGAGGGAAAAAACCTAGTGATCGATTATCGCGGTGCCGAGGGAAAACTGGATCGTATCCCAAGCCTTGTGAACGACCTCGTGCAGCTCAAGGTCGATGTCCTTGTCGTCCCAATTCCATCAGCGATCCACGCAGCCAAGCACGCGACCAAGACGATCCCCATTGTCATGGTGACCGGGCTCGATCCAGTCGCGGATGGGCTAGTCCAGACCTTGGCGCACCCGGGCGGTAATATCACGGGGCTCGCCACACTGAGCGCGCAATTGAGCGGCAAACGGATGGAATTACTTAAGGAGGTTGTTCCGCGGCTATCGCGCGTCGGAGTCCTTCGGGATGTAGACGAGCGCAGCGGCGTTTTTAAAGAGTATGAGGCTGCGGCGAATGCTCTCAAGATTCAGATTCAAATGTTAGAGGTGCGAGGGCTGAACCCTGATTTGGAAGGCGCATTCCAAACCGCAGCCAAGGGACGCGCGGGCGCGCTCATCACAGTTACGAGTGCCAACCTCTTTCTTCAACAGAAGCGAATTGCCAACCTCGCGATAAAGAATCGACTGCCATCGCTGTACCAAGGAAGTTCTTGGGTAGAGTCCGGTGGTCTGATGTCCTATTCAACCGACGACCTCGCGATATACCGGGGTAACTATTGGGTGTAAGTCGAAGTTAAGAGATCGATTAACGCCCTTTCCATTTCGCCAGTCGCGCGACACGTGAAAGTCGTTTCGCCCGTTGCCGAATCGCTTGCGCCCGTATTGAAACTCAAGGTTAAGGGAGGAAGTGGTAGAATCCAGGTGCTATTGTTAATGTGGTCAGTGACCGTCTCGGTGCCTGTTCGAGTCACGATGTACCGAACGACAATCTTTACGCCTGTTTCATTTTTATCCAGCTCTTCAAACAGCATATTAATTCTGCCTTCCAAAGACATTTGTCGATTGACAACAGAGGTGCTAAAACCTCTAGCTAATTTAAACTGAACGCTTCTACGCGCTCCTGGAAATTGGTAGGTCGTCCTTCCGGTCCCCTCGTTGACACTGATCGCGACATGTCCACAGTCCACATACTTTTCGGGGTCTCCACTGTATGACAAATTGATGATCTTTGAATCCTTGACTATGTTGTTCATTACAAAAAACGACCCACCGAGGGCTCTAATTGATTTACTCCATGCGGCGTCAAACGGATCTCTTAGTATAACTGTTGTGCTCTCTCTAACCTCTAACGGCGGCGTGTAATTCCTGCTAGTAGAGCATCCCGAAATGTTAATCGGCAGCAGGACTGATAACGTTAGTAAATAAATCTTTAACCTCATCGGGAAAAATTCTCCCTCGACTTTGCCTTGTGCGCTTCGCCTATAATGGGTTTTTTAGGAAACCTTGGAGAGAAGTCCCGAGCTTGTCTTTGCGAGTTTTGGGGTGGGTTCCTAAGCCCACGAAGACTCCGACCTTAACCGGTTAAGATTTTGTACTTGAGGTTACCAAGCGAATAGATAGCAACCGGCTGAGGATTGTCAACAATAGGTACCTTCCGAGAAGGCTCAATCGCTTGAACCCGTCTGTAAAGCGCCGCTTGCGGTTCTTCAGCTGAATCCACATCGGCATCTTGCGGTTTGCCTCTCTTCGCGACTCATAAAATCCGTCGCGCCACACTTCCGACTGGAGGTCGGTCGTCTTCAGCTCGGTCATATTCCCCTTGACGCTTCGCGCTGCCGTGGTTAGTTTTCGGCCGTGAATATCGTTATTGAGATGGCTCTGCCAATCTTCGATGGCTTTCTGGATCGATGTGACCCGGCGGCCAAGGAGTATGCAATCCTGAAAAACGGCATCATTGTGCGCAGGCCGAAAGCAGACCACTTTGAGCGGATAGCGGAAATCCATTGCGACGTGGAGCAGGCAAAATGGTTGCTCGATCTGGCACGTCGGGTTTATCCGGACGCCGTTCCGGACATTGAGAAAGCTCTTGCCGTGCCGCGCGCTTCATAGACTCAAGCCCTTCATCCGATTGGCTCTGTCGTGACCACGCGGTTTTTTTGTCGAATCTCGGGATCGCCGCAAAATACTTCAAAAGAAAGCAGAGACACGGGGGCGGTGATAAATTTCGGTAATCCGGCCGCGCTTGGCGAATTTTCGTTTCACATTTGAGCGAGTGCCTTTAAGGGATTAAGAGACCACCTTCGGTTTCAATCAGCTCGGCTAATTCTTCAAGAGCTATCGTCAGTTCGATTTCCTTGTCGGATTCTAATGAGGCAGGCCGCATTTTTGTTTGATCGGGTAAAACGAGCTCAGCGCCAGCCGCAGATGTACAATCCTCCGGCTTGACCATTTCCATTTCTGGGAACCTCCATCATTTATCCATCTAGGGAGGCCAACAGCAGAAGGAGAGGTCAAGACGTTTCTCTCGGGATCATATTGATCCGGCCCGACAAAGAGACGGCAATGGGCTGCAGTTGCCGCTTTTCATGCCTTCTAAATTCAAAGGCGTTAATACTGTTTTTCCAATGAGAACCTAGCTCAGTTAGATTTCCGGAGCAGGCGCTGAACGGTCGCGACTAAATCCTCAGGTTCGATAGGCTTATGAATAAATTTCGCCAATCCCTCTGCAACGAGTTTTCCAGCGGCCTCGGAGAGAAAGCCCGACATTAGAAGTATCGGCATGTTGGGCCACTTGACGCGAATGCGGGCGATTAGAACGAGGCCAGTTTGATTGGGCATCTTTAGGTCTGTAATGACAAGATCAAAGTGCGACTTCTCAAACAACGCGAACGCTTCGTTCCCATCGGTTGCTTCTATCACTTCATAGCCTTTGTTTCGGAGTATCCGGGCAAGCGCATACCGGCTTGCGGAATCGTCTTCGACCAGGAGAATCATACTGTGCTACCGAGAAATACGAATCCGGTTTTGTTTGAAGAAAAATTTGATTGGTGTAGTCCGAGTCAACGGGCAAGGTCTCAACTTTTAATGGAGCGCCGTGATAGCGCGAAGCAACGGCTATACCATGTTAGCAATGGTTACACATTGACGGAATTAGCCGACCGTCTGGAAGTGATCAATTACAGGGTCGAATTCATTCCAGCCGCTGTAACTTTGGTGAACAGTCTCCGCCTGGAACAGCCGGTGTCCCGCCAATGAGACCATTTTTAAGTTTTCCGTACCCCGAAATGACTCAGAAATGGTACATTTCCCCAACGCTCGTGCGCCATCATCGATGGGTAAACGGCAGCGGCGAACCGATGCGAGAAGAGCAATTGGTCGCTGTTCGTGAATGTCTGAACCGGCAACGACCGTTCGGAAAAACAGACAGCAAGCGGAGATGGCATCGATCTTTGGACTCGGAAGTACCTTACGTCCGCGTCGCCGGCCGCGGAGCGAAAAGAAAAGTAGCCTGTCCGAGCCTATACCCTTTATTGATGCCTGGAAAATTCTCACGTGCTCGGAGGTCTGGTCCGGTGCTTTATGGACAAAGTGAATCTCCCGTGGCGACCATTACCGACCTTCGGAAGATGAGTACAAAGAAGAAACAGAGCGAGCTGCTGAAAAAACTAATGCAAGTACTCGAATTGTGAATGATCTACCCAATCACCATTCGGCACCAGCCATTAACGACTTGAAACGCTTTGAACGGCTGGAATGATTGGAACGGGC
The DNA here is from genome assembly GCA_036000865.1 of Binatia bacterium. Classification (GTDB taxonomy): domain Bacteria; phylum Desulfobacterota; class Binatia; order UBA9968; family UBA9968; genus DP-20. Next base: position 191 of record DASYUV010000179.1, on the reverse strand, counting down.
TTTAGTACTACTTTGAACGATTAACCTTGAACCTTTGAACCAACTCCGGCTGGCCAAGGAAGTGCTGCAGGAAGTCCGTGGAACACCACCCGAGAACGAAATTCTCAAGCGACTAAGCCGACGCCGGCGAAGATTAGTCAACGAGCGAGTGCGGGTGGTGAACAATCTTCAAGCCGATCTCCAAGCGGTGT
>DASYUV010000178.1:0-15731 GCA_036000865.1 Binatia bacterium | reverse complement strand
GCGACGATCAACCCCGTGGCGAGCATGACTTCTCCCATGTTTTTCAAGTGACGCAAAGTGATGAAATCTTCCAAGCCGTAGAGTTTGCGCAGTGGAATGGCGAGGGTCAGCACCATGGCGAATCCGGAATAGATGGCTCCTGCTACGAAATAGGGGGGAAAGATCGTAGAGTGCCAACCGGGGACGAGACCTACGGCGAAATCGAAGCTCACTACGGTGTGAACAGAAACAACCAGCGGCGTAGCAAGACCGGCCATTAGCAGATAAGCCATTTCATAGCGATGCCAATGAATCGCCGAGCCGCGCCAACCCATGGCGAGGATTCCGTAGGCAAAACGCGCAAAGCGACGACGCGCCTGATCGCGCATTGTTGCAAGATCCGGGATCAGTCCCATATACCAGAACAGCAATGACACCGTGAAATAGGTGGAAACCGCGAATACGTCCCATACCAGCGGGCTGCGGAACTGCGGCTGGATACCCATGGTACTCGGGTACGGAAATAGCCAATAAGCATACCCAGGGCGGCCTAGGTGGAGCAACGGAAACATACCGGCGCAGGCGACGGCAAACAAAGTCATGGCTTCTGCGAACCGGTTGATTGACTGGCGCCACTTTTGTCGCAGGAGTAACAAAATGGCGGAAATGAGCGTGCCCGCATGGCCAATGCCGATCCACCAGACAAAATTGACAATCGCGAACCCCCATCCGACGGGGATATTGATCCCCCAGACGCCGACCCCCATGGTCAGCAGGTACGCCGTCCCAAACAGCAAAACCAAAACCAGGATGAAAGAGAGCCCGAATCCCACGTACCAAAACCGCGGCGTCCGTTGGGTGAGCACGATGGCGCTGATTTTATCGGTGACCGAAGCAAAGGTGTGCCCCGGCTCGATGACGGGAGCCGTCGGCTCGATCTCTGAAGATTTGTTAAACTGCTCGGATTCCATAGCTCAGCCCGTTTTGATCTCCGGGTTGGGATTTGTCAGCTTGGCAAGATACGTCGTGCGCGGCTTGGTATTCAGTTCGGTTAAGAGACCGTAGTTCAAAGATTCGGATTTCAATTTGGCGACGGCGGCCTCGCGATTGTTAATATCGCCAAACACGATCGCCTGGGTAGGACAGACGGCCTGACACGCGGTCTGGATTTCACCGTCGCGGACCGGACGATTCTCTTTTTCCGCGTCTATCTTCGCGATATTGATGCGCTGAACACAGTAGGTGCACTTTTCCATAACGCCGCGGCTCCGTACCGTAACGTTGGGGTTTCTCAGCGGCTTGAGGCTCGGGGTCTCAAAATCGGAATACTCGAAAAAATTGAACCTGCGCACCTTGTACGGGCAATTATTCGAGCAATAGCGGGTGCCCACGCAGCGATTGTAGATCATGTCGTTGAGACCCTCATGGCTGTGATTGGTCGCGCCCACCGGGCAAACCAATTCACAAGGCGCGTTCTCGCAGTGCATGCACGGAACCGGCTGATGATAGGTCTCGGGGTTTTCCGGGCTTCCTTTATAATAGCGGTCGATACGCAGCCAATGCATCTCCCTGCCGCGGGTCACTTCGGTTTTGCCGACGACTGGAATATTGTTTTCGGACTGGCACGCAACGACGCAGGCGTTGCAGCCGATACATGCATTTACATCGATGGCCATGCCCCATGCGTAACCCTCATATTTGTAACCGGGATACAACGAGCCTTCTGATTCGTGGTGATGCTCGCCTTGAACGAAGTTCGGGTTCTTCCGGTACTCCTCGATGGTTGCGGCGCGCACGAGATCGCGCCCTTCCATGCTGTGATGAAATTGCGTGCAGGCAAGCGGATATTGCGTTCCGATTTTACGGATCTTCAATCCCGCGCCATAACAGGGCGCGTTCGCAGTTCGAATGGCGTAGGCATTGAAGCCGGTGCCGTTTCCGACCTTGCCCGCGCGCGTGCGGCCGTAGCCAAGGTGAACGGTGATACACTCGTCGGCATGCCCCGGAACGATCCAGGCTGGAGCCTGCAAGGTTCGCCCTTCGTAGCGCAGCTCGATGACGTCGGTAAATACTCTTCCATGTTCTCCACCCCTCGCGCCGACCTGATAAGACAAACCCAGCCGCTGGGCAGTTTTTGGACTGACGAGAGCAGCGTTGTCCCAGGTCAGCTTGGTCAGAGGCTTCGGCAACTCCTGCAGCCAACCGTTGTTGGCGAAGCGGCCGTCGAAAAGCGTCGGATCGGGTTGAAAAGAAATTTCCAGGGAGCTCCCAGTCTCCGACTGGGCGTTTCGGGTTTCGGGTTTCGAGTTTCGAGTTTGCGGAACGGATTGATCCGCAATACTCCAGCTTCCGACCAATTTGAGTCCAACTGTCTTGGGTTTGAAGGCCGTACCCGAAACGACGCCATCGTGCAATGCCGTGCGCCAGAAGAGCTCAAAATCGCCGGCGACCTTCTGGCCGTTCCAGTACTTTCGAACAATATCGTAGGATGTCTCTCCGGACGTGCCTAGCAATGCCGCCAAAAGTTCGTGGGATGATTTTCCACTGTACAGCGGCGCGATCAACGGCTGCAGGATCGTCGCCGTACCGTCGTAAGCGCGAATATCGCTCCATGACTCCAGATAGTGGGTTTCGGGGATATGCCAGTGACAATAGGCCGAAGTCTCATCCTCATAGAGACCCGAATGAACACGCAGCGGGACCTTCGCTAGCTGTTCGGCAAAGCCAAGGTCCACCGGCGCCGTGAAGACCGGGTTGCCGCTCAGCATGAGCAGTATTCTGACTGCGCCGGCATCCATGTCCTTCACCAGTTCCCGCAAGGATGCCATTTGATCGGCGGGATTGGCTTCGATGGGTTCGGTGTAAACCACCGTCTTGCCGACGTTGTCCAAGGCCTGGTTCATCGCGTGGGCCAACGCATGGACCGCCGGTGGCTGTTGGTCGCCGGCAACAACAATACTCGCGCCGCGATGTTTTTGCAGATCGCGGACTAGGGCGTCGATCCATTGAGAGCGCTGGGGATCGGCTGACGATTGCACGGGAAGCCCGATTTTGGCTGCGATGGTTCCAGCAAAATTCGGAATCTCACTGGGACGCAGCGCAATGCGATGATCCGCCATGGAACCGGTAACCGACGGCGTCGCCTCGATGGCGTAGAGCCGGTTCATCTCACTTTTATTCTGGCGAACTCTTCGCTTGCCGACAAAGTCGCGTGCATAGCGGACGTTTCCAGGACCTGCGAAAAGAAAATCCGCATCCAGCGATAAAATCACATCGGCGTTATCGAATCGGTAGACCGTATTGACGTTGTTGCCAAAGGCCAGACGGTCGCCGGCGTGCACGTTATCGCGATTTACCGGTTCGTATTGGTGCCACTTGGCGCGCGGAAATTTCGCCAGCAACTGGCGCAACTGATTGGCAAGCGCCGGCGACGTGATCGTTTCCGTCAAAATCCGTAACCCCCCTCCGCCAACTACGCGCTCCGCTTCAAGATCGTCGTTGATCGCGATGAGAAAAGCATTCCACGTGCTGATTCGCCCGGCATTCTTGACGACCTGGGAACGGTCGGGATCGTAGAGAGTCAGGATTGAAGCCTGAGCGAACGCATCCGTCGCGCCTACGCTGGCGGGATGGTTGGGATTGCCTTCGATTTTGGTGGGGCGGCCTTCATGGCTTTCGACGAGGACTCCAGTGCCCACTCCGCTCATAGGGAAGGCAGTGGCAAAGAACATCGGCTTGCCGATGACCATGGTTTCAGGTTGGTTCACGTAGGGCACAATCTTCTTGTCCACTGGCGCCGCTCTGCCACAGCCGTTGAGACCCGCTAAGGCCAAGGACGCTCCCATCAATTTCAAGAAATCTCGCCGGCCCACCCCATCCAACAAGCCCGCCGCCTGTTGCGAAAATTCTTGTTTTAAGAATTCGTGAAATTGCTCGCTGTCGGCCAATTCGTCAAGGCAACGCCAGTAATCCTGACCGCGAGAGGACGCCAGCCGTTCGCGAATCGCAGCGAGATCGAGCCGCGCAGTCGCGAGTTTCGAGTTCCGGGTTTCGGGTTTCATCGCTAAAACTCTGGAGTACTGGAGTGTTGGAGTGTTGGAGTAATGCATCCCGTGACACTTGCTTCCACCACTCCACTACTCCAATACTCCATCATTCCAATCTTCTCCCTATCTGTGGCAAACCGAGCAGCTAGTGAGACTCTCGATCTTGTACTGCTGCACGAGTTTTTGCCCGAGAGCGATCTGATCCGACGGCGGCTGCCAATCCATGTTGAAGACCTGCTCCCGCGGCCGAACGAAGCGCTCCGGATTGCGGTGACACTCCAAACACCACTCCATATATAGGGTGTTCTCGCGCCACATGAGCGGCATCTGATCCACTCGCCCGTGGCAAGTGGTGCAGCCCACGCCCTTGTGTACATGAATGCTGTGATCGAAATAGACGAAGCCCGGCAAGTTGTGCACCCGCGTCCACTCCAGCGACTTCCCGGTCCGGAAACTTTCGCGTACCGGCTCCAGAATCGGACTCTCGGCCCAGATTTGCGTGTGGCAATTCATGCAGATCTTGGTGGACGGAATGCCGGCGAAAGAGGATTGTTCGACTGTGGTATGGCAATAACGGCAATCGATGCCGTCGTCACTGACGTGGTGTTTGTGGCTGAATTGGACCGGCTGACTGCGCGCGACACCGACCTCCGTCACATAGGACGACCTGTTAATCGCCGCGAGCGTGGCAACGAGGACAACGACGACGGCAGCGCCCCCGAATACGCTCACCCTGGAGATAGTGTTCGTGCTGCGGTGAAAAATTTGCGCCATGCGCGGGCTGCTTTCAAATCAGTCAGTCGGCATTGAAAAGGTCGAAAATGTTTCCGTCGTCATTCCCCGCTAAGGCGGGAATCCAGTAGGGGCAGGTTTGAAACCTGCCCCTACACTCTCTCCGTGTCTCGACGGCCCCCACCTTCATCCCCCCGCGTGTGCGGGGGAGGAAAGAGGAGGGGGTGAGAAATTTGCTCACCAACCCGCGTCAAAACTGCAACAGCATGCGCGCGGGTTCCTCAATCATGTTTTTGATCTGCTTGAGAAACAGCACCGCCTCGCGGCCGTCGATGAGGCGATGATCGTAGGTCAAAGCGACGTACATCATCGGCCGGATCGCCACCGCACCGCCGCGCGCCACCGGACGATCTTGAATCGCATGAAGCCCGAGGATGGCGCTCTGCGGCGGATTGACGATCGGCGTGGAGAGCAGCGAACCGTAGACGCCGCCATTGGTGATGGTAAACGTGCCGCCCTGGAGCTCCTCGGGTTTGAGGCGGCCGTCTTTGGCGCGCCGGGCAAAATCGTCGATGGCCCGCTCGATCTCGGCGAAGCTCATCCTTTCGGCATTGCGCAGCACCGGAACCACCAGGCCTTTGCCGCTGCCGACCGCGATACCGATGTCGAAGTAGTGGTGGTAGAGAATGTCCCCGCCGCGGATTTCGGCGTTGACTTCGCGCACCGTTTGCAGCGCGATGACGGCGGCCTTAACAAAGAAAGACATGAAGCCCAGCTTGATACGATGTTTTTCTTGGAATGCTTCGCCTTGGGTTTGGCGCAAGGCGACCACCGCCGACATGTCGATTTCATTGAATGTGGTCAGCAGCGCCGCGCTTTGCTGCGCTAGGACCAAGCGTTCGGCGATGTGGCGGCGCAGCGCGGTCATCCGCACGGCTTCATCGCGCCGGGATGTCGATGTTGTAGATTGAGGAAAAATGCTTTCGCCTTGCTCTTCCGCCGGTTGACCGTTTCCCGCCGATGGCTCGGGCGATGGTTCCGGGGATTCGGTGTCTTGGACTTGCTGGGCTGTCGTTTCCTTGGCTTCGATGAGCTGAACGTCGCGCGCGCTCGGAGCCGTTTCCTCCTGCAGCGGCTGTTCGGCCGCCTGATTTTCGCGCTTGTCGGCAGGTTCGGATGGCGCAACTCGTTGGGCGATCCGTTCGCTGTCGGACGTCGCGCCGTCGCTGCGAGGCTCGTCTGCGCCGTTGCCCTGCGGCGGTTGCGCTCCAAGTTGCGGGTGGCTGCTTTCCGTCGCCGTCGTCTGAGCGCGGCCGCTCTGCGCTTCCAAGTGAGCGATCACCTCGCCGACTGCTGCGCTGTCGCCGGTATTCTTGAGAATGTCGATCAACGTGGCGGATTCCGGCGCGCGAATCTCTACGGTTGCTTTATCGCTCTCGACCGTCAGCAGGGGCTCGTTCTTGTCGACCCGGTCGCCTTTGTTCTTGAGCCATTCGCCGATCTCGACCTCAGTGATCGATTCGCCGACGTTGGGAACTGTGACATCTATACGCATGGTCTGCTCCGCAGAGCGGCGTCCCGAAAAGAATTTCCAGTGGTTGGTGTCAGTGGCATCAGCCAACCTCGCCGAAGGCGGCGGCGAGAAGCTGCGCTTGTTGTTCTCGGTGCCGCCACGCCGAGCCGGTGGCAGGGCTGGCCGACGCCGGTCTGGTTACCATGGTGAAAGGATACCGATCGAATAGCCGCGTACCGAATTGTAACGACCAAAAACACGAGGCTCCCATATTGCTCGGTTCTTCCTGGACCCATAGGACAGGAGTGCGGTCAGGATATCCGCGTAGCGCGGCGGCAAGCGCGTCGCTGGGTGTGGGATAGAGTTGTTCGATGCGCACGATCGCCACGTCATCGCGCTGGCGCTCAGCGCGATGGCTCTTTAGCTCATAGTAGATTTTGCCGCTACACAGCAAGATCCGTTTCACGATCGATTCGCTGTGGGCTTCGCCGATCACCGTCTCAAAGCGTCCCTGAGAAAGTTCTGTAAGAGAAGAAGTCGCGTCGCGATGGCGCAGCAGGCTTTTCGGCGTCATGATGACCAGCGGCTTGCGCCACTTGCGCAGCGCCTGGCGCCGCAGGCAATGAAAGTATTGCGCTGGCGTGGTCGGATAAACGACCTGAAGATTGTCGCGCGCGCCGAGCTGCAGGAAGCGCTCCATGCGCGCGCTCGAATGCTCCGGCCCCATGCCTTCGAAGCCGTGCGGCAACAACAGCACCAGGCCGCTCAAGCGCCGCCACTTTTCCTCGGCGCTGGAAATGAATTGATCGACGATAACCTGAGCCGCGTTGACGAAGTCGCCGAACTGGGCTTCCCAGAGCACCAACGCATCGGGATAGTCCAGGCTGTAACCATACTCGAAGCCGAGCACGCCCGCTTCGGAAAGCGGGCTGTTGTAAATCTCGACCGGCGCTTGATCCGGTGTCAGGTGATTGAGCGGCGTGTATGTCGCGCCGTTGTCAAAATCATACAGCACGGCGTGGCGCTGACTAAAGGTTCCTCTTGCTGTGTCTTGGCCAGATAAGCGCACCCGAACACCTTCGCAAGCGAGGCTTCCAAAGGCCAAGGCTTCAGCAGCGGCCCAGTCCAATGGACGTTTTCCCGCCGCCATTTCGCGACGCAGCGCCGCGAACCGGGCGATTTTCGGATGAGGATGAAAATTGGCCGGGAAGCGGGTCTGTCCGTCGAGCAGTTGCGACAGCCGCTCTTGCACCACGGCGCTCGTGATTTCCTGTCCCTTAGGTTCCAGGCCGCCGATATACCCGGACCAAATGCCGCCGTAGCTCTGGGTCGCGTCATTGAAACCGTCACTCCGCGCCAGCGTTAATTCTTGCTCGAGCAGGTCGCGGAATTCTTTGGCGATCTGATCGGCCTGTTCGCGACTGATTAGCCGCTGCTCGATCAGCTGCTTGAGATAGCGCTCTGACACCGGTGGGTGCTGACGGATGGCGCGATACATTTTCGGTTGGGTAAAACTCGGCTCGTCGCCTTCATTGTGGCCGTAGCGGCGGTAACACACCATGTCGATCACCGCATCGCGCCGGTAACGGCGGCGAAAGTCCATGGCGAGAGCGGCGGCCTGCTCGACCGCTTCCGGATCATCGCCGTTGACGTGGAAAACCGGTATCTGCAGCATCTTCGCGATGTCGCTGGCGTAGCTGGTCGATCTTCCTTCGCTCGGGTAGGTAGTGAAACCGACTTGGTTGTTGACGATCACGTGGAGCGCGCCGCCGATACCGTAGGCGGCAAGCTGGCTCAGGTTTAGTGTTTCCTGAACCACGCCTTCGCCGGCGAACGCCGCCTCGCCGTGAATCAGCAATGCCAGACCGCGCTCCCGTTCGGCGTCGCCGGAGCGGTCTTGCTTGGCGCGCACCCGGCCGACGGCTACAGGGTTGACGAATTCCAAGTGACTCGGATTGAAGCACAACGAAAGATGCATCTTGGGTCCGGCGGAAGTCTGATAGTCGCCGCTGTAGCCGAGATGGTATTTGACATCTCCACCGCCGTCGGCGGGAAGCGGGACATCGAGGAATTCACGGAATATCTGCCGTGGCTTTTTGCCGATGACGTTGACCAGCACATTGAGCCGGCCGCGATGGGCCATGGCTAAAACGATCTCGCGCACGCCCTCGCGCGCGGCTTTCTCGATGGTGAAAATCAGCAATGGAATGAGGCTCTCGGCGCCTTCCAAGGAAAAGCTCTTGGCGCCGACGAATTGGTTGCGGGTAAATTGCTCGAACGTAGCGGCATGAATCAATTGGGTCAGAATCTGACGCTGTTCTGTTTGGTCGAGCTGGAGGCGGTTCTGGTTCGTTTCGATTTTTTCCTGTAACCATTCACGGATCGAGCGATCCTCGATGTGCATGAACTCAACGCCAATGGAGCCGCAATAAGTTTCCCTAAGACGTCTGACGATTTCGCGCAGCGTCTGCGGTCCGGGCCAATAGAGCCCGGCGCACGGTAGGAGTTGATCGGCGCGCTCGGCGGTAAAACCATACAATGCAGGGTCGAGCACGACTTCAATGTCCGCCTGTTGGGCCAAGGGATCGAGACGCGCTGCTCGATGGCCAAGCGTGCGGTAGGCTCGAACCATGTCGTTAAGCTGTTCCTGAAGTGTCGAAGCGAAGGAAGGCGCTGAACCGCTGCGAGTGCCCGCCGTATCAATGTGGGCAGGCAATTTGCCCGCTGCGGTATCGTTACCATTAGTGGGTGACAGCCCGTTCTCTTTAATCTCGCTAAAATAGGCCTGCCATTCGCGTCCGACCGATGCCGGATTTTTTCTGTAGGCTGCGTACAACTCTTCGATGTAAGGCAGATTTCCGGAGTTTGTGAGCAGGTTCATGGCGCAGCTTGCGGTGCGCCGCGGCGCAATGCGCCAAGCTTACAGCTTTGCGCACACAGGCGCGCTCCTAAAAAGACGTGAAATCGAAATCAGCTTATACCTCTAATAGGAGCAAGTGAAGTGCCACTGCCGAATGAATTAGATGTATGCCAAGCGGGCTGTGCTGTCGATTTGTCCAGACGGGCGAAAACTGTGTCGAATGCTCCGAGCTTTTGTGCGGTCCGCAGAATACTGCCGATCGTGCCCCAGTCGCTCCAGCCGACGTCGGCAACCGGCAGGACGCGCAACCTGGCGGGAAGGGGCTGGCAGATCGCCGATGAAAAGTTCACGCTCGGAATGGTTTCATAGATCTCATCCAAAAGACGCGGTGAGCGGGTATTATTCAAGGTCATCCGGACCAGCTGAAATGCACGATACAGGAGCGGTACGCTTTGCTCGACCATTTCCCACAGCGCGGCATTGTGCGCGGCGAATACCATGGTATTCCAGAGCGCGCCTTGTTGAATGAGCTCCATCGCTCGGGGCAGTGCAGGCTTTTCGACAAATCCGGCGACCGGCCTGGCACTATCGCTGCCTTGTTTTCGCGCGACCTTAATGTAGCCATATTCGGTCTCTTCCCCGGCGTGTGGAGTCATGCCCAGCAACACCATTTTGTTGGGATGCAGCGTTGAGTCCTCCACAGCTTTTTCGACGGCGCCGATAAAGCGTTCCTCATCCAGGACAAAATGATCGGATGGAAATACCACCACCGTGGCCGCCGGATCGCGGTCGGTTATGTGGGCGAGCGGCAATAGTATTCCTGGTGCGGTATCACGGTTGGCGGGTTGAAAAATAATATTGTGGCGTGGCCAGTGCGGCAATTGTTTTTCGACCTCCGCTCGATGGTGAGATCCAACCACGACTAGTATCCGCTCGGCTGGAATGAGCCGCTCGATCCGGTCCAGGGTGCAACGCAACATCGAACGTTCGCCGATGATAGTGGAAAACTGCTTGAGCCCGCTGCCGCCGCAAAGCTGTTTCAAAAAGCTCCGTACTCGGGTGCCTTCGCCGCCGGCCAAGATGATTGCCCAGAGATTTGGCTGGTTCATTAATTTTCCTAATCCAATCCGGTAGATTTTGTTAGCGATTATCGCGATGGCAAGAAATGTACCAGAAATGGTTGCCGCGATTGAGCGTGAAAAATTCTGATAATGCTCGGATTCAGCAGCGTCGGTGTCCCATGATCGACACATGGAAATTAAAAAAGTCTTGTATTTGAAACAGTCAAAAATTAGCTGTCTTGTCGCCAAGCAGCATCAACTCGTCTCGCTACAAAACCGGTAAATGGTCCGGCTTACGGTACGGGTACGAGCCGGCATTAGCGCGCATCGCCGATTCTTTTGAGGTGAGTCGAGCCTCGCGTCGACATGGTTGTCCAAGCGGAAAAAAGCCGTCCAAAATCCCATGGAAAAAAACCGCTGAGTTCGACACGCCTCCAAGTGAAGGATTATGTTGGTCGCAAAAGCATACAACTTGACTTAAGCAAACTGTGCTCACTGGCGTGCTCACCGACGCATTGCTGCGTGAAGCGATTCGCGAGTACCCAAAATTTGCCGCATACAAAAGCGGCGCGCGAAGTTATTCCGCGAGGTCGACCAGTGGTTTTCCGCCGATGACCTCGAGTCTTGTTTTTCGTTATAAATGTCTGCCGGATTCTCGATCTCGAGCCAACCTACATACGCACCGGGCTGAAGATGTGGCGCGAGCGCATCTCCAACGTAAATCACCTGTAAACGTGGCGTGCCGAAAGGGTGGTATTTGAACCGACGAAAGCGGAATGCTAGTAGTTAAGTATTCCCTTCAGGTTCGGAAAGACGTTGAATCACCAGCCGATTGCCAATCAAAAAGCGCATCGAAGCGCCAATGTGGGACGACTTGCCGGTTTAATTGGGCTATTCGCCGTGGTCGCCGCATGGCATTGGCTGGCTCCTAACCGCTGGCTCGACTTTGAAGTTCTCACGGCGTGGCAACGCTCATTCCAAACCCATCCACTAGCGCCATTCATGGTAATCGCCGCCTACGTACTAGGCGGCATCGTGTTATTTCCCGTAACCCTTCTCACTGCGGCGACAATCGTCACTTTCGGGCCGGTCGCCGGCAACCTCTACGGCCTTGGCGGATGGCTGGTCAGCGCGTCCTTGGGCTTTGGCGTCGGCAGATATGTCGGACTGGATTGGCTGGGCAGCCTCATCGGCGAGCGCTCCGAGCGTTTGCGTGACGCCGCTGCAAGGCGAGGTCTGCTCGCCGTGCTGGCATTGCGCCTGGTTCCCGTGGCGCCGTTTACGATCGTCAATCTATTTATCGGCGCTTCGCGTATCCGGTTTGCCGATTTCATTGCCGGTAGCATCTTGGGGCGGATACCGGGGATCCTGGCGTTCACGTTATTTGCCGTCGAGCTTCAAGCACTATCGCACTCTATTTCATTTGGCAGGACCCTCTTTGTCATGGTTGCGTTGGGATTGATTTTTTTGGCACAACGCTGGATCTCGCGGCAATTGGCTGCGCAGCGCGCACCTCTGGCCGTTCGGGAAACCAATCTGAACTGAAGGGCCTGGCCAAATTCCCTCGCTTATCTCGAGTTCATTGCAAAAATAATTTCGCCTGCATCTATCGACGATGCGCGCGGTGATCGGTTCTTAAGTAGCTGTACCAATGGCGAGACAGCCGCAATCTCCTCCCTCAATTGGATCACCTCTGGCATAAAAGGTGCTTCTCTAACGGCTAGCCGTCCGTAAATTTTCCAGCTTTCACAACGCTGAGCGCGCAGTCGGTGCGACTGTCGAATCAAAAGCGCGGCCTCTGCGGCAGGCCATGACGGGCTGATAGGCACGCCGCGCGCCAAAGAGATTTCCGGACATGTGTGACACAGCCTACCCTGACCGTAGAAAAAGGCGGCAGCGGCAGACTGAAGCATTCGATACGCGGCAAGCCGGCCGTGATGCTCTGGTGAAAATAGTGCGCGGGAAATATTGCGCGGGAAATATTGGCGGAGAACCAAATAAGAAGAGGAGAGAGTTATGGCAGCGAAAGTCAAATCAATTCCCGACGAATACCGCGGCGCCACGCCGTATTTATGTGTAAGGGGCGCGGCAATGGCAATCGATTTTTACAAGAACGCCTTCGGTGCGCGCGAGGTGATGCGCATAGCGATGGGTGAGGGCAAGATCGGCCACGCTGAGCTCAGGGTCGGCGACGCCCCGTTCATGCTCGCGGATGAGTTTCCGGAGATGAATTTTCGCAGTCCCCAATCTATTGGCGGGACACCGGTCAATGTTCTGATTTACGTCGATGACGTGGATGTTCTGGTGAAACGAGCGGAATCTGCCGGAGCGAAGGTGTTACGGCAGCCGGAAGATCAATTCTACGGCGATCGAATGGCGACGCTCGAAGATCCCTACGGCCATTCATGGTCGTTCGCTACACACATTGAGGATGTCTCTCCCGACGAAATGCGCAAACGCGCCGCGGCGCACCAGACCTAACGGGCGTCGCCGCTGGCTGTGAGCGGCTTGGAGCACGCTTGGGTTCGTGCCCCGACACAGTGGTCCGAAAGCCGTCATGACAGCGCGACGAGGAGGAACGGCATGAATAAATGGAAGCAACAGTTATCGATCGGCTATTTTGTTGTCGCCTTGCTGATGCTGTTCCTGCTGCAATACTATTTTGCCGCACCGAAGGTCGAGACCATCGGCTACAGCGAGTTCAAAGCGTTAGCCAAAAAGGGCCTGGTGACTAATCTGGTGATAAACGAGCAGATCATTCGCGGCGAGGTCAAACCCGAGGGGGTAAAGGAAGTTCTTTCGGCGGAACAACTCAAATCGCGCGGCGAATACAAAGAGGTTAAAAGCGCTCTGCCGTTTGTTACGGTAAGGATTGAGGATCCTGATCTGGTCAATGACTTGGAGGCAGCCGGTGTTCCTTTCAGAGGCGAGGTGATTAGCCAGTGGCTGCCGACACTACTCTCCTGGGTGGTGCCGGTCGTGCTCTTTTTCTTGGTATGGAACTTTCTGTTTCGCAAAATGGGCGCCGCCGGCGGCAGCCTGATGCAAATCGGCAAGAGCAAAGCGAAAGTCTACATCGAGAAAAAAACCGGAGTGACGTTTGCCGACGTTGAAGGAATCGACGAGGCCGAGGAGGAGCTGGCTGAGGTCGTCGAGTTTTTGCGGACACCACAAAAATATCAGCGGCTCGGCGGTCGCATCCCCAAGGGAGTCTTGCTCATCGGTCCGCCGGGCACGGGAAAGACCTTGTTGGCGCGTGCCGTCGCCGGCGAGGCCGGCGTGCCTTTTTTCAGCATCTCCGGTTCTGATTTTGTCGAGATGTTCGTCGGCGTCGGCGCGGCGCGGGTTCGTGATCTGTTTGCTCAAGCAGTGCAGCATGCTCCGAGCATTATATTCATCGACGAGCTCGACGCGCTCGGCAAAGCTCGCGGCATGAACATTCTATCGAGCCATGACGAGCGCGAGCAAACGCTCAATCAATTGCTCGCTGAGATGGACGGATTTGACCCGAATCAGGGCGTCATTATCATGGCCGCCACCAACCGGCCGGAAATTCTCGACGCGGCGCTGCTGCGCCCCGGAAGGTTCGATCGTCAAGTACTGGTCGACCGTCCCGACGTAAAAGGGCGGGAGCGGATTCTCAGGCTCCATGCCAAAAAAATCAAATTGTCACCCTCGGTCGACTTGACCCAGATCGCCGCAAAGACCCCGGGATTCGTCGGCGCGGACCTCGCCAACATCATCAATGAAGCGGCTCTTCTGGCAGCGCGGCAAGGCAAGGATGCGGTGGAGACAACGGATTTCGACGAAGCGATCGAGCGTGTCATCGCCGGCCTGCAGAAAAAAAGCCGGGTGATGCATCCGCACGAAAAAAAAACCGTGGCGTATCACGAAGCCGGCCACGCGCTGGTGGCGGAACTGGTTCCGGGTACCGACCCGGTGAACAAGATTTCAATCATTCCTCGCGGTGTGGCGGCGTTGGGTTATACGCAGCAACTTCCCACCGAGGATCGCTACCTCATGACCCGCTCCGAGTTGTTGGCGCGGATCTATGTGCTCCTCGGCGGGCGGGTCGCCGAGGAAATGATTTTCGGAGATGTTTCCACCGGGGCGCAGAACGACTTGCAAAAGGCCACAGAAATCGCCCGCACCATGGTGACGCAATTCGGCATGAGCGAGAAACTGGGATTGGTCGCCCTCGAAGGTCCGCGTACCGCGCCGTTTCTACCCGTGCCGACGCCGGGGCAAAAAGAGTACAGCGACGAGACTGCGCGAATGGTTGACGAAGAGATCAAGAAGATTTTAAACGACGCCCACGTCAAGGTCCGTGACATTCTCGGTGTTCATCGCCAGGCGCTCGAGGAATTGGCCAGGTTGCTGCTGGAAAAAGAAGTGGTGGAGCGCCCAGAGTTGTTGGCGATCCTCAAAGTGAGAAGCATCGGCTCGTTGAAGGATAAGGACAAAAACCAACGGCGCGAGCAACCGCATATGCGGGATGATCGGCCGACATAAGAGCGGGCAGCGATACCATTCAGGTCTATTGCATCCCAGGTGATTCGAGCGGCGCCCCGAGGACTTTGCGTTCCGCCGCAGGTATGCGGGTGCTCGCGGTCTACGAGTTGCTCGCAGAGGATGGAAAATCTTTTGTCGGGCGATGACAGACGCAACCGTAGAGTTCACCCACACTCACTTGCCGTGTCTCGGACGAGTCTGCCGCATTAGTTGGGCCATGGTATTCCGTTACATCGCGTCACTTTAGTTCATCGACTTTTTTCTCAGTTATGCTGACATCCGGTGTCATGGAGAATCCTCCTGTTCTTTCAGAGGAAGTGACCGAAAGCCTAGTTTGGGTATCGAACTTTTTTCCGTGACGGTATCAGCGTCATGAGCGTTCGAAAATATCTGACGATCTGATCCACGTTCTTTCCAACGGGTATTCAATCGCTCGCGATTAAGCGCCGGACGCCACTGGCGCGCGGCGTAGCGAGCGTCGGCGAAATGGCGTGTCGGCCGCGCGGCTATTTGGCGCATATTAAGCCAATCCATGCTGGCGAGTTGATAGTAAACCCGTTCGTAATTTGCCGCCATGACCCCGGCCGTGAAACGACGCTCAAATTCATCGCGGCATTTGCGACGCGAAATATCAGGAATCTTTTGCACGGCGGCGACGAGATCGTCGAGTGATGAGCTGACGAATCCAGTTACACCATCCCGGAGAATCTGGCATAGAGCCGCACGGTCTGGCAATTACAGGAGTGCGGCAAGCCAGTGGCTCGATCATCACAAGTCCGAACGGCTCGGGGCAGTCAACCGAAAAAAGCGGTGTGAGAGGAGATTTTAATTTTTTCCCGGCTCTGTTAACGTTGATACCTCCAGCTGGGAACAGACGGCACGGAGTTCATCTTGGATCGCGCAGCCAAAGAGGACTCTCATGATACAACGCGTTAAACAGATCCTCCTCGGCAAACCTAAAGATCCACTCGATCCAAAGGTTTTTCATCAGGTTTCTCTGATCGCGTTCCTCGCTTGGGTGGGCCTCG
>DASYUV010000177.1:0-5280 GCA_036000865.1 Binatia bacterium | reverse complement strand
TCGCATCAAGGCCTTTTATGGTACCAGCGACAATGCCGTCAAAACGCAAATCTGGATTGCTATCTCGATCTATGTGTTAGTGGCCATCGTCAAAAAACGCTTGAAGCTCGATTACAGCTTGTACTCGATTCTACAGATTTTAAGCGTCACCATCTTAGAGAAAACTCCAATCTTACACGTGCTTTCGCAACTCGATGAGTCAGAAAAAACGCCCCATGACAACAAACGACTGATTTTGTTCAACTAACATTGGGACAGTAGTGAGTTCGTTCTACAATCAAATCATAGATCTAGCGCCGAGGTCGGACTTCCGTGACTCGACTTTCTCGCGCGCACGGTGAGGATCAGACCGAATATCAGTACGGCTACTATGGCGATGTGGTAGACGATATCGGGCACTGTGCGGGGACCGACGCCAATGATCGTGAGTATACCGACCAAAGTGCCAAGTAGCGCGAATGTCTGAGCGCCAGGCCTGCCCCGTGGGTCGACTCCGGACGGATCCAAGTCAAAGCCAAACCGACAAGAAGCACGACGGCTATCACGCTCTCAGCGATACCGGCCTTCTGATGCCCGTAGCCGTCGATCAGCAGACCGAAGTGGGTTAGGGCAGCAGCGATGAATGCGGCGGCCTCAAAGAACATGAAGAACTGAATTGCCTGCATCACAGAGGGATCAGGCTTGAATGAGTGAATAAGTAAACGGTGCCGGAGCGCTTAGGACCTTTATTCACCTATTCAACCCTGATCCGACTTCCTGACCTTTTGTCACTTCATCGAACATCAACTCGCCGGCTGCCCCAATGCGAAGGCGATTTGCCTGAGCACATTTTTTTCGGCATCTGACACCAACTCGCCGCTGAATCCAAAGATACCGCCTTCGTTCGCCGCTTCGGCCACACGGCGGCCGACGGTCAGTAGCCATTTCTTAAACTCATCTGCTTCTTCGGGCTTGACCTTGCGCTCCAAGAGATCGTTCACGGCTCGCACGTGATTCAGCGCCGCTTGTTTACACTGCTCCGGATCCTTCATGCCTTGGGGCGGTTCTGGTTTCGTTTGCCGCGCTTTTAGATCCGCGGCCAGCTCCGCAATAAGCGGATTGGAACTGCCCTTCTGCAGCATTTCCGCCATAGCCATTCCCATCGACAACATCTCCTTCATAACGCCCCAGGGTCCATTGGGACTGGCGCACGTAACCGCTAGTCCGACCATCGGCGCCGCGGCGACAATTGTTTTCCACTCTTCCGTCGTGAAATCAGATTTGCTTGCCATCGAAATTGCCTCCTAGTTCTGAAAATCAATGCCCGGTCCGTTTTGCGCTGACAAGTATGAGAAAGTCTCGCTTTGGAGAAGTCCGGAACCAGTTGATGCGTCTTGTCCCTCTTAGGATCACTTCTCCTCGAGCACGGACAAGATATTTCCAGCGGGGTCTTTGAACCACGCGATCAATGGCCCGCCGCCGCGAAAGATTCCCTTCTCGTCCGTTTTGAGCTGACCCTCATAGCGCTCGAAGCGCACACCGCTCTTAGTTAGCTGGTCCACGGCTTCCTCAATGTTATCGACGGGAAAATTGAGGATGGTGAAGGTGGCCGGAGCATGGTTCGGCTTGGGGTAGATGAGCACCGTAGTGCCGCCCGCAAGGTGCAGATTCAATAGGCCATGAGTTTCAGAAACCTCCAGCCCGAGTGTCTGACTGTAGAACTCCTTCGCCTTTTGGATGTCGTTTACCGAAAAACCGCTAAATGCTTTACTATCTTTAAACATAGTATTACCTCCTTGCGTCGCTCATTTCACAATGACCGTCCGTCGAACTGTTGAACCGGAACGCTTTCCAGGTCGATTCCTTCGAGGCAGCGAATATTGATCGCGGCGATCCGATCGCCCTTTGGATCGATGCCTTCTCCGTACGGGTGAATGCCGCACGTCTGGCAAAAGCGGTGCTTGATGACGCGCTTGTTGAACGTGTACGTGCCGATGTCCTCTTCCTCTGTGAGCACCTGCAGCTGTTCGCGCGGCACAAACCACAGAAGAGATCCTTTGCGGGAACACATAGAGCAATTGCATGCCATCGCCCCATTGATTTCGCCTTCGACCTCGAACGCAACCTTGCCGCAGTGACAGCTTCCCTTGTACTTCATGTCAGGCCTCCTTACGTCTTTTGCGGTCAAGCTCTCTTCCCATATTCAATTCCCCGTTGCGACAACGGATAGAAATTCCTTCTTCGGTAAATTGCTGATTAAACCGGTAGCCAAGTTTGGTGAAAAACTCGAATTGACTTATTGAGATTTTTTACTGGTAGATTGGACGAAAATTTTAGTGGCCATGTTTTCTCCCCTTGAAGGTTCATTGTGCTAACCAAATTCTACAGCGCTTGCGCGATAAGCTCGGACCATTGTCGCAGCATCGATCTACGCGCGCCGCGGCGTGAGCCGCCAGCGGCCGTAGGCAACGAACGCCGCGAGGATTCCCACCACCAGCGGGAACAGAGCCATACCGACATCAGCGGTCATCAGTGTGGTCACCGTCGCGCCGATCATGATAATCACCAACCCGGCGGCGGCCAGCGGTGTCAGGCCCGGCCGAATGCGCAGGAGCCAGGGAAGGATCACGCCGAGCGCGCCGAGTAGCTCGCACACAGCGATGAACCGCAGGAACAAGCCCGGCAGTGGCATCTGCTTTGTCATCTCTTCGATCGGCAGGATCAGCTTCATGCCACCGGCGAACAGAAAGAGAGCCGCGAGCAATCCTTGAGCGATCCACAGTGCGATGTTCATGTTCGGTTTCCTCCGCGGCGACTCACCGCGGTTTCCGTGCGGCCAGTTGCGATACTTGATGTCATTTGGATTATCCTTGTCTCAGGCGTTCTTGTAGTAAAATTCAACGACCCGTGAATAAAGAGTCACCGCGCTACTTCTTGGGCGCGGCTTCAACAATCGATTTCATGCTCGCCAGACCCTTCTCGAATTGACCGCCGATCATTTTATCCATGTTCATGAAAAGGTGGATCACCTTGGCCATGAAATTGTTTTTGCCGGTCATGCTCCACGTCACGGCGGTTTGATTGCCCTCAGGTTTGAAGGTGAATTCCGCGATGTTCGTGCCTGCGAAGGGCTTGAAGAATTCAAGTTTGATCCTGATCAGATCGCTCGGCCGGCTCTCCGTCAGGGTCATGCGTCCTTCGCCCACCTCTTTGTTACCGGTCCACGCATAGATCGCGCCGATTCCGGCCGGCGCGCCCTCGTAAGTTTGCTTCATCGCCGGATCGACCTTTCCCCACGGGTTCCATGCCTCCCATTTGTGAAAATCATTCACCTGCGCAAATACCGCCGGCGCGGGGGCTGACATGGTGGCGCTCCGCGCGACGCGGAACTCGGATGGTTGCAGGGCCACGATGACGACAAACACGGCAACGATGACAGCGAGAGGGATGAGGATTTTTATGAGCATGGGGATTTTCTCCTTTTGTTCGGTTCATTCTTACGACGAACGAAGGGGCCGGTTCAGGACATCGTCGTTGCGAATCCTCGCGCCATGAAGAGGCGCGTCAATCCAATTTCCCGATCCAATGTCTTTGTTAAAGCGCCGCTATTTCTTGCAGCTCTGTTTCTTCTCCTTTGAATCACTGCGGGTCTCGCTCTCCGCACCTTGCTGCGTAGAAAACTATTCCAGACCTCTTAACGTCCGTCATTCCCGAATGCTTCTATCGGTGGTTCGACTGGGCTCACCACAGGCGAGACTGGACCCCGATTAAAACATTCGGGGGTGACGCCTTTGGGATTAATGCTCGCCGCTATGCTCTGGTACCCCTCAGCTTGCCGCGGGTAGTTCATTTTGATGGTGTAAGCGGCTCACATCTTTGCCAAATGCTCCGCGAGGCGCTCTAAAAACTGGTTTCCGCCTCGACGGCGCCAAACTTCTTGGTCTTTTCGCAGTCCTCGACCGACGGGAAGAGCGCCCGCATGGTGAGCTTGGTCTTGCCGTCCCGCTCTTCGAAAGTCACCGTCGTTTGGAATTGCTCCGGATCGTTCTCCTTGTCCGGAGCCATGGGCGTAAATCAGACGCGCGGGTTTCACGATCTCGATGAAGACGATCTTGTTGTCGTACCCGGTGCCATCGGGGCCCTGCCTGATGAAGCGCCAAACGCCGCCCGGCCTCACGTCCATCTCGCGGGTCGCGGGTCTTTCCTTACTTTTGCGTTAAAGCGATCGCGATGTGCGTGCGACTTGCGACGTTCTACTATCGGTTAATAATGTTGAGGATATTGCCGTCCGGATCCTTGAACCAAGCAACCTTCATGTTGCCGGCGACGTGGATATCGCCCTTTCGCGTCATATCCGGCATGTCGTAGTGCTCGAACGTGACGCCCTTGGCCTTGAGCGCCGCTACGATACCTTCCACGTCCTCGCCCACTACCCAAGTCACGGCCGTAGCCTGGTTGGTGCGGCGTATTGCGACTGATAGACGTTGATCGTGGTCTTTCCACACTTGAAGACGATCAGGTGCTGGCCGTCGGTGCCGACCTGTTTAAGGCCGAGTGTCTCTCCATAGAACTTCCTAGGCTAGCGGGTTCCAATTTCTTGACCGCGATGTTTGCGGCCGCGTCTTTATCACCCAACATAGTTATCTCCTTCCCTGGAAATTAGCAGATCATTTCCTCTGGCAAGGTCGCGTCGAAAAAAACTGCAATCATCGAGGACAGCTCTTGTGACGTTTGAAAAACCGCATCGCAGCCAGTGGTCCTACTCTTGGTCCGGCGAGCTTTCGCTCGACGCGGCCAAATCCTAGCCTCCGGCGATTGCGCCCACGATCATAAAGGGCTCGGCGCCCGTCGCGACGGCGTCGGGCAGCGGCGCGTCCGGCGGTTCGTGGGAGAGATCCTCTCCGCAGGCGAAGAATCTCACGAACGCTCGGCGCTGTTGTGTGACGTGATCGCGAATCGTCCCGCGCAACATCGGATAGCGGGCCTCGAGCGCGTCGAGCACCGAGCGCTGGGTGACCTGACCCTCGACGTCGAGCTTCACCTCGCCGTCGACGTGCGCGAGCTTGCGCAGATGGGGCGGTAGCGTGACTCGGATCATGGCAGCGTCTGGACCTCGACGGACACCACGGCCGGAAGATCCCGGACGATGGGCGCCCAGTTGTCGCCTGCGTCGGCCGATGCGTACACTTGTCCGCCAGTGGTGCCGAAGTACACGCCGCACTTATCGAGCGAATCGACCGCCATCGCGTCGCGCAACACGTTCACATAGCAATCGCTTTGCGGCAGACCCTTCGTGAGCGC
>DASYUV010000176.1:0-46079 GCA_036000865.1 Binatia bacterium | reverse complement strand
GCGTTAAAATAGGCAGCGCGGGAGGCTCTTCTGGCGCGTCGGGTTCTAGCAGAGAAGGCTCCGCGGGAGGATCGGGTTCCATGAAGCGCGGCTCGGAGAGTTCGTCGGGACAGGAAAAGGAAAAGGACTGACGGGTAGCGTCCTCTATTTATTATTAAATAAAGCAAAATCTTAGGCCGTCGCGTTCGAGCCCAACCGAGATACGAGCGAGAGGCCAGGTGCAGCCCGCCTCTCGCTCGGAATCGCCTGCGATCGGGATTTGTTTCCGACAATCTTTGCAGCCCGCATAGACTTCCGCCCCGCCCGTTCGCCGAATCTGCCCCTGAAGCTCATTGGCTCCAACATCAGGCCGACATTTCCTCAGCGCCTGCAAAAAAACCTTTGTATTGTGCAGTGATATGGAGTAGATATGGCACTGTCTGAACAGTGCGCACACGTCGTTACCTCACTGCTATCGTTCTTTTGTTGCTACTGCCTGCGCCGGCTTCGAGTAGATACATCACCAGCGCGGAAGAGTTCTCTTCGGCCAAAGATGTCACTTTTAGCTGGACTCATGCGCGCTCCAGGAGCCTTAAGATTCTCCTCGAGTATCGCGATACGGACAACACCTGGCGCCGCGTCAACTTAGGATCGGGGTTCCTCGTGTCGCCGGACGGTCTCTTTGTAACCGCCTACCATGTAATGAAATATTGCCTAGAAGCCCAAAAGGGAAGCAGCGGCCTATCGGTAAGAATCGACTGCTCGACGGCGCGCCCGGATGTGCGCTACGTAGCCGAGAACGATGATAGAGAATTTCAAATTGACATCATCTCTTATCTCAAAGAGGCGGATTCCACGAACGGAAAGGAAAGGCACACACCCGACGAAATTATCAAACAACGAGATTTCGTCATCGGCAAGTTGAAGACCGAGACGACGAGTTCGTTTTCGTTCTGGAAGTTAAAAGACTTCGACCAAGCGAGTATCGATGTCAGCAATCCTGGTGCGGACTTTCAACTAACACCGTTGCTGCCGCCCAAAAGAGTATTCATCACCGGATTTCCGAAAGACCATGATTTCGTAATCTCCGCAGGTTTTTTGAATTTGACGGAAAAGAATCGGCGCGGTTATTTTGCCGCGGATCTAAAGGTCTACACGACGCCCTACCTCGAAAGCCAGGGCGTCGCCATCGATACCCAGTGGGGTATGCGCATCGAAAACCACATGAGTGGAGGGGCGGTGGTCGACGCGTCTGGCTATGTGGTCGGATTGGTCGTCAACGGCAATCATAATACCGCCGGCATTCTGTCGATAGAGAACATCCTTTCAACTTTCTTTTCCCGAGCGGCCAGCTCAGGAGCACGTCCAGCGTTGTTACTGAATCCCACAGACACACCGTTGTATCTTAAACGGCAAACCGTTGAATAGCTAAGACACGTAGACTTGTTTATCGACAAGCCGTCGCGAATTTCACGTAACCGCTTAGGGGCAAGTAAACTAAAAATATATTTGAGTATCAAATTATGAATGCAGCACCTCTCATCATGATTCTTAAATAAAGCGTCTCGATGCTGAATCAAGAAAGGAATCAACTACCCTACCGTAAGGGTCGCGCCACTTCTCCTATCGCGTTATTTCCCCTCCTACTCCCAGCGAACGATAAATAGCAGTCATCCGCGTCATTATTGCAGAAATCATTACGGCCTTCCGACCACTCTCGTGCCGCATCGTTCAAATAGCAAATATCACGGCTGACCCCAATCGTTCCCCTCGCCTATCATTCCTCGTTCCCTCCGCGTAACGTGTTCTCGCGTTGAAGTTGATAATCAGTCCTAGTCTTGAGTTTTCCCAAACTGGCCACTTGTGGCCGAATCGTGTGGCATAGTTCTTTTGGGTAACCCGCCCGTAACATCGTAAGGAGTAATTACGTTTCCACTCATCGAAAAATATTTGACATTCCAATCTGTTAGCTCGCTACCTCGCCGTCGGGCGAAATCTGTCACGAATATTTACGCGCTCGTCTCAAGCCTAGGTTAAAAACTGCTTCCTTATCGAATAGTTACAAGGCGGCACTGATCCTGCGCCTAGCAAGATAACTCGACCGCTTGCCTGGTGATGAACGTATGGGAACTCGTTGATTCGTGTATGACGCAACCACTGCCATTGCGTGCAACCGCCCCGACAACAATGGGTTTTTGCAACGGAGGTATAGGATGTCTAAAACAATTTTCTGGAGGGGATTATTTTTCCTAGCAGTTTTACTTGCTGATCGGCCGGTTCTTGCGGCGAGCATGGTCCTATTTGATTTCGATCAGATTCAGAGTCATTCGAAGAAAGGCGCGAACGCCTCCGACGTCGAGGCGTACATGGAGGGGCTGTTTGGATCTGATATCACCCTTAGTCAAAAGACGTCAGCGGTTAACTCGTCCTTGAAGGTCGGCAAAGGAAAAGGCGCACCGGCCATCACAATCGATTTCGGCGCCAATCCGATCGATTCGTTCAGAGTCGATTTTCAGCTCTTTAAGAAGGCAAAAAGCTTCACGATCCTGGCCGATGGTGTCGTCATCAATCAGCAGACTCTATCAAAGGCTCAAAGAAAAGCCGGTTTGACGGGGCATCAGAGCAGCTATTTCTTCGATACTCCGGTCCAAACGTTACAGCTTGTAGGTTTACAAAAGAAATCATTCGCCATTGACAACCTCGCGATCAATATTCCATACGACGAATCCGAAAGCGGCCCGAATGAGAATGGGAGCAATTGGTCCGCGGCTAACGTCCTTGGCACACAAGGTCTTGGCGATGATATCGTTAACATTAACCAAGTCACCGCAACCGTCGCAGAACCTTCATCGTTGCTAATGCTCGCTGTGGGCTTGTATGGCGCACTAGTCTCTCGAAGGATTCGCGCGCGGTAAAATGTCTCGAGAACGGAAAAGAATGACTAGGTCTCTCGTGCTTCCTCTGGGCGCCCCTAACATGCAGCGGCGCATCCACGCAGCCAGTTAGCGGTTGCGCCGCTGCCCCTCCCTCGCTTAAGTGCGGATAAACTCTTCGATTGCTATTGCCTGAGTATCGATGCCAGCGTGAGATAATTCGTAGCCAGAAAACGGCAGACGCGGGTTTTAGTTCTTCAGATAGGAGCACGCTCTTTGGATACCTTGACTTGGCTTAACAAGTCAGTGGAGGCAAAGACCTCCTGCTGCAAGAGCGGCAATCCGTCGCTGGCCGGGATGTCTCGGTCAACGACGGATTGCCTCGATCCCCTTTGAGCTTTGTTCAGCTCACGAGTTTAGCGTTCGCTGCTGCTACCACTTCCGCTTACGCTGCCACTGCCGCTAGCACTCCCGCTTACGCTTCCGCTGCTGCTAGTGCTCCCGGAGGATTTTTTCTTCTGTTCACTCTCAGTTGTCGTTCTATCACCTTCTATAGTAGATTCCCCGCGGATCGGGCCTCTCTGGCTAACACTCACATCCTTCGCCGCGCAACCAGCTGTGAGCGAAGCAAGCCCGAGCAGCGCAGTAATCACGTAGCGGTTCAATCTGATTGTCATAGTTTCTCCTCCTGTCTTCTCACGAGTAGCAGGATTTCGCATGCCAGCAGAAAAAATGCGCGGCGATTTTAGCAGTTCGATCACTGCCAGCGCATTCGCCGTGTTTTCTGCGACGGCTTTGTCCCGGAAATTTAACAGCATGTCTCGCCGCGCGGACAGTGGCGCACCTAAAGAAGGAACCCAGGCTCTAGACCAGATGGCCGGAATCGCACCTCTGAAAGTTCAATCAGGAAAGAACCGCACAGTGAAGTAAGAAAGAATCAGACAGGTTGCGAATCCATTCGTCTGATGGGCTCGATTTTTTATAATCTCGTCCTCTTGATGCTGTTACACGAGCGGACGTTCGCAGGCGGAAATCGCGCGCCTGGATGCCCATGCGCTTGGTTGGGATGCTTGCAGTTCCGACACTGTTATTTGTGAAGCGATAGTTAGGACGCTGCCACCGCCTATGGCCCTTTTTTTGCGAAAGAAATTACAAAAGTTAAGAGATTATATTTTGTAACGGCGCAGCTTGCCGCGTAAGCCCGGTTGGCGAATCGACCCTGCGACCTTGTCAGAGAAAGGAGAAGTCCCATGTTAGCTGAATTGAGCATCATTCCGGTAGGCGGGAGCACCCACTCAAGTTCGGAGCTTGCGAAAGTGCTTAAGCTTGTGGACGAGTCCGGCCTACCTTATCAGCTCACGCCTTCAGGCACATGCATTGAAGGCGAATGGGAGGAGATCATGGCGTTGATTCGCCATTGTCACGACCGCGTCCGCAAAAGTTCCTCGCATGTAGTCACGTTCATCAAGCTCGAAGAGGACGATGGGGAACGTCACAAGTTAACCCGCAACGTCACGTCGGTCGAGGAAAAAATCGGACATCCACTAAAAAACAGCGAAGCGAGAACCAACGAACGCTGAAGCGCCGGCACCGCCCTGGGGTAAAACTTCTCGGCGACCGTCTCTGAGACGCGGCGGAACTATGACGGCACAAAGCAAAGAAAGAAGCTGCACGGCATCGTTCTTGAGGAGTGAGAACATATGGCTAGTCAAAAGCAACGCGCGGCGGCTCGGGAGAATGTGAAGAAGGCTGGCCGAGCGGCCAAGCGCAAGCAAACTCTAAGGCACTTGCCGAAGAAAACGCGACGCGCGCTGGGACGACAAGCCGCGAAGTCAGGAAAGGCGCAACGCTGAATCATTCAAAGTGATTCATTAAACCGACGCTCGAATGCGGGCAGCATTGGGAATTAAGCGCGCGCAGTCGTTGCGCAACGGTTAGATTTATGCGGAGTTGCCCAGTGCTTGTTGCGGCTCTGCTGTTTTTTTCTAACAGCTTGGTCTTAAGAAATCTTAACACTAAACCACTGCCGGAGGCCGTCGCTCGCATGTCGATTGCCCAATAAATACCGATGAGAAGGTAGCTCATGCCAGAGAAAAAAACTGTCGAGAAAGCTAAGAAGGCCAAACGCCGAGGAAAGTCGCCAAGCACGCAAGCCGGCGAGTTCGTCCGTGAGGAGTTGCATCACATCAGGGAGGGCAAACACGGCGCTCGCTCGACTAAGCAAGCGATTGCGATAGGCCTCTCGAAGGCGCGCCGCAGTGGCGTCGCGCTTTCGCCGCCGAAGAGGGGTCGGGTTTCGGAGAAAACTCGGCGCAGCGCGGAACGCGCCTACGAGAAGGGTCGGAGAGGCGTATCCACCGTATCTCGTCGCCGTTCAAGAGCCACCGGCGGCGCGCTAAAGCGTGAAGGTCGAGCCACGGCATCGAGGAAAGCGCTGGCGCGGCAGGCGCGCTCCGCGGCGGCCAGGCGCACGCGAGGCGAACGTTCGATTTCTGCACGCCGAGCCGTGCGGACCAAAGGTCATAGGGGACGTTCCGCGGCCGCACGTAAAGCGTCGCGCACCCGGGCTCGACGTGCATGACCGGCCTCACGCCTATTCCGCGCGGTTGGCATTGTCACTGGGTTGTAAACCGTAGGAAAGGTGGGCGGTCGAATGCAACGCCGGCGTTCGCCCGGTGACGCCTGCCGCGGGACCGTAAGATCGAAGAACAGAAATGGCCTTACAGTTTGCCGATCGGAGTGAAGCGGGTAAAGTACTCGCGACCAAGCTGATGGCTTATGCGCATCGCGCGGATGTGTTGGTATTGGCGCTGCCGCGTGGCGGCGTGCCGGTCGCTTACAGAGTGGCGCGCGTGCTCCATGCGCCTTTGGACGTTTTTCTTGTACGCAAACTAGGCGTACCAGGACACGAAGAATTGGCGATGGGTGCCATTGCCATGGGCGGCGTACGTGTCCTGAACAAAGAGGTCGCTGTCTATATGGATGAGGCCGTCATCGATGCGGTTGCACGTCAAGAGCAAGCCGAGTTGCAACGTCGCGAGCGGCTCTACCGCGGCGATCGACCTGCGCCGAACATTCAAGGACGCGCGGTCATTTTGGTGGACGATGGATTGGCAACCGGCTCGACGATGCGCGCCGCCGGTGTTGCGCTGCGCCAGATGCAGCCGAATAAAATTGTCGTCGCGGTGCCTGTCGCAGCGGCGGAGACATGCGATGAGTTTCGCAACGAGGTCGATGAAGTCGTCTGTGCTGCGACACCGGAACCGTTCATGGCTGTTGGGCTGTGGTACGCGGACTTTTCGCAAACGAGCGATGAAGAAGTTCGCGAGTTGCTCGAGCGAGCGGCACGAGAGCACCAGCAGGATGCCGAAATCCGGCCGTGACCCGTCACGCAAACAAGCTGGCACCGGGTCTAATTTTCAAAGACTTGTCCCGTAATGGCGTCTTCAATAGAGACGTAGCCGGTCGTCGGTTCCAGTCGAAATTTGACGAACGAGGTATTCTTTTCTCACATAGCCGGTGGCTCCCGACGGTCGAGTTCTGACTTTGAACCAATCGCCGTTCGATTCGAGGACACTGATCGACGTGCCGGCACCGATCTGTGCCTTCGAGGTCGCCGCGAAACGAGGCTCCTCTCTTAGTGGCACCACACGCCGTGTTTTGTACGCAGTCACCTCCCGTGGCGGTTCTTCACGTTTCTTGGCCACCACGCGATCGACCCGCTTTTTCTTGGCGTTGTCTCCGTCAAAATTGGGCTTGGACAGCATAATTGCGTCGACGACTACGCCAGAATTGACGTCCGTTGCCACCGCAGGCGCGTTTGTCTGATCTGGCCCCGTGCGACCGTGCCCCAACAAAAAATAGGCGATTGGCATTAGGAGCAGCCCGACGAAAGCTGCGGATAGTGCAGGCGCCGGAAATGTCTTTGGCTTCCAAGTAATTTGCCATGCATGGCGGAACCAACTCGGCCAGCCCGGGTTATGCTCATGACCCGGAGTGGACAAAGTGGTTATCGACTCGGGCGCCGGTACTTGATCCCCGGGCAGCTCGCCGGCTAAACTTTTAGCGGAATCGACAGCCGAGAGCGCTTGGCTCGCTCTATTACGCTCTTGATGAAGTAAGGTTTCGGCGCGTAATTTGGACGCCTCCGCGTCTCCCAATCTCCTAGTGAGGATACGGATCTGACTCCGTAGCTCGGCCAATTCCGCGCCGCTTTTTTCCATCCGTTTCTGCTTTTCCGCCAGCTCACGTTCGAACGATTGGATCTTTGTCCTCATCTGCTCCTTCATCTCGCGGACGGAGGATTCCTTGGCTTGGAGCAGCGCGGCTTTTTCCCGCAGAACCTCTTGAACCCGCTGGTCTGCCTTTTCTCGTTGTGATGCGAGCTCGGCGCGTTCCTGAGTCAGCCTGCTCATCTTGGCCATGAGCGAATCAAGTTCCGTGGCGCGAGACTCGAAGAGACTCTGCTTCTCGCCGAGCTGACCTTCCAGGGCGCGAATCTGCTCCGCCGACCTTTATCTCTGCATCCCGGACCTGCAAAAGCGCGGTTTTCTGCGTAAGCTCCTCGCGGAGCAGACGACCGTCTTGATCCTTGGCCCGGCCTAACTCCGCGAGTTGCGCATTGAGTTGGTTTACCTTAGACCCGATTTCCTTGAGATCCTTCTCACGGCTCTCGAGGAGATCTTGTTTCTCGCTAAGTTGATTCTCCAGGGAACGACTGGTTTCGCTGAAACGGTTCTCCAGAGCGTTGAGCGCAGCTTGCTTCGTCCGCAGCAGCTCCGTGTTCTGCTTAACGGTTTCTTCCAGCGATCGCACAGCTCGGTCTCTCGACGCGCTCAACTCCGCGAGCTGCTTCTTGACAGTCAGCAACTCCGACTCACGGTCTTGCGGAAGTTTGGCCTTTTCACCCAGCTGGCTTTCGAAAGCCTGGGGAGGAATGGGTTCCTCAAGCGGCGGATTGAGCAGATAAGCCCGAGGCTGCTCTCTCCGGCCTTCCTCTTCCGCAGACTTCGATGCGAGGAGAAGAATTTCCCCGATGATCTCTTTCTCAAGGTCGTTGGGATTCAACAAGCCGTGAAGTTTATCGATCTCGTCTTTGTAGGGTATGGCGCCGTCGAGAGTTACGTTAATCAAAAGGAGACGAAGTCTGCTTTCGCGATCTAAGGGGCGGTCATCGAGAAAACGCAAGAGAACCTTAGCGTCCCCGTACCTCCCTGCGTTGAGGAAAAGCTCAATCTCAGAAAAGATTTGTTGGTAGCGCGAAATCTTGGCCATAGCTCGTCGTCCGAAAGGTTTGTCCACCGCCGCCCTATCGATCCGACTGATACATTCGGAAAAAAGGAGCAAGTTTGATGCCCGGCACGATGGACCATGCGCTGGTCCGGTAACGCGACCATTACCGCCCGAACAAAACGTTTTCTGCCTTGCTGCGGTGCTTTGAGCTAGCCGTCACCGCAAAGCGACATAGCCAAAGTCTTCAGAAAATGCAAGCAAATTTGCTGACAAAAGATCAAATTGATGCCGGCATCGACATCAACAACAGTGCGACCTAGCGAGGTTGCGCTCTCTAATCTTCACAAGACCATACATCCGGAGGCTCGCTTTATGAAAAGATTCAGAAACGGGACAGGAGATCAAAAACGGGGATCAGATTCGGGACAGCCTACCTTTCTTTACGTCACTCGCTCGGTCGCATGGGCGCAACGTGGTTGTCCTCTGAGCACCTCCGCGGTGAGTAATTCATGATTCACCACAGAAACGCGGAGCACACAGAGTTTTCGTTTTATACCGTCCCCACTCACGTTAGGCGGGATCAGCTCTTAGGTGGAACTAAAAAGATTTGGTGGTGGTTTTTCTGAGTCGATTGCCTCCCCGTCGTGGGGCAGGTAACACTGTTGTTGCTAAGGTCTGAGAGGATTTTCGGAAGGGGTTTCCCGTCATAGAGGACGCCGATGCTTTGTTTAGCAACCGGGCCATCTTCTATTACAACGGAAATCCCCATCTCATGCACTCCGCCACATTTGTTACAAGAAACGACGATCCCGTACCGCATTTGTGAACTCTTCGCAGTCGATGTTACTGCGTCTCCTGGCGAAAATTTCAGTTGCATTCAGGAAATCCCATCTTCATTTCGCTCTAACGCTGGTTGTTCACCCCGTTGTATCGGTTAGTCCTCCGTTCGATCACTAGCCCTCGGACTCTACCACATAAAACGCCATATCGCCTTCATTCCTCCAGCGAGCCTAACGCTCAGCCTTACCCAGAAGCGTCTTTGCTTCTCAGGTTGCGGTGATGCGCCAGGAATTGCTGTCTACTATTGAACAATTCTGAAAAGAATTATTGAAGGCGTAGGCGGCCGGCACCCCCGTTCGTGATCGACTGGGAAAATATCGCAGCGCTGATTACTGCGGCCAAATCACGCGACAAAAACACCCTCAAATTCGATTCTCGGCTTGCCAGCTATGCGGCCGACTTGGCCCATTGCATTGACAGGTAAAGATTTGACCATCTCTGTGTGCTTTGACTGAGTAAGCATGCCGATAGTATAGAGGTGGGATTCGCTCTGCGCCCGGCCGAAAGGAGAAATACATGAACCGTGGATTGATGCTCTCGACCACGCTTTGCTTCATTTTATCTAACAGCACGGCCATCGCCGGTTCCACCACTCTCGTCTCCGCGAAGTCCCAGAGAAATCAGAGCAATGGCGCCTCCAGCGAGCCATCCGCGTCAGACACCGGGCAGTTTATCGCGTTCCGTTCGCCGGCGACCAATCTGGCCGGAGCGCGGTGTAACAACGGATTCAATCACGTATTCGTCCGTGACCGTAGGGCGGGGACAATAACCTGCGTCTCAGTGAACTCCAACGATAACCAGGGCAACCAGGATAGTGGTGCGCCTTCAATCTCGTCCAACGGCCAATTCGTAGCCTTCGATTCCGCCGCTACGAACCTGGCCGGCGGTACGTGTAACAACGGATTCAGTCAGATATTCTTCCGTGACCGTAGCATAGGTACAACGAGGTGCGTTTCAGTGAACTCCAACGGTAGCCAGGGCAACCAGAATAGCCATGCGCCTTCAATCTCATCCAACGGCCAATTCGTAGCCTTTGATTCGGTCTCGACGAACCTGACAGGGGGCAAGTGCAATAACGGATTTCATCACATATTTGTCCATGACCGAACCACGGGAACAACAACCTGCGTCTCAGTGCATTCCAATGGCACGGAGGGCAACGGCGACAGCTTCGACCCGTCAATTTCAGCCAACGGCCAAATGGTGACCTTTCGCTCATCGGCGACCAACCTCACAAACCGATGCACCAACGGGAACTCTCACGTCTACGTGCATGATCTAACGACCGGCCAAACAAAGTGCGTTTCCGTGGACTCTAATGAGAACCAGAGCGACGGCAACAGCGATCTCCCGAAAATCTCAGGCGATGGCCTCTTTGTCGCATTCGAGTCCGACGCCACTAACCTCACGTCGCAGTGCAACAACGCCTTTGCACACATCTTTGTTCGTGATCTAACCAACGGCAGAACATCCTGCGCCTCGATGGATAACAATGAAAACCAGGGCAACAACGATAGCGTCCAACCCTCCACTTCATCTGACGGCCGGTTGGTGACCTTTTCCTCGGTTGCGACTAACCTGACGACCAGCCGATGCATCGCAGGAAATAGTCAAGTATTCGTCCGCGATCGAACCGGTAAGAAAACAACCTGTGCCTCGGTGGATGCCAAAAAGAGAGAGGGCAATGGCGACAGCGTCAACCCTGCCATTTCAGGTGACGGTCGCCTGGTGGCCTTTGAATCGAATTCTAACAATCTCGTAAAGAATGATACGAACGGACTTTTGGACGTTTTTGTCCACGTTCTTCCCTAGCTTGGCAGTGTTCGTCGCTCCTGATCGCCAAATCGGTTGCGGTCGTAAACACGCTGTGTACGGAATCCGAATCGGACATCCTAGGCTTGCGCTCCTCGGCGCCTCGGCGGTGAACCATCCCGTCTGGCAAACAACTTAATTTTCTCCGATTTGTTTCTAGCCGCCGAGCGAATATAATAACC
Source organism: Binatia bacterium (assembly GCA_036000865.1). Classification (GTDB taxonomy): domain Bacteria; phylum Desulfobacterota; class Binatia; order UBA9968; family UBA9968; genus DP-20. The sequence continues at coordinate 35,161 of DASYUV010000176.1, read as the reverse complement.
CACATTAACCGGAGGTGTGCTATGGCGGCGACCAAACCTTACGACGAAGATCTCCGAGCTATTGGCCAGGCGCTCGAAGCGAGAAATATTAGTGTGTTCGAACTAAAGCGACTTGCAGATAGGTATGTCATTGAGGGCACGCCTCAGGAGACCAGCTCGCTACGTACGAAGGTACGACAGTGGTACTTGCGATTGCGCAGCGGTTCCATTGCTGAGTCATTAACTTTGCGCTTGGCCGACGTCGAAAAACTATCCCAAGCCGGGCGCGCAAAGCGTTCCAGACCGCGGCGCCTTCCGGACTTTTACAGTGTTTCGAATACCTTGCGCACGGTCGGTGCCTATCTCGACGCCAAGGGGGTCGAGCTGGTTGAGCTGCACAAAAGGCCAATTTCCATCACACTCTCGTATCGAGATAAGGAAGGACACGAACAAGGCGAAGACCGCACCGTCTCTTCCTTCTATAATCTCTTTCTTGAGCTTTACGGAAAGCGGGGCCAGCAAAAAACCCTGACAGTCAAGCATCCCAATAGCCAGCCCTCTGCACTTACATCGTGAATCACAAAGGAGACCGGCTACTCTACTAATTCGTCCTTCCCGTTGACGAGATTGGCTAATGGCTCTTCTCGTCTAGTTGCTTCACCTTGAGTCTCATCAACCGAGGCGAATCACGCCGCCTTAAACGTCGCTGTAATCTCCTGGTGGCCGCCGTTTTCCTCGAGTTCCTCCTCGTAGTAGAGGCCCAGCGCGCTCAGCACCGGCAAATCCTGGATCGAGAACAGCACGGCATCGGTGCTCGCGGAGGAATTCGCATGTTCGTGCAGCGCCCACGGCGGTAAAGCGACGATATCGCCCTTGTGCCAGGGGAAACGTTGACCGTTGATGATTGTGAATCCTTCGCCGTTAACGACGTAATAAACCGCGCTGCCCGTGTGCCGATGCGCCTTTGTGTGCTCGCCGGGCCGGAGGAGCTGCGCGCAACAGGCCATCGTTGGCATCACGGGCCCGCCCGTCTGCGGATGACGATACTCAAGAGCGATGCCGTCGAAAGGACTTCCTTCATGATCACGCAGCTCGTTTAACGCTTGCCAAGTTTGATCCCATGAATAAAGCAGCAGCGGGGAAGATTTCGGCTTTTCCTTGACCCATGTTGGGCTGATATGCGCGTGGCCAAAGAGCTGCTTCGAAGCGTTGGGCGGACGCGTGGCCGCTACCTGCTCCGCCGTGTAGAACTGAAAGAACATCGCTTCGATCGATGCGATCAACGGGATGTCGAGCCCGTCCATCCACACGACTCGCTCTTTGGTTTCGTTGCCGTGGTCGTGCCAGGCCCAGCTTGGCGTTAGAATTAAGTCCCCCGGAGCCATGTAAACGCGTTCGCCGTCGACGGCTGTATAAGCACCTGTGCCTTCAATGATGAAGCGGATCGCCGTCGGTGTGTGGCGGTGCGCGCGCGCGACTTCACCTGGCAAGAGAATCTGTACGGCGGCAATCAGGTTGTTGGTCGTCGCCCAGCGGCCACCGAGACCCGGATTGAAAAGCTGCAACGCGCGCCGCTCGTCGCCGACCGGCACGGCCCGAGCTGATTCTTCTATGATCGACTCCGTCGTCGACCAGCGCCACATATGCGGAATCATTTTGGGTTGAGGATGCGGCGTCATTTGGCTCGCCAGTTCCCAGAGACCATACATGTGGTTAGCGTGCATGCGCTCGTGGAACGCTTGACGAAATGCATCTGCTTCCGATTTAATTTCGGGTTTAGCCATAGAATCCTCCTAAGTTAACCGCCGCGTCGTCATCTAACCTTCTTTTCAGCGTACCCGACGGTCTGTTCCCATGTCAACTCAAGTCCAAGCGGTAGTGATTCAATTTGATTTCAACGAATCGTCAATGTAGGGGCAGACCCCTGTGTCTGCCCTCTGGGACGGGCGACCACAGGGGGATCGCCCCTACAAATGTTTGCGAAACTGAACCACTACCCCAAAGCGCCGATCAGTTGACGTTTTGCAAGTCGCCAGCCTAGTATCCAATCGGCAACAATCTCACTAACGGAGGAAATCTCAAATGGCGGAACCCGCAAAAATTGTTACCGGCATCGGCAAAGCCGAGCTGCATCGGATACTCGTGCGCGGCTACGATCTGAATAAGGAATTGGTCGGCAAAATCACATTCACGGACATGACTTCTCTCATCTTGCGCGGCCGGCTGCCGACTGCAAATGAAGCCAAAATGCTCGATGCGCTCCTTATAATTCTAGTCGAGCATGGCATGATCTCCCACGTCGTCGCGGCGCGACTCATCTATCACTGCGCGCCTGAAGCGATCCAAGCGGCGGTGGCGGCGGCGCTCTGCGGCGCGGGCAGTGTGCATCTCGGTTCTTCGGAATGGTCGGCAAAAATGCTAACCGAGGCGCTGCCGCCGGACACGCAAAATCCTGACTTCGACGCTATCGCCACGGCAATCATGGATGACTATAGCAAGCGAAAACAGCGCATGCCCGGCATCGGTCATCGCACTCACGCCGAAGGGGACCCACGGGCCGATACGTTATTCGGAATCGCCAAGGACACCGGCGTCTATGGCAAGTACTGCGAGCTGCTCCAAGCGTTGTCAAAACTTGCGACCGAGCGCCGCAAAAGACTTATTCCCGTAAACGTTACTGGAGCCATCGGCGCCATCGCGCTCGATATGGGCTTTCCCTGGCAGATCACAAAAGCATTTGCGTTGATCGGTAGAACTCTCGGCGTGATGGGCCACATCGCCGAAGAGATCCGTAATCCGATGGCCACGCAAATCGACGCCGCGATCAAACAGGCATTGGTCTATGAACCGTACCGAACGTGATAGGCCGTAGGGGCACGGCATGCCGTGCCCCTACGAGCGATTCATCTATCGTTCGTTAATTGCACCCTTCTGGCCTTTCTGTTGTAATGCGTCGTGCACAGAGGAGAAATCATATGAGCTACGGAAACATTCTCGCCGAGCGCGTCGATCAGGTTGCTATTATCACTTTGAATCGCCCGGAAAAACTCAACGCGATGAGCTATGAGCTTGCCTGCGAGCTGGACGAGGAGCTAACGAAGATCGAAAACGACGACAATGCGCGCGTCGTGATTCTTACAGGCGCCGGCCCGCGTGCCTTCTCTGCCGGCGGCGATATCATGCAAATGGTAAAATCGACTCCCGAGGAGATGGCCGCGCGTAGTGAGAATCGCCGCGAAGCGAATTGGCACTTCGCCACTTTCACGAAGCCGATTATCGGCGCAATCAACGGTCTGGCATACGGCGCCGGGGCGCAATTGACCACTATGGTCGACGTTCGCATCGGTTGCGAGCACGCCGAAATTCAATTCCTCGCCGCCAAGTACGGACGCGCGAACTCGACTTGGTCTCTGCCTCTGGTTGTCGGATTACCCAAAGCCAAAGAGCTGCTCTATACCGGACGGCCGGTCAAAGCTGAAGAAGCGGAGCGGATCGGCTTGCTCAATCAAGTCGTGCCATGCGCCAAGCTGCGCGATGCCTCGATTGAAATGGCCAAACAGATCAGTGAAAACGATCCGCGCATGGTGCAAGGTATCAAACAATTACTCAACGACGACATCGGCAAGGCCTGGCGCGAACGTTTCGATGCCGAACAAAATGCGCGAAAGGGCAAGCTAAAAGCCAACTCGCCGCGTGAGGGGTTCAAGGTATTCCTCGAACGAAAGGGAATTCGTTGAAAGTGTTGCATGATCTTCGCGCGAAAACGGGCGGCGGGCTATGGGGGATAGCGACAAACCTTTATGACAACTGCCTCCCGAGTCGTCACCCTCGAATGTTTTAATCGGGGGTCTACCAGTCTGAAATGCGCCTGTGGTGAGCCGAGTCGAACCACCGCTAAAAGCACGCGGGACAGGACTCGGAATCGCCTGTACCGGTATGTCATTCGAACGAAGAGAGAAATCTCAATCCCTGACTCGTTGGTTGACACGTCGCTTCTTTGTCGAATATATCTCGGCCAAGTTACTGATCCCTCAATTCTAATTCAGGAGACTTACGATGTCGCTTAGCGTTGAAGAAAATGAATTGCTCACTCACGTCGGCCCGGGCACGCCCTGCGGGGAAATGATGCGCCGCTATTGGCATCCCATCGGCTTTGGCACCGAGCTCAAAGGTCGGCCGATCCGCCGCCGCCTACTCGGGGAAGATGTCGTCGTCTTTCGCGACGATCAGGGCCGGGTCGGGCTCCTCACCCTGCGCTGTTCCCACCGCGGCACGTCGCTGGAATTCGGCCACATCGAAGACGGCGGTTTGCGCTGCTGTTACCACGGCTGGCTCTACGACGTTGACGGAAAAATTTTGCAAATGCCCGGCGAACCGTCGGAGAGCACGTTCAAAGATCGTGTCCGCCACAAAGCTTATAAGGCGCAGGAAGCGGCCGGAATTATTTTTGCCTATATTGGTCCCGAGCCGGCGCCGCTCCTGCCGCGCTGGGATGTTCTGGTTCGGGAGGACGGAGTGCGCTCGCTGGCGGCGCGCTTAATCCACTGTAACTTTTTGCAAACGGTCGAGAACAGCGTCGACCAGCATCACTTTAAGTGGCTCCACCGCACACCTAAGACTCGCTTGTGGTCCGACGAGAAGCTGACATCCGAGATCACCGAGTTCGGCATCCGCGACACCTTCACCCGCACAGTTCCCGAGGGTTCGTTCATGACAGTGAGTCATTTCTTGATGCCGAACATGAACAAAGTCGGCTATCACTTGAATGAAGATCACCCGGCGGCATTCGCCGCGACCCACGAGGGTTACGAGGCGCTGCGCTGGCGGGTCCCCGTCGATGACACCAATACGATGCACTTTACGCTTTACTTCGCCCCGGTCGTCGACGGCAAAGTGTCGGCGAAGGTGCCCAAAGACCAGCAGGACCAAGGTTTAGGTGACAGCACGCCCGGCAAATACCGATGGGACGAAGAGACCGGCTGGATCGCGCGCGGCGATCAGGATCGTTGCGCTCAGGAAAGCCAGGGATCGGTTTTCGACCGCAGCGGCGAACATCTCGGCGTATCGGATGAAGGCGTGATCCTGCTCCGTCGCATGTTCAAGCAATGCATCGTGGCCGTGCAGAATGGCCAGGATCCCGTCGGAACGATTCGTGATCCGGCGAAAAATGATATTCTGCGCCCCGTGCCCGGTGAATTTCAGGTGAGCTGATCGGAGGCGGATCATGAGACGGTGGGTGAATAAATCAACACAACTCAGCCTGCCTCTGCTCGCACTGACACTTTTAGCCGCGTCGCATCTGTGCGCTGCCGACACGATGGAATCGCTGATCGCCGGCGCCAGGAAGGAAGACGAACTCGTCTTCATCGCCGGCGCGCAAACCTTCGGGGGACGAAAGGGACTTTCGGAGATCGAAGCGGCATTTAACAAACGCTACGGCCTCAGCATGAAGATCAGCTTTGCCGCCGGACCGGACATGAACGCGCGCGCCGCCAGGCACATCACGGAAATCAAGTCCGGACGGAAAGTCTCGTCGGATATTTTCCTCGGATCGCAGTCGCATCAGGCGCTGCTCCACAAGGAAAACGCACTGGAAAAAGTAAACTACTCGGGGATTTTTTCCTGGGTGACCAAAGAGATGGAAATCTTTCCCAATGAAACGGTCCTGACCTACACTTCACCCAATGGCATTGTTTATAACGCCAACTTGATTCCCAAGGACAAAGCGCCGAAAAATTACGCTGACCTGATCGATCCGAAGCTGAGTCCGACCTGGGCCGGCAAGATTGCTATTCCACCTTACGTCGCATGGCTCGCCGAACTGTCGCTTGTCTGGGGACAGGAGAAAGTCAAAGACTACGCGCGCAAGCTCGTGGCGATCAGCGGCGGGCGCTTGCGCTACAGCGAAGAAGAGCGCGTCGTGAGCGGTGAATTTCCCATCATGGCCAATTTTGGCGATGCGTTAAGTGCGATGTGGACATGGCAGCCCAAGGGCGCACCGCTGGTTGCCGTACCGGGCGTGACACCGACCAACACCGACTATTTTCAACTCAGTGTGCCGAAGAACACGGTCCATCCCAATTTGGCCAAGCTCTTCGTTTCTTTCATGGCCACCAAAGAGGCACAAGGCGTCCTGCAAAAGCATGAGTCGCGCAGCTCGCACCTGGTCGAGGGAACTTTGATGCAAAAGTATCTCAAGGAAAATAAAGTCGCCGTCCAAGAGCCAAACCTCTCGATCAATTATTATCTCAAATCTGAAGACGCCGAAGGTCTCCAGTTCAAAGAAGAACTCGCAAAAATTCTGAAAGGATCATAGACCCTCTTTGTAACGCAATTATTCCGGACGTTTGGAACAAATGGAACCATTGGAACGATTGGAACCCTGACTTCATCGATTGACTTCGGAGGCGAATTCAATGCTATCCAAGGAAGAAAACGAGCTAGTGACGCGGGTTGGACCGGGCACGCCGGCTGGAGAAATGCTCAGGCGCTACTGGTGGCCGGTGGGCTTCACCGAGCACGTCAGAGAAAAAAGCAGTCCGACCAAAGTGCGCTTGCTTGGCGAAGATTTCGTACTGTTCCGTGACGGCGGTGGACGGCTGGGGCTTGTCGAACTTCACTGTTCCCACCGCGGTACGTCGTTAGAATATGGCCGCGTCGAAGATCGCGGCATCCGCTGTTGCTATCATGGTTGGCTCTATGATGTGAACGGGCGGTGCTTGGAGCAGCCGGCAGAACCTGCCGATAGCACCTTCAAAGACCGCATCCAGCATCCCGCGTACAAAGCTCAGGAGATCGCTGGCTTCATCTTCGCGTACATCGGCCCTGAGCCCGCGCCGCTACTGCCGCGCTACGATTTGTTTTTCGAAGAGAGCGGCGAGCGCGTTATCGGCGCCGGCACGGAATATTGCAACTGGCTCCAACGCGCCGAGAACTCCGTGGATCAAACTCATCTTGTCGCGCTCCACGCGCCTGAATACCCGCATATGGCCTTGAAGCGACCCGAGATCGGTTGGCAGCAAACCATTTATGGCGCGAAGATCACCATGCATGTGCCGGGGGTATCCAAGCCAAAACACTCGCATTGGGTCTTTCCCTCGCACACCCGTCACACGACCGCGCGCAAAGGTCGCATTCCGGATCATGCCATCCGTTTCCGCGTGCCGACGGATGACACGAAGACCACGACATTCTGGCTGCGCTTCACGCCCCACGACGAAGCGAATCGTGGCAAAGCATTAGTTCTCAAGACTGTCGGATTCGAAGATGACAAACCGGGAGTTTACACACGCGTCGACGACGGTTGGTGGCGCATTGCTTCACACGACCAAGACCGCGTCGCCCAGGAAAGCCAGGGCGATATCTACGATCGAAGTAAGGAACATCTCGGCACCTCCGACCAAGGCGTTATCCTGCTCCGCAACATGATCAAGGATTCGATTGACGCCGTCCGCCAGGGCAAAGATCCCTTCTGGATCTTGCGCCAGCCCGAACAAAACGAAAAAATCATCTTCGACGCTAGCATGGCCGAGATCGGCCCACTCTAACACCATTGTTTTCGCCTGCCTGAACGGGGTTAAACGACTAATCCCGGATTCCGAAGTTCCCGCCGACGCGATGCGCAAGGAGCAAACCTTCCGTAGCGAAGTCAATGGGTCTCTGCCTCTGAGCGGACATCGATCATCGGTGGTTCAAGATGAAATCTACGATTTACAATGGTGAAGTGCGAAATAATGAAAAGGACTTTGAAACTTTACAGTTGGGTGCCTTCGCTACTCCAGGTTTGCTCCTCGCTCAAGGGCCCGTAGGTTTAACCGCGGAATCCGGGCTAATTTTTAGTCCTTGAACTTGTATTCTTCGAGCTTGCGGTAGAGCGTCGTGCGGTCCACGCCGAGAATTCTTGCCGCTTCCGTTTTGTTGCCGCGGGTGGTTTCCAAAACTTTTCCGATGTATTCCCGCTCGAGATCCCGAAGGGTAAACTGTTTGGCTAGGGCTTGGGCCAAAACAAAGGCGGAATCGCCGCACGCAACCAAATGACCCGGCAGGTCCTCCACTCCGACGAGAGCGCCTTTGCCCAAAAGAACGGCGCGCTCGATGGTGTGCTCGAGCTCGCGGATATTGCCTGGCCAGTCGTAGCTCTTCAGGGCGGCCAATGCTTCGTCCTGGATACCCTCCACGCTCCGTTTGGCGCTGTCCGCGAACTTGTCGATAAAATGTTTGACCAACAGCGGAATGTCTTCGCTCCTGTGGCGCAGCGCTGGAAGCTCGATGCGAATGACGTTGAGCCGGTAGTACAAGTCTTGGCGAAATTTGCCATTTCTTACCAGCTCGTCTAGATATCGATTGCTCGCTGAAAGCACGCGGGTATCCACTTTCTCACTTTGATTGGCCCCTAAAGGGCGAACTTCTTTGTCCTCTAAAACGCGCAGCAACTTGGCCTGCAGCGTTATCGGGATCTCGCTGATCTCGTCGAGAAACAAGATCCCGCCGCTTGCCTCTCGAAAGAGCCCCGGCCGATCTCTTCGAGCGTCGGTGAACGCGCCGCGAACATATCCGAACAATTCGCTTTCCAAGAGAGTTTCCGGGATGGCCGCGCAGTTCACCGGGATGAAAGGACCGGTGGCCCGCGAGCTGTTGGAATGAATCGCGCGAGCGATCAGTTCTTTACCTGTGCCGCTCTCGCCCTCGATCAATATATTGGCGGGCAAGTCGCTCACCTGCGCAATGGTCTCGAAGACACTCTGCATCGCCGAGCTCTGGCCGATGATGTTCTGGAAACGATTGCGCGCTTGCACTTCGGCGCGCAGCCGCTTGAGCTCCTCCTGCAGAGTTTTTTGCTCGAGCGCCCGCTTTACCTGGATTAGAATTTCGTCATTGTGGAACGGTTTGGTGACGTAGTGAAACGCGCCTGCGCGCATTGCCTCTACGGCACTTTCGATCGTTCCGAAAGCCGTGATGAGAAGGACCAGCGCGCTGGCGTCGATCTCTCGGAGCCGTTGGACCAATTCGATGCCTCTCATTTTGGGCATCATGAGATCCGTAATCGCCAAGTCGAAACGCGTTGTTCGGCATTTTTCAAGCGCCGATTCGCCATCGTAAGCCACGTCGGCCTGGTAACCATCCTCACGTAAAAGATCGATCAGCAATTGGCACATCGCGCGATCGTCATCGACGACCAAAATACGCGCCGGTTTGATGCTTGGCTCTGGGACGGCAGGAGTCATTGAAGGGTTGTCCTTGTTTCCGAAGATCCGTCGTGATTTTGAACCGGCAGCAAGATGGTAAATCGAGTATATTCCCCAGGCTTACTGTCGACCCTGATCTCACCGCCATGATCTTTGATAATGCCGTAACTCACCGAAAGCCCGAGCCCGGTTCCTTCGCCGACATCCTTGGTGGTGAAGAATGGGTCAAACACCTGGCTGAGATGCTCCGCGGGTATGCCCGCGCCGTTGTCCTCAAATTCAACGCGCAGCTTGCGTTCTTTACCGTCGTCGCCACCGTCTTCAATTTCGCTACTCACGATTGTGGCGCTGATATCGATCCTGCCTCCGGAACGCAGCGCGTGAAGCGAATTTAAGAAAAGGTTTAGGAACACTTGCTGCAATTGATCGGGATCCGCCGGCACGGGCGGCAACGATGTGTCGACCTTGAACGCCACGGTCACGTTTTTTTCTGCGATTTTATGTTCCAGCAGGCCGATCACTTTTTGTACCAGCGGCGACAGTTCCACGTTGCGAAAGGCGGGCTCCCTGCGACGAGAGAATTCCAACAGTTGCCGTACGATACCTGCGATCCGATCGATCTGTGAGCGAATGATCTGCAGATTGTCACTGACCTCTTCGTGTCTGCGCGGACGCCGCAAGAGAAATTCCGCGCGGCCGCCGATGATATTGAGTGGCGTGCCGATCTCGTGAGCCAAACCGGCGGCAAGTTGCCCGACCGATGCCAGCTTGTCCGACTGCCGCAAGCTTCGCTCCAAACTCAAACGCTCGTGATGCTCTTGAACGAATCTCCCGTACAAGTCCTGCAGCCTTTCGGACATCTGGTTGAATTCCAAGGCCAGCGAACTGATCTCATTCGTCCCCTCAATTTCAATGCGTTTGTCCCAGCGCCCATCCCCGATGCCCCGGACGCGCTCAATCAGTTGCTTGATTGGGCGCGAGACGTTGCGCTGAACCAAAAATAAAATAACCATCGTAAGCAACGCGATCAAAATCAAGGTGGTCAAGAGGATGCGATTGCGCCGAGCCTCAAGCGTCAGGTTGTAGCCGGTACCGCGGCGACCGAGAACGAACGCTCCTACGAGTTGATTCGCGCCGTCCAAAATCGGCTCGACGCGATAATAGACGGGATGTGCCGGACTCTCGAAGTATCCGTCGATACCGCTACCATTGGCGAGCACGGGTCGAGGATCAATTTTCAATACGGGCGCAGGGTCGAGATTAGGGTAACCGTTGGTGTCGGTGAGGGACGCAGAGATCGCGATTGGCTTAGCTGAGCTGTCGTAAACGACGACGCCGTGAATATTTCCTGACCTTCCGACGCCGTCGATAAAGTTCTGCGTTGCTTTGACATCTCGTTCTTCACCATAGATGTACCCTAGAGCGGCCTGGATGGAGCGGCTAAGCCCCATCATCCCCACTCGCATTTCTCTCACGATGTTTTCTCTGTCCTGCTGGATGCTCCAATAACCGTGAACCAGCATGATAACGACCAGAGTCGATACCAAACAAAGAATGAGTTTTGTTCCGAGCTTCATGACCGCTCTCAACCCATTTCAATCACCTGTGCTGCTGCGCATGGTGGGCGGGCAGGCGCGACGGACGATGACTAGCATACCTTGTGTGGCAATTCGCCGCGGCATGTCGAGTTTTGCAACAGCACATTAAAATTCACCATAATTCGGCAGTTGCGTGAATGAGATCGGCTAAAAACTATTAGGACGTGTTAACTTGCAACATCCGCCACGTCATTCGATATGCCTAATTCATTGATTTGTCGACAGCATAGAGCCCTGTGTCGATGGCATCGCAATTGCGGCACCAAAAGTGAGGACATGCTGTTTCACACGTTCGACAAACTCTAATAAAAAGGGGAGGGGTATCAATGACGATAATGAAGAAACTTTGCTGCGCGGTTTTGCTGGTATCGCTTCTGGCGCTTGCTGGATGTCCTGAGGTAGCTCAACAGGGCGGCGGGTCATCGTCAGGAGAGTCTAAAGACAAAACCTCAGATTGAGTCGCACCTCGCGGGCCAATAGGCATCACGCGAGCAAAACTCAAAATCGCTAGGTAAATCGCTTCTCATTTTCCGCTAGTAACGAAAAAGGGGATATTGCTTATCCCCTTTTTTCTTCCTTCAAATTATCGCCCGACTCTCCGTCTGGGCTCAGCAACAACTTTTACTCTTGGCCGGCACACTCTGCCAGTGTTACTGTGCGGGAAGATCCACTCGGCTAAAATTTTTGGGGACAGGGAGAGATTTCATGAGCGAACAAGAGTCGATCAACCGGGCCTATGCCGAAACCATCGAAACGATTTTTAAAGTGTTTTTTAGCGCATTCACCTCTGCCGAGGGCAGTCTCGACGCGGAGCAAGCCGCAAAAGACCGCTTTCAAAACGGGATTGCTCATGCACGGCACGTTAGAGATTTGGCCCTAGCTCTCGATTCCTTGAGTGATATGTGATACTCGCCGGCGTCCAAGCGGAATTGGCGGGGCGTTGAGCAAAAGCCGAGACACAGAATCAGCGACCGTTATCGGCTTTTGTTTCCTAATACATCGCCCCGCCGGTGAGCTCGCTAAATAGGCGACTTACTAATCGCAAAATCTACCAACGTCATTGTGTTTTCCAGTGCGGCGGATAAGTACGCTCGTAACGCGGCAACGCTTCGATCCGCTGAATCCACGACGCGATGTGGGGATACGTCCGATCGAGCGGCAGAAGCATCAAGTTCAGCGGCTCGGCTGCCTCTTTATTGGCAGCTCGCAGAATCAGTTGAATCAACGGGAAGACGCTGATATCGGCGGCCGAAAGTTTATCGCCGACTAGCCAGCGAGCATGAGTCAGTCGATCATCGAGAGTCTTAAGCTCCTCGCGCACGGTCTTGGCCGCCTGCTGGATTTCCTCGACGTTATCCAGACCCTTGCCAAAAAATATCGGACGCACGAGCTTATTTGCGGCATCGACGAGATATGACTCCGCTTCACAAATCGAGCGCCAGATCAGGCCCGCCTCTTGCGGTGAACGGCCGAAGATGGGCGGCTCGGGATAGCGGCGATCCAAGTACGTCATGATCGCGAGCGACTCGTACAAGACAAAGTCGTCGTCTTGCAGGGTCGGCACCTTGCCGCGCGGATTGAGCCGCAAATAATCTGCCGCCTTATGTTCGCCTTTGGAAAACTCCAAAAGCTTTGACTCATAAGCGAGCCCTTTGACTTCCAGCGTCAACATCACGCGCCAGGCAAACGGGCTGCCGCTGCCCCAGTAGAGTTTGATTGCCATCTGTACACCTCTTCGATTTATTACCTGTGAATCCGATCCGTGGGTCGAGTGACTTTCAGCCGCAACGGCACTCAAGGTCATGATGGGCCTGTCTTCATTTCTTGTAAAGCGCGTCGATAAAACCGCTCTGCTCGATCCGTCGAACGATTGTCGCATCGATAATCAGGTTTGGATCTGTTTGTTTGGCTTGGGGATATTGCAGCGAAAGAATGTCCAAACCGCTTTTGATCACTGGCAACGAAGGGATCGGCACGTGTTCCAATTCACCGACGGTGGATTGATAAGATTCTTCCATGACGTCGTCGGTTGCGCCGCGCAAGTATTTGCGCCACACGGCGATGCTCTTTTCTTTGTTCGTTTTAAAGACAAAAATTCCCTCGATGATCGTTTTCAAAACCCGCTCCAAGAGCTCTGCGTTTTTGCTGACGGTTTGCCGAAGTGCCGTGACGGTGTTGTAGGGATAGACGATGCCGAGTTTCTCATAGTTGACCAATTCCCGGAATCCCATTTTCTTGGCCATCAGAGCCTGCGGGCCCGAAAAGGACGCCGCGTCGACGACGCCTCGCTCTATGGCCTGCAAAGCGAGCGCAGGCTCGCCCATCGGCAAGAGCTTCACGTCGCGGTCGGGCAGGAGATTCAATTTGCTGCGCAAAACGTAGCGCACCATCGTGTCGGCCAACGCGCCGGGACGCCCCGTGCCGATGACCTTGCCTTTTAGATCCTCGGCGCTTTTGATCTCGGGCTTCGTAACGATCACCCCTGCGACCCGATTTACGAAGGTCAGAATAATGACTTGATCTTTCACTCCAAGCACATGGGAAGTCAAAGCCCCGGTTCCGGTCGCGACGACCAGGGGCGCCTCCCCGCTGATCAACAACTGCTGGGGTCGCAACCGCCCCGCGTAGACGGCCTTGAGCTCCAACCCGTATTTTTTTCCAAGTTGATCTTCCACGGCGATCCACAGCGGCACGTAGTGGCCGGAAAAGGATGAGTAACCGATGGTAAAACTTTCGGCTGGAGCGGCAGCGTGGCCGAAGGAGGCGCAAGCGATCAGCGGCGCAAAGAAACACGCTGCGATCAATAGGAGCCTGTTGCCGAGCATGCGGGACTCCTTTCTCGGGCGAAATTTAGATGAGTCCGGTTACCACCTGGATTGTTCCCAGTCAATGAAACCCCAGCGACGCGAGGTTGGCTTCGCGATTATCGGTGAAGTTGATCCAAGAAGCCGGACTTTTGGATCTCGTCGATCAGACTCAGATCCCAGTTGTCTTTTTCGGTTAAGCGCTTCGCCTGCGGAAAATCCTGCGCCGCTAGATCCAACAAAGCGCGAACCGCTTCGGCCTGCGGGCGCAGTCCAGTTTCAACGCGGCTCGAGATCTCCTCGTAAAGATAGGCCATGATGGCCAAATCCGGATTACGCACATACTTGGAAAATATTTTTAGGCTCTCGTCTTTGTGAGATTTCAGGTATTGGATGGCTTCCATGTAGCCGCGCAGAAAACGCAAAACTTGCGGTCTGCTTTTCTGCAAAATGGCGGTTGACGTATTCAAGCCGCCGCCGACGTTTGCCACGTCGATTTTTGTGAGAATGCGCATGCCCGCTTTCTCGGAGATCATATCCGAGGGCGGCGTAAACATCGTCGCATGGATGACGCCGCTGGATAGTGCCGCCACTCTCGCCGCCGGACCGCCATCGCCGACGGAAAGAAAGCTAACGTCTTTACTCGCGTCCATGCCATTGTCACGCAAGAGCTTTACGACTCGGGCATAGGCGGCGTCGCGCCCGGGAGTGATGCCGACTACTTTTCCTTTGAGATCGCGAAGCGTCTTGATGTTGGATTGGGTGACCATCGAATATCCTAAAGTATTGGTCGTCACGCCTACTCGGGTGAGAGCCGCGCCCTGAAGTATCGCCGTGGTCACGCCGAGATCCGAGCCGATGATAAAATCGACGCTGCCGCCGATCAGAGCTGAAACCGTGCGCGATCCGCCCCGCAAAAAAATCAATTCAACGTCGAGGCCGTGTTTTTTCCAGATCGCTTTGTCGGCCGCCACCCATGACGGCGCGAAACCGGTGGCAAGCGACGGGAATCCCACTCGAAATGCTTCAGCGCTCCAACCCGTGGAAATTGGCACGAGGAAAAGCCCCACGAAGGCGGACAGAAAATGGCACCGGCGATTCATTGCCACCTCACCTGGGACAAACCACTCGCTCTTCGAATATCTTTCACAATTGGAACGTCTGGACCGATTTGAACCGCTGGAACGGCTCGAACCATTTGTTACGCCGCCATGGAATCGTGCAGCGACACTTTACGCAGAGATTCTTCCTGCTCGCAAGTCCGGCAAAGACAGATTTGTTTCTCAAACTAACGATACCCTTCCGCCTGCATGCCGAACAGCTCGGCATAGATACCCTCCTGCCGCAGCAACTCTTGGTGACTGCCACTTTCCGCAATCCGCCCTCCCTGGATGACGACGATGCGGTCGGCCATCCGCACAGTGGAAAACCGATGCGAGATGAGGATCGCCATTTTCCCTTCGGTGAGCTCTTGGAAGTGACGGAAGATTTCGTATTCCGTCTGGGCGTCCAACGAAGCCGTGGGCTCGTCCAAGACCAGTATTTCCGCATCGCGCATGAACGCGCGAGCGAGGGCAATTCTCTGCCACTGGCCTATCGAGAGTTCATGACCGCCGTGAAACCAGCGGCCGAGCATCGTTTGGTAACCCTCCGGCAGATTCTCGATAATCGCATGAGCGCCGCTCTTGCGTGCTGATTCGACAATCTTATCCATCCTGTGCGCCGCTTCGATCTGGCCGAAACCGATGTTTTCGCTCGCCGGCAAATGATAGCGCACGAAGTCTTGAAAGATCACGCCGATTTTTTGCCTGAGGTCGAGCGGATCGAGCTCGCGAATGTCGACGTCGTCGATCAAGATGTCGCCCTCGGTGGGATCGTAGAGGCGGCTCAACAGTTTGATCACTGTGGTTTTTCCCGCGCCGTTATGTCCCACCAGAGCGATCTTCTCGCCCGGGCGAATGTGTAAGTGGATCCCGCGGAGCGCCCAATCCTCGCTCTCCGGGTAGCGAAATCCGACGCCACGAAATTCAATGCCGCGGCGCAGCGGCACCGGCAGCTTCTGTTGTTGCGCGCCGATGCGCATCTGCGGCTTCAAATCGAGAAAATCAAAATAGTTGGCCATGAATAGATTGTTCTCATAAATGCTGCCGACGGCAGCGAGAATGGATTGAAATGTCGATTGACCTTGGCGAAATATGCTCAGGTAAAGGGTCATGTCTCCAAGCGAGATATTTCCCTGGACGGTATGCCAGACGATCCATGCATAGGAGCCGTAAAATCCCGCCGTCGCGACGAGCCCCAAACCAAAGCCGACGACCGCGCGCCTGACAGCGAGTGATTTGTCTTCCCGGAAGAACTTATCGAACAGGGTCATGCAGCGCTTGAGCAGAGTATCACCGAGATTGAAGAGTTTGATTTCTTTCGCCGCCGAATCCTCCGTCAGCAGCCGCCCCAGGTAATTGATCTGCCGCGTTTCGGGCGCCCGACGGGTAAGCAGTCTAAAGCCTTGTTCGGAAAACCGGGTCTCGGCAATGAAAGCGGGAATGCTCGTTGCCAAAAGAATCACGACGAGCCATGGGCTGAAGCGAAAAAAGAGCGCCGCAAACGAGATCATCGTGATCGCGTTCTGGACGATTTGGAACGTGTCGTTGATCAGTTCTACAGGTTTGTAGCTGCCCTCGCGGCGGGCATTTTGTAAGCGGTCGTAATAATTGGGGTGCTCGAAGAAAGCCAGCTCCAATGTCAGTGCCTTGCGAATGACCTCACCGCGGACGCGGTTGGCGAGCTGGAGCTGGATCAGTTGCTGAACCAGCCGGCGCGCGTGGTTGAGCGCCGTGCCGAGCAGGAAGAGAAATAACTCGAGAATCAGGTAGAAAAAAACCGTCCTGATCTGTTCGTCATTATGTCCACCCTGGATCGAGGCCACCACACCGTCCACGATGAGCTTGCCCACCCACGCTTGAGTCGCCGGCAGGAGCGCGCCAGCTAGAGTAAGAAACGCCAGGCCCACAGTGGCCGAGCGGTTGGCTTGCCAAACGAGCCGCACCGCCTTGGGCGTATGGGTAAACGACTCTCGGACTTCCTTCCACTTCTGCAATAATTGCTGCATCACGCATAGCCTCCCAAAACGGAAGTGGGTCGTTTCGCCGCCCGGCACACCGAATAACCAAAGCTGGAACGGCGATGATCATCAACATAACATGATAAACGACTCTTGTGCTGGCGATCCTTCCTTCGTCGGTGAAGTTTGACACAAGCCACCGCCACTCGATACTTTGCCGGTGAATCAAACTTATGACTGTAAGTTGAAGTCAACGTCGATTCGCCCGTCTTTCGATAGTCGAGGTTTCTGTCATTGGAGGTGCCATGCGCATCGCACTAGGACTACCCAGCCGCGTACCGTCAGCTTCCGGCGAATTGATGCTCGAATGGGTCACACGGGCGGATCGCGGTCCTTTTTCCAGCGTGGTCGTCACCGATCGCGTCGTCTCCCAAGCGCTCGAACCGCTTTCGGTCTTGGCGATGGCTGCCGGAGCGACGCGGCGCATACGGTTGATGACCAGCGTGGTGATCGGACCCACGCGCGAGACGACGCTTCTTGCTCGGCAAGCGGCGACCCTTGACGTGCTCTCCGGCAGACGGCTCACGCTTGGTATCGGCATCGGCGTGCGCGAAAACGACTATCTTGCGAGCGGTTTCGATTTTCATCGGCGGGGCCGCCGAGTGGAAGAACAGTTGCCGATTCTGCGTCGCCTGTGGGCAGGTGAGTCTTTGTCGAATGAAATTGGACCGATCGGTCCACGGTCGCGCGCTAGCAGCGGACCGGAGCTGCTCATCGGCGGTTACGTGCCGGCGATCGTGCGGCGCATCGCGGCGTGGGGCGACGGTTACATGGCGCCGGGTGGCGGCGAACCGGAGAGCCTGCTCAAGATGTGGCGGCAGATCGAGCAAGCATGGCAAGCAGCTGGCCGGCCAGGAAAACCTCGCTGGGTCGGTGCCAGCTACTTTGCGCTCGGACCCAATGCAGCCGATCACGCGACCCACTACATTAACGCCAACTACGGTTACAATCCCGAGCTCGCGGCGCGGCGACTGCGTACCCTGCCTGCTTCGCGAGAAGCGGTGGAAGAGGCGATCAAGCGTCAAGCCGACATGGGTGTCGACGAATTCATCCTGCGTCCCTGCGCGGAAGATTTGGACCAGATGGACCGGCTCGCGGAAATCGCCGCGCGCGTGCGCTAGTCGAAAAAACTCTGACCGTGCGCGTGACCGACACGTCTTTGACTCTCGTCGTCAACTGAAACCCTTTATTGGCTTTGGGTGGAAGGTTGTCGCGCCACTCAACTGGTTTCCGCCCCGTTTTATTGGATTTTACCGAACATTAACGCAATCCGGCGTCATCTCAGCGCCTCAAAAATCCCCTGGGCTCAGCGTTGACATTGCACTTACCGATCCCTTAACCTCTTGTACAGCGGACGAGATTTGTATTCCGTTCCAACAACAATTTTGCTGGTCAATTTGACAAGGTAAGTTTGAAAGAAATGCCGCACCGGACCAATATCACAGCTACCGTTCCCCTCCAGATAAGCCAAGCAGCCGGCCGCCATTCCATCGACTAATATCTGCGCCTTTCGCGGTTCATTATGGGAATCATCGAACGCTTTCCATCACTATTCACCAGCGAATCATTTTACCCTCTAGGGCGAACCAAAAATTGGCGGCTCGTCATATTTGCTACCGTGTTTCTCGTCATAACCGTTGGCGGTCTCTTTTATGTCTATAGCCGGCCGGCCGAATACCGCGCCGGCGCGAGACTGGAAATTACCCCAGCGGAGAAGCTCCCGAGCGACGCCAATGCTCCCGTCGCGACAGCCGAAAGCGCCAGTGCTTTCCTTACGGAGGTTCAACTGTTGACCGCGCGCCCATCGCTCGAAGAAGTGGCGGCGCGGATTCGCCGCGTCGGGTTTGCCGACTTGCTTTCCGGTCCCGACCCGGTGTTGTCGCTGCAAAATATGCTCTCTGTGAATCCAGTACAGGGAACGCACGTGGTTCAGCTATGGGCAGTCGGCGAGAAACCTGAACTGCTTCCCTTTGTCCTCAACGAGCTCATCTCGATTTATGAGGCTCGAGTCGGCGAGAGATTCGTCGGCATGTCAACGGAAGCGGCCGACCAGGCGCGCGAAGAAGTCGCCAAATACAAAGCGGCTATTCTGCAAAAGCGCGCCGAAATGGAGGCCTTCCGGATTCAATATGGAATTGTGTCGCAGGAGCGAGACGAGAACGAGATAACGGCGCGCGCCAAAGGCTTGAACAACGCGCTCAGTGTGGCCGAAGAAAAGGCGATGACCGCTCAAACCCGGCTGCGCTCGCTAAAGAGTGCGATCGCAGAGGGCAAGGCTGCGATCCGAGCAAAAGACAATCCCACTCTCGCGGCGCTGGAACAGCGGCTGTCGCAGGCGCGTGAAGAATTGAAGCAGATGGAACGCCGCTACACGCCTGCCTATCTTGCCCGCGAGCCACAAGCTGTCGCGCTCAAGACTAAAATACCGGAGCTTGAAGACCAGATTAGACGAGAGCGGGAGGCAAGCCAACAGACGAACCTCGCCGAAGCGGAGCAGGAAGCGGCACAGACTCAGGATGCGCTTAATCGTCTTAGAAAACAGCTCTCCGGCGATAAGCAAACGATCCAAGCGTTCTCCGCACGATTGGGCGAGTACGCGGCTCTGCAAGCGCAGCTTGAGACTCTCGAAAGACTGCAGCACGGGGCAGCGGAACGGTTGGTTAGGATTGATGCGCGTGAGACCGCGCGCAAGCCAAAGGTGCAGCTCATCCAATCCGCTAACGTACCGCGCGAGCCTTGGCGACCGAACTATACTCGCGATGCCGGGATCGTTATCCTGTTCGCGCTTGTCCTCGCTTGGCTTTCCTCGTGGCTTGCCGATTTTCTCCTGCGCCGCGAGAGCGGACCCACCGTGATCGTCGCGTCGACACCGGTTGCATATCCCGTTAATGTCACGGAGTTGGCGCCAATGTCGCAACCCATTCTCGGCACGCCTCCACCTGTCGGTCGATTGCCATCGCCGCAGCACCTCTCGCGTGAGCTCCGAGATGCCGAGCTAACCGCCTTGCTCGATGCCGCCGACGATGAATCCCGGGTTGCGCTCATCGCGTTACTCTCGGGAGTGACGCCTGAAGAATTAATCGAGCTTACTTGGAACGATATCGACCTCGACACCAGCACCATCAGGATCACTCGGCCGATGCCTCGAGCGATTCTCGTCGGATCAGAAATCGCCGGCTTATTTGCGGCAATAAAACAACAAAGGCGCGCCGAAGCAGATGAGCGGCTTCTCGGCGGCGCGTCCGGGAATTCGTCTCGTATAAGTCATCTGGAAGCGGTAGTTTCTTACACGGCGCACGACGCCGGGTTGGAGCAACCCGCGGAGATCACCCCCAATGTAATCCGCCACACCTTCATCGCATTTCTCGTTCGCCAGGGAATTCGTTTTAGCGAATTGGCGCGCGTCGTCGGCCCTCTCCCGGCCGGAGTGACGGCAGCATACGGCGCGATCGTTCCCACCGCCACGCGACGCCCCCTCGACGAAACCGATCGAGTTATTCCCGCGCTTCGAGGCTTGGCTAAGACCCTCGGTACTTCAGACAAAGCGTGATTCGCAGAAACCCCAACGAGATGCTCTAACCAGTTCCTACTCAGCGATCGCCTTGTCGTGGTGCAACGGGCAATAACTGGTTGTTGAATAACTGTAGCCCCACATCCGGATAATCTTTCGAGAGCAGTCCTACTGCGTAAAGCAGGTAGGATGAATCCAGGAATATCTTTGGGTTTCTCGGTCGCAGCGCTTGAACACGCTCATCGCTCAAATCGCCGTGCGAGAGAATATACGAAGCGAACGGATTATGAACAAATACGCCGCCGGTGCCGATCAGGGTTCGCGTGTCGCGTAGATCTTTGCCGGAATGAACCCAGGTCTCGCCTTCTCGCGCCACGATTCTTTCCCGCCGTCCCACATGGCGTGCGATGGCCAGATCGACTGCCGCGCGCGAGAGAACAACGTCAGCCGCAGAGTGCCATTCCTCTTGCGGCACGGTTTCTGTCGCCTGGCTGATTTGTTCGATATATTCCTGAAGCGAATCGATTTCACCGGAATATTGCGGAAAGCCGTCCCGGAAATCTCGCGTCAGTTTTTCCAAGCCGACACGGCTGAGAATCGTCGCCGCGTTGAAGCGAATACCGAGGTCGCCTTCCACGGTTCTCTTCGCATAGGGCTCAGCTAAGCCTCGCGCAATCACGTTCTCCCCGGCTGGATAACCGTAACCAATCGAATGAACATCCGTCGTCGCGCCGCCGACATCGACGACCAGCATATCGCCCCATCCTTTTTCCCCAGCGGTTCCGTCGGCGCCGAGTCGAATGCCTTCGAGCACCGCCATGGGGGTGGGTAATACCACGGAGACGATGCCGAGCAAGGCGTCGAGGCCTTTCGCGTGGGTGATACGCTCCATGAAAAGTTTGCGGATCTCCTCTCGCGCGGATTCTACCGTCAGCGTTCCCGCCTTGGGCATGACATTGTCGACCAGCCGGACTTCTTTTCCGCCCTGGCGCAAAACCCGAGAAACATCATCGATGACCGCGCGGTTGCCTCCCACCACGATCGGAACCGAAAGCGCGGCTTTCGCGATGGCATGCGCGTTGTGTAGGATCGTCTCTGAGTCGCCGCCGTCGACGCCTCCTGTGAGGAGGATCATGTCAGAGCGCAGTCGTTCGATTTCTTGAATTTTATCTTCGGAAAGTTTGAAACTCGTCGCGCCGACGACCTGGGCCCCAGCGCCAAGCGCCGCTTGGTTCGCGGCTTCGACCGTTAAGCCGGGCACGTTGCCGACAACGACGATGCGAAGCCCGCCGGCCGCGCTGCTGGAAGCGCGAACGATTTTACCGTCGAGAACCGATAAGTCTTTGGCTGATCGATCGAAAACCGCATGTCGCTCATGCAACGCGCCCAGGGCTTGCAAGAGCCCGTCGCGCACGTCGCTGAGCACCGTCGACGGGGCCTGGCTTCGGCCGATTACTTGCGCACGGTTCAGATCGACGGCGGTGACTTTGGTGAAGGTGCTGCCGAAGTCAATAAGGATGGCGGGAGAAGTCACGTGGGGTATGCGCGATGACGGTTGTCAGTGGTCGGTTGTCTGCGCTCTGCCCTCCTCCATCAAATGTCGGCAACGAATGACTGGCACACTGATCGCTGGCTACCGGTAACTATTCTCATTTTACCGCGGCGATCATGCGGTAAAGATCCATCATCCGCTTATCGCGCAGGGTATTTTCTATGTCCCGGTTAAGGTCCTCACCGCGGATTAAGCCGACCTCCAGTCCGATCTTGTCCGCTTCCTTTAAGAACTCTTCGTCCTTCGTCATCGCAGCGAACGCATCGCGCAGCTCCTTCACCCGCTCCGGCGGAACCCCAGGCGGGAGCCCAATCGACCGGCCGATATTTTGCGCGGCATAAAGCGTGCTCAACAATCCCTTGCTGCCTGCCGGCGCCAGTTCCATGATGCTCGGCACACCTGGCACTCGCGCGTCGCGAGTTTTTCTCGATGTCACCAATGGTTTTATATAACCGCTCTTAAGCCATTCCCGTTTGGTCGCCATTAGCGAACCGGTTCCTTGGGACCGCCCGTCGAGCGCGCCGCGCTCAATGTCGAGCAAAATCTCCGGCGTGCCCGGATAGCCGGGGATCACGAGAAAGTCGAGACCAAGAATGTGCTCCATCACCTTGACGACGAAGCTGCTCGTGTGATCGAGCGACTGCGCGCCCATTCTCGGTTGCTTGCCTTCCTTGTTGGCTTTCTTGATCGCTTCCAGGCTCGTGTAGGGCGTTGATGACTTGACGTAAACGGTCTGGGCTTCATCGAGTGCCTGCCCGACATAGATAATTTTTTGCAGATCGAACTTGATGGCATCGTTGCCGCCCGCCACCGCGAATATGGCACCGGTGTTGATATTGCTCATGGTCAAACCATCCGGTTTGCGCAAATTATAGAGCTCGTTGACCGCGATCAGACCGCCTGCCCCGGGCTTGTTGACGACGACGATCGTTGGCTTCCCTGGAATGTACCTTTCCATATGCCGCGCGATGAGCCGGACGGTTTGATCGGTCCCGCCCCCGGGTGAGGAGCCAGCGAGCATCGTGATCGTCTTGCCGGCGAAAAAACCCTTGACAGATTGCGCGTGAACCGGCGACGCGAACGTCGATACAAGAATGAGCGTGAATGGGAATGTGGTTAACCACTGCACGAGTTTCATCTGTTCCACTTACTTAGGACTCCTTCGCAACGCTCACTATTAAAACACGTTGCTGCAATTCCACGACAATTGGGGGATTGAACGACTGGAACGATTTGAACGTTTGGAACTTTTGGAACAGCGCGAAGCGCTAATACCCCCACCGTTTCTCAACTTGACTCACCCGCTCGTATTCTTCCGCCAGCTCTTTTCGCCCCCGCAATTCTTTGTACGCCTCGTCAACCAAGTCCTGCGCGGCGACCTCTTTGATCGGCGGGACTTCGTAATTGAGCTCGCCAAGCCGCTCTTCTTCCTTGAGCATATCTTCGAAACCCGTCGCCCGGCCATTAAGCGGAAACGGCATCGCCTCCAAATCACGCGGGGTTCGCAGGTGCGTTACGACGCGTTCTTCAGGATCGGCACTTTTCAGCCGGAGCCGCTTTTCCAGATTATTAACGTATTCGTAGTTTTTCGGCATGTCTCGAATAAACCAATAGCTGCGGATCATTCCCCTGAGAAAACTTTTGACCAGGTCGGGCCGTTCTTCGAGGATGCGGCCCGTTGCGGCGATGATCCGCTCCGGCCGCCCGTCGGGATATTGATCCGCCGGCGAAACCAGCGCGTTGCAACCTTCTTTTTTGAGGTCCTCGGCGCTCCAAGGCGGCACCGGAGCGCACTCGACTTTGCCGTTCCGAATCGCGTCCACGTGGAATCGCGTATTAACTCCGAGCCTCACCCACTCGACATCGCGCTCCAAATCCAAACCGGCCTTCTTTAACTGAATCTGGATCGCCCAATGGCGAATGCTGTTAAAGTCGCTGATGCCGACGCGCTTGCCTTTCAACTCTTGCAGCGACTTGATATGCGGCGGCGCCACCCAAACGTTGGTGTGCTGGTTGCGCCAGCCGCAGAGGATGTACAGATCGGCGCCGCGTGCGCGTTGGTAGAACACGGTCCGCGACTGCACGTCCAGCGCGATGTCGATCGACTTTTCTTTCATCGCCTGTGAGATACCGAGCTTTTCGAGTCCGAAAGGCACCATCGAATCGGTCAACATCTCATAGCCCAGCGTTCCGTGCGGAGTAACAAGACCCTCGTCATAAAAGAAATTCATTTCATGCGCCGTCATCACCGGCACTTGATGCAGCATGTGATAGCAGGTCGGCGCAATTCTTAGTTTTCCATCAAGCATTTGTTTCTCTCACTTCCCAGGAGATTTCCGACTGGCTTCCAATTCAGATCCATGATCAAAAGACGCCCAATTCAAAACAACCACACAGCTAGGAGCCCGGCAACCGCCATAATACCGATCATCCCGATCGCGGCTCGTTTCCAACCATTCATGCCAAGTTGAACCCAAGAAGCTCTGCGCGCGGAATCGCCAGGAGGCAAATCTGCCTTATCGTCATTCTTGCTTCCTCGCAGTAGTCGAACCGCGCGCCTCGCGTCCGACCGGTTTACTTGAACCTTTATCCCGCCAAAGCGAAACTTTCCAGACCGTGACTCAGCCATGTCGCGCTCGTCGACAATGAGGCTTTCGATCCCCGTTGACCCAAGCCTGGCCACGATCCAACGCGCTTCTTGGCGGCTTCGCACCGTCGCGATCGTGACGTTCTCTACTTTTGGTTTCTCGGTTGCCTTGGCCATTACAAGCTCACACGCCTACTTGCCAAAATAATTTCTGCTCTTGTCGTCCATCTTCGGTCCCGGTCATTTCGAATACAGCGCCCTGATAAATCCGCTCTCTTCGATTCTTTTCATAAACGCTGGCTCGACGATAAGACTCGCGTCCGTCTGTTTGGCCTGCGGGTATTGCAAGGACAACATATCCAACGCTCCCTTGACAACCTGTACTGATGGATGAGGCGCATCTTCCAACGTGCCTCGAGTGCTTTGATAGGTCTCTTCGAGGATCTCGTCATCGGCCCCTTTCATGTATCGCTTGAAAACCGCGAGAGTTTTCGATTTGTTGGTCTTGAACAAATAGATCCCTTCGACGATACACTTCAAAAATCTTTCGACGAGGTCCGGATTCTTAGCGACAGTTTGCCGCAGAACGGTCACGCTCGTATAGGGGTACTCGACGCCGAGCTTGTCGAAATTAGCGAGCTCCCTCAAGCCGGCTTTGCGTGCGATGAACATGTAGGGTGACGACATCGCCGCCGCATCCACCACACCTCGTTCCAACGCCTGCAGGCTAAGAGAAGGCTCACCGGATGGTAATAGTTTCACATCGCGATCGGGAACAAGTCCGAATTTGCTGCGGAGCACATATCTCACCATCGCGTCTAAGAATGCCCCCGGCCGACCCGTCGCGACGATCTTGCCCTTCAGATCTTCAACCGTTCTGATCTCGCTCTTGGCAAAGAGCGCTGTGCCCACCTTGTTCGTGATCGTCGCCACCAGCACCTGATCTTTGACCCCGAGAATGTGCGAAGTGATGGCGCCGGTCGCTGTGGCAAGAACGACAGGCACCTCGCCGGTAGCAAGTAGCTGCTGCGGCCGGATACGGCCCGCATAGATCGCTTTTAGATCTAATCCGTACTTTGCCCCGATATGTTCCTCGACCGCAATCCAAAGCGGCGCGTAGGTGCCGGTGAAGTTGGAATAGCCAACGGTGAGCGGTTCGAGGCGAGCAGCGGCGAAAACGTTTCCGTTTAGCAGCGACAAAACGAAAAACCCTGAAATGATGTGTTTCCAGCTGAGCATTAATGTTCCGGCGACGAATTAGGATCCGTCCTGCCGGTTATCATTGCGCCGATTTCAAGTCAACGAGATTGCGTGGATCTCTGATCGAACTACACGGTAAAGCTGTGATGAGAATTTAGCACCAGAAGCGTCACCCCCGAATGTTTTAATCGGGAGTCCAGTTTCGCTCGCGCCTGGATTCCCGATAGAGGCATTCGGGAATGACGGATGGGGTTAATACGTTTGGTGAATACGGGCGACCGGCCGGTCGCCCCTACATATTCCTGCCGCACGCTGCGCCCGACCGAAATCCATCCTATAAGTGCGGCCTCTGCGACAGAGGGAATTTATTTCACAAACTTTGGCAAGAAATCTTCCAGGCGAATTTTTTTCATCACTTCTTCTGGCACTCTGAGCTCCGGCGCGAAACCAGTGAGCGGTTTCGTCGCATCGAGGCCCATCTTGGCATTGACACCGCCGGGGCCGGCGGAGGGATCGAGCTCGCTGCCTTGGGCATGCGGTATGACGACGAGTCCGTGATCGGCTTGAAAACGATTCGACACCGCCCAAAGTACCTGCTCTTCATCGTAGACATCGATGTCTTCATCGACGATCACGACATGCTTGAGCAACATGTCGGCAGCGAAAGCGGCGCAGATCGCATTCTTCGCCTGTCCCGGCGTACGTTTCGCAATTGATATATAAGCGTGAAAACGGCAATTGCCCGAAACCGGCATGCAAACGTCTTTCACCGTCGGCACGGTTTGCCGTACCGCCTTGATCAATGCCGCTTCGCGCGGCACCGCGCCCATCAGCTTATGTTCTGTGTAGCCCGCGTGAACATCTTGGAAAATATAGTTCTTACGATGCGTGATGGCGGTAACTTCGATCACCTGCCGGTCATCTTTCGACACAGCGTGGCCGGTGAATTCGCCGAACGGCCCTTCTTCACGGCGCACGTTGGCAAGAATCTTTCCTTCAATAACCATTTCCGCGTCGGCGGGAACGAGAATCGGCACCGTCTTCCCCTTCACCACGCGCAATGCTTCGTCCATCATGCCGCCAATAACCGCGTATTCGTCCTCCGTCGACGGCGTGAAGGCTTGAGCGCCGAGAGAAAAAAGCGGATGAACGCCGACGACAATCGCGATCGGCAGCGGTTCGTTGCGCCGCTCCATCTTATTGTGCAGCGTCCATAGGTGCCGGCCGACGGCCATGAAGATCCGCAATTCCCGCTTGCGCGCCATCATCAGGCGATTGTAGCTCGTGTTTCTAACTCCCGAACCAGGATCGGCAGCGACGACGATACCAGCTGTGATATAAGGCGCGGCATTGACATCGTAATGGGTGAGCAATGGAACTTTTGTGAGATCCACGTCATCGCCGAGCTTAACGTTTTCGTGCACCGGTGCATCGGAGATTTCCGCCGGCGCTATCGGTTTACCCTGGCGCTCGCTGAATTTGGCCGCCAGCTCTTCGGACTTGCATTCGAGCGCCAGTGCCATGAGTTTTCGACTCGCCTGCACATTGATCACGACCGGCGCGTCGCTACCTTCGACATTTTCACAAAAGAGCAGCGGAAAACGCTTGCTCTTTTCCAACTGCGTCAGCAGAGCCGTGATCTCGTAACGCGGCGAGATCGCTTTGCTCACGCGCGCGACTTCTTCAGGGTGCTTGCTTTCAAGTTTGGCGATGAAACTGCGCAGGTCCTTGGGCATCTAAAACCTGTTCTTTGCAGGTAGATAACTTGGCTGACTATTGATTAGCTGGCGCGGCATGTCAAACGGAAGGCGAGCCCGTAAGTTAAAGGAATTTCTGTAGGATGGGTGGAAGCGCGTAGCGCCGATACCCATCGTTCTATGCGTTCTTTTCTTTAGGGCAACCGAGTTGATGGGTATCGCTTCGCTCCACCCATCCTACATATGATGACATCCGGCCAAACGCGATCGAGGCCGTCGAATCAGTCTATAGCGCATACAGCGCGCGGGGATTATCGTCCAGGATCTTTTTCTTGATCGGGTCGGCGACTAGATCGTTGGCGCGGAAGATGTCGATCGCGTCCACCTCGCTGGAAGCATCGGTGTGGCCGTAGTCGGTGCCGATCACGACGTTGTCTTCGCCGGCATAGCGCAGGACGAAGTCGAAGTCGTCGTTGGTTTCGGTGGTGACGTAGATCTTGAACTCCTTGAACGGCAACTCGGGAAATCCTTTGGCGCCGGAACGGCGGGTCGCTTCTTTGACCACCCAAGGCACCCACTGCGCCGACGCTTCGACGAAACTCCAACGGAGCTTGGGAAAAGTCTTCGGCACGTCGCTCATCATCAATGATAGACAAGTGATGACCGTCGGGATGCGGAACTGGGCAAAGCCGCCCATCCTATCGTAGCGGGGTTTGAACTGGTCGAGAAGCTGCGGGCTGCCGTTGGCGATATGAACAGCCACCGCCATGTTGAGGCGGGTCGCTTCTTCATAAATCGGATAGAAGTAAGGATCGACCAGGTGCTTGTCGTCTTCGAAGGGACGGAGACTCACCGCCACGGCGCCGTTTTCTTTGGCGTAACGCATTTGCTGGATCGCTTCACTTAACGTCATCGCCGGGACGACGCACGACCAGCGGAGCCGATTGTTGCCTTGCTTCCATACTTCGGCCATCCAGCGGTTCCACGATTTACAGAGCGCGATCTCGGGCTCGGCTTTGTCGGCAACCCGGGCGATCCACATGGTGTTGAAGAGAATTTGCACGTCGATGCCGAGTTTGTCCATGTGCTTTAAGCGCAGCTCGACATCGCGCAGTTCGCGCGCTTCAGGGGCAGTCTTCAGCTCGCGACCGGTTTCCTTGGAAAGCGCGATCAGTTCCTGCTCGGTCAAAGTCGGCGGTCGAAAGCCGATGGATTTTCCTTCGACGAACCAGTATTGCGCATTGGGGTTGTCGGCGCATTGAAACAGTTGCGGCCGGAATTTCTTTTCAGACGCATCCAAAAAATCCCACGTGTGTTCGGTCTCAACGACATGGGCGTCCGCATCGATGATCATGACTCACTCCTCTATCCGGAATTGCTGCTTCACACGATATAATTCAGCCCGGTCATATTCAACTCAAAGAGAACCTCGGGAGTGCAGGCCGATTGAGAATTTTCCTGCCTCCAGAGTTTGTGTTACGCTAATGACATCGATTCGATGACAAAGGAGCGACCATGTTCGACAGTTCAAAGATTCAACCCGATATCGTTTTCACTGATCTGCGTGAATGGATGCGCGAAGCCGAAAAGCTGGGGGAATTGAAAACCGTGCTCGGCGCGTCGTGGCAGGAAGAAATCGGTTTGGCAAGCGACGTTGTCGTTCCAGTGGACGATGGACCCGCGGTGCTGTTCGATGAAGTGCCGGGCTGTCCGAAAGGATTTCGCATCCTGATCAATTGTTTCGCCGGCAAGCGGCGCGCGATGACCCTCGGTTTTCCCCAGGGATTGACCAAGCAGGACTTGAGTGACGCTTATTTCGCCCACTACCAGAAGGAACCTAAGCATATTCCGCCAGTGTTTATCGAGGACGGGCCGGTCTTCGAAAATGTTCTTAAGGGCGATGATATCGATATTTTGAAATTCCCGACGCCGATGTGGCATGTCAACGACGGCGGTCGTTATATCGGCACGGGTTGTTATTCGGTCACGATGGATCCGGATGAAAAATGGATCAACGCCGGCTGCTATCGCGCCATGATCCAGGACAAGAAGAGCGTCAGCTTGCTGATGGTTCCCGGCAAGCACGGTTACATGCACCGCGAAAAATACTTCAAGCGCGGCGAGAAAATGCCGCTCGCGCTGGTGATCGGCAGCGACCCGCTGTTTTTCTTCATGGCCGGAACCGAACAGCCTTACGGCTTGTGCGAATACGACATCGTCGGCGGCATGCGCCGGCAGCCGGTGGAATGCGTGCGTGGAAAAGTTACCGGCCTGCCTTTTCCCGCCAACGCCGAGATCGTCTTCGAAGGATTTCTGAATAATGATAACCGCAAATTCGAAGGACCGTTCGGGGAATGGACCGGTTATTATGCTTCGGACGAGAGCGCCCAGCCGGTGCTGGAGATCGAAGCCATTTATCATCGCAATGATCCGATCATTCTCGGCGTGCCGCCGATCGGTGGCGGCTCGGACGAGATGGCGCGCTATCGAGCCATCATGCGCTCGGCGATGCTCAAGCAGCAACTTCACAGCGCCGGTGTGCCCGACGTGACACAGGTATGGTCGCATGAGATCGGCGCCTCGCGCATGCTGATCGCGCTCGCGATCAAGCAACGCTATGCGGGTCATGCCAAGCAAGTCGGCGTGCTGGCCGCGAGCTGCGGCGCGAGCGTTTATGGCTGCAAGATGGTGATCGTCGTCGACGACGACATCGACGTGTCGAATCTCGACCAGCTCATGTGGGCGATGCTGTCGCGCTACGATCCGGCGACGTCGGTGGATATTTTGCGACGCATGCGCAGCACGCCGGCCGATCCACGCCTCACGCCGGAGCAGCGCAAGGTGCGCGATTTTACCAATTCCCGCATGGTCGTCGACGCGACGCGGCCTTATGACTGGAGAGATAAATTCCCCAAAGTGAACGCGCCAAGCCCAGAGATCGCGCGCAAAGCCCGCGAGCAGTTCGGCTATCTGCTGAAGTAGCGCTGCTCTGTGCGAAGAATCTAACACGTCAAAAATTTGCGTAAGCGGCGCGTCGACGGCGCTCAACAAATTCTTGAAATGCAATATCGTTATCTCGGCAAGGAACGTCTGAAAGTCTCGGCGATCGGCTATGGCTGCCCGCCGTTTCAGGGAAAGCTTAGCGACGCGGACGAAAAGCGTGACATTGAAGTCATTCAGCGAGCCGTCGATCTCGGTGTGAATTTCATCGATACCGCCGATCACAACAACGGCAACAACGAAGAGTTGCTGGCGAAGGCGCTGAAGGGGAAAAGAAGCCAAGTTGTTCTGACCAGCAAGTTCGGCAACCTGCGCGGCCAACCCTGGCCGTGGGCGCAAGGAAAAAACGCTGATGGCCGTCCCGAGTATGTTCCGGTCGCCTGCGAAGCGTCACTGCGCCGCCTGCAAACAGATTACCTCGATCTTTATTACTTACACCGCGTTGATCCCAATGTTCCCATCGAAGACACAGTCGGTGCCATGGTGCGGCTCATCGAGCAAGGCAAAATCCGGCACATCGGCCTCAGCGAAGCCGGCCCGCAGACTATTCGTCGGGCGAACGCCATTCACCCGATTACTTCGGTGCAGAGCGAGTATTCTTTGTGGACCCGTGACTATGAGGTCGACACAATCCCAGCCGTTCGTGAGCTTGCCATCGGTTTCGTTTCATACTATGCGCTCGGACGCGGCTTCTTCACAGGAGCGATCAGAAATCTCTCTGATCTCGGAGAAAAGGATGGGCGGCGCAAAGCGCCGCGTTTCTACGCCCAAAATTTCAATCATAACTCGCGCTTGCTTAACGAGCTGGAAAAGATCGCCAAGGGCAAGAATTGCACTTTGGCACAATTATCATTGGCGTGGATTCTTCATCAGGGTGAAAACTTCGTGCCGATCCCAGGTACGCACCGGATTCACCACCTGGAAGAAAACGTATGCGCCGCAGACCTTGTCTTGACTCCAGACGAACTGGTCGCAATCGACAAGTTGTTTCCGCAAAAAGGCGCCGCCCTCGGCGCGCGTCATGATTACGACCGGTCGAAGGAGCTCAATATTTAAGAGCTGTTCCAGTCGTTCCAAACGTTCAAATCGTTCCAGTCGTTTCGAAGAATACCAAACGGTCAGGGGTTCAAAAAGTTCAAGGTCGGGATGACTGACGACATTCCGGTACGAATTCACGAACACGAGCACGTATCACGATCACAACGCATCCGGTGCCGGCATCACATCGCCGCACTTCTTGCAGGTGCGAAATTCTTCACGGTCGAAAAAGCGTTTATACGCCTTCGACACGGGATCGTCGGCGTAGTCGCGCACCACAAAGGTTTCTTCATGCAACAGGGTGTCGCATGTTTCACAGTACCAATGAAAACGGTCGACTTCTCCGTCGCGCCTTTTTCGTTCTGAGATCAGCGCGAAGGCATCCGGCGAGAAGCGCGGTGAATGCGGCGTGCAGGCGGGAGTATAGATCATCGATCCTTCCGGAATAACAGCAACGGCTTCTTTGCCTTCCGGCGTGCGGTAATGCAGCCGCATCTCACCTTTGATCATCTGCATGGTCTCGTCGCTCGGGTTGATATGAAACTCGCTGCGGTACTCGCGCCCGCGCGCGAGAAAGACCAACGTATCGGGATGCTGCCACAGGACAGTCACGCGCTTGCCGCTCTCCGCAAGCTTTCGGCCTTGCGCTAGCAGATCAACGATCGGCATAGAAAACATCGGCGGTTCCTTTCCGTAACCGTTGGAGTGATGGGTATCCGCAGCCTTTAAACAACACTCCACCACTCCATTACTCCATCACTCCAGTTTTTTCCATACTACTAATCCGGCAGCGCTCGCCCTTTGGTTTCGCGGGCATAGATGAGAACGATCAATCCAAGCAGGTAAACAAGACCGACGATGGCAATCGCTGGGGCGAAGGAGCCGTAGGCGGATACGATCGCTCCCACGGCGAAAGGCGCCACGGCGGAAAAGAAGCGCGCGAAGTTGTAACAGAAACCTTGTGCGGTAGCACGAACCCTCGTGGGAAAGAGCTCAGGAAAATAGATCGCAAAGCCGGTAAAAACGCCGGCGGCAAAGAATCCCATCAACGGCGAGACGACCAGCGCTTGAAAAAAATTTTCAGCGATAAAGAAAGTCGTGGGTACGAAGATAAAAGCGCCCAAAAAATACGTGAGCAATGCCCCCTTCCGGCCCCAACGGTCGGCGATGAATGGAAAACATAAGCAGCCAATCATGTCACCGAAGTTGAGCACGGCAGTAATCAGGCTCACTTGCGGGATTGCCGATTTCGACCCCTGGGCGTGAAGCATGGCGCTCACCCAACTCGGCACCCATTGAATGGCACCTTGATAACCGAACGTCGCGATGACAGCCAAACCGGTTCCGACTAGGACGTCGCGGCGCATCGCTCCACGGAATAAAACGGAGTACGGATTCTTGCTGCTCTTTGCCTTGATCCAACGTTCTGGTTCCTCCAACGAATGGCGAATATAGAATGCGACCAGGGCCGGCAGGACACCGAGAGCGAAAACCCAACGCCAGCCGTAGGGTCCGATGAATAAATACAGCAGCGACGCGAGAAAAAAACCGATGCCGCCTGAGGCCTGCATGATTCCCGCGGCTTTGGCTCGTGATTTCTCCGGCCAGCTCTCGGCGATCAATGCCGCTCCGGCGGCCCATTCGCCGCCGATGCCGAGCCCGGTCATGAAGCGGTAGCAGGCGAGTTCTTGCCAACTGCTCGCGATGCCACACAGTCCGGTAAAGCCCGCATAGATCAGTATGGTTATTGCCATTGTCTTCGCGCGGCCATAGCGGTCGGCGAGGACTCCGAAGACCAGTCCGCCCAGCGCCCAGCCGATCATGAAGATGCTCAATACGATGCCACCGTACCAGCCGATGACGGCGCTCTCGGTGGTTCGCAAGAGATCGCTCATCGAAGGGAACAGCACTATTGCGTAAAGGTAGCCGTCCATGATGTCGAGCGCCCAACCGAGACACGCGCAAACCAGCACGCGCCATTGGTACGGAGTGAGTTCTTGATACCACTTCGGTTCAGACATTTTGGCGCTCAACCGCCACAAGCGAGCAGGAATGGCAACACATTGGTTGGTCAGGCCAGTCAATTTGCTTCCGACCACGCATCCAATGTAGGGGCAGGCCCCCGTGCCTGCCCTGCTTCGGGCGACCCACGGGCGGTCGCCCCTACAAGTTTTTTGCTAGACTGAACCACTATCTTGGCCAGTCTTTTCAATCATTGCGCGGTCGCGTAAAGTGAAAATTGGAAACTCCGCGTTGCGCCCGAACATGCAAAGGCTTTGGCAGCTTCGAACTCTGCGTTCGCTAAGACATCGTAACTTTCGTCTTCTGTTGGCAGGCGCGTTGATCTCCAGCTCGGGCGATTTCATGCAAAACGTGGCGCAGAGCTGGTTGGTCTGGCACATCTCACGGTCGCCGGTCGCCATCGGCGTCGTGGCTTTTTTTGATGCCTTGCCGCGGCTCCTGGTGGGCGCGGTTGGCGGCGCCATCGCCGATCGTTTCGACCGCAGGCGCGTGCTGATGATCACGCAGGCTGCGGCGATGATCCAAGCGATCATCTATTGGCTCGCGGTAGAGTTCGAAGTCATCGAGCTCTGGCATATCGCGGTCTTGTCATTTTTCCTGGGTGTCGTGAATACCATCAATCAGACGTCGCGCCAATCGTTGGTCAACAGCCTGGTGCCGAAAGAACAACTGCTCAACGCTATCGGATTGCAATCGTCGGTGTTCAACTTCTCGAAAATTTTAGGCCCGTCGGCTGGAGGCATGATTATCGCGTTCGTCGGCGTCGCCGGTTGTTTTTTGGTGAATGCGATCAGTTTCGTGTTTTTGCTCTTTAATCTTTATTTGATGGAGCTGCCGCCGTGGGAAAAACGCCCGAACACGCCCAGTCTATGGGAAGATATCAAAGAGGGCTTTCGTTTCCTGCGAAACAATCGACGAATTCTCTATATCGTAGGTATCTCTTATGTTATGGCTATGTTCGGCGCGCCATACAATCGGTTCGTGCCGATTTTCGCGACTAATGTGCTGCACGTCGGTCCGTCGGGATTCGGCTTGCTCATGTCGGCTCCGGGTATCGGCGCAACGATCGCCGCTTTGGTGCTCGCCTCGGTAAACAAACTTCGCGTCGGCACCCGTGCAATCTGCTGGTGCGTGATCGGCTTCTCTCTATCGTTGACGCTCTTCGCCTTTTCCAACTCGTTCATCTTCTCGCTTGTCTTTCTTGCGTCGGTTGGATTCTGCCAGATCGGCGAGCGCGCCTTAACCAACACAGCCATTCAAATGGCTACGCCACAAGATTTGTTGGGTCGCGTTCTGAGCTTGTTTTTCATGGACCGAGGACTGTGGTCCTTGGGCGGGTTGATGATTGGAGCATCGGCCTCAGCGATCGGGATCGACTGGACCTTTGCTCTGTGCAGCGTGGTCTGCGCGATGGCGGCGACCACGCTGCTGACTGTGAGCCGTAGATACCGTGCTGAAGCGGCGCGTCAGCGCGGGGAGTACAGCGGAATCACGCGACGATCGGATCGCTAACTGGCACGTGGCTCGAAACCCTCGGCACGCGGGTTCTGGGCTGGCCATTCACACCCGCATTGCCCGCGCCAAGCAGCAGCATTCTCCCATTGCCGGTATTGCATAGCTGGTAAGGTTCGCCGGATTGGAGCAGTACTGTGTCGAACTGCTTGAGCACGAATTCTCTATGCGGCGTGCGTATCGTGCACTCGCCTTCGAGCAACATGAAAATATGATCATCGTTATCATGATAGTGCATGTCGTCCTGAAGCCGGCCTTCGCAATTGATCACCCAAAAATAGGCCAAATCGGTCCTCCACATACTTAGGTGATTAATGCCGGGGTTCGCGTTCGCTTCCTTAATGGGATTTTTCAT
>DASYUV010000175.1:0-6893 GCA_036000865.1 Binatia bacterium | reverse complement strand
TTGAGGGGATTGAAGGAAGCGGGGAAGGCGTAAACCCAAGCATTGCGAGGAATAAGGCGCATCTCGAAGGGCGACCATGTGGTCGCCCTTTCTTTTTTGGGGTTCGATTTCAGTCTTCGTCTGTGTATAATTCCGACATGGGCAACTCAGGACAATCCGTACGCAGCTTGATCGAAGGTTTGCCTCCGGAGATCGCTAACCGGATTCATCCCGACTGGCGGAAAAACGAAACCGAATATTGGGCACAGCGTGGCACACTGCTCGAAAAATATGCTGATCAATGGATTGGCTTTGCCGAAGGGCGCGTGATCGTATCCGGCACGAGCCCGGTCGAGGTCTTTCATGCTGCCCAAGCGTCTGGAAAACATCCTTTCGTCACACGCGTCGGTCATGAAAACGAACCCAACCGGATGCGCCGCGTCTCTTTCCCGTATGATCCGACATATCCAAATGAACCTTTTACCTGTAATGAGGGTAGAATTCCGCAGCAGCTCAGCACTCCCGGCCTAGTCTTGGAGCATGTGATTCCCGATACTGGAGCCGATGCGAGCGCGATACCGTGGTCGGACTGTGAGCGGTTGGCGTTAGATCCAGGTGACGGAATACCCGGTTTAATGGGCGGTGTTGGTGAAAGGTCGATTCCAACTTATTTTTCAAGCTTGGGTTCATCTCGACGGTGCGGACTTTCCGTGTCGGCTACAAGCGGACTTTACTGGTGACGAGCGAATCGTAGGCCGTGATGTGTTGAATGAATTGGACATTTTATTTCGCGGCCCAGCACGGGAGGTCGTTATCAATCCCTGATGTTCGGAGATGAACCGCTAGCAAGATGTTACCTTCTGTTACAAAAGCAAAATACGTCAGCGGCTATCTCATCGAGGTAAAGTTCAACGACGGCAGGAAAAAAATTATCGATTTTGAACCGTGGCTTACGGGTCCGATTTTCAGACCTCTGAAGAGCAAAGATTACTTCAAGAAATTCTTCATCGATGGCCCGACCATCGCGTGGCCTAATGGTGCCGATATCGCGCCGGAAACGCTGTATGAAGCGGTGGCAGCTAAAACATATTCGGACTCGAAACTCAGGCGTGCAGGTTGAGTGGATGTCAAGATTCAAGACGCGACCCCGAGACTGAACCCGACCCCGAGACCGAACCGATTGTAGGGCTAAACCTTGTCTATTGATTTTCATCCCGCTTCCAATTTCAATTCGGAAATTGCGCCACGCTTATAGACCATTCCAACCGACTGGAAGACGTCTGTCGAGAAATTGAAGGGGTATTCTCCCAGTTTCTAAGTTCAAAAAGATCAGCCTGCCCTATTTTCCGCTTAAAGTTTTATTGCGGCCTCGTGACATAAATAGCTGAGTAGCGCTCCCGGAGTTATTTGCTTGAGGCGCAGGGCGTTTGATATATGGCCGTAGAGTGATCTCTGAAAAAAACATACTGGCGGAGACATATGACTAAAAAAGAGATACGCGATATTTTGGACCAATTGGACGCTGAAGTGCTGCGTCGCCATCAGAAGGATAAGCTGCCCATCGACCTACGAAATCAAGTCCTTGCGGCTATCGATGAGATTCGGGATAAGCTATTACGACGTATAAAATCATCGTCGGAGCGCTGTAATGGTTAGCGGCGGGCTTATCAAGAGTTATCGAGACGGACCTATCAAGACTCATCAGCATCACGGCTAGAGTACTATGCCATTGCCCCAGCTACCTAACTTTGAGGCTCTACTAGGTTCTGTCACTGCGGAAAGACCTCAGAATGACGGAGCATGGCTACAGGCGATAGCTGTTCCTAGGAAAGTAGGAAAAGATCTCGGCGGTCTGCGTACAATAACGGAGGTGGCGTTCTGGTATCTGGACTCCCCAAATTTGTCCCTTGAATCATTCTTGCGTCGCGTTGCGATTGAACTTGATCGCCTTGGGCATCCTGCTAGGCCGGAGATCGTTTTGGTTATCCTGGGTATATTTGCCCGCATTCGACGTTCTAGTCTAGTCCTTCAGCTGTGGAACATTTCAATTTGTTATTTGAGCGCGTTGTTACTGCCAGCTTAAATCAATACATCGTATTCTCGGCTCCCCCGCCTGCTGAATTCCATTTTAACGTTGGCGATTTTACCGTCGATAAATTCAACTCACAACGGTTGGCCTATCAGTGCCGCAAAGCTGGTTCGGATTTTTTTGATCGGTTTGAAAAAGACCTGCGTCAGCTACCTCTGTCAATAGAACGCAAGCATTTCCCCGTTAAAACGATTCATTGGAATGCACTCGCAAGTTTGAAACATGGTTGGTCGATAAAAACAACGGAACATATCGATGCAATGACTCGGTTGAAAGATCACTTTTACGCGTTGTTGTCTGCGATCTATCTTGAAGATTTCTTTAGGCAAATGCGCTTGGCACAGGAAGTCGGCATGGCATTGGGGTCAGATTGGTTTGATCCGGAACCGCTAACACGAATGGTCGGTGCACAGTTCATATCCGTGTTTCTTGATATCGGCGGCGACAAGTGGGGCTATGTGAGCGGGGGAGGTGTTGGCGCTCTGGGATTCCAGTTGGGCGGGACTCATTTAGGCATGCCTGCCACCGAAAAAATGCTTCGGGAACAATTTAATTTCGAAGGTTTTGAAAACTATGAGATCCACCAGACCATCAAGACGTTCTGTCACTTCCTAGCCCTTGCGGAGAGTCACCATGTCGAACGGCGGCACGCCGAGGGCTTTCTCCACCATGTAATCGCTCTTGATTTACTCCTTGGGGAAAAAAATGCTTTAACCCAGAATGTTTCGAAGAGAAGCGCCGTTTTGACTTACCAGGCGAGAAATAAAAGTTTTACAGACGCCGTCGCTGAGTCGGAAGCTATTTATGAGGCCCGAAGTAAGTATGTGCACGCCGGGAAAGAACCAGAGGAAAAACTTTGGGACGTAGTTCGGTCAATATGTCTCGAGGTCGTCTTTTGCTTGTTCCTGTCCAGGCGGTGCCAGCTAATCACGCAGATGGCTTTCGTGATCGATGGCTGCGAGATGTTGATCTTGTCGTTGCCACTCTGGTAGCACGCCGCACGGTGCCAGACAGCGATTTACAGGGAATCGGGATTGCTCGAAAAAAGGAATTCACACACGCGTCATTTCAAACTATCTTAAATGACACGAAGCGCCTTCGAGAGTTCCTGGGAAAAGTTCAATAAAAACTGTTCGCGAGCCCTTTGGAGTGCATAGAAAGCTGTGAAAAGACTCCCGGTACATTTTCTTTCCCGCGCGCCGAGTGGGAATCATTACCTCGTTCGTGTTCCTGTCGAAAGTTCCGCTCAAACGGATAATCTACAAGAGAACTCCCTCGCTGAACCGTCCAGCCCGACCGCGCAGCAACTACTCTTCAACGAGTTTGATGAACCAAAAGCATGGCGATGGCAGGACCAATGGTTGAAGCCAGCGCCGTCGATCAAAGCATCGGTCCGTACCTTTCCACTGGATGTAGTCCGCTTACAGCATATAAAAAAACCGCCCAAGCGCATCGCGGAGTTTGGGAAATCGATGCATTTTACACACCCACACCCGTGGACGGTGACAATCGACCCTTTTTCCCTTACTCTCTTTTGTGTGCGGAGCACGCTGCGAAGATGAAGCAAAAGTCAGAGGAGAAGTAGCCGCGGGAGACGCGGTGTGCCCCAGGTAGTTGGATTTTCGGGAAACTGAAGGCTCGTTGTATTGTAATCTCGGTTGTGGAGTCATTCACAACGAACTGTCACGCAGAAAACTTAGTGAAATGCTCATTCTAGAACCACCGACCAAACATCTTGCAGGCATGCCAGTGGCATGCTAGCATTTTCGCATGGCCAACATCCAAGTCAAAAATATCCCCGAGAAGCTGCACAACCGGCTGCGCCGCTATGCACGGGAGCAAGATTGCACGCTCGGTGAGATTATTCTGGAAGCCATCGAGCGAGAAGTGGCGCGGCGAGAATGGCACAAGCGATTTTCCGGCCGCCCCTCGACTCAGCTGGGCAGCTCGGCCGCAAAGCTGCTCGAACAAGAACGGCGGCAGCGAGACAGTGATTTGTCGTGAGCCGCTACGTTATCGACGCATCGGCAGCTACGGAATACCTTCTTCGGACCCCTTTAGGTCTCAAACTTGCCGACGTAATTGAAGACGCGGCGCTACTGGCGCCAGAATTGTTGGACGTGGAGGTGCTGTCGGTCTTAAGATGCGCGGTACTACGCCGCCATCTCACCGAGCAGCGTGCTCTACTCGCGATCGAAGATCTCATGGATTGGTCGATCGACCGCATTCCACATAGACCGCTTGTCTGGGCGGCGTGGCAACACCGTAACAATGTGAGCGCCTACGACTCGTTTTACGTAGCGGCAGCGCGACTTTCTAACGCGGCGCTTCTCACTGCCGATGGCCCTCTCTCGCGCGCGCCTTCGCTCGGAATTGTGGTGGAGAACATACGGTTGGTTTAGCCTCTCCCAAGCAAGGGACAGTTAGAAGCCTCGGAGTCGAAAATCGGGCGTCCGGGTTAAGTAGATGTCAAGATTCAAGACGCGACGGCAGGGACGCGCTTTCGGAAAGTCCCGTTGGATTCACGCACAGTTTCCCCAATGACCAATAACGTTTCAGAAGCTGCACAGACCAAGATTGTTCAACTCATCGCCAAGGAGCTCGGAGTCGGACCCCATCAAGTCTCTGCGGCTGTGGCGCTGCTCGACGAAGGTTCGACCGTGCCCTTCATCGCGCGCTATCGCAAGGAGGCGACCGGCAATCTCGACGACACGCACCTGCGTAATCTGGATGAACGCCTGCTATATCTGCGCGAACTGGAAGAACGGCGTGCGGCGATCCTGGCCTCACTCGAGGAACAGGACAAGCTTACCGACGAACTCCGCCGGGACATAGAGGCGGCCGCCACCAAGCAAACGCTGGAAGATATCTACCTGCCCTACAAGCCCAAGCGCCGCACACGTGCGCAGATCGCGCGCGAGGCCGGGCTGGAGCCGCTGGCCGATGCGCTATTCGCCGATCCCACCCTCGATGCGGAGCAGGAGGCCGCGAAGTACATAAACGTGACACCTGCAACCGAGAGTAGCAGCGCCATAAACGTTCCCGACGTGCAAGCCGCACTCGATGGCGCGCGCGAGATTCTTTGCGAGCGTTTTGCCGAGACCGCCGAGCTCCTCGCCAAACTGCGTGCGCGCATGTGGGAACAGGGCATCGTTACGTCCACGGTGATGAAAGGCAGGGAGACGGCCGAGGAGGAAAAATTCCGCGGCTACTATACCTATGCCGAGGCCATACGCACTATCCCCTCGCATCGCGCGCTCGCGCTGTTCCGCGGCCAGAGCCTGGACGTGCTGAAGATCGAACTGGGTTTGGGCGAGGAAATCGAAGCCGCCGTACCGCATCCATGCGTCGCGATGATCGCCGCGCATTTCGGCATCGAAGACCGCCGCCGTCGCGCCGACAAGTGGCTGACCGAGGTCTGCCATTGGACCTGGCGCAGCAAAGCGCATTCGCATATCAGCACCGAGCTGCTGGCGCAATTGCGCGAAGCGGCGGAAGCCGAGGCGATCAAAATATTCGGCCGCAATCTGCACGAGTTGTTGCTGGGTGCGCCCGCCGGCCCCAAGGCCGTGCTTGGCATCGACCCCGGCATACGCACCGGCTGCAAAGTCGCGGTCGTCGATGCCACGGGTAAGCTGCTGGAGGCCGCCACCATTTATCCGCACGAACCGCGGAACGACTGGCAGGGATCGCTGGCGACGCTGGCGCGAATGGCGGTGCAGCATGGCGTCGAGCTGATCTCCATCGGCAACGGCACCGCTAGCCGCGAGACCGACAAGCTCGCCGCCGAGGTGATCAAGCTGATCGCGTCGAAGATGCCGGAACGGAAGCTAAACAAAATCGTCGTCAGCGAAGCCGGCGCCTCGGTCTATTCGGCGTCGGCATTCGCCGCCAGCGAATTTCCCGAGCTGGACGTGAGTCTGCGCGGCGCCGTGTCGATCGCCCGGCGCTTGCAAGACCCGCTCGCCGAGTTGGTAAAAATAGATCCCAAGTCGATCGGCGTCGGCCAATATCAGCACGACGTGAATCAGCGCGCGCTCGCTCGCGCGCTCGATGCCACGGTCGAGGACTGCGTCAACGCGGTCGGTGTGGACGTCAATACAGCTTCTTCGCCGCTGCTCGCGCGCGTGTCGGGCCTTAACAGCGTGCTGGCGAAAAACATCGTCGAGTTCCGAGATGCCAACGGCCCGTTTCCGAATCGCAAAAAACTGCGCAAGGTGCCGCGCCTCGGCGACAAGACCTTCGAACAGGCCGCAGGCTTCCTGCGCATCAACAACGGCGACAATCCGCTGGACCGCTCCTCGGTTCATCCGGAGGCCTACCCGGTCGTGGAGCGCATTCTCGCGCGCATCAGCAAAGGGATCGGCGAAGTGATGGGCCAACCGGCGGCGCTGAAGGGGCTTTCGCCCGCCGAATTCACCGACGACAAATTCGGTGTGCCGACGGTGCGCGACATTCTAACTGAATTGGAAAAGCCCGGCCGCGATCCGCGCCCCGAATTCAAAACGGCTACCTTCCAGGACGGCATCGAGTCTCTTGCCGACCTGCAGCCCAACATGATCCTCGAAGGCGTCGTGACCAACGTCGCCGCCTTCGGCGCCTTCGTCGACATCGGCGTCCACCAGGACGGGCTGGTGCATGTCTCGCAGCTGGCCGACCGCTTCGTCAAGAATCCGCAGGACGTGGTGAAAGCCGGCGACGTGGTCAAGGTGCGCGTGGTTGACGTCGACCCCAAGCGCAAGCGCATCGCACTGTCGATGCGCAAGGACGACGGGGGCGCCTCCGCTTCGCCGGTGCGCGCCGACCGTGGGGATCGCGCCGACGC
>DASYUV010000174.1:0-50940 GCA_036000865.1 Binatia bacterium | reverse complement strand
GCGGGAAAGCTATGAGCAAAGAGCAGAGCACATAGAGCCAGCGTGGTGATTCGTTTATGCAAGGAGATTTCCCTCACCCTAGCCCTCTCCCACTTTCGCGGGAGAGGGAATTTTAGGAAGGACATAGAAAAGATTTTATGTCAGCTCAAAGCACGGCAGCTTTATCCCCGGATCATGGGTTTTCTGAAATACCACTTTGACCCGGTCTCCCATTTTTACTTTCTCCTTCGACTCTCCCACCAATTTGCTCTCGATGATCACGCCTTCATCTAAAATCACATTGATGTAGTAAATCGGCGTTTCGTCTTTGAACGCCGGATTGCGCGGCACGCGAACCAGAGTAAAGGTGTGAATCTTGCCGGTGCCTTTCGCTTCGATCCAGTCCAGCTCGCCGAAGCAATCGACGCAGGCGACGCGCGGAAAGAACTGTACTTTGCCGCAGCTTTTGCACTTCTGTAGCAAAAATTTGCCATTGGCCGCGCCCGTCCAGAAAGGCTCATCGACCTTATTTACTTTGGGCAAACTTTTTTGCGGCATTCTTGCTTCAGCCATTATTTTCTCCTTTCCATAACCAGCGCCGCAGTCGTGCCGAGGTTGCGCCCGTAGTTGAGCCAGCCGATACCGGTGACCAGCGCGCGTTCGGCTTTTTTGACCTGATGGCCTTCGGCTTCGCCTCTCAATTGGCGCAGCGCTTCGACGACGTGGAGATATCCCCCGGCGAGCCCGGCCTGCCCGACGGACAACTCGCCGCCGCCGGTGTTTACCGGAAAATCGCCCCGGTAAGTCAAATCATGCGCGTCGACGAATTTGCCGCCGTCACCCTTTTTGCAGTAACCGAGATCTTCGATTTGAATCATCACCGCAATCGGATAGTCGTCGTAGATTTCAAACAGGTCGATATCCTCGCGTTTGACCTCAGAGAAAATTCTTTCGCCGACGACCTTCTGGCCGAAGGTCGTCTTATCGGGCAGCATGTTCGCGACTTGGTAGTGGGAAATCTCGGCGTCAGTCACGAGGTAAACGAGCTTGTCGGTGATTTGTTTCGCTTTTTCCTCTGAGGCCAAGATCACGCATTCCGCGCCGGAGCAAGGCATCACGCAATCGAAGAGTCGAACCGGGTCGGAGATCATCCGCGAGTTGAGATAATCCTGCATGCTCATCGGCTCACGGAACAGCGCTTGCGGGTTGTTGAGAGCGTTTTCGCGCTGCGCGATGGCGATCTTACCGACCTGTTCCAGCGTCGTGCCGTACTGTTCCATATGCAGCCGCTGAATCAGCGCCATCAACGAATTCGGCCCGCCGTAGCCAAATACATCGACGAAATTGCCGCGCTGATATTCCAGTTGCCGCTGAGTAGGGGCGCTTCTATCGAAGGAGTTCCCGCCGACGAGAACCGCCAAGTCGATGTGTCCGCATTCGATGGCGTCCGCCGCTCGCCTGACGCTCATCACACCGCCGGCACCGCCGTAGTCGCCGTTCAATACCCAGTCGACTTCCAATCCCAACTGCTCAGCCACGTGCGGCGAATAATCGGGGCTCGCTTGCGTGGTAATCGAGAATCCTCGAATCGCCTTTTTATTGATTCCCGTTTGCCGCAGCGCGTCGCGAATCGCGTCAGCATAATATGAGAGCGCCGACGCCTCGGATTTGCGCGAATACTCCGTCGAGCCGTAACCGACAAAACAAACTTTCTTGCGTCGCATTATCTCCTCTCTCTCTTCTCTCAGTGATAAGTGCTGAGTTCTCAGTCCTGAGTGCCGCCTGCAGTCCTTACTCAGGACTCAGGACTTTCCACCCAGGACTTCATTCCAGGACTTGTTAAGCACTCAGAAATTTTAGCCCCGCCGCCCGATCGATCTCCTCTTCTCGTCCATACAATAGACGCATCAGGCGCGCGTCGCGGTAAAATCCTTCGAAAGGAAATTCTTTGCAAACTCCGTAGCCGCCGTGAATCTGAATCGCGACGTCGGTCGCTTGAAAGGCCATCTTTGCGGCGCGTTTCTTGGCCAGCGCCGCCTCCTCGAAGTAGGTCAATTCCTGATCCTCCCGCCACGCGGCTTCCAGAGTCAGCCAAGTCGACGTGCGTATATCAATGGAAAGATCCGCCAGCATCCATTGTATTGCCTGGCGCTGTGCCAGTGGCCGGCCAAAGGTAATTCGGTTGCGCGCATGTTCGATGCTATCCGCTAGGCAGCGCATGCCTATGCCCAACGAGCGCGCGGCGATGTTCAATTGCTCGGACGCGATGATCGCTCCCGCTTCGTATTCATATCCGAGCAGTTGCTCGTTGGGAATCTTGCAATGCTCCAGCATCAGCCGCGCCACCGTCCCGTCGGTGGTGAGGTCAACCTCATCGCCGATGGTAACTCCCGGCACGTCGCGCTCGATAACAAACAATCCCAGTCGCTCGGTGCCCTGCTCCCGGGCAGGGAACAAGTATAAATCGG
Source organism: Binatia bacterium (assembly GCA_036000865.1). Lineage (GTDB taxonomy): Bacteria > Desulfobacterota > Binatia > UBA9968 > UBA9968 > DP-20. Next base: position 48,493 of record DASYUV010000174.1, on the reverse strand, counting down.
CCCGTGGATTGGAAATGAAAATCGATGAGTCGCGCAGGATACATCCGTCGGATTCCTGGCGGTAGAGAGTTTGCAACCGGCTGAGTTCGCCGGTCTTATGTGATTCTGCGAAAGCCAGTGCCAGCGAGATCGTACCATCGGCAAGATGTTCGCCATATTTGGTTTCGAACAAAAACTGAGGAATCGACACCGGTCGAAAAGGTAATATGGAGCGGCCGAATTCACGGTGAATCAATACCCGAGCAACCGAGCTGATGGCCGAGCCGCCAAAATTTTCCGGTAACTCCAAAGTCCACAGGCCGGCCTGACGCGCCCGCTCGGTCAGCTCGCTTGTTGTAGCCGAATCAAGTTGGCGCAGCGCCGGAGCGCCTGGCGGAAGGAACGGCGCCGGCTGCTTGAGATAGGCGCCTTCGCGCGGGATCAGTTCCTTGTCGACAAATTGCGCCGCCGTGTCTCTAATCAACTTTTCTTCTTCAGTGAGTTTTAAGTCCATAGGAAGATACCGGGAGAGATAACCACAAAGGGCACAAAGATCACATAGTAAAATGTTTTCCGCGCTTCGCGCGCCGATTTTACTTTGCGTCCTTTGCGTTCTTTGCGGTTAAAATATCTTAACCCGCACTTGCCTTTCATTCTCCCCCCCCGGCGACGGGGGAGAAAAAATTCATTTTGTGAACTTTGTGCCCTTTGTGGTTAATCGCTTCCCTCAATGTTTCTACTGCAGCTCCAACAGCTCCGCTCCCTCGCGAAACAGCTCGCGCTGAATGATGTGCCTCTGGATTTCAGACGGGCCTTCGACAATTCTCGTTGCCCGCGCGTGGCGGAACGTCCGGGCGAGCGCGTGGTTCTTGCGTAGCGCGGACTGTCCGCCAACCTCCAAAGCGAAATCTGTTACTCGGTGTAACAGCTCCGTGGCAAACAGTTTCACGTTGGCGGCCTCGGAGCGCACGTCCATCTTTTGATCGGCTTTCCAGGCGCCGAGGTAGGTCAGCGTCCGCAGCGCCTCGATCTCACCGAGGAAATGGCCGATTCTCGCGGCAAATTGTTCGGCATCTTTTGGCTCATGCCTTACCAGATCGCGAACTACATGTAACACGCGTTGCGCTTTGCCGTGGGCACGAATGCCGACTTGGAATCGTCTGGCGCCGAGCCATGCCTGATTGAGCGCCCAGCCGTTGCCGATTTCGCCCAGCACCTGAGATTTGTGGACGCGGCAATTTTCAAAAACCAATTCGCACGGCTCGGTTCCCGCAATGGTCGCAATGCTGCGCGCGACTTGATAGCCGGGCGTCCCGGTTTCGATGAGAAAACAGGTGACGCCTTCGCGGCCTTTGGTTCCCGGCAAGCGCGCGAAGAGCTGGACGAAGTCGGCGACATCGGCAAACGTGGGGAACACTTTCGTACCGTTGATAATGAAGTCATCACCGTCCGGAGTTGCCGTCGTCTGCAGCATAGAAGGATCCGCGCCGGAGGCTGGCTCACTCAAACCGAAAGCGGAGGTTTTCTCGCCGCGAATGCAGGGCATCAGATATTTGTCGATTTGCTCTCCTTTGCAGTTATAAAGGATGTTCGAAACATGGTTGCCCAATTCGAAAGGGACGCTGCTCTTCTCCAGCTCTTGGGTAACCGCGATCATCGCCACGTTGCTTACTTCGAGCCCGCCGTAGGCTTTCGGCACATCGAGATACCAAAGCCCCTTTTCCTCGGCCTTTTTTTCGAGCGCTTCCATGATCGCGATATAACGCCTGATTTCCGTATCCTGGCTCTTTTTGACCCGGCTCTTCCACCGGCTCCCTTCGAAGATATCGGGACCATTAGCAAAGTCCGGCTCAAGTGGAATCAGCTCATCGCGGACAAATTCTTCGACGACTTGGCGCAGGCGTTCTTCTTCTGGCGTTAGGCGAAACTCCATTGCAATACACTCCCTTATTATTTGGTGACACCACCCTCTTGGGGTGGTTACTGCGAAACCAAAGATAACGTCGGTTTATCACACCTCGCGCCGACAACAAAAGACCGTGGGCCGTATTGACCCACCGAAAGGGCATGTGATAAGCCACTACGACGATTCAATCTCGATGCAGGCGGATAAGCATTTTCGGACGGTCTTTTGAATCTCCCTCGGCAATGGACGTCCAGACAAAACTTTGCTAAATTGCGCGGCGCTCATTTATGGTACTGGTTCAGCGGTCCTCCCGGGTTTAGGAAGGGAATAATAGCGAAGGAGTTTCCTTTGAAGATCACACCGCCGGCGCTTTTTAGTTTTTGCGCCTTGATATTTTTCTGCGTGTTCGTTTACCTGGCTCAAGACTGGCGCATGCAGGCTCGTCTTTATCCTTGGGCGATCGGCATCCCGATGCTGATTCTTGCCATCGTCCAAGTGATCTTGGACTTGAAGGGCATTAAAGCGAAGCAATCCTCCGACGCGACTCCGATGGATTATCAGTTCAGCAAGGTGACCGATCCAGTCACGGCTCGGAAAAGAACCATTACCATGTTTTCTTGGCTCGTCGGTTTCTTTTTCGGCATTTGGCTATTGGGCTTCCCCATCGCGATCGCCTTGATGATGTTCACCTACCTAAAGTTTCAAGGTAGGGAGTCCTGGGTTTTATCGATCGCATTGACCGTCATCGCGTGGTTTTTCTTTTGGGGCCTATTCGTCAAGCTTCTCACCCTGCCGTTCCCCGAGGGATTGATCATCACTTGGCTCGGTATCGGCGCGTAACCGGCTCGCATTCGACTCACCAAGCATTTTCCCGCACAGGGCGGAATCAGGACCGCGCCTGCCTCGCTGCCAAATGCAAGCGGCGGCGATCGGTTTCCAATGGGTATCGATACGTAAGGAGGTCGTGTATGACGGCTATGACGATAACCAGTTTTCGTCTCATACTTTTTGCGCTCACCTTCAATTTGATCATTCTTGGTTTCATCCCGAACGTTAGGGCGCAAAGCAATACTTTCTATAAAGACAAGACCGTCCGTGTGATCGTCGGCTTCACACCTGGCGGATTTTACGATCGCTGGGCAAGGCTGCTTTCCCGGTACATGCCGAAGTATATTCCCGGCAACCCCAACTTCGTGGTCCAAAACATGCCCGGCGCCAGCTCAGTGATTGCGGCTAACTACGTTTACAACCTCGCCAAGAGTGACGGCCTAACGGTGCTGGTACCGATCAACAGTTTGTTCCTGGATCAAATCGCTGGCCGTCAAGAAGTAAAGTTCGACATACGAAAATTCGAATGGATAGGCACACAAGAAAAGGCGCCGACGATGCTCTATTTCCGCGCCGATTCACCGATCAAAACGGTCGCCGATATCATCAAAGCTCCCGAACCGCCAAAGTGCGGATCTACGGGTACGGCGAGCACGGGCTACCTCGTTGCTAAGCTCATGGATGAGGCTTTCAAGGCGAAGATCAACACAGTGACGGGATATCAGGGTGGCAGCGAGATCGATGTCGCCGTCGAACGCGGCGAAATCGTTTGCCGGGGTATGGATATCCCGCCCCATTTCGGCCGCGAACCGTTCGATAGCTGGCACAAGAAGGGCTTCGACCGGCATATTCTCCAGGGCGGGCCAAAGCGAGACCCAAGGCTGGCGGATACGCCGACGCTCTTTGAACTGATGGACCAATACAAAACTCCGGAAGTGATGCGAGGCGTAACCCGTATCGTGTTAGCGGGCGGCGAGTTTGGCCGGCCGATGGTCGTCGGACCGGGAATCCCGCCGGGTCGCGTGAAAATCTTGCGTGACGCGTACGCGAAGGCGATGCATGACCCGGGGCTCATCGAGGAAGCAAAAAAGGGACAGATGGACATGGAGCACACCCCCGGCGAAGAGCTCCAAAATCTAATGAAAGAACTCATGAATCAGCCGCGCGATGTCATGGAACGCGTAAAGAAGATTCTCGAATAATCAAACTTACATGACAACCAAGGCTGCATCGTCTAAAGAGGAAGGGAAGACAGGAAATCGCATGGTAAATTTGATTCTCGCGATGTGCCTCGTAATTTGGTCAAGCTCCACCCTTTTTGCCCAGACGCCCTATTATCAAGGCAAAACTGTCAAAGTCGTGGTCGGCTTCACTACCGGCGGATTCTACGACCGTTGGGCTCGGCTACTTTCCCGCTACATGCCCAAGTATATTCCGGGCAATCCCAACTTCATCGTCCAGAATATGCCGGGAGCCGGTTCGGTGGTCGCGGCCAACTATATTTACAGCGTAGCCAAGCCCGATGGATTGACAATCGGTTTTCCCAGCAGTGGTCTCTATCTCGATCAGCTGATCGGCCGGGCTGAAATTAAATTCGACATCCGAAGGTTTGCCTGGATAGGTTCCCCTGTTTCAGAACCGATGATCTTTTACGTCCGCAGCGATACTCCATTCAAAACTATCGCCGACGTAAAAAACTCCAAAGAGCCGGCCAAGTGCGGCTCCACCGGCACCGTCAGTACCGATTTCATTCTGGCCCGCATGCTAGAAGACACCTTGCCACCGCTAAAGATCAATACGGTATTGGGCTACCCCGGCGGCGCTGAGATCGACATGGCCGTCGAAAAAGGTGAAGTCATCTGTCGGGGTATGACTGCCTCACCTTTTTTCGGTCGCGAGCCCTTTCTGAGCTGGCAGAAGAAAAACTTTGTTCGCGTGTTGCTCTTTACCGGCAAGAAACGTGACGAAAGACTTCCCGATACGCCGACTCTCGGCGAAATCTTCGACAAAGAAAAGGTGCCCGAGAACAGCCGTCGCGTCGCCCAAGTAATCCTCGCCGCAGAGTCTTTCGGACGGCCGATTATTGCCGGCCCCGGCACAAACCCGGAACATCTCAAGACGCTGCGCCATGCTTTCGATCAGTCGATGAAAGATCCCGAGCTTATCGCAGAAACACAGAAGCAGAAGATGGACGTCGATCCCGAGTCCGGCGAAAATCTCGAAAGGCTCGCCACGCAGATCTTGCAGCAGCCGCCCGAAGTACTGGCCCGCGTAAAAAAGATTCTGGGCAACTAATGTCTTCGAGAAGTCGATACGATGGGCCTACGAAGGTTGCATCGGGGCGGCCTCGAAGGATATGCTCGCGGCAGATTTTCCGGAGAGAAAGGATAGTCATGCTGATTTTGATTCTCGTTTTATTGATCGCCTTTGGGTGGAGTTCATCTTTGCTCGCACAAGCGCCTTTCTATCAGGGCAAGACCATCAACATCGTCGTCGGCACCAAAGCGGGCGACGTTTACGATCTCTATCCACGTTTGCTGGCAGAATTTTGGACCAAGCATATTCCAGGTAATCCCAACATCATCGTTCAAAACGTCCCCGGCGCCGCTTCGCTGATCGCCGCCAACCAGGTCTACAACGTCGCCAAGCCGGACGGCTTGACTTTGGCCGCGATCTATCCGGCGCTTTATTTTGACCAACTCATCAAGAAGAGCGAAGTAAAATACGACTGGGCGAAATGGCAGTGGCTCGGCAGCCCGGTAAAATCGAACCACCTTCTCTACATGCGCGCCGACACGGCATACAAGACCATTGACGACGTGCGCAAGTCCGCTACCGCGCCGAAATGCGGCGCCACCGGAGTAGCTTCGACCGGCTACTACATGCCCAAGCTCGTCGAAGAAGTGATCGGCACCAAGTTCGATATCGTATCGGGCTACGTCTCAGGACAGGATATCGATCTCGCCGTCGAACGCGGCGAGTTGCAGTGCCGAGCGTTCACAATCACCGCGTACCACGCCCGTGAGCCTTTTATCTCTTGGCGCAAACGCAACTTCGTCAACGTCCTGTTCCAAACGGGCAGCACGCGCGATGGACGGCTCAAAGATTCGCCAACGATCTACGAGCTGATGGACAGGTACAAAGCTACCGATGCGGGCCGGAGCCTGGCGAAAGTGATATTGGCATCCGGCGATTTTGGCCGCCCTCTCGTCGCTCCTTCGGGAGTGCCGGCGGATCGCGTCAAGATCCTGCGCGATGCGTTCGACAAGACCATCAACGAAGGGGCGCTTTTGGCCGAGGCGGAAAAGCGCCGGCTTGAAATCGATCCAACACGATGGAACGAGATGGAAAAGCTTGCGAAAGAAGTCATGGCCACGCCGCCCGACGTAGTTAACAAAATGCAAAAGCTGCTCGGTGGCAACTAACGAGCCGCCGTCATAAACTGCCATGGGGCGTTCCTGCTCGGCTTTTTCAACGGCATGGGATGCCCCTCCCGCACGACACTTCACCGGAGGACAAATATGATTTTGATTCTGCTCGCGTTTCTACTTCTCGGCTCGACTTGCGAAATTCACGCCCAAACCGCCTTCTACCAGGGCAAGACCATCACGATCATTGTCTCGACCAAAGCCGGCGATGTTTACGATCTTTACCCACGTCTGGTCGCGGAGTTTATGCCCAAATACATTCCCGGCAATCCGAACATCATCATCCAAAACGTAGCGGGCGCCGCCGGACTGATCGGTACCAATCAACTTTATAATACGGCGAAGGCGGACGGCCTGACATTCGGCGCCACTTATCCCGCGCTGTATTTCGAGCAACTGGCCAAGCGCCCGGAGGTAAAATTCGACTGGACGAAATTTATCTGGATCGGCAGCACGGTGAGCTCGAACAGTTTAATGTACATGCGCGCCGACACACCCTACAAAACAATCGAAGACGTGCGCGCCGCCTCGACGCCGCCGAAATGCGGCGCCACCGGCGTGACCTCATCGGCTTATTACATGCCGAAACTTTTAGAAGACGCTATCGGCACCAAATTCGACATCGTATCGGGGTACGTTGCCGGACAGGATATCGACCTGGCGGTGGAGCGTGGCGAAGTGGTGTGCCGGGCGTTTACGGTCAACGCCTATTTCGCCCGCGAGCCGTTTATCACCTGGCGCAAGAAGAATTTCGTTCGCGTGCTTTACCAAACCGGCGGCAAGCGCGACCCGAGACTCAAAGACGTGCCGCTCTTCAACGAACTGACGGAAAAATACAAGACGGCGGAAAGTGTCCGGCGCTTAGCAAAGGTGATACTCGCCGCCGACGAGTTTGGCAGGCCTCTGGTTTTTCCTCCCGGCGTGCCGGCGGATCGGGTTAAGATCATTCGCGATGCCTTCAATAAAACGATCCATGATCCAGCGCTGTTGGCCGAAGCGGAGCGCCGCAGACTGGATATTGATCCATCGACCGGCGAGGAATTAGACGCGCTCGCCAAGGAAGTGATGACCGCCACCCCCGACACCGTCGAAAAAGTAAAAAAGCTTATCGGCAAGTGAGCTAAATCTCTGCCGCGACCGTCATTTGGCAGAGATCGACGTGGAAAAATTTCTATGACGACGAAGCAATCGGCTAACTGGACCATAACGCGGTCGGAAACAAAAGTGAAACCAATGATTTTGCTCTTCATTTTCGCCGTGCTTGCATTTGGCGGTCACCGCGATGCTTACGCTCAGGCCAACTATTTCCAAGGAAAGACAGTCCGAGTCGTCATCGCCACGACCACCGGCGGCGGATACGATTTGTGGGCGCGTCTGGCGTCGCGCCATCTCGGCAAGCATATCCCGGGAAATCCCACCATCATCGCGCAAAACATGCCCGGTGCCGGTGGCGTCGTCGGGGCCAATTACCTCTATGGGATTGCCAAACCCGATGGCTTGACCATCGGCGCCTTCAATCCGGCGCTCTATTTCGACCAACTCGTCGGTCGCTCCGAAGTAAAATTCGATTGGGCCAAGTTCACCTGGATCGGCACGCCCGAGCAGAACGACATACTGCACTTCATCCGCACGGACGCGCCGTTCAAAACCATCGATGATTTGCGCAATGCCAAGGATCCGGCCAAGTGCGGCAGCACGGGTACCGGAACCACCGGACATTACATTCCGCGCCTGCTCGAAGACACTCTCGGCATCAAGACCAACATCGTCAGCGGTTATCAGGGCGGCACCGAGATCGATCTGGCGATTGAGCGAAACGAAGTCGTCTGCTGGTCGCCACTGGTCGCGACCTACTTCGGGCGAGAACCCTACAAGCGCTGGCAAAAGTCGGGGTTTACGCGCGTGGTGCTTCAGACCGGAACCAAGCGGGACGCACGCATCAAAGACGTGCCGACGCTGAACGAGCTCATGCAGCAGTACAAGACCGCGGAATCCGGCAGACGGCTGGCCAAAGTAATTCTGACCGCCGCCACCCTAGGCCGCCCGATCGCGGCGCCGCCAGGCGTTTCCGCCGATCGGGTGAAAGTCCTGCGCGACGCTTACGCCAAGACGATGACCGATCCGGAGCTATTGGCAGAAACGGCCAAACTGGGTTGGGACGTACAGCCGCTAACCGGCCAAGAACTTGAGGTGTTGGCGAAGGAAGTCATCGCCCAGCCTAAAGATGTCATCGAACGCATGAAGTGGGTCTTGGGTCGAGAGTGAAAACACCCAATGACTAATGCGTTCAAAAGTTCAAAGGTTCAAACGTTCAAGGTTCTCGGCCTCTTGATCCTCTCTGGCGTTGAACTATTGAACCCTTTGAACCTTGAACAATCATTCGCGCAAGGGAATTTCTACCAAGGCAAAACAGTGCGCATCGTCGTCGGCAACTTACCCGGCGATACCCACGATCTTTTTGCCCGCGCGTATTCACGCAGCATGGGTAAGCACATACCAGGCAATCCGGCGATTCTAGTGCAGAATATGCCGGGTGCGGGTGGGATGATCGCCGCCAATCACGTGTACAACGTCGCCAAGCCGGACGGGTTGACCTTAGGTTCCCCCTCTCCGGCGCTTTACTATGCGCAGCTCGTCGGCAGCAAAGAAGCCAAATTCGATTGGACGAAGTTCAATTTTATCGGCGCGCCGGAACGCAACGGCCATCTTTTATTCATGCGCTCGGACTCACCCTACAAGACGCTCGATGACATTCGCAACGCGAAAGAACCGCCGCGTTGTAGCGCCACGGGCGTGGGTACGAGCGGCCACGATGTCCCCAAGCTGTTCGAAGAGATGATCGGTTTGAAATTCCGCTTGATCACCGGCTATCCCGGCGGCGCCGAGATGGATCTGGCCATCGAGCGAGGCGAGGCGCAGTGCCGCGCTATCACGGTCGCGGCGTTTTTCGCGCGTGAACCGTTTGTGACTTGGTACAAGACCGGCTTTGTTCGCATCATGCTGCAGACCTCGCGCCACCGAAATCCCAAGATTCCTGACGTGCCGACGCTTTTCGAATTGATGGAGCAACGCAAAACCCCTGAAATTAAGCGCCGCCAAACGCTCGTCTATTTGGGTGTCGGCGGCTTCGGCGCGTGGCCGATCCTGGCGACGCCGGGAATCCCTGCGGAGCGCGTCACCATCCTCCGCGAAGCTTTCAACAAGACGATGACAGACGCCGACTTCCTCGCTGAAGCAAAAAAGAGCGGCTGGGAGATTCGTCCGACCAAAGGTGAAGATTTGCAAGCACTCGCAAAGGAAGTCATCGATCAACCGCCCGAAGTCATCGAGTGGTTGAAGAAGCTCCTGGCGAAATGATTCACAAAGGCAAGAGGTGCGTCATGACGTACAATTTGCGGAGGTTAATCCTTCCTCCGTTCAAGAGTTCAAAGGTTCAAGGGTTCAAGGTGTTCGGACTCTTTGCTTTCTCCGTCTTTGAACTTTTGAACCCCTTGAACCTTGAACGCGCGTTTGCGCAAGCGCCCTTCTATCAAGGCAAAACCATCCGCGTCATCGTCGGCTACCAACCGGGTGACAACCACGATCAATGGGCGCGCACCTACGCACGCTTCATGGGCAAGTACATTCCCGGGAATCCCAGTTTTGTCGTTCAAAACATGCCCGGCGCTGGCTCGATGATCGCCGCCAATCACGTCTACAACATGACCAAGCCGGACGGCCTCACGCTCGGTTCCTTCGGCGGCGCGCTCATCATGGCGCAATTGACCGGCCGCAAAGAAGTTCAATTTGACTGGCCTAAATATGCCTGGATCGGTACGCCATATCGCGCGGGCCATCTTCTGTTCATGCGCAGCGATGCGCCTTTCAAGAATCTCGAGCAATTGCGACAAACCAACGATCCGCCGCGCTGTTCGGCTACCGGCGTCGGCAGCACCGGCTACGATATCCCGCGCCTTCTCGAAGATGCCTTCGGAACGAAGTTCAAAGTCATCAGCGGCTACCCGGGCGGCGCGGATCAAGACCTAGCGATGGAGCGTAACGAAGTGCAATGCCGGGCCATCACCATCGACGGATTTTTCGGCCGCGAGCCTTTTATTACCTGGCTCAAGAAAGGCTTCGTCCGCGTATGGGTGCAAACCGAAAAACAGCGCCACCCAAAGATTCCCGACGTGCCGACCATCTTTGAATTGATGGACCAGTTCAAGATTCCGGACGCCAAGCGCCGTTTGATTAACACTTATTTAGGATTATGGGGTTTTGGCTCGATGCCCATCGTCGCCACACCAGGATCTCCCGCCGACCGTGTCAAACTGCTCCGCGAGGCTTATTGGAAAATGTTTTCGGATCCGGAATTCGTCGAAGACATCACCAAGAAAAATTGGGAACCGCGGCCGGTGAACGGCGAGGAGTTGTCCGGGCTTGCCAAAGAGGTTGTCAACCAACCGCCCGAAGTTGCTGCGGCTCTAAAAGGAATCCTAAGCCAATGAACTCTCCAAGTCCGAAATAATCGGTCACAGGCAGTCGACCCATGGTGCAACTAGTGCAGTGGGCGCAACCTGACCGCTCACGTCTCTAATCCTCGAAGGAATAGTCTTTCAGGAAGGGAAACCGGTTCATCTTTTGTTTTAAGTCATTGATGAGATCGGGAGTCCACGGCGCTTTGAGACGGCTCTGATGCGGCGATTTATAGACGATGCTGGCACAGGCCTCCAGGTAGGATTCGTCTTCTTCCAGATTGAGGAATCTGCATAGCTCCTTCAGCGCGGTTTTGGGGCTGGCAATAAAATCCTCATGCCTCAGGTCATAGATTTCCGCGTTCCTCGGTCGCTTCTTGATCTGTTCGACGGATTCGGAAAAGTCAAAGAACCGACCGCAACTATTTTCCAAAGGCTTGCCCGCCCACTCTGTCATCGTACTGATGACGTCGTAGGGATTTCTTGTGACGTGGATGAACTTGAGTCGCGTATTGAAGCTATTTGATAGCGTGTCCAATAGAAATGGGAACGCGGCTAACCGAACCGCAGAGGCGCCCCCCGCCTTGTCGCCTATGACCCGCAACTTGTCGAACCGGCCTTGCCACTGACCCGAAACAGCGTAGGAATAGCCGGTGCGCTGTCGACCGGCTTTGGCAGCTCTCCGAGAGCCGCGTAACAGTAAATAAAAAAGCTGATCTCGACTGAATCCTGCCTGGATGTACTTAAGCGCGTCCATTTCATCCGCGATGACTGCATTTGGATGGGCATCTAACAATGAGCCGATCAAAGTATGTCCGCTCCTGGGATAGCCGATGAACAGACAAAAGCTTTGCACGCGATTGAAATGCCTTTTTTTCACCAAGCTGCCCAACGCGGATATGGCATAACGCCATTCCTTCTTTGTTACACGTTTAAATCTTCTGTCTCGTTCCTGCTTTCGCGGAATCCTCGCCGACTGCCCGGAGATCCAACCCAATGTAAATCTAGAGTCCATAATGAGGTCTGTGTATAGACCGGCTGACAGACATCAGTCAAGAAGACGACGATAGGTGCTAGACGATTTGTTTGGGGAAGCGCGACACGATATTAGTCGACAATCTTATTGACGCACTATTGAATATGCGATAAGGACCATCGTCCGGAGTGCTTAATTTAGGAGATCCACATGCTTGAGGCTTTTATCATAGGATTTTGGAAAGTGCTGGCGTGGCCGGCCTTTGGTTACATGCTCATCGGTATTGCCATCGGCTTTTGGGTTGGTCTTCTGCCCGGGATCGGCGGCTTGTCCACGCTGGCGCTCATGCTGCCGTTCTCTTATTCCATCAAAGATCCGGTTTCCGCGTTTGCGTTTCTCCTCGGCATGCTCGCCGTAACAGGCACGACCGGCGATCTAACATCCGTACTTTTTGGGATTCCCGGGGAGGGATCCTCAGCCGCCTTAATATTGGACGGTTATCCAATGACGAAAAACGGCGAAGCGGGGCGCGCCTTGGGCGCTGCCATCACGAGTTCGGTCGTGGGCGCTCTCATCGGCGCATTTTCCTTGGCCATATCGATCCCGATCATGCGTCCGCTAGTCTTGCTCTTTGGCTCGCCCGAACTTTTCATAATTGCGATCATGGGCATAACGTTTATCGGCACTCTAGCCGGCACATCGTTGATCAAAGGCCTTTTGGCCGGCGGGCTCGGTTTGATGTTGGCCGCCATCGGCGTGGATCCGCAGACCGGGTCTCTCCGTTATACTTTCGGCTCGCTGTACCTCTGGGATCGCCTCGACCTCATTCCGGTGGTCGTGGGCCTGTTCGCTATTCCTGAAATCGTCGACTTGGCGGTTCGCGGTACCAGCATCGCGAGCGGCAAACCAGAAAAGCTCACCGGCGTAATGGAAGGCGTCAAAGATACCTTTCGTCATTTCTGGCTGGTCGTCCGGTGTAGTTTGATCGGCGTCTACTTCGGCGTCCTCCCCGTCTTGGGCGCTAATGTGGCGCAATGGATTTCTTACGCCCATGCGGTCCAGGGCTTGAAAGACAAGTCCCGCGCCGGCAAAGGCGCGGTCGAAGGTCTGTTGGGTCCAGGCGCGGCGAACAACTCAACCCGCGGCGGCGACCTGATCCCAACTCTTGCCTTTGGTATTCCCGGGAGCGGCGCGATGGCGTTACTACTTGGCGCCATGTTGATCGTCGGGCTCAATCCGGGGCCTGAGATGCTTAAGTCCCGCCTCGATGTGACCTTCTCCATGGTGTGGGTATTGATTCTTTCCAACATCATCGTTGCCGGGTTGTGTTTCTTGATTTTGAATCATCTGGCCGCCCTTACATTCATACGCGGTGCACTTCTCATTCCCTTTCTGATGTTTCTGGTTTTCATCGGCTCCTTTACCGCCAACAATGATCTCAACGACATCATCACCACGCTGCTCTTCGGTTTTATTGGTTATTGCATGGTCAAGTTCGGATGGCCGCGGCCGCCGCTCATTCTTGGCTTGACGCTCGGCAAGATCGCCGAGAACTATCTGTGGATCTCCACCGCCGCCTACGGCGCTAAATGGCTGCTGTTTCCAACGGTCGTCGGGCTGATCGCGCTGACGATCTTCACGGTCGCCTACCCCACGATCAAAGAGCGCATGGGTCGAGCCAAATACGAGCGGCCGGAAGACGCGGTGTAAGCGCACTTCAAAAAGATCCTTCCTGTGGTTGGGTTGGGGGCACGGCATGCCGTGCCCCCAACCCTTGCCATTCTCATCTTGCCAGGTAACTCCCGGATACCTACAGACGCGCGATATTTTTTCGGCTACGTTCAAACTAGAAACCCGACACCTAAACCTGCCTCCTCAGACCTTTGTTCATGCCGTTGACACCGGAACGTAATCAGTGGGATAAGCAAGTAGATTGAAGTGGCAAAGGAGGTCACCCGATTATGGCTCACGACTTAGTCATCAAGAATGGAACAGTGATCGACGGAACCGGAAGCCCGGGATTTCAGGCGGACGTCGCCGTCGATGGCGAAGAGATTGCCGCCATCGGCAAGAATCTTGGAGCCGGTAAAAAAGAAATCGACGCCAAGGGACATGTCGTAGCGCCGGGCTTTATTGACTCGCACACACATATGGACGCCTTTGTCGTGCAGTACCCCAACGGCAACCCGGTGGTGAATTATGGCGTAACGAGCATCGTTATCGGCGACTGCGGCGCTTCCTGCTCTCCTGTGCCGCCAAAGCCCGAGCCGCGCCAAGTTCTGGTGCAATATCTCAGGCGCGTTTTGGACAAGTACGTTGACGACAAGGATTGGAAGTGGAACACGTTTGGCGAATATCTGAACTATCTCGAAGGTAAGGTCGCCATCAACGTCCTTCCGCTTATGCCGCACTCTCCGGTGCGTTTGACGGTTATGGGTGAAGCCGCTTATGGACGTGAAGCGACGGCCGAAGAGCTCGATGCCATGAAAAAATTGGTTCGAGAAGGCATGGAGCTTGGCGCCATCGGATTTTCCACTAGCCCGCGCGGCGGACCTGCTATTCATGCCGGTACGCCGAGCACGTTCGCCACGCACCAGGAAATCATCGAACTTGCTAACGTCACCGACGAATACAACGGCTGCTTCCAGTTCAACGGTTTCCAGATGCTTCTCCAGCCGGAATCCGGGGTGCCGGAGATGCTCACGAAAATTCATGGGCTGCAGATCGGCAATGAGTTCCGTGTGCGCCCCGGTCAAAAAGACAATGGCATGAAGTCGATCAAATACATGGAAGACGCACAGCGGCGTGGCCAGCAGCTTTACGGCGTCGTCATTCCCTACCAGCATATTCGCCGCTTCAACCTTGACGATAGTTTCATTTTCAACGGCCTGCCGACCTGGGAAGCGATCAAGAACGCCGGCAACCTGCGGAGTCAGCTCTACGATAAAGAAATCAGAAGAAAGCTCGAACAGGAGCGCGTCGCCTGCCAGGGAAAGCTCGAATTCCCCGAATGGCAGGGTTGGGGTCGCGTCGTATTTGAGCATGTGGAAAAACCTGAGCTGAAGAAGTTGGAAGGTAAGACTGTTGAGGAGATCGCGCGTCTCACGGAAAAGGCGCCGGTGGATGCTTTCTTCGACACCTGGCTGGAAGACGATCTGAATTCCCAGCTCCTCTATCATGGTCTCGCCAATGCTCATCCGGAATTGCTCGCAGAGATGATCAAGTCCGACACCAGCCTCATTGGCACCGACGTAGGGGCACACTTGGATCGTTTCTTCTGGCATGGCGCGCCGACTCGAGTGCTCGGCTACTGGCGCCGCGAGAAGAATCTGTTCAGCCTAGAACAGGCAGTGCACAAAATTACCGGCTTTGCGGCACAGCGGCTCCGTCTCAACCGCGGGGTGCTTAAAGAAGGCATGCCGGCCGATGTGACCGTGTTCGATGCCGATAAGATCGATGATCTGGTGAGTAAGAAGCTGCCCGCTACGGTCGATGCGCAGGAAGTGCGCCGCCATCCTCCAGGAATCAAGGCCGTCGTCGTTAACGGCGCAACCGTGGTGGAAGACGGGCAGTGCAACGATGTCTTCCCCGGCAAGGTGCGCCGCCAGCAGTTGTGCGTAGTGAACTAGAACCTGCATCAACACACTTCCGTCCACATCATCAGTCCCCTCACCACCTTCTCCCACTGGGAGAAGGCAGGGTGGGGGCGAGACGAAACGATCTTGATTACTAGAAAGGATTGACATGAAAGTCTGTGCCATCGATGTTCACCATCATTATGTGCCGAACAGCCTGTTGGAAGAAGCGGAGAAAAACGGTAAGCACCTGGGCGTCGAATTTGTCGAAAAAGACGGCCAAAAGTCACTCTCCTTCGCCGGCGGTCCACCGTTCGTGCTACACCCGGAACTGCCGGCCATCGATGAGCGACTTAAAATGATGTCGGATTCGAAACTCGCCATGGCGGCGCTGGAAGCGCACACGGCTACGCTCGGCTACAGGCTCACCGGCGAACAAGGCGAAAACTGGTGTAACGTTTACAACGAAGGCATCAATGAGCTGGTCAAACGATATCCGGACCGCTTCATTGGCATGGCGTCAGTGCCGCTGCAGGAGCCCGTGCGCGCCGCCAGAGTCCTCGAGCGCGCCGTGCGCGATCTCAACTTCCGCGGTGGCTACATCGGCACCAACGTTAACGGTAACTACTACGGCACGGAAGATTTCGACCCATTCTGGGCCAAGGCGCAAGAACTCGACGTGATGGTGGTGGTGCATCCCGAAGACGTCGCCGGCGCCGACAAGATGAATCCCTACGGGCTTAAGTTAATCTGCGGCAACCCGGCGGACAGTGCGCTTTGTTTCGGTTTCATGGCGTACAGCGGCGTATTCGATCGTTTTCCCAACTTAAAGCTATGCATTCTTCACGGCGGCGGTTTCTTCCCCTACCACCTCGGTCGGTTTGACCGCGGCTGGCAAGTCCGCGCTGGCGCGCGTGCAGCAAAAGCAAAAATGGCCCCCAGCGGGTATCTCAAAAATATCTACTATGATGACATGATCTACCGTCTCGATACGATCAAGTATCTGATAGGATTGGGCGGCGTTGATCACATCATGGTCGGCACCGACTATCCCTATGATCTAGGGGATTGGGACGCCGCGAAAAAAATCGAGCAGCTCGACATATCCGAAGCGGATCAAATGCTGATGCTGGAAGGAAACGCAAAGCGCCTGCTGAGAATCTAAGATCACGGGTGTGCTTGTTTGGCCGTTCGCTCCATTATTCAAACTCATTAACCTGGATTCCGGCCTGCGCCGGAATGACAAGAATTCCACGCCGCGCGCGCACCCCACGAAAACTTTGCGTCTTCTGCGTTCCTTCGACTCCGCTCAGGACATGCCTTTGCGGCTAAGTCTTCCTCCCCCTCTTTCATTCTCCCCCGTTGCGACGGGGGAGAAAAATTCCTTCTCTGTGAGCTTTGTACTACTACTATGCTTGAAAGTTTGCGCAGCCTGCGCAAACTTTTCTGGCGAAACACCCCGGATTCCCCTGCCTTACATCCGGCTACGAACGGACCGGTGCGCGGAGCGCACCCTACGAATACCTTCGTGTCCTTCGTGCGCTTCGTGGTGAAGGATTGTTCTCCTTTGGTTGCGGCGACACCGCGCTAGGTTCTTTGTGGTTACCGTTTTTTGGTTGTCGCTCTGCCAGGCGAGGCTATTTGCCTCTCCGTGTCGCGCGAAATTTGCTGTCGGTGCCCGACGTTCTGGCAAACCCGTCAATCGTGTTGCCGTTGACGGTGCCGGTATATTGCGTGCCACCACTGCTGAAAACAATCTGATCGCCGCGTAATCTCCCTGTGATCGGCATCGTCCCATGATCGGCCTTTAGCGTGCCCGAAAACGTCTGGTAGTTTTGTTTGACTGTCAGCTCGCCTTGGGGCAGCTCCCAAGGCCCGGCCACTTTCGCGGGCACAATCCACAGCCGGCCGGTGCACCAGTGTTCGCAGTTATCGGCGGCGATCACTGTTTCATCGGCCATCCAATCACCGATGGCAAAGGTATTGGTGACGATGCGAGTCCCCGGCTTGAGGTCGAGAAGTTTTGGCCGCAGCTTGACATTCATCTCGGGCAAGAGAAACAGGATGACGACCGTCGCTTTCGAGAAGTTGCTTTTGAAGATATCGTCCTTTTCAAACGTCGCCCGATCACTGACGCCTTCCTTTACCGCCGATTTCCTGGACAACTCGACCAAGTCCGGATTGTATTCGATGCCATGGGCGCGCGCGCCGCGCTTGGCGGCGGCGATCACGTTACGCCCGTCACCGGAACCGAGGTCGACGACGTAATCCTTCGGCGTCACCTTTGCCATGTCGAGAAGCTTTTCGACCATAACCGCCGGGTTGGGCACCCAAACCACATCCTTGCCCGGCTGCCCGACCTTGGGCAAATATTCGTCTTTCGCTGCTCCGGCGTATGCCGTGATCGGCAGGATCAGCGAGACAAAGGACAAAACGACAATTGACCGGCGTAAATGGTGCAAGACGAACTTTTGCCTGGTTAGGTGTAAGCGGTCTAATCCGGTCACGTGGCCAAGAAGCTACCGTGCGGATGAATTCACTTGCTAATCCGCGTCGCTTTCCAGCTACCGTTTCCTTTGCTAGAGCCTTCGATAGCGTTGCCAACAACTCGGCCACTATATTCCGTCCCGCCGGCGGTGAAAGTGATTTGATCGCCGTTGAGTTTGCCGTTGGTGATTGGAGCGCCACCATTGGCGGACTTCAGTGTTCCGGCCACCATTTGGTAGGTCTGATTCAGCATCAGCTCGCCTTGCGGCATCTGCCACGTGCCCTCGACCTTCGCCGGCACGATCCAGAGATGGGCGGTGCAGTACGACGCGCAACTGTCTTTCACGCTCACCGTCTCGTCCGCTGCCCAATCACCCATCGTGAACGAATTGGAAACGATGCGCGTTCCCGGTTTTAGATTCAAGATTTTTGGACGAAGTTTGATATTGATGTCCGGCAACAAGAACATTGTGATCACGGTGGCCTGAGAAAAATCGCTTTCGAATATATCGGCTTTCGTAAAGCTAGCCCGATTACTAACACCCTCCTTTGCCGCGTTTCGCTTGGAAAGCTCGACCATATCCGGGTTATATTCAATACCCAACGCCTTAGCGCCGCGCTTGGCCGCAGTAATCACGGTGCGGCCGTCGCCCGAACCGAGATCAATCACATAATCTTTCGGCGTTACTTTCGCGATGTCGAGCATCTTGTCCACCAGTGCTTGCGGCGTCGGTACCCAGATAACGTCTTTTCCTTCCTGACCGACTTGCGGCTGATATTCTTTCGCTGACTGCGCCGCCATGAGGTTTGCGGCAATCCACAGCGAAAAAACAATTGAAATTACCGATCGACTCAAAACCGATGATCGATTCATGTCGCCTCCCCAAATTTGGTTTAGTGAAATACTCTTTCGAGAGTCGCATGCGGCGGAAAAAATGTCCAGGAGCGCGCGAGTGGAACACAGGGCATGCCGAGGCCGATGAGTTGCGCCGTCGAGTCCTTCGATGATAGAGACAACCAGACGAATTGCACCGGCGATTCTCGCGCGATTTTCACGGCTCACTCACCGACACTTGCTCAGGAGGAAATTCAAATGCGGCAACGCGCCGACTATCCAACGTTTTCAGATGATGAAATCGAAAGACGGCACAAGGCAGTTTACCGGTTGATCGAACAAGAAGGCGTCGATGCGATACTTTTCTACGGCAGCGGACGCTACGCCTCCGACATCTATTGGCTCAGCGACTGGCCGAGCAGCCGCGAGGCCTATTTGCTCATGCAAACGGGGAACGAGCCCGTCATCTTGATGCAGCTCTTCAATCACTATCCGATGGCTCGCGTCATGTCGTGGATCAAAGACGTCCGATGGGCGGGAGCGAATACGACGAACAGCGTCGTCGATCTGGTGCGCGAGCGCGGACTCGAGTCGACAAGCATCGGCCTGGTCGGCTCGATTTCCTATCAGGTCTATAACAAGCTGCGCGAGACCTATCCTGGAGCGTCATTCGTCGATCTCGGCGGCAAGTTGCGCATGATGCGTACCGTCAGAAGCGCGGAGGAAATCGAACGCATCCGCTTGGCATCGAAGCTAACGGATCAATCCATTCAGGCTCTAGCCGAAAACTTGAAGGCAGGCCTGCGCGAGGACGAAATACCTGCTATCATCGAGCCGGTCTACCTCAAAGCGGGCGGCTATGCCGGCATTCACTTCATGAGCAGCATGCCGATGCGCGATCCCGACTTTCCCGTGCCGTCCCAATTTCATTCCCGCCGCAAGTTACAAAAAGGCGACGCGTTGATCACGGAGATCAGCGGCGCCTACTCTGGTTATAGCGGACAGATTCATCGGACTTTCTCGATCGGCGAAGGACCGACGCCGGAATGGCAGAAAATGCACGATGCGGCGATGGAAGCATTTGACGTCTTATCGAAAGTCATCAAAGACGGCGCCACCACGACGGAGGCCGAAGAGGCGGCGGAGATCATTCACAAGCGCGGCTACAGCACCTACGATGATCTGGTCCACGGCGTCAATCAGTACCCGCCAATTTTCCAAACCAAGACACGCAAACGCCACGACTCCAAAGCAATGGTTTTCCGCGAGAACATGGTCATCGTCATCCAGCCCAATCTGATGACCGACAATGAAACTATGGGCCTGCAATTCGGCGAGACGCTGGTGGTGAAGAAAAACGGCTGCGAGAGCCTCAATGCCTATCCGAGAGAATGGGTGACGTGCGGCGGATAAGTCACATGCTGGAGCGATATCCCAATACTCGATAACATTACTCCGATATAATTGGAGTGCTGGAGTATTGGAGTAATGGTTAGAATTCGGGGAACGGAACCGATTCACCAGACAGGTGCAGAGATCGAAGAGAAAATATTTTTCTTACTCCGCGTCCTCAGCGCCTCCGCGGTGAAAACTCCGATGCATCCAACCGCTTATTTCTCAATCTCCCGAATAATCGCTTCGGCAAATTTTTTCGTCGTCGCTTTTCCGCCCAGATCCGGAGTCCTGATTGCACCTTCAGTTAAAATCTTTTCCAACGCCGCAGAGATTCGCTTGGCCGCCGGCTTTTCGGAGATGTGATCGAGCATCATCACGGCTGCCTGAATCATCGCCGTCGGATTGGCGATATTTTTGCCTTTGATGTCCGGCGCGCTACCATGGACTGTTTCAAAGAGCGCGTGGTGGTCGCCCAGGTTGGCGCCCGGCACCACTCCCAGACCACCCACCAATCCGGCAGCAAGGTCCGAAACAATGTCGCCGTAGAGATTTTCCATAAGTAGAACGTCGAACTGCCACGGATCGATCACCAGCTGAAGACATGCGTTGTCGACGATGACGTCACTGAACCCGATGGCCCTATGCTGATGCGACACTTTTCTGGAGCATTCCAAAAAGAGTCCGTCGCTGAGCTTCATGATATTCGCTTTGTGCACCGCGGCGATTTTTTTTCGTCCATGGCGTCGCGCATATTCAAAGGCAAATTTGGCGATCCTAGTGGAGGCTTTCTCCGTCATGATTTTTAAACTCTCGACGACTCCGGGGACAACTTCATGCTCGATGCCGGAGTACAGCCCTTCGGTGTTTTCCCTGACCACGATCAAATCGATTCCTTGATAGCGCGCCGGCACACCGGGCAGATTTTTGATCGGCCTCAGATTGGCGTAAAGATTAAAGCTCTGGCGCAATTCGACATTCACGCTCGGGAACCCCTCTCCCACCGGCGTTGTCACCGGCCCCTTGAGTGCGACTCGATTGTGCTCGAATGAATCCATCAATTGTTTGGGAAGCGTTGTCTTGTATTTTTTTAACGCCTCGGCACCGGCTAGGTAGGTCTCCCATTCAACGCGCACACCCGCCGCTTTGATGATCGCGAGTGTCGGTTTCGTGACCTCCGGCCCGATGCCATCCCCCGGTATCAACGTGATTTTATGCTTCACAGTGCTGCGCCTTCCTCATAAACCATGTCTCTAAGTCGCTATATCCGATACTGTAGCCAATTGCCATGAAGCCTCTCAAATTGGAGACCTGGAGTGCCATAATCGTCAATTGGGCACCCGTTATACTCTGGATGATGGTTATTTTTATTTTCTCGACGGAATTATTTTCGTCCGCAAACACCACGCCATTTCTGGCACCCTTACTCGCCGATCTACTTCCCGACCTCTTCGCGGCGCGTATCGAAATCATCGTCTTGCTGATTCGTAAGCTCGGCCATTGGAGTGAATATTTCATACTTGCCGTCTTGCTCATGCGCGCCCTGGACGCGGAGCTTTTGACCCAGCCCGCAAAGCGCCGGTTGCTTTGGAGCATCGGGTTGGCCACGCTCTACGCCGCGAGCGACGAGATGCATCAAGCGTTCGTGCCGAGTCGAACCGCCAGCCCGGTCGACGTCATGATCGATTCTTTTGGCGCTATTTGTGGAGCACTGTGGTCCCGTTTACGAAATCGACGACGCAGCAACTTGCTGTAGCATCGAGGCAATTTGGCCGGCCAGATCGGGTCCCTATGAAAAAAAACTTGACAAGTCGCTGCCAAATCGCGAGGATATAGGGAAAAAGTCGTAGATTCCCACCAAAACACATGCGTTACTCCCCTGGTCGATTGTTCTCTATGAGAGAATTCTACCGCGCGATACCTCATCTTCTACTTATGCTTCTTCTTGCCGGCTGTTCTTCGGAGGCACCCACACCCAAGCTTTTCTCAGCACCGCCGTCGCTTAATAATCCGGCGATGACCGCCTCGGCGCACTCGCCGTCGGCGATGGAAGCAATTAGCCGCGGTCTTGCCGCGATCACTCCGCCCGGCGCAGCTCTGAAGGACGTATACTACGAGTTCGATAGCGTCGAGTTGGCCACCGAAGCTCAAGAGATTCTCAGGAAGAACGCAGAGTGGCTGAAAGCCAACCCGAAGGCACGAGTCGAAGTCGAAGGTCATTGCGACGATATCGGGTCTGCTGAGTACAACCTGGCGCTCGGCGCCAAGCGTGCCCAAGTCGCAAGGGATTTTCTAGTCAATCAGGGGATCACCAATGACCGCCTCGTGACGATCAGCTACGGTAAAGAAGCGCCCGCCTGTTTCGAGCACACCGAAGAATGCCGCGTAAAAAACCGCCGCGCCCGCTTCGTGATGTTTAGGGAAGTGCCGACGTCGTAGACGAACCGCTTCGGATTAATTAACCACAGAGAGCCGCGCGGCTCCGCCGCAACCAAACCTGAAAAGCCGGTTTATTTTCCGTCATACCGGCGGAAGCCGGTATCCATCCCCACCTCCTTCGCGCTGGTAAAAGCTTATGCCAACCGGTCTCCCGCACACCACCGAACCTGGATTCCGGCTTTCGCCGGAATGACGGAGGGGCAACGACGGACCCGGCTCAAAAAATTCGCGCAAGCTGCGAAAAATCTTAAGCATAGTAGTTGAACGTTTGCGCAGTTTGCGCAAATTTTTCTAACCGAAAGACCCCGGATTCCGCTGCGCTACATCCGGGCTACGAACTCACCGGTGCGCGGAGCGCACCCTACGAATACCTTCGTGACCTTCGTGCGCTTCGTGGTGAAGGGTTGTTCTCCTTTGGTTGCGGCTACGCCGCGCTAGGCCCTTTGTGGATCATTGTTTTTTTATTCGTAACCGATGGCCGTAACAATTGGAGTAGACGCCGCTTGCTTCGCTGGTCCATACCCTGCCAACAGACAGAGAATCACGGCCGCGATGAGCGAAAAGATCGCCACGTCGTAAGGATAATAAAATTGAAACGTCCAGCCGGTAAGCATTTTGGTGTTGTAGACGACATGGTGATACGCCATCACCGTGCCGGCAAATAGGCCAAGCAATCCGCCAATCAGCCCCATCCAGCCTGCCTCCATTACGACAATTCGCCGCACTTGTGCTTGCGTGGCGCCAATCGCGCGCAGGACGCCGATTTCTCTAGTGCGATCCAGAATCGACGCCAAGAGCGTGTTAATCACGCTGAAGATCGCGACGACGACCGCGACGATTTCGACGGCGTAGTTCACCACGAACGATTGCTCCATGATCCGCACCACTGTTTCCCTAAGCTCGCGGTGCGTGCTGATGAAGAGCTGATAGGGTTCACCATAATTTGTCCGGATGGTTTGAATGATCTGCTGCTGATCCGCGCCGGGCTCCAACCAGAGATCGAACGCATCGAGAAGCTCATCCTGCCAATACTTCTTGTACAAAGCGCGATCGAGCAGCACGCTACCAACGTCCGATGAATAGTCGATGTAGACGCCAATGACTTTAAAGCCGAGCTTTCCGGACGGGGTCACCAGCTCCAATGAATCGTTGGTGGTTGTTCCGAATTTGCTGCGAAAGCTTTCACTTATAATAACTCCCTTGCCTTCAGCCATGTCGCGCAGCGCTTGCGCGCCGTTGCCGTCGGCCATGGGCAATGACCGCACGCTCGCCGATTCGCGCGCGGAAAATGATTCGATGAGAATCGGTTTTTCTTTATAGGTCGAACGAATGAGTCGATAGAGATCGACAATTTTGACTCCCGGAATTCTTTTTAGCGCCGGAAGGAGATCTTCCCTGAGCGGAACATTTTTCGGTCCCGCTGTCCTCGCTCCCGAGCTGACGATTAAATCGGCCGTGACCATTTGATCGACCCACGCGAGCAGCGAACCGCGCACGCTGCTAACAAAAGCGGCGATTGTGAAAATCGCTGCCAGACTAATCACCATGGTCGCGACCGTGATCCCGGAGCGGACCGGATTGCGGCGCAAGCTATCCGATGCCAAGCGCGCTTCGACCCAAGTCAAACCCGGCAATCGCAGGGCGGATTGCCAGAACCAGCGCACAGCGTGACTGATGATCGCCGGGCAGAAAAAAGCCAGGCTCAAGAGAAAAACCAACATACCGACGACGCCGACGCTAAATCTTTCTACGGAGCCGTTCACGGACGACGCGAGCAGTAGGAGAGTTGGAGAAATAACCAAGCAGAGAAATCCAAGGCGATTGGCCCAAGACCTCTTTCCGCGGTTTGCCGGCTGCCACGCCGTTTGTCGGGCGTTTTCCAGCGGACTGACGCGGATCGCTTCCCAAGCTGGATGCAGCGCGGCGAGCATCGCAACGGCGACCCCGCTGCCCAACGCAAGCGCCAAATCGCGTGGCGAGAGCGTGCCTTCGGCCAGATCAACGAGCGAAAACAGGTTGCCGACCGTTTCTCCGACTGAGACCAATGCGACGCGCGCCAGCAGCCATCCAAGAGCGACGCCGGCGCATGACCCGCCTGACGCCAGCAGTAATGCCTCCGCGATAATCAGCCGCAGCAATTCACCCCGCTTCATTCCCAGGCAACGCAGAGTGCCGATTTCTTTCTTCCGTTGAATCACCGACACCGACACGGTGTTGTAGATAAGAAAAAACCCGACGAAGAGAGCGATCAAGCTCACGAAAAATAGGCCGACGCGAAAGGAAGTCAGCAAGAACTCGATCTGTTCGCCGCGCTTACGCGGCCGCTCGACCTCGGCCGACCCGCCGAGTCGCTGTCTCAGCCGCTGCTGCACCGTCTCGATTTTTTCCCCTTCTTCAACAGTAAGGTCAACGACGTCGAGCTTGCCCTCCTTGCCAAATGTTTTCTGCGCCGCCGGCAAATCCATCAAGGCGAAGCTGCCGCCGAACACCTTTGCCGTTCCCTGTTCTTTCAGCAATGCTCGAACGGTGTAATCTCGTTTACCTTGGCTCGTGAGCAATACCACTCTTGCGCCCAAGGGGAGATTTAGCCGGCGTGAGAAAGATTCGGTGAGAGCGATGGAGTCGGGTTGGGCGATAAAATCGAGCGCCTGATCGAACTCAAATGGAGAACCGGCAAACTGATGCTCGCGAATGGCGGAATCAGTGAGCAAATCGACACCATAAACGTAGAGCCGTTCGCCTGACACGCCGGCAAAGGGCAAAAATCCTTCCACGGCCGCCGCGGCATCTCGAACTCCCGGAGTGTCACGAATCGTTGAAAACAGCGACTCGGCAATGCCGCTCTCGCCGTTGGCCACCTGTAGCACGGCTTTACCGGCGATTTGATCGATGGTCGACTGAAAAGATGTGGTCAGGGACCGGTTGACCACCGCTATCGCGACAATGACGGCCACGCCGAGGACGATGCCAAAAAAGGTGAGCGCGCTTCTCAGGCGATGACGCGCTGCATGGCGCCAAGAGATCGTGTTTAATAAGCGCAGCATTACGGCGCTTCTTTCTCCACCCGACCGTCGCGCAAAAGGATAATTCGGTCGCCATAGCTCGCCGCTTCCTGACTGTGCGTGACCATGACCACCGTGCAGCCCTGTTCTTGGTTGATTCTTCGTAACAGCGATAGAATGGCGTCGCCGTTTTTCGAATCGAGATTGCCGGTGGGCTCGTCGGCCAAGAGAATCGGCGGGTCGAACGCCAAAGCACGCGCCACCGCAACCCGCTGTATTTCGCCGCCGGAAAGTTCTTCGGGCAGATGATGCTTACGCGGTTCCAAACCGACCTTCTCCAAGAGCAAATCGGCTCTACGGTCGGCCTCCCCCTTGGAAACACCGTCGAGCACAAATGGCAACGTGATGTTTTCCAATGCGGTCAAGGTCGGTAGAAGATTGAAAAATTGGAAGATGAAACCGATCTTGGTGCGCCGGAATAATGTCACCTCATCATCAGCCATCTGGCCGATAAGACGACCGTCGACCAAGAGATCGCCGCTGCTCGGCCGGTCCAACCCGCCGATTAAATGCAGCAGCGTGCTCTTACCCGAGCCGCTCGGCCCCATGATAACGACAAAGGATCCTTTAGCGATATCCAGCGACACGCCGGCCAGCGCCGTGATATCGTTTTCACCTTGCCGATAAATTTTGCGGACGTCGATGCAGCGGATCATGCAGCAGCAACGCTAGCAAATGAGATGAATGGTGGGCGGGCGCAATGTAAGTGAGGCGTTTTCCTGATCGGCTTCAAGTTCCGCCAGGTGTCCTTTCACCGCTTCGGTAAGCGCCGCGATGTTGATGCCGAGAAATACCGGACAGAACGGGTCGATCTTCGCGAGCCCGGTGCGCCAAAGTTTAATCGCGCCTACCGGAACGCCCTGCTCCAATTTGAAATATCCCGCGGCGATCTGGATGATCCCTTGATAGAACTGGCGGGTTTCGCTGTGATCTTCCAACCAGATTTCTTCGAGCGTCTCATGGCACTCGAAGAAAAGCCCTTGATTGAATTCTTCAATACCTTTCAAGAATCTCGGATCGTCTTGGGCTTCCATCTTCGGATGATTTGACCACAGAGAACACAAAGTTCACAAAGAAGTTTATCTGAACCCTTTGTGTTCTCTGTGCTCTATGTGGTTAATTCCTTCTGGGTTTGTGCGCTTGATTCGGATCGATGTTACAGACTAACGCGAAAAACGTGCTCACGCTAGAGATCGACTCTCTATCGTACGGTCCCTACGGCATTGGACGCCTGGGCGGCAAGGCCGTGATGGTCCCGCACACGGCGCCCGGCGACATCGTGGAGGCGAAGATTGTCGAGTCAAAAGACCGCTACGCCGTGGGCGCAATGCATCGCCTGATTGCGCCATCTCCAGTCAGACAGACGCCGCTTTGCCCCTATGTCGGCAGTTGCGGCGGCTGTTCCTGGCAGCACCTACGTTATGACGCCCAGCTGAAAGCCAAACAGCAGAGCGTCGAAGACGCGCTCCGCCGTATCGGTAAACTCGACCGCTTCGAATTGCGACCGATCATTCCGTCGTCAAACGAATATCACTATCGCCGGCGCATCCGGCTCCAGGTTGACGGGTCAAGCAAAGTCGGTTTTTACGGCGCCTCATCGCACGAATTGGTGGAAATTAACACCTGCGCCATTGCCGACGATCGTTTGAACGGCATCATCGAATATCTTCGGCGCTGGTTGCCCAGTCTGCCCATAACGATGGAACATCTGGAAATCGTAACGGGCGACGAGCCAAATCAAATCGTGGTTACAGCCAGCGCGCTTGATGAATTTGCCATGCGATATGAATCCGCCTGCAAAGAGCTTGTCAGCGCCAACAACCGTATCCACGGCTTGATTCTTCATGGTCGTAACTGGCGCAAAGTATGGGGACAGCCGACGATCAGCGTAAAGTTATCAAACGATTTCTCACTCGCCGTCGACGCCGATGTTTTCACACAAGTGAACCCTGATGGAAATCGCCGCATCCTCCAGGAGCTGCTCGCAGTGGCAGACTTTCACATTCACGACCGTATCCTGGAGCTCTACTGTGGCGCCGGAAACTTTACCCTGCCAATTGCCAAACGGGTCGTGGAAGTCGTCGCCGTTGAAAGTCATCGTCCATCCGTCGTGAGCGGCAAGCTCAACGCGCAGAGGAATGCCATCAGCAACATCCGCTGGATTTGCTCTCCTGTCCCTCAAGCTGTCACTCAATTGAAAAACAGGAAGGAGCGGTTCACCAAGATCATTCTCGACCCGCCGCGAGCCGGAGCCAAGGGCATCGAAAGAGACTTGGCCGGCCTCGAAGCAAGCAAGATGATCTACATCTCATGTAATCCCGCGACGTTAGCACGCGACCTCGCAGCCCTCGCGAAACAAGGCTACAAACTTCAGATAGTCCAGCCCATCGATCTTTTTCCGCAGACCTTTCACGTCGAAGCGTTGGCCGTAATGGAGCGATGAGAATTGGGTGCTGAAAGGAAATGCGCCGCGGTATCGGGGGTCCAGTCCGAGTTTCGCCTGTGGTGAGCCCGGTCGAACCACCGCTAAAAGCATGCGGGAATGACAGACTTTAATGGCCTAGGAATAGGTATTACGAAGCAAGCTGCGGGGAATTGACCCGCAGAGATTAAATTGCACTGGGCGCATGCCATGCGCCCCTACACCGACCTGAATGAATTAGATCCGTTGAACTTGAACGGCTTGAACCACTTGAACCGTTTGAGCGGCTTGAACAGCTATTAAATCCGAAATCACTTCTTCGCATTCAAATAGTAAATCTTTTCTTTATCGGCTTGCGGGATATCGAGCTCTTCCATCTCCTTCAACGTCATCGGATAGAACTGATCGTCGCGCCCGCCACGGCCGTGCGGATAATCCGCGCCAAAGAGAATCTGCTCGGCGCCCACCGTGTCGTACACCAGTTTAATGAACGCTGCCCGAATCGGCCCAGCAGTGTCGTAATAAATTTTCTTGAAGTATTCTTCGGGCTCCTCCTTGCACACCGGGTTGCCCTCACGCCAGTTGAGCCGGTCGAGATAGAGCAGAATCATGCCGCCCAAGTGAGAACCGATTAGTTTAAGTTTTGGATAGCGGTCAAAAATACCGGCGTAGACGATTCGCGAAATCGCCAGCGTGCTATCGGTCGGCCAAAGAATTTTCTGATGCAGCGAGTACTTGTCCCAATTAGATTGGCAAGGCGCATTGGCAGGATGAAGAAACAGCGGTTTTTCACCGGCCGCGAGCGCATCCCAGAACGGCTTGAACTCTGATTCGTCGATATATTTCCCCGCGACATTGGTCGGCATCATCACACCGTGCATGTTGAGTTGCTTGTAGCACCGCTCCAACTCGCGCACGCAGTCGTCCATGTCCACCATCGGCAGCCGAGCGAACGCCATGAAGCGCTGCGAAAATTTCACGTGCGCGTCGGCAAAGGCGTCGTTGAGAATTTGGCATAGCTCCAGGGCACGCGCCCGGCCGGATTTCTCGATTCTCCCGCCCGTGTTCGACAGCACGCCGATGTCGATGCCGTATTTGTCCATAACATCGAGGTATTCGCGGTGATCGAAAGCGTGAAACCCGACTCCCCTTACCTCATTCTGGGCCTCAGGTAACAAGTCGAGAAATTTACCAGGAAACGCGTGAAAGTGGGTATCGATGATCATGACGGCTCCTTGGTGGCGCTTCGTTTTAGAAACCCGCTCCGACGACCTTTCCAATAATCTGCAGCGCCTGTTCGATGTCGCTTCGATCGACATCTAGATGAGTGACCATTCGAATTCGCCTGGCATCGACAGGGCCGCCTAGGACTTTGCGCTCGGATAAGCGTTGCAAGAACTGCATTGAAGTGAGTCCGGTTTCACTGACGTCATACAGTACGATGTTGGTTTGAACTTTTTCCGGCTGGATACGAATGTGCGGTATCCGTGCCAATCCTTGGGCCAGTAGCTGGGCGTTTTCATGATCGACGTGGAGCCGCTTCGGACCCTCTTCCAAGGCAACGAGTGCCGCTGCTGCCAGAACACCGACCTGACGCATGCCGCCGCCGAGCATTTTTCGAATCACCCGGCACTGATCGATGAAATCCTTTGATCCCACGACCATCGATCCCACCGGCGCGCCCAGACCCTTGCTAAAGCAGAACTGCACGGAGTCAAACTTCTTGGTCATCTCCGCCAAGTTCTCGCCGAGATAAACAGCAGCGTTGAACACGCGCGCGCCGTCGAGATGAACTTTAAGACCGCCTTCGTGCGCCTTGTCGCAAATCTCGTGGGCGAGACGCGTCGGATAAACCGAGCCGCCCGCCATGTTGTGCGTGTTTTCCAGAGCGACCAGTGACGTCTGGGGTCGGGAGTAAGACTTTTCCCGAATCGCTGACGCAATCTGTTCCCAGCTCATAATGCCGTCTTCGGTTGGAACAACTCGAGGTAAAACGCCGGCGAGCGCCGACATCGACGCCATCTCGTAATTGTAGATATGGCCGGCTGCTTCGCAGATAACTTCTTGACCGCGCGTCGTTTGCGCCATAATGCAAGTAAGATTGCCCATACTGCCGGACGGAACAAACAAGCCTGCTTCGCGTCCAAAGGTCTCCGCCGCACGCGCCTGTAACCGATTGACAGTCGGGTCTTCCAGATAAACGTCATCGCCGACTTCTGCCGCGGCCATCGCCCTGCGCATGGCCGAGGACGGCTTTGTTACGGTGTCACTTCGCAGATCGATGATTTTGTCACTCATGCAACCCTCTCACTCAAACTCATATAACCGTGTTGGTCATTCCGAGAAGCCGTAGGCGACGAGGAATCTTTTAGGTACCAGCCGGAGAAGACCAGATTTCTCGCGCGAGCCTGTCCTGAGGATTCCCGCTTCGCTCGAAATGACAACCTAGCGCGAAAAGAGCCCCAATCTTCTCCGGTTTTTGAACTTTCGAACCTTGAATCTTTGAACGCCTATTCAAGCCGTCCTTCTATCTCTAGAATGATGTCTGCCGCCAGCGACGGCCTCACGAACGCGTTATAAATACAGTCATTCTGCAGCCACATGATGTCGGCACGCTGTTTCACCGCTTCGCGCATGTCGTGTTGAAGCTTTTCCTCCATGCAGTGCTGCTTGATTACGTCGATCACCATGTTGCCGTGGCCCTCGTCGTGGTATTCGTGCGCGCGGAAAAAATCCAGGCAGCTCGTCGGGACCCAGGGATAATATTTTTCCAGAGCTTCCCTTTCCTCTTTCATGCGCTTCGGCCCGCCACCCTCGAAAACCAGGCCGGTGCCGATGGCCACGGCCCAATGACTTTGCTGCACCAGCGACACATACATCTCCAGCGCGGCGCGGATCCCGGGAAGCGGCTCGTAATTCAATATATCGTCGGGCGAGATGCCGATACCCTCGGCAAATTGCACCCAGAGGTCGCGGTGACTCGGGTATTTGCCGCCGAAAAGATCTTCGCCTTCTTCCTCCACCATATTCTCTAGAAGCATTCGGCGCAGCTCCGGGATCGGACACTTCTGATAGCGGATACCGAAGAAACGGTGAATGTTACGAAATTCATGAAACTGATTTCTTGCCCACCATTGAAGCTGCTCTTTGGTCAGTCTACCGGTCAATAGAAGTTGACGAATCGGATGAGGCTTGGGATGACGCTGCTGTAGAGTATGTTGCAGATCGGCGATGAGTTCTTCGGGACCAAGTAAACCGGCCATAAATCCTCCAACGGGCGAGATGCGTAGGGGGTGATTTTTTTCTCGCGCCAATCATAACCAAGTTATTGATGGT
Source organism: Binatia bacterium (assembly GCA_036000865.1). Taxonomy (GTDB): domain Bacteria; phylum Desulfobacterota; class Binatia; order UBA9968; family UBA9968; genus DP-20. Next base: position 17,374 of record DASYUV010000174.1, on the reverse strand, counting down.
TCGCCAGTACGACTTCATGTTGTCTTTTAAGCCTGCCTTTACTAGCATGGCGGCGTGGTTTCGCTGTCATTACGCAAGCTGACAAAAAGGTTTGGTAGCGTCATCGCGATCGACCAAGCGAGCCTGGACGTCGAGGCGGGTGAGTTCCTCGTTATCGTAGGTGAAAGCGGTTGCGGCAAGACGACTACCCTGCGACTCATCGCCGGGCTCGAACAGCCCGACAGCGGCACCATCTTCATCGGCGGCGCTCCGGTAAACGACGTTCCCGTCGGCCGGCGTAGCGTGCAAATGATTTTTCAAAACTACGCGCTATGGCCGCATATGCGGGTATTCGATGATCAGCGCTACTCGAATCTGAGTCTGCCGCTGAAAGTACGAAAATGGTCGAGCGACAAAATCGCAGAATTCCTCCGTCCGCTAGCGTGGAAAATTGGCATCGAAGAAAGCTTCTTCAAACGAAAACCCTCCGAGCTCTCCGGCGGGCAACAACAACGCGTAGCGCTCGGCCGCGCGATGGTAACCTCGCCCAATATCATGCTCATGGATGAGCCGCTCAGCAACATCGATCCACCCAACCGGCTGAAAATGCGCCAAGAAATCTTGGCTTTTCACAAAGAACACAAGTTGACGACGCTTTACGTGACGCACAACCTAGCGGATGGGATCGCGCTGGCAGATCGTATCGCAGTGATGCATGAAGGCAGATTCGAACAGGCCGATACCGCGGAGAATTTGATGCGCTCCCCCTCGACCGAATACGTCGCCGATTTTTTTAAGGCCGAGCATTTTGCTCACAGAATCAGCGCTCCGTAGAGAAATTCGATGAGACGAATGCTCGCAGTTTCGCTGTTCCTCTTTGTGCTCTGGCCAGAAACTGCTTATTCTTCGTGCCGGGAGCTCGATGTCGCGAGCGGCTGGATGCGATCGGCGTACGCTGCCGTGCCCGACGTCACCATTGAGTTCTTTGGCCACAACTTTTTCCAGATTACCTCCTCGAAGGGCACAAAAATTATCACCGACCCGGTCGCGCCCGGCTTTTACCCAACACCCGAAGTCGCGCCTCACGCCGTCACCGTCGGCAGAGAACATCCCAATCACAATTACGTGGAGCTGGCGAAGGGCAAACCCGTCATCCTGCGAGGACTCGGCAACTATGGCGCGGAATGGAACAAGATCAGCACGACGGTGCGCGATATTCTGGTCTACACCGTCCCCGTGTACCAGCAGCAGTTCGGTAACGCGCTCAAGGGCGCGGCATTTGTCTTCGACCTCGGTACCATCTGTGTTGCTCACCTAGGAGACCTAAGCCACAAGCTCACCGAAGAGCAGATCAAAGCCTTCGGCAAGGTGGATATAGCGATGATCCCGATTGGCGGCACGTTTACCATGCCGCCGGACACCGCGCGGGAGGTTCTGCAGCAACTGAAACCGAAGATCGCTATCCCGATGCACTATCGGGAAAGCACCTACTTGCTCGACATGTTCATCAAAGGTTACCCGCACAAATATCTGGGCACGCACATGACAACTTTCAGCAAGATGGCACTGCCTCCGCCGACGCAAATCATCGTCTTCACGCCCTGGGGGATGCGCGACTATCGCTAAAACAATTGGAGTGTTGGAATAATGGAATATTGGAGTGATGGGGTGGGGACTACGAAACTGCCACAGCCAAGTTCATTTCGATTTATTTTGCGACCTTTGCGTTCTTTGCGGCTAAATTCCGAATCCGAATCTTATCTCACTATGTGACCTTTGTGCCCTTTGTGGTTATCTCTCATATCTTGAATGCTTCCACCGTTTCCCGTGCAAACAGCTCGTCAAGATTCAACCTCTGCTTGATCAAGCCCTGCTCGAACAGATAGCCGTGCAGCGTCTCCAAATTTTCCCGGTTCGGCTCGAGGCCATACGGCCAATAGTCCCCGGTCATCAGATCGCGCGTGTCTTCATATTCCGCCGAAGTCCAAGGCAAGCTCACCCGTAGAATGTTCGTGTCGTAAAGCTCACCCATGCAGATTTCCTTGGCTGCGCAGAACGCTTTGAAAAGCGTCTGAGCAACCCATGGATCTTTCTCATAGATCGACCGTTTGATCACGATCACATGCATGATCGGAAACAGCCGGGTCTTCTTGAAATATTCCATTTCTGTCTGGCGATAATTCGCAAACAGTCGTTTCAATCGCGGTGATCCCTGCAGAAAACAAGTCGGCATGCGCGGTGACATCATGGCGTCGACTTCACCGCTCTCGATCATTATATTCAGCGTGGTGTCCGGCCGGCTCTCCAAGCGAATCCCCGGCGGCATTTCGAAATCGACACGGTCTTTGCGTCCGGGATGTTCCTCGCCAGCCTGGACCCAGTGGATCTCGCTCGGCGAAATACCGTATTCATGTTGAAACAATCCGCGCAGCCACACCGCCGCCGTCATGGAATATTCCGGCACGCCCATGCGTTTGCCGCGGAGATCCTCGACGCGCTGAATGCCGGACGCAGTATTGACGAAGATGCAGCGATGACGAAACGTTCGCGACGGGAATACCGGTATCGCAACAAACGGCCGGCGGCCGCGTGCCGCGGCCGTCAAAAACGCACCCATCGACAGCTCCGACACATCGAATTCCTCGTACTTCATCATGCGCCAGAAGATTTCTTCGACGGACATCACTAGGTAGTTGATCTCGATGCCCTCGGCCTTGACGATGCCGTCTTTGATCGGCCGAGTCCGATCGTAGTCTTCGCACGCAAGGGTTAGCTGAAGGTTTTTCATATCGCGCTCTTTTTCGATGTTGATTTCTTTGCTTGAGCTTTGGCGACCAGCTTTACAAACTGCTGCATTTCCACTACGAATTGTTTCTTGCCCTTTTCCGCCAGCAAGTTGCCGAGGTAAGCGCTGCCTAGGCAAATGCCCGCGACGCCGGCCTGAACGTACTCACTCACGTTCTTTAAGCTCACTCCGCCCGATACCATGAAGCGAACGTCCGGAAATGGACCTTGCATCTGGCGAATGAAATACGGTCCTCCGACCAGGTCCGCCGGGAAAATTTTCACGAGATCCGCGTGAGCCCGCGATGCGGCAATGATCTCAGTCGGCGTAGCGGCACCGGGAAAGCAAGCGATGTTGGCGGTGTGGCAAACGCCGATCAGGTTCAGCTCCAAAGACGGCGATACAACGAATTCGGCCCCTACACCGATCGCCCGCTCGGCTTGCTGCGGTGCGAGTACCGTTCCGGCACCGGCGTGAAGATTTTTTCGCGCCGCCAGTTCTTTGATTACATCCAGCGCGCCGGGCACACTGAAGGTGATTTCGATAAACTTGATGCCGCCGTCGGCTGCTGCGTGTGCGAGAGCCAAGGCATCTTCAGCACTTTTGGAGCGAATAACAGCGACTAGACGGCTGGCGTAAAGTTCAGAAATGAGTTTGATCCGGTCCATTCTTCTTGAGCTTGTCGTAGCGATCGCGTGTCATTCCGAGGCACAGCCGAGGAATCTCGTCTTCGGGCGAGATCCTTCGCTGCCGCTCAGGATGACACCTCTTTCGATCACGCCCCTCAACTTAGACTCAACCCACCGTCCACGATCAACGTCTGTCCTGTGACGAAGTCGCCGCCGGTGATGAGTCCGAGTATCGCCCCCGCGACTTCATCAGGCTTAGCGATACGCTGCAGCGGATAGCCCGCCGATGCCTGCGCGATGACTTGTGGATAATCCGCTCCATAGTGTTCGCTCATCCATGGCGTGTCAGTAAAGGCTGGCGCAACGCAGTTGACGCGAATCTTGGGCGCCATCGCAACGGCCAAGCCGCGGGTCATATGTATCAATGCCGCTTTCGCCGTACCGTAAGCAAGGGATGACATGGTCGAAGGCGCCAGCACCCCGGAAATGGACGAGATGTTGACGATCATACCTTGGCTTGCTTCCAGGAGCTTCGCCGCCGCGCGGGCACAACGAAATGCGCCTTTGACATTGACATCCAAGATCTCATCCCAGATTGCGTCCGTCAGGGCATCGAGATCGGCAAGCTTCACCCAATGCGTCACGCCGGCGTTGTTGACCAAGATATCGAGGCGGCCGAAGTGATCGCTAATTTTGGCGACCATCGCGCGCACCTGCTCGTCGTTCTGTACGTTTGCCTGAACGGCCAGCGCCCGTACTCCGGCTCGCTCGATCTCACCCGCGAGATCTTCAGCTTCTTTGCTCGACTTGCGATAGTTGATCGCGATGCCGCTGATGCCGGCTTTGGCGAGGCTTCGTACTACCGCGCCGCCGATACCGCCCGCGCCTCCGGTGACTAATGCGACTCTGCCTTGAAGTTCCATGTCTTCGCTCTGCTCAGAATCTCAGATTGCAGATCTCATATTCCAAAAAAGATTCCTCGCTTCGCCAGACTGTGTGAAAACTCTATCGGAAGCCCTTCGACAGCGCTCGGGGCGAACGGCTAAGTGCTTAATTTCAAACGAAGCGATTCCGTTCGTGGTGAGCCCCCTCGAACCATGAACGGAGTTTTCACACAGTCTGCCTCTCGGAATGAAAGTCCAAATAATCGACATTCCGTTTTCTGTCATCTCGAACGAAGAGAGAGATCTTTCTCCTGCGATACCGCCACTCGGGGTAATTCGCTCATCTTCCGCCGCGAAGTTCACCCGTTCGTGCATGATCGATAAGCCAATTTTCCGGCAGTTTGACTAAGTCATCGCGTTTACCCATGTAGTTTACCAAGACGCCATATTTTTTCTCTGCCTCTTCCGCCGTGATGTAACCTTCGATCACATCCCAGAGTACCTTTTCGACGTCGCGTTTCATCGGATCGCCGTAGCCGCCGCCACCGGGTAAATCCACGTGCACCACGTCGTCCGAATTGAGATCCATCAATGCTTTCGCGTGAAGCTGCGTGCCGTTCCCCAGGCTCACTGCGCCGGTCGCGCCCGCTTGTCCGCCGAGCAATCCGGGCGCAGCATAGTGTGTACGATCGGCGATGGAGCTCACGCTCCATTTACCGTCGCCGCGGCGAGTGAATTCGGTCAATTGCCCCAAGCCACCGCGCCAAGTCCCCGGACCACCCGAGTCGGGACGCAGTTGGCGTCGCTTCATGACTACGGGCGATAGACTTTCAATTACTTCCGCCGGCACACCCGCCACCCCGCTGGGGAAACCAACGGCGTTCAAGCCGTCTTTCGTCGGGCGCGCGCCTGTGCCGCCGACTTGAAAAACCGTTAATGTAAACGGCGGACTTTGGCCGCGCCAAACGCTCAGCCAAATCGGATCCGCGCCCGGCGCCATCAAGCGGCCCGGCAACGCACCCGACAATGCGGCGAAAATCGCGCTCGGAATAAAATGGCCGATCACCTGGCGGCTCGCTACCGGCGCCGGATCCAGAGCGTTGAGAATGCTTCCCGCCGGCGCGCTCACGTGCACTGGCCGAAAACTGCCTTCGTTGTGCGGCACATCCGGACAAATCGCGGCTTTGATCGCGAAACTGGCATAAGCGTGCGTGTAATTAAACACCACATTGATGCCGCGCGTGCTCTGCGGTGACGAACCGGTGAAGTCGATGAAAATTTCGTCGCCCGACACCTTGACCTTGCAGCGCACGACGATGGGCGCTTCGAAGCCATCACTCCACGTCTCGTTGGACCATTCACCATCCGGCAGCTTGCGAATCTCGGCGCGCACCGCCGCCTCCGACCGATGGATAATTTCTTCCGCAATCGCATCGATCGAATCAAGATCAAACTCGTCCATCATTTCGAGCAGCGCCCGCCCGCCGGCGTCGTTGCACGCCGTCTGCGCATAAAAATCGCCGATCACTTCGTCGGGTTGGCGCACGTTGATCCGAACGATCTGCATGAGAGTTTCGTTGGGCTCGCCACGATCGAAGAGCTTCATGATCGGAATGCGCAGCCCTTCTTCGAAAACCTCGCGCGCCTCGGCGGAGAGGATTCGTCCGCCGATATCGGCGCTGTGGCAAGTGTTGGCGAACAATGCAACCATTTTGCCGTTGCGAAAAATCGGCGTGGTGATCGTGATGTCGTTGATCTGGCCCGCCGTCTGCCACGGATCGTTGGTGATCAACACGTCGCCCGGTACCAACTTGTCCGGTGGAAACGCCGCGAGAAAATGTTTCATCGAAGTCGCCATGGCATTGATATGGCCCGGCGTGCCACTGAGCGACTGAGCGATCATTCGGCCCTTCGTATCAAACATGCCGCACGCCAGGTCTTGGCTTTCGCGGACGATCGTGCTGAAAGCCGTGCGAATCAGCGCGTCCTGTTGCTCATTGGCGACGGAGAGGAAGCGATTCCAAATCACTTCCAGCGTCACCGGATCGATGGTCTTAGTTCCCATGCGTCAACTCCACGATGACATTGAGTCTTTCATCCACCCGCGCGTGGCCGCCTACGCCAATGATTAAAGTGGACTCCCTTTCTTCGACGATCGCCGGGCCGGCAAATTTCATTCCCGGCGTTAACGCATATCGGTTGTAGACAACAGTGTCGAGGTAACGCCGATGTTCGGGGAAATAGGCGGAGCGCGAACCTTTGCGTGTTTCGGTGTGACTCGGCGTCTCGCGCGACAACTTGAAATTCATTGCCGGTCGCGGTCCGCTTGCCACCACACGCCAGTTGATTACTTCCAAGGCCACATCGGGTCCCTTTCGCCCGTACAGGGCTCGATACGTTTCTTCGAACGCAGCGGCAATCGGATTCAAATGCTCAGGACCCAGAGCGCCGTCGGGCAGCGTGACGGAAACTTCATGGCCTTGACCCACATAGCGCATGTCGGCGGCGCGTTGGTAGCTGATCGCGTCAGTCGCCAGGCCTGAGCTCACGAGGATTCGTCTGCCCTCTTCCGCCATTTCATCGAGTAGCCCGTTGGCAAACTGCCAATCGAGCTGATCCAACCGGCTGTACGCGCTGCGGACGAAATCGAACGCCAACGGCGCTGAAAGCAAACCGAAGGTTGAACCGACTCCGGCCCCGAACGGCGAGATCAACGCCGGTAAGCGCAAAATTTCCGCGACCCGATAACCATGCATCGGGCCAGCGCCACCGAAGGTGTAAATCGGCATACGGCGCGGATCTTTGCCGCGCTCGCCCAAGTGGGCGCGCGCGGCGTTGGCCATGTTTTCGTTGACGATCTGATGAATGCCCCAGGCAACCTGTTCGGCGGTCATGTTCAGCTTTGCACCCAAATCGGCCAACGCCTTTCGCGCACCGTCCAAATCCAGCTGCATCTTGCCGCCGAGAAAATAGCTGGGATCGAGATAACCGAGCACCAGGTCAGCGTCCGTCACCGTTGGCTCCGTGCCGTCCTGGCGATAGCACACCGGGCCCGGGACGGCGCCGGAACTTTCCGGTCCGACTTTGAGCAGGCCCAACGAATCGACGCGCGCGATGCTGCCGCCGCCGGCGCCGATCTCGATCATGTCGATGACCGGAATTCGCACCGGCAAGCCGCTGCCTTTGCGAAAACGGTAAACGCGGTCGACTTCGAACTCATGGGTCTTGAGGGGCTGGCCGTCTTCGATGACGCAAAGCTTGGCGGTGGTTCCGCCCATGTCGAACGACAACAGATCGCGATGACCGGCGAGAATGCCCGCCTGCGCCGCGGCCAAGGCGCCCGCAGCAGGTCCCGATTCGAGCATGCGAACTGGAAAACGTGACGAAGTTTCACTCGTGGCAATGCCGCCGCTGGAAAGCATAACGAAGAAGCTGCCGTTGAAACCGATCTGATCCAACCGGCTTTGCAGCTGGGCAAGATAGTTCGAAACTCTTTCCTGGACGTAAACATTGACCAGCGTCGTGCTCGTGCGCTGGAATTCGCGAATCTCGGCGACGACTTCGGAGCTTAGCGACACGCGCATCTTTGGCGCGATTTCGGCGATGATCTCCGCCGTGCGTTTTTCATGCGACGGATTGCGAAAGCTGTTGAGATAACAGATGCCGATCGCTTTGATGCCTTTGTCGCGCAGCTCTCCGACCAAAGAGCGAATGAAACTTTCATCGAGAGCTTGAAGCACGCTGCCATCGGCAGCTATGCGCTCCGGCACATCGAAGCGCAGATGGCGCGGTACTAGAGGCTTCGGCAGATCGAGATTCAAGTCATAAAGCTCGTAGCGGTGCTCCCGGGCAATCTCGACCGCATCGCGAAAACCCGCTGTCGTGAGCAATGCCGTCAGTGCGCCCTTGCGTTCGATCAACGCGTTGGTGACCAGGGTCGTTCCGTGGATCAGTGTACCGCGCTCGCCGGCCTTCACCGCACCGTTATCCAAGGCTGGACGCAACGCGTTCTCCACCGCCAGGCTTGGATCCCCTGGAGTGGTGAGAGTCTTGCCAATCACAGCGCCGCCGTCTTCACCGACCAGGAGCATGTCGGTAAACGTCCCGCCGATATCGATGCCGACGCGATACATGGTTAAGAAACAGTCAATAATGGGTAGTGGTTCAGTTAGCTCAAGATCTCTCACTTCGTTCGAGATGACAGATTAATTGGTTTGCTGTCATTCCGAGCGGAAGCGAGGAATCTTTCTCGACCTGAAGATTCGTAGCGCACTCTAACTGCACCACTACCCAATCATGGGTTAGAAATTTACGCCAATCTGAACTCTTCTCTCGATGTCATCCTGAGCCGCAGGCGAAGGATCTGCTTGTATTCAGCGGTCGCCATCGCCAAAGCAGATTCTTCGTCGCCGTGCTCCTCAGAATGACATGCGGAGAGACTGATGACTATTGGGCGAACAAATCCAGCAACCTTTGAGTTTGATGTGCCGCCGCTGGACGCAGTAGCGGAATCTTTACACCCGCGTCGCGGTATTGTTGCACGCGTTTCTTGACTTCATCCGGCGTGCCGCTGGCGGTCATGCCTTCGACGTAGGAATCGGGAATCGCTTTGATCAAGCCTTCCATGCCGCCTTGAGCGTGAGCCTTTTCAAAAAGCGGAATGTCTTCTTTACGAATATACGGCTCGCCAACGCGCATCTTCGGCGCGGCGATGAAGGAGATCTGCACCGGATCGAGCTTGGTGGCGACTTCCCAGCGCACCGCGTCGAGCGCTTTTTGGTGATCATCTTCAATCGAGCAATTGATGATCTGCGCCACTTCGAAGTTAGCAATATCGCGTCCCGTCTGCTGCGCCGACTCTTTGATGATCCTGAGCGCATTGACGGTATATTCTGGCGAGCAGACCGCGTTCAGCACCACGCCATCGCCGACCGCGCCCGCCAGCTTCAAACCGATGGTCGCCGTAGCCGGAACGTAGAACGGAATCTTGTTGCGAATCGGCTTCCAGCCGAGTCCGACGTTGTCGAAGTTAACGAACTTGCCGTGGTAGGAGACCTTCTCACCGGTAAACAGCAAACGCATCGAGTCGATATATTCGCGCAGCACCTCGGTCGGCGTCGCGCCGACGTCCTGCGGCAGCGCGTGTACGCGGGCATGGCTTTTCGTGCAGGCGCCCGGCGCCACGGTCATGCGGCCGTCGGTGAGTTCATCCAGCGTCGCCGCCGCCTGCGCCATCACCACCGGACCGCGCAAACGCACGATCTGCGTGGTGCCGAGCTTCATGTTCTTTGTCGCGAGCCCGATGGCGGCAAGAGAGCTCACCGAGTCGCGCATCAATTCGACCGTCTCGGAGAAAAAGGCCATCTCGAAGCCGCGCTCTTCCGCCTGCTTCATCACCTCGGCCATCTCTCTAACGTTGGTGAATTTGCCGTAGCCTAGCGCGTAACCGACACGTTCCTTCGCCATTAACTATGCTCCTTTGTTAATTGGCCGCTCATGAAAAAACTCCAAGTTTCTTGAATTATAGTCTGATTCTTACGGGAAGGCGACGGGGTAGACGCCGATTGGAGTGATGGAGCACTGGAGCGTTGGAATGATGGGCAAATTCAAACCCACTACTCCATCACTCCATTACCCCATTCTTCTATCGCACTTTGATGTTCCAGCCGTAGATCCGCTCGCTCGGCAGCGGTCGATAATCAATGTTCTTGGCCATGCCAAAGAGCAGTTGATGGCGCCACATAAATTGCGCCGGTGCTTCCTCAGTGACAAGGCTCATCGCTTGCGAAAGCAGCTTCTTGCGCTTCGCGGGATCGAAAGCCTGCCGTTCGGATGATAATAGCTCGTCCAGCTTCGCATTAGAGTAACCGATGCGAGGCGAGCCGCCGGTCTCGAAATATTGCGACAGCGCGGCGCTCGGATCAACGACACCGCCGCGACCCATGTAGTAAAAAGGAACTTTGCCGACCTGCACGTTAGCCCACAATGTTGCCCATTCCGGCGTAACCAATTTCGTGCGAATCCCGGCGGCCGTCAGCATCGGGACCATCGCTTCAGTGATCTGTTTGTCCAAGGTGTAGCGGCCGACGGGCGTGGATAGCTCGACATCAACGCCGTAGGGATACCCCGCTTGCTTGAGTAATTCGCGGGCTTTCTCAGGGTTGTACGTGTACTTGGGCTGCAAATTGGGATCGTAGCCATACTGTCCCTCGCCGATCGGCCCATCGAGCCGTGACGCCTCGCCGCGTAGAATCGTCTTGATAATTGTATCGCGATCGATCGCGTAGCCCACCGCTTGGCGGACGAGCTTATTATCCCAAGGTTTCACTTTGGGCATCATCGCCAGAAACATAATTTCAGCGGTGTGAAACTTGACGATCTTGTGATTGGGGCTTCTTTCAACCCGCTCACGCATATGCGGCGGTACGAATTGGGCGATCTGAATTTCATTATTTAATAGTGCCGTCACTCGCTGTTCCGGTTCCCGCATCAGGCGAAAGACGATCTCATCCGGCGCCTGTGGATACTGCTTCCACATCGGATGGGTTTTATCCTTGCCGATGACCAAGCGTTGGCCGGGAATCAATTCGCGAAATTTGTACGGCCCAGCGCCGACGGGATGCTGCCGGTCGGCGACATCAGCTCCGTACTTGTCATAGATTGCCTTGCTCGTAACGATAATCCGATCGAATAGATATTCGAGCAGCGGCGCCGTTGGCTCTTTCGTGGTGATTCTTACCGTGTACTTGTCGACGACCGCTTCACCGGCGACAGCCGAAACGTTTTGGAATTGTTTGGTAAAAGGATCGCTGCGCGTGCGCTTCAACGAGTGAACGACGTCCTCCGCAGTGACCGGCGAGCCGTCATGAAATCGATTGTCCTTGCGCAAATGGAAAAGCCAAGTCTTCGGATCCTTCACTTCCCACTTTTCCACCAACAGCCCAACATGCTGCCCTTTGTCGAAATCATAGGTGCCAAGACAGCCCAAGACCATGCACCATACGCTGTACATGAGCGAAACGCTGTCCCCGTAAGGATTGAACGTCTCCATCGTCTCGGTGACGCCGATTGAGATGCGCGTATCGGCGGCGTAGAGCCGGTGGTTACCCGCACTGACAACGAGCAGAACGAGAACGACGATCAAAACGCCGTCCCTAGTTCTTCGCTTCATCTTTAACTCCTTTCCCAATACTCACCCTACGAAACCTTTGCGTCTTTTGCGTTCCTTCGACTTCGCTCAGGACATGCCTTTGCGGCTAAAGGAAACTTTGTTTTCTGTTTCCTCCGTCTAGGGGCGCGATGAATCGCGCCCCTACTTTGTGACCTTTGTGCCCTTTGTGGTTGATCCATTTTTTTCTTCCCACGCTCTCGTCACCATCACTTCCACAGCTGCTTATAGAACCCCTGGTTATCCAGCTCTTTGACGAACCGGTCATCGTAAAACGCTTCTGGCTTGGCGTCCTTGGCTTTGGGGTTTCTAACCGCCGCCTGATTCAATACCTCCTGGATACCTTCGCGCGTGTTGTAGGGAATTTTGTCCACGTAATCCACGGCGTACTGGTAAACCGTATCGAGGGTCTTTGCATCCGTCGCGCGGGCGTATTTGGCAATCGCGCGCCGGCTGAGCTCCTTGTCGGTAAACAGCCGGTACACCGCCTCCGAGTAGGCCTTGAGAAATCGCCGCACCAGATCACCGTTGGCATTGAGAAAAGAACGGCGCGCCATGAAAGCATCGTGGGGAAAGTAAACTCCGGCCTTGCCCATATTCAATATTACTCGCGCGCCGGCCTCTTCAGCTTTGAGGTTCGCCGGGCTGGAGAACGGCGCCGCGACGATGGCGCGCGTACGCAACATTGCCGCTGCGGCAAAGACATCGCCTGTTTGTATGAGGGTCACGTCCTTCCCAGGTTCGAGCCCTTGCTTGCGCAAAACATAACGCATCGTGAAATCGGTTGATGAACCGAAACGGGTGACCCCGACCGCCTTCCCACGCAAGTCGTCGATCGTTTTGATCTCCGGCAAAGCCATGATGTAAAAAGCCGGAACTTTGACCATCGACCCGAACATGACGATATCCGCCCCACCCAAGCTCGCGTCGACGGCGGCGCTCCCCGCCGCCCCGGCGATTGGCAGATCGCCTCCCAGCATCGCTTGCACCATCATCGATCCCGAAGCGATCAGTATCAGATGAGAATCGATGTCGTATTTTTCGAAAATCTTTCCCTCTTCCGCTACCCAGAGGCCGGCGAAAACTCCGCTCGCGCTCGAGTAGCCGTGCGCCAACCGATCCCTCGCGATCGTCAAACCCGGCAACGCCGTGATCAATATCAAGCTCAAAACCGCCGTTAGAATCTGACACTCTCGAATGTGAGAATTTATCGCTAACATTTTAGCTCCCGACCTTACTGACAATAAATGTTATCGGCGCCAAGCAACCAGCGAAACAAATCCAAAATCTGAATATCGAAACCGAAACACCGAATCCGAAGGAAGCTTGTTTGGAATTTTACATACTTTGGTCATTTGAAATTGTTTCGAATTTCGAATTTCGGATTTCGTGCTTCGAATTTCTTGTTCTTGGCGGCTTTTGCGCGAGTCACAGTTTTTCCGATTTGCTTCTGGGACCTCACACTAGAGTGCTAAAGCACCAGCTTTCGGTGGCGGCGAGTGTGTGGGGCTGCTTGAATCGATGCCGCCTCTTTGCTCGTCAATCCATTGTTTACATAGTTTGAGCGCGTGTTCTTCTGCTTTTTTCTTAGTCGCAAAAGTTAATTCGGGGCACTCTAACCTTTTAATCTCCGTCACTTTATCTTCGGGGTCAAATATCAAGCCTCTGCAATACCATTCTTTCCCGGGTCCTCGAACTCCGATGCCATAAATGGGATGTTTATTGTATTGGTTCATACATCCGCCTTTCGATAACCGTCTAATGCCGTCGCGCAGACATCGCTCTTAGCTTGCTCTCTGCCAACAACCACAAACCTAGTGAAGTCTATGCCGTTGAGAGATGGTCTCGGCACGGACAACTTCTTACTTCCGTCTGTAAGCGCTCCGCTTTGCCAGATAGAAGATAAGAACCAAGATCAGAATCATTACCGCCGGGGGAGCAATTGCCGCCATACGAGACCTCCTTATTGACTCTGCCCTTTTCGGATTACAAAAACTATAGGCCGACTCGGTACGACTATCTGTCTACTATTGGACGATTTTGGAAGAATAGCCAGAGGTACCTTGAGACGTGTCCGCGGGGCCCAGGGTGGCACACTTCGTGGTTGAGCGGACGGGACGGTCGGCTTCAAGTCGACATGCACAGATCTTCCCTAGTCTGGACCCTCTGAACCGCTATAACTTCTGCTACTCCGTAGTTTGAGTAGTTGTGACATTCCGCCGAAGTAGTGTAAAGATCGCGCGAGCGCACGGCAGATCGAATGTTTTTTGGAAAGGAGACAAATCCGTATGACCTTCCATGAGGCGCGGATTCTGTTCGTTCTCGGTATCGGCTTAGGTTTGTCTTCCAACCTAGCCAGGCGGCGAGCGCGCCGGACGTGGCTGTTTATCGCGGGGCTGACCGTCAGGCTAGACTTGAAAAGGCCGCTAAAGCTGAAGGAGAGTTTGTCTGGTATACTTCGGTGAACGCTGAGGACATACAGCGGGTCATCGAACTCTTTGAGAAGCGCTACCCTTTCATAAAAGCCAAGGCCGTCCGGCTAACTTCAGCCAGAATCGTTCAGCGCCACACAGCTGAATCCCAGGCCGGCGCCTTTTTAGCTGATATTCTGGATACCTCTGACTCGCGCATCGAGTTTTTCCGGCGCAAGGGAATGATCCAGCCTTATTACAGTCCAATGGCTGAAAAGTTCGACAAGCGCTTTGTGCAACCCCAAGGTTATTGGGTTGCCAACCGGATCACGATGCTGGTGCTTGGCTACAATACCCGTCAGGTCAAGCCCGCCGAGGCTCCCCGGCGCTACGAGGACCTGCTCGATCCTAAGTGGAAAGACCAAATGTCACTGGAGCGCGAAGACTCCCATTGGTTTATGGCCTTGATGGACCATTGGGGCGAGGAAAAAGGCAAAGCGTTCTTTCAACGACTTCGGGGGCAGAAGCCAAAGGTCCGTACGGGCCATACCCATCTGGCTCAGCTAATCGCTGCGGGTGAGGATCCTCTCTCGCCCAATATCCACAGCCAGGGAATGGCTTCGGCACAGCGCCGAGGCGCGCCGGTCGACTGGCTAAACCTGGAACCGGTTATCAGTTCGAGCAATGTGAGTGCCTTGGCGAAAAATGCTCCGCACCCCCATGCGGCATTGCTCTTCCTTGATTTCATCTTGAATAAGGAGGGCGGACAGAGGGTCATTCGAGACGTGAACCGGATTCCGACGCACCCCGAAGTTTTGCCCAACCCGCCCCGTTTGCGCGAAGGCTTCGATTTTATCAACGTTGATCCCGTCAAGTACAACGACAAGATTGATCATTATGGTAAGCTCTGGCACGAGTGGTTTCTGCGATGAGAGATACGCACAGCCGCATCCCGTTTTCATGGGGAGCGTCACGAAGAAAATATTTATCAGGGAAATTAGAGATGATCAGGCTTTCTAATCGAATCTATCCTAATCTAATCTTGCGTATCTTTCCAAAATTCGCGTCCGGCGACTCGAAAGGTCAACTATTCAACTTCAGTTTGAGCCCTCGCATTGGTTTGGCGCAAGTTCGCCGGGGTAACTTAGGCTGTCTTTTCTAGATAATCTTAAGTATCACCTCTCCGCTACGCCAGGTTCAGCGTGTTGGCCGCGAACATTTCCTCCGGCTTGACCATGTGCGGGAGGATCTTCTGTTCGTGCGCGAACTGGATGATGGCCTCGATCGCCTTGCGATTGCGCGCCAGACCGTTGGGAAGCGGATCGTCACCGACGATGCTTCGACGCTTGGCCAGGATCTGTGCGTCAGCCGGTAGCTCGGCGCCTGAGCTAAGCTGCTTCAGGAACTGCGCCTTGGCGACCTCGAAGCCGGCAAACAGCCGGGGCGCCAGCGAGGGATCGGATTGGAGCAGCGCGTCCTTGACCACTACCGTGTGATTAATGGGATAGATGCCCGTCTTTCGGTACCAGGCGGCTTCGGCCGCGGTCGCGTCGGCGATGAGCGGCTTGACGTCCGGGGAGTCGACCTTGCCGACGCCGATGGCAGCCGCGAGTTCACCCTTCACGAGCATCTCGGCCAGGTTTGCCCCGGGGCGCTCCAACACGTTGGCGGGTTTCCGGTATTCCTGAACGTGTTCTTCATCGACCACCACCCAGGTGATCTTGTCGAGGTCGACGCTGTACTCCGTCGCGAGAATCCCCCTCGTCCAGACACCGGTGGTAACGGTGTATGCGCGCACGCCGACCTTCTTGCCCTCGAGATCCTTCGGCGACTGCACGCCGGACTTTACGTTGTAAACGATGGGAGAGTGGTGGAACTGGCGCAACACGAAGACGGGCAGCGCCATAAACTGTTTGTCGTGGGCCTTGGCGGTCAGGTATGTCGTAATGGCCATCTCGCAGACGTCGAAGTCGAGCGTGCGGCACATGCGGCGGAAAGCGCCGATGATTGGCGAGATCTCGACATGCTCGAACTGGACACCGGGCACCGACACGGTGCCATCCTTCAGGCCTTTCGTGTGCGGGTAGGTGGCGATCGCGGTCTTGAGAACGGTCATATCATCCTCCAACGAGCATCCATGCGCCGCCAACAACTTTTTCCACTTTGGCGGCTCGTTCATCTCACGGTGAAGAATTCCCGAATGAGCACCTATATCGCCGCGCTTGAAGAATCGTCAAGGCCAAAGAGTTCTATTCAATAGGCTCCCCGCACAGGTTCTCTC
This sequence comes from Binatia bacterium, assembly GCA_036000865.1. Classification (GTDB taxonomy): domain Bacteria; phylum Desulfobacterota; class Binatia; order UBA9968; family UBA9968; genus DP-20. Next base: position 1,237 of record DASYUV010000174.1, on the reverse strand, counting down.
AGAACATAGATAACGAGAATTAGGGGTGGGATCTTTCGCTAAGTTGTCATTTTTTTGGAACCGCCCGATAAGCAAACGTGTGTCTCGCCTATGAATTGTTAGCGTGAGAATGTATTAATCCATTGAGGGTACCGCAATTTTTCGGCTTCAGGCTTGCGGGTCCCAACAGTCCGGCGAGACGAGATCAGCCGACTTGCTGGTTTCTTCAACCCAGTCTTTTCCGGTGTGGGACAGGACCATGGAGGCGACTTTGTTCTGGCCTAGCGCTGTAAACGCCTTCGCTACCGCAACCAGCCCTGATCGACTTTGCCTCGCCTTGGCTACGACCATGGCGCTAAGAAGAAGGGCGTTTGTTTCGGAATGACGACCTGTTTGCCTTTCGAGCTTTTTCATCCCGCAAGCGGCGGCGAGCAAACCTGCCCAATCGTCGCGCCAGGCCGAGAGCCGCCCCACTTGCGAATACAAGCTCTTTGCGTAATACAGATCGCCTCTTGCCTGCGCCGTGCCCGCAAGCGCAAGAACCGGCTTCCAATCTGGAATCTCTCGCCGGCTGAAGTCTGACAGTGTCCATAACAAAACCGCCAGAGACAGAAAGAGCAGAAGAACCGCCCAATAGGTAGCCGCGCGCCATGAGTTTGCGCGATGACTTTCCTCCGAGTGGGATTGCGCGATGGTGAGAGTTTGGCTATTGACAGAACGGTTTTGATCTCTCGAACTCTGATGGCCGGGTCCAGTTTCAATATGAGATGAATAAGTTGCGGATCGCATACAGCACCGCCCTTTCTTCATCATTGAGTTCTTTGGGGTTGCGATCCCGTGAAACCGCAATTGGGATGCCAGCCCAGTGTTGCCCGTCCGTGCTGACGAAAATGCTCGAACTATCGGGAACATATCTCCGCAGCCAGTATGGCATACAACGGAGTTCCCTTGTGGGCGCGTAACTTTTGTTGACAGAACGTGTATCTAGTTGGCGTTAGGTTGGAGTTTGGGGGCTTCGATATAATGACTATCTTTTCTATTGTCAAAAAACTCGGCGATCACATTGCGCCTGATAGACGGGATGTAGAGCACCTAGAGGGTCTCTGGATTCTTAAATCTAGCCAAAGATATTTGAAATTTTTCTGAGGTTGATCATGGGCGGTCGATTTGATCATGTTGTGGGCCTCACACGAACCAGCGAGAGAGGATGGCCCATGGAAACGTTTATGCGCCTGTATGGCAACCTGATCGTGTTTGT
>DASYUV010000173.1:0-13233 GCA_036000865.1 Binatia bacterium | reverse complement strand
GCCTATCCGGTTCTCATCGGTCTTAGCCAAGCATGGGGAAAAGAAAAGGCGGTCAATTATTTAAAGCGGCTCGCCGGGCAAAATCCCGTGGTCAAAAGGGGCAACGACGAACGGGTGCAGCTCACCGCGGCCGGAGAATATCCCCTGGTCATGGCCTATGCTTCCGGGATTACCAGGGTGGCGCAAAAAGGCGCGCCGATGGAGTGGCTGGCGCTCGATCCGGTCGTGGTGCAGGTGAACCCGCTGCAAGTCGCGGCGCGCGCGCCGCACCCGAACGCGGCGCGGCTGTTCACCGACTTCGCTCTCTCCAAGGAGGGACAGGAAATGGTTCGGAGCGGTCTTCGCGAGCCCGCCCGAGCCGATGTCGAATCACCGTCGAACGCTTCACTCAAAGGTTTCAAACGCGTCGTCATCAGTCCGGAAAATTATCAGGACTACAAAGAGTACGCCAGGCTGTATCAGGAGATTTTTAGAACTCGCTAATTCAGGAGCGCGATCGAGATGTTGAAAAGCAGCGGGAATTTCGTGTTCGGCGTAAAGATCGCTTTGGCGCTCGCAACGATTTTTCTATCGACGGCGGCAAACACTGCGAATGCGGCGGAGAGAAATTTGCGGGTATCCTATTCGGCTCCCGCAACCGCCTTCTTGCCTCTCTGGGCCGCCAAGGAAGCCGGTATCTTTGAGCGAAACAATCTCACGGTCGAGTTGCTTTATGTCGGCTCGTCGCCGATCGCGTTGTCGGCGTTGCTCAGCGACGAGCTTGACGTTCTCGCCGGCGGCGGCACGGCGGCGCCGACTGCGTACCTTCAGGGCTTTCGCGACCTGGCGCTGTTTTCGACCCTCGACCACCGCTTCGCGTTCAAGATATTTACCGTCCCATCCATCGTCGATGTCGCCGGTCTGCGCGGCAAACGATTCGGGGTGACGCGGTTTGGCGGGAGCCTGGATTTTGCCAGCCGCTACTTTCTCAAAATTTCCGGCCTGGACCCGCAGAAAGATCTGCAGCTCGTTCAGATCGGCAACACCGCGGATATTTTGGCGGCGTTGGTGAACGGCACGGTCGATGCCGGATCTTTGACGTTTCCTTATAACTTCGCGGCGAGTAAGCTCGGCTATCGGCAGTTGGCGGACTTGTCGCAAAGCGGCGCGCGTTACGCCACCGCGGCTTTTTTATCCAAGCGAAGCTTTCTGATCGATCAACGGGTTCGTATGCAGTCCTTCGTCAAGGCGCTGGTTGAATCCATTCATTACGTCAAGACGAATCCGGAGACCGCCTTGAAGATCCTTCAGCGCTATACCCGGATGGCCGACCGGGAAATCTTAAAGTTGGCTTATGACGAGTACGCGCAAAAGGTTTGGCCCCGATCGCCCGCCATCGAGCCGGACGATATCAAGCTGATTCTGGAGCATCTCGCCCAGACAAATCCTAAAGCCCGGGAAATCCAGCCCGCAGCGCTCATCTACAACGACCTGGTCGAAAACGTGACGCGCTCCGGCCTTGTCGAGCGGCTCTATAAATAATTATGGCCATCCTTCGACCCGAAGATCACGAGCGCATGGTGATGGAATCGGTCAGCTTCGCCAAGGAAGAGGTGAAGCGACGACTGCAGGCGCCCGTGCAGATCAAAGCCGAGGAGATTCGCTCTCAGTTTCAGAATAATTCTCACCTTTATCTCGTCGATCCGCGCCTAGGTTTCAATCACCGAACTTTTCGTTTCTGGATCAATCGTATTCCGGCCGGCGAAGAAGAGGGAATGGGCTGGAAGACTCTGGGTCATCGCCACACGGTGGAAGCGGTCATCCATGTTCTGCAGGGTAATGGTCACAGCATCATCGACGGCGTGCGCTACGACTGGGCGCCGGGAGATTTCATCAGCGTGCCGATGTTTTCCTGGCATCGCCATCTCAATACCGGGAACGAGGATTTCATTTATCTGGCGGCGACGACGGGGCCGCTTTCGCTCGCTCTCGGCTTGGCGGTGTACGAGGACGAGCGCTACCCCGATTATTGGGTGTTCGGCCATAAGAGCGAGAGCGCGATGAAATCGTTGATTCCCGGCGCGGATGACTCGACGCGTGTAAGTATCCAAGCGGCAACAGCGACAAAACCGCTCAATCCGACCGATGCGCTCTACAAGGAACAGCTGTTTTTTTCCGGCGGCGAAGAAAAGCGGCGGCGCGCTAGCCGCGTATTATTCAATGGCGCCGGTGTCGAGTTCGAGAAAACGCCGATGGGCCGAGTGCGCTATGTGATCGACCCAAAGACCGGATTTTTGATGCGGGTGCTGGGAACGTTGCTCGCCGAGATTTCCCCCGGCAAGCGCTCGGGCGCGCATCGGCATATGTACGAAGAGGTGAATTACGTCGTCTCCGGACACGGTTACAGTCTGATCGAAGATCGGCGCTACGACTGGAGCGAAGGAGATGTTCTCTGTATTCCGGTTTTTAGCTGGCATCAACATTTCAACACCGGCGATCGTCCGGCGCGCTTCCTGGTCCATCACAACCGGCCGTTGATGGAGAATCTCGGCTTTATGCATGTCGAGCAAGGAGAGCCGAGCGATGAGTGAAAGGACGAACATGGACTTCATTATAGTGTCTTGTCGGCAATTCCATGAAGCAGTCGGCGCTTTATTTATTGTCATTCCCGCGAAAGCGGGAATCCAGTGTTAAGCTATTTCCTGGATTCCGGCTCGCGCTAGCTATCGCCAGCTTGGCCGGAATGACGATAGAGGATATGCAATGAATTTCAAAGGTACCACACTAATTCTCTCCGCCATCATTCTTCTCGCGCTTCCGGCGAGTTCTCTGGCGCAGCGCAAAACCTTGTGCGTTTCTTATCCCGCGCCGGCCACGGTCTATTTGCCGTTGTGGATTGCCAGCGAGGCCGGGCTATTCAGCAAGCACGGCCTTGACGTCGAGCTGGTCCACGTCGGCTCTTCGCCGATCGCCATGGCCGCCTATCTCGCCGGAGAAATCGATATTCTCGGCGGCGGCGGCTCAGCCGGACCCAACGCCTATCTGAGGGGCCAGCGGGACCTGGTATTTTTCGGTGCTATGAACAACAAGTTGGTCTTTTCCATTTATGCTCATCCATCGGTATCGACCATGGCGGGAGTGCGCAGCAAGCGTATCGGCGTCACCCGCTTCGGCGGCACAATGGATTTTGCCACGCGGCATTTTTTAAGACAGAACGGCTTCGATCCGGGCCGCGAAGTGACCATGATTCAAGTCGGCAGAGTGCAGGACATCCTCTCGGGGCTGATCGCCGGATCGGTGGACGTCGGCACGATGGCATTTCCCTACGACATCAAGGCGAAAGAAAGCGGCTTTCGCGAGCTCGCTGATCTATCCCAGGGCGGCGCGAGATATGCCTCGTCGTCTTTTCTGGCAAGGAGACAGTTTCTCACTCAGAACAAGGGCCGCGCCGAGGGCTTCGTTCGAGCGATCATCGAGGCGATGCAATTTATCAGGGTGCGCCGCGATGACGGGATCAAGATCCTTGCCCGTTACACCAGGATGTCGGACATGAAGGTGCTGGCGCAAACCTACGATTATCACAGCCGCGTGATCTGGCCGAGAGTGCCTGAGATCCAACCCGAAGATCTGAAACTGGTTTTGGAAGAGTTGGCCGAAGCCAATCCAAAGGCGCGCGAGATCGATCCCGCCGAGTTGATTTACGGTTCTGTTGTCAAAGATGTCGTCGCCAGCGGCTTCGTCGAGAGGCTCTATGCGCGCTGATTTAGCCGCGCGAACGCAGTCGCTCATGGGGCTGCTGGTCGTCTTGATCAGTTTTGTCTCGGCTCAGGCCCAGGGCGCTGCCCTCGCCCCGCTGCGGGTTTCCTATCCGGCGCCGACGGCTACGCAGCTTCCTCTCTGGGTCGCCAAAGAGGCGAAATTTTTTGACAAGCACGGCGTCGCGGTCGACCTCGTCTACGTCGGCTCATCGGCGCTTGCGATCGCCGCCCTGTTCAGCGGACAACTGGCCGTCGTTGCCGGCGGCGGAGTCGGCGGCATCGCCTCTTACCTGCAGGGCTATCGCGATCTCGCGCTCTTTGGCAGTTTGAACAACCGGCTCAATTTTTTTGTTTACGCCCAGCCGTCGATTGTCGACGCCGCCGGCCTTCGCGGCAAACGCTTCGGGGTCAGCCGGTTTGGCGGCGTCGGCGATTTCGCCGCTCGCTATTTTCTCAAGCGCGCCAATCTCGATCCGCGCAAGGACGTGAGCTTCCTCCAGGTCGGTAGCCAGTCGGAAATGACTCCCGCCTTGGTGCGCGGTGCCATCGAGGCCGGCGTCGTCGCCGTGCCGCAGAACTTTACTGTCAAGAAGCTCGGCTTTCGGGAGCTGGCGGACTTGACTCAGAGCGGCGCGAGATACGCCTCGAACGCTTTTTTGGCGAAGCGGCAGTTTCTCATCGACAACCAAGCGCGGATGGAGTCTTTCCTCAAGGCCTTGATCGAATCGATTCACTTCATCAAAACCAAGCGCCCCCAAGCATTGAGCATACTGTCCCATTATACCAGGACGACCGATCCGGAGGCTTTGAGCAACACCTATAGCGAGTACGTGCAAAAGGTCTGGCCGCAGATTCCCGACATTCAGCCGGAAGACTTGACCGCGGTTTTGGAGCAGCAGGCTGAAACAAACCCCAAAGCGCTGGAGATCAACCCTGCCGAGCTGATTTACGACGGCTTGATGGAAAACGTCGTGCGGTCGGGATTTGTCAAACAGGTTTACCGCTGATGGAGCAAGAAACAATTCAACCGAGGAGAACGCGAAGAGCGCTAGCGATCATTGTCGCTCTGATCGCTTTTGGAGCGCTTCGCATAGCCGGCGCGGCTCCGGCTTCCTTACGCGTTGCTTACCCTGCGCCGACGGCGTCGTTCCTGCCGTTGTGGGCGGCTCATGACGCCGGCTTCTTCAGGAAGAACAATCTATCCGTCGAGCTCATCCAGGTTGGCTCTTCAACCCGGGGAATGGCGGCCCTGCTGGCGAATCAAATCGACGTGCTCGCGGGCGGAGGAACCGGCGGCGTGGTGGCGCAGCTCCAAGGCTATGCCGACGTGGCGATATTCGGCACGAACGTCCACACGTGGGTTTTTTCGATCTATGCGGTTTCATCGATAAAGGATGTGGCCGAGCTGCGCGGCAAGAAGATGGCGGTCACGCGTTTCGGCGGAACCATGGATTTCGCCACGCGCCATTTTCTCAAAGGACAGGGATTGAGCCGGGGAAGGATGTCGTGTTGATTCAAATCGGCAGCTCGGCGGACATCGTCCCCGCGATGGCGAACGGCGTGGTTGAGTCGGGGGTGATGTCGGTTCCCTACCTGTTCATCGCGCGCCGATTAGGACTGCGCGAGTTGGCCGACTTGTCGCAAACCGGGATTCGCTACGCTCAAGCGGCGCTGGTCGCCAAGAGAAGCTTCCTCAAAGACAAACGTGACGTCGTGGGCCAGTTTATCAGGGCGATCATCGAGGCGACGCACTATCTCAAGACTCGTCCGGCGGACGGCATGCGGATATTGGGCCGATATACGCGCACCGACGATGCCGACATCTTGAAGCAAGCTTACGATTACCATGTTCATAGGTTGCTTTCTCCGGCGCCGGATATTCGCCCGGAGGATGTCAAATTATGGTTGGAGGAAGCGGCGCTGACCAATCCGAAAGCCAAAGGCGCCAATCCGCAGGACTTCATCGATGAGAGGCCGGTGAGCGAGGTGGTACGCTCCGGGTTTATCGATCAGCTGTATCGAAAATGAGCCCAAAGGTCGAACCTGGCTGAAAAGAGGGTGTGGATTTATGCGTCGGATTTGGACGTTCGTATTGTCGTTGAGTTTGCTGTCTTTGCCGGGTCTCTCATCCGACGCGGAATCTCCTAAATATGGCGGGCGGTTGGTTTTCGCCATTCGCAATGACATCAACGGACTGAATCCTTTCGTGCGCACGACCTCGACCAATGTCTACGTGCGCCAACTCGCCTATGAGGCGCTGTTGGATTTTGACAAGCACGGCAAGCTCGTTCCCAGCCTGGCGGAGTCTTGGACCGTGTCCGCCGACGGCAAGAGCTACCTATTTAAGCTGCGTAAGGGCGTCAAATTTCACGATGGCAAGGAGCTCGGCGCCGACGACGTCAAATGGAGCGTCGATTACGCGATGGATCCCAACAACGGGACCACTGGATTGAGCATGTTGAAAAGCATCGAAAGAGTGAACGTCAAAGACAAGCTCACTGTGGAGTTCGTGCTGAAGAACCCGCACGCGGGGTTTCTCAGCATGGTGGCGACGATCCGTCCGTTTCCGATCGTGCCCAGTCGATCGGTGCCAAGCGGAAAGATTGATCTGCCCGGGTTTCCACCGGGCACCGGCCCGTTCGCATTCAAAGACTACAAGCCGGCGCGAGAAATCGCTTTCGTGCGCAACAAAAACTATTGGCGCAAAGGTCTTCCCTATCTGGACGAGCTCATCTTGAAACCGGTGCTGGAAGATCAAGTGCGTTTCACCGGAGTGCGGGCCGGCGATCTCGATATCATCGAGCGGACGCCGTATTCGTTTATTGCCAAAATTCTCAAGGGAGAATATCGCGATCTCAAGACCAGCGTCGCCAAGCACGCGGGTTATCGGCGGCTGCTGTTTAACGTCGCCGATCCGCCGTTTAACGACGTCAGGCTGCGCCAGGCCGTGCGCTACGCGATCGATAAAAGAAAATACATCGACGGCGCCTTCTGGGGTTTGGGCGAGCCGGCGGACCAACTTTTCCCCGCCGGCAGCGCGTGGCGCGTGAAATTGCCGGAGATCAAACCCGATCCCACCAAGGTCAAAGCGATGCTCAAGGATGTGGGCGTAGCTCCGGATTGGGAGCTCGAGTTGATCGGACAGAAATCTGAAGAAGAAGAACTTCAGGTGATCCACCAGCAATTGAACGCCGCCGGCATAAAAACCAAAGTGACAATTCTCGAAAGAGGGGCGCGGGTGACGCGCGAGAGCAGCGGCGACTTCATGATGGTGCTGAGCGGCGGCGATATTCCCGACGATCCGGGCGAAGAGTTCGAGAGCGAGTTTGGCTGCGCCGAAGAAGAAGTGAAGGCGAAAAAGCGCACTGAAAACTCCTCCGGATATTGCAATAAAGAGATCGACCGCGTGCTGGAGACGGCGGTCAAGACCAGAGACGCAAAACAGCGCTATGAGCTTTACCGCAAAGTCATCCAGGTATTTCACGACGACGTGGTCGATATTCCTCTGGCCTATGTGCCGCGTTATTTCGTTTTTCAGCAGAAGGTCCTGGGGTTCGAAACCGACGCCGATGGCAGATTCAATATGCCGGACGGGGGGCTTTCCCGCGTATGGCTGGCGCGCTGAACCCGGATTCCGCAGTTCCCGCCGACGCGATGAGCGAGGAGCAAACCTTCCGTAGCGAAGTCAATGGGTCTCTCGAGATGAAGAGAATGATGGAGTACTGGAGTGTTGGGGCTGAAACCCATTACTCCATCACTCCACCACTCCAACCCATGAAGTTCACGTTCCGTAGGTTTAACGGCGGAATCCGGGTTGAATAAGGAGAGACAAATGGTCACAAGCGCAGAGCAGTTGATTGAAGAGCTCATGAGCAAGCGGCCACCGCGTCACAAAGAAAGGGCGATGCGGGTATTGATGATCAAGGGCCTGCTGAGCAAACCGCAGGTTCAGATGTGGGTCAAGCAGCTCCACTACTATCGCGTCAACGTGCCGCGCAAGGAGCTCTATATCCTTGCCAACTGTCCGGTGAAAGAGATCAGGATGGAGCGCATAAAAAAATATCTGGAGGAAGAAGACGACAGAGTGATCGGCGGCAAGGTCGGTCCCCACGCGGCGTTGTGGTTGAAGTTGGGCGAAGGGCTGGGCATCTCCCGCGCGGAGATGGAGGATTTCAGGGATTTGTCTCCCGAGTATCGCTTGCTGGTCGATTCCTGGTTGAACTACGCGCGGAACCACAGCTGGTTGGAAGGGGCGGCGCTGAGCTTCGACGAGGATGGCGGTACGGGCAAAGGGGGAGAAGGAATGAAGCTGGCAGAGGCATTGGCCAAGTTTTACCAAGTGCCGGAGTGGGGACTGGTGCACTTTACGCTTCACTCCGAGCTCGACATCGAGCACGGTTCATCGACGCGCGATCTGATAAAAAAATATGCGCTTACCGAGGAGCAGCAGAACAGAGTTCGAGAGGCGGTGACTTTCAAGCGAGCCTTCCATCGACTGGAAGACCAGTGCATGTGGGCCGCGTGCAGGATCGATCCGAAACTGCACGCCGAAGTTAATTAGTCATTGGACGATGATGGCAGAGTCGCAGGCGGAATGGAGCGTTAAGATATGAGCGACTTCGACAGATTGCTGAACGCGTTACAGCAGACCGGCTATCACCAGTGGATGAAAAGCGAGGGCATTCCTGTGGCGGTTGGTCACGGTATGGAAGATGTCCGCGAAATCAAGCTTGCTCCCTGGCGGCGCACCGGCGGCCTGGGTTCTTTCGTTCACCTTCACGGCATGGAAGGCATTACCGGCATGTACGTTGGCGCGATTCCGCCCGCCTTGCAACCGGAAAAGCATCTCTATGAAGAGCTGATCTGCATCCTCGACGGCGTCGGCGCGACGGAAGTATGGCAAGAGGGAAAGAAAAAAAGTCTGTTCGAGTGGGGACGGACGAGCCTGTTTTCGCCGCCGCTCAATAGCTGGCATCGCCTGATCAACGGCGGGCGGGAGCCGGTAAAATTTTTAGCCGTCACCAACGCACCGATGGTCCTCGACGCCTACCGCAATCCCGAGTTCGTTTTAAACAATCCTTTTGTGTTCGCCGATCGCTTCGCCGGAGACGAGGGATATTTCAATGAAGGCAAAAAACGCTATGCGCGAGGCAATACCCACGTGTTGGAGACCAACTTCATCCCCGACATTCTCGCCGCGCAGGTCGATGAGCACGAGAAAAAAGGCGCCGGAGTAAAGCTCACACAATTTCAAATGGCGGGAAATTCGATGATCGCGCATGTGTCCAACTGGCCCGCCGCCCGCTATCAAAAAGCGCATTATCATGGGCCCGGCGCGGTTCTCTTGGGTCTGGAAGGTGACGGCTACGTCATCATGTGGCCCAAGGATCTCGGACTCGAACCGTACACGAGCGGACGAGGAGAAGAAGTCGTGGAGTTGAAATGGAAGGAGGCAAGTATCTATTGCCCGCCGGGCGGATGGTTTCATCAGCACTTCAATACATCGACAAATCCGGCGCGCCATATCGCGCTGCGCTACAGCGGCAGAATCCATCCGACCGGATTTCAACTGGCCGCCAAGCTCCACGAAGACGGCACGACGACTTCGCTCAAGAAAGGCGGCACGATGATCGAGTACGACGACGAGGACCCGGCGATCCGCCGGCGCTTTGAAGCCGAATTGCAAAAAGCGGGAATGCGCTCGGACATGCCCCAGGTCAGCTACGCATGAAAACTGCGAAACGACGATTCGATCGCCGTCATGGATTTTACCACGCTGGTATCGGTTCCTAAGTGAGGTGAAAAGAGCAATGGAAGATCTAAGAGACTGGCTCAAGGAAGTGGAAGGATTAGGACAGCTCAAGCACGTCAAGGGGGCCGAGGCCAATCTCGAGATTGGCCTGATGACCGAGGTCAACGGCCAGCGGCGGGGAGTGGCGCTCTTGTTCGACGAGATTCCTGGTTTTCGCAAAGGTTTCAGGGTCCTCACGGGCTCGATGCTCAATGCCAAGCGGTTGGCGCTGACCCTCGGTTATCGCGACATTGACAGCGATCAGCAACTGGTGTCGCGCTTGCAGGGAAAAATGATCGGCTTCGAACAAGCTGCGCCACAATATCCGATCCGGGAGACATCCACCGGCGCGGTGCTGCAGAACCGTCAAGTGGGAGCGGACGTCGATCTGCTCAAGTTTCCCGCGCCCAAATGGCACGCCTATGACGGCGGCAATTATCTCGGAACGGGCTGCATCGTGATGACCAAAGATCCCGATAGCGGCAGGATCAATTTCGGCTCCTACCGATTGATGGTCCAGGACGAGAAATCGATCACCTTGCATATCTCGTCGGCGCACCATGGGGCGATCAACATCAGAAAATATCAGGACCGCGGAGAGCCGGCGCCGGTGGCGGTTTCGCTGGGACACCATCCGCTCTATTTGATCGTCGCCAGCATGGGCATCCCGTACGGCATTTCGGAATTCGAATATCTCAGCGCCATCGCAGGCAAAAGCGTGCCGGTGGTGCGCGGCGAAATGACCGGACTACCGATCCCTGCAGCGAGCGAATTTGCTCTGGAAGGCTTCTGTTCCTTCGATGACTTTCGCGATGAGGGACCCTTCGGCGAGTACACGGGATACTATGCTTCGGGCCGAGGCAAAGAGCCGGTGATCAATGTTCGCGCCGTGTACCATCGGGACGATCCGATCAATCTCGGCGCCCCGCCGGGACGTCCGCCACACGATTATTCCTACGTCAATGCGCTGATGAAATCGATCAGCGTCAAGGAGTCGCTGGTGAAGGACGGCATCCCCGACGTGAAAGGCGTCTGGTATCACGAAGCGGCGGGAGTCAATTTCTTCGTTGTGGTCTCGATCCGCCAGAGGTTTCCGGGTCACGCCCGCCAGGCGGGATTCATGGCGGCGCAGTGCCAGGCCGCGGGTAACCACTTGGGCCGATACGTCGTAGTCGTGGACGACGATATCGATCCGACCGATCTCAACGAAGTGATTTGGGCGATCGGCACGAGATCGAATCCCGAGAAGGACATCGACATCATGCGCAACTCCTACTCGAGTCCGCTCGATCCGATCTATCCGGATCAAGGAAAAATATTTTTTGGTTCGCGCGCAGTGATCGACGCGTGCAAACCCTATGACTGGATTCGCGATTTTCCCAAGGTCGTGCAGTCCAGCCCGGCGGAAAAACAGCAGGTGATCGACAAGTGGCCCGAGATATTTAAATAGCCGAGGCTACGGAGGACAGATGGCTTGCAGAAAATTTCTTGCCGGCGTTGTTCTCGTGCTTGCGGTTCAGCGGGCGCAGGCCGCCGAGCTGACGCCGATCAACTTTGTTTCTTCCGGTTCAGGTGGAATCGTCGAGGTGATCAGGTTCTCCCAGAAACAGGGCTTCTTCAAGAAACAAGGGCTCGACATGACCATGATCTACGTGCCGAGCGGTGTGCTGGCGGCGCAGACGGTGGTCTCCGGCTCGGCGCTCATTGCCAATAATTCCGTCAGCGACATATTGAATGCTATCGCCGCCGGCGCGCCGCTCAAGATCCTCACCGTGAACATCGACCGGTTCCAGCATCTGTTCGTCGCCCGGCCGGGCATCCACTCGCCGAAGGACATGAAGGGTAAGAAAGTCGCCGTCAGCCGCTACGGCGCTTTTTCCGACATCGAGACGCGATTTCTTATCCGCCAGTGGGGCATGGACCCGGAGCGGGACGTCCAAGTGCTTCAGATCGGCAATTCGGCGGCGCGCTCCGCGGCATTGATAAGCGGTGGTGTCGATGGCGCAGTCGTGACGCCGGCTTTTGTGCCGGTGGCACGAAATGCCGGCCTCAACGTCATCTTCGATCTTTCGACGATCAAGACCAGATTCGCGAACATCGGATTGATGGCGCAGGAAAAACTGATCCGCGAGCAGCCGAGGCTCGTTAAGGGAGCGGTGGCCGGCCTGGTCCATGGAATTAAATTTTGGAAGACCAATCCGGAGGCGGCCAAGGCCTATCTGAGACAGATCCACAAAGTCTCCGCCGCGGATCTCGACAGCATCTACGAGGACGGCAGCAAAAACGTTCGCTCCGAGCCGACCCCCGATCTAGACGGCATCCAGACCGCTTGGGAAAGCATCCCGGAGTTAAAGGCGCGCGGCCCGGTGGATTTTAGAAAGTTTGTCGAACCGCGCTTCATCGAAGAAGTGCTGAGGGAAATGAAATGAGCTTTGCTTGTAGCTCGAAGATTGGGGAGCAAAGATGAAAACCGATTTGCGATCGTGGCTGACTGATGTCGAAGCGCACGGCGAACTCAAGACGGTCGACGGCGCCGACTGGAACAAGGAGATCGGCACGGTGGTCGAGCTCAATGCCAAGGCGCGCGGCCCGGCTTTGCTGTTCGACAACATCAAGGAATATCCGGCGGGATTTCGTCTGCTCGCCGGCGCGATGTCGAGCGCCAAGCGCTTGTCACTGACCTTGGGGATGCCGCTTGGCATCGAAGGCTTGGACCTGATCCGCAGCATGAAGGACAAAATGCGCGGCTGGAGCGATGAGCTCGACGAGTTTCCACCGATGCCGGTCAAGGATGGAGCGATCTTTCAAAACGTCGATGAAGGGGAAAAGGTCAACCTGCTCAAGTTCCCCGCGCCGTTGTGGCACCACGATGATGGCGGGCGCTACATCGGCACCGGCTCGGTGGCGATCATGCGCGAGCGCAACGGCGACTGGGTCAATCTCGGCACCTACCGGGTGATGATTCATGACGAAAAGTCCGCGGGTATTTTCATTGCCCCGGGCCACCATGGCCGGATTATTATGGACAGCTATTGGAAAGCCGGAGAGCCTTGCCCGATTGCGATCTCCGCCGGACACCATCCGGTGTTTCTCTTCGCCGGCTCTTTTTCTTTGCCGCCGCAGGTGCCCGAGTATAATTACGTCGGCTCGGTGTTGCACGAACGAATCCCCGTGGTCGCCGGACGCTTGACCGGTCTGCCGCTGCCGGTGTTCAGCGAAATCGTGCTGGAGGGCTTTCTCTATCCCAACGAACTCAAGAGCGAAGGAAAGTTCGGCGAATGGCCGGGCTACTATGTCAGCGACGCCAGACCTGAACCGGTCATCCAGGTAAAGGCGGTTTACTATCGCAACGATCCGATTATTTTAGGTGCATGGCCGGGGCGGCCGCCGCACGACAGCACCTACCGCCATTCGATCATCAAATCGGCCAATCTTTGGGAACTGCTCGAGCGCGCCAGAATCGGCGGCATCACCGGCGTATACCGGCCGGAGTCGGGCGCGGCAAATCTTCTGACCTTGGTCAGTCTCAAGCAGACCTACGACGGTCAGGCGCGCCAGGTGGCGATCGTCGCATCGCAGCTCCTCCAGCCTTCTCATCCGACGCGTTACGTGATCGTCGTCGACGACGATATCGATGTCATGAACCTCGAAGACGTCATGTGGGCGGTGTGCACGCGCAGCGATCCGATCCGCTCGATCACGCTC
>DASYUV010000172.1:0-60756 GCA_036000865.1 Binatia bacterium | reverse complement strand
AATGGGCGAGGGAGTCAAGAATAGAATGGAATCAATCAGCGGTTCTATGACACCAAAGCATTATCCCGTTCTTATCGCCGGCGCTGGGCCCGTTGGTCTTGCATTGGCCATCGAACTCTCTTGGCGCGGCATTCGTTGCCTAGTTGTCGAACAAACCGATGGCAGCGTCGACTTTCCCACGACCAATCTTGCCAATACTCGCACCTGCGAGCATCTGCGCCGCTGGGGCATCGCCGACCGTATGCGCTTTGAGTCCGGTTATCCCACGGACTACCCGAGAAATTATCTTTTCGTCACGCGCATGGACGGCTACGAGATCGCCCGTTTCGATCATCCAGCCAACGGCGATCCCGCGTCGCGCTCGCCCTTTAGCCCGGAAGGCCGGCTGTGGATTTCAAAGCCGTACTTCGATCCGGTGCTGCACGAGCATGTGGCGACGCTGCCCCAAGTCGCCGTTCGCTACCGCACCGCGTTCGAATCTTTTCAGCAGGACGAACAGAAGGTCACGGCGAAAATTGTCAACGTGCAAACCGGCACGGATGAAACCGTCGAAGCCGACTATCTCGTCGCTTGTGACGGGGGCCGGAGTAACATTCGGCGTGCCCTCGGCATTCCGTACGAAGGCGTGTTCTCCCAAGGTATGAACGTCGCGGTCCTGTTCCGCTCGCCGTTTCTCAAATCGATCAGCTACGGCCCTGCTGTCATGTACCAAATTATTAACCCGCATATTAACGGCACCATCGCCGCCGTCGACGGCAAAGAGCTCTGGCGCTTGAACATTCGTAACGTCAAACAAGAACAGATCGATGCCTTGAACGCTCCAGAAAAACTGCGCCATGCATTGGGCGAAAATCTCCCGTTTGAATTGCTCGACGTGCGTCCGTGGACCGGCCACTGCGTCGTCGCGGAGAAATATCAGGTAGGGCGAGTCTTTCTCGCCGGCGACGCGGCGCACTTGAATTGGCCGACCGGCGGCTTCGGCATGAACACCGGCGTCGGCGACGCCGTCGATATCGGCTGGAAGTTGGCAGCGATGCTGCAAGGTTGGGGCGGCGCGCAGTTGCTCGATAGTTACACTTTGGAGCGCAAGCCCATCGCTATGATCAACGTTAGCGAGGCAGCGGAAATGCGCGCCAGCTACGACAACCAAACGCCTTTCTCGCCGAAGATCGGCGAAATCGATGACGAGGGTAAACTGTTGCGCGACAAAGCTCGCGCCGCGATCATGCGCACCCGCGCCAAAGAATTTCAGTATGACTCTGCTGGTATCGAGCTCGGGTACCGCTACGAGAACTCGCCGATCTGTGTTGCCGATGGTACGTCGCCGCCCGCGCTGGATCATGGACTCTATGTGCCATCGACATGGCCTGGAGTGCGCGCGCCTCATGCCTGGCTCAAAGACGGTCGCTCGACTCTCGACTTTGTTCGGGAAAGGTTTCACGCTCCTGGATTTCTCGGGAAACATCACGGACGCGAACACGATCACGGCAGCAGCGAGCCGCGTCGGATTGCCGCTTCAGTCAATCAAGATCGACGATCCAAAAGTGCGCGAAACATACGAGTGTCCACTCGTGCTCGTCCGCCCCGACGGCCACGTCGCGTGGCGCGGTGACGAGATACCAGAGAATGCCGCTGAGATCATAGACAAAGTCCGTGGCGCGGGATAAAAGACGGCAAACGAGCTTATCCGCTCTGGGAAGAAATTGACGGCCTTTGTAATCACCGCGATCCTTTTTGTGAGTGCGCTGGCCTCGACGGCGCTTGCAGCGACTAAAGTTTCCTTTCCGTTCACGCCGATCAGCGCCGCCAGCCTGCCGTGGTGGATCGCTAAAGAATCCCGTTATTACGAAAAATACGGCCTCGACGTGGACATGATTTACGTCGGCGCGTCGCCGGTTATCATCCAGGCGATGCTGGGCGGACAAGCGGGCGTCGGTGCAGGCGGCGGACCTCCTCTCGTCTCCAACGTTCTGCAAGGCGGGGACGTCGTTCAGGTTGCGACAACCGTGCCCTACGCGATTCAATCTCTGATCGTGAAACCGGAAATCCGAACTCCCGCGGACTTGGTTGGCAAAAGAATCGGCATCAGCCGGTTGGGAGCGATACCCCACTTCACGCTGCAGGCGATCGTCAAATTGCACAACGTCCAGGGCATCAATATCGTTCAGACCGGCACGACGACCCAGGCGATCACAAGCCTTTCGCAAGGTTTGGTCGACGGCATCATCACGTCTGCGCCTTTCACCTTTCGCCGGATGAAAGACGGTTATCGCGAGCTGGTGAGCCCGAAGGACTTCAAAAAAGCCGGCATCGAATTCTTAATTCAAGGCCTGGTCGCGCGCAAATCCTACGCGGGAAAAAATCGCGAAGTCGTCATCGCTATGATCAAGGCGACGATGGAAGGAATCAAACAGATCTTTGTCAACGAGAAACACGCGAAAGCGGTCCTGGCGAAATACACGCGCCAAACCGACCCCGAAATATTGGATCAAACTCGGAAGTTCGCGATCGATGTTTTCGTCAAAGATCCGACGGTAACGCCTGGATCGATTCAACCGATCGTGCAGCAGTCGGCGCAATTTAATCTCATCGACGCGAAGCTCGCCGGCAACACACCGTTGAGCGCCTACTACGACAATAGCTATATCGATGAGATCAAGCGCTCGGGTTGGTTGGCAGAGTTGTGGAGATGAACTAAACAACATGCGAGTCTCCAGTTCGATGGCGAACCCATCACTACCGTCCATCGCCAAATTGCGCATCGATCAAGTCGGCAGTCTGCTTAGGCCGCAGAAGTTAAAAGACGTTTATGCGCGGCATGGTAACGGCGCGGCCGGTGATGGGGAGTTGCGGCAGATTCAAGACGAGTCGATCGAAGAACTGATCGCACATCAAGAAGCGCACGGCCTGTCGATCCTCACGGACGGCGAATTCCGCCGTCTAAACTTTCAGGATAGCTTTGTCGAATCCGTCTCCGGATTTGTCCAGAAAAAGCAGACGTTGCAATTTCAGGAAAGCCGCACACACGGCGGCGAAGCATTGCAGCGTTGGCAGCCGGATTCGGCGAAAACCGACCCGGCGCTGCAATACTGGCGGCCGATCGTCGAGCGCCTGCGGCTAGCCGACAATCGTCCGCTGGCCGAATGGCGCTACGCGTCGGCATTAACGACCAAGCCCGTGAAAATTACCTTGATCGCCACAGATCGCATCTGCGAAAATTTTGCCCGGCAGAATTCCCATGGCACGTACGCCGACATGGAGGCATATTTGTCCGATGTGATCAAAATCGAACGGCAGATAGTTCAAGAGTTGGCCGACGCCGGCTGTCCTTACGTGCAAATGGACGCGCCGAGCTACACCGCCTATGTCGACGCGCCCTCCCTCGAAAAAATGCGGGCGGCGGGAATCGACCCCATCGCCAAGATGGAGCGTTCAATGAGGGCCGACAACGCGGTGATCGCCGGCATCACCGGCGTCACCTATGGCATTCATTTATGCCGTGGCAACGTGCGCAGCATGCGGCACCGCGAGGGCGCCTACGATGCGATCGCCGAACGGTTATTTAATGGCCTCGACTATCAGCGTTTTCTGTTGGAATACGATACAGAGCGCTCCGGCGGCTTCGAACCGTTGTGCTTCGTGCCAAAGAGCAAGATCGTCGTGCTTGGGCTCGTGAGCACGAAGGTCCCCGAATTGGAAACACCGGACGATGTCAAACGCAAGATTGAAGAAGCCAGCCGATTCATTCCCGTCGAACAACTGGCGCTCAGTCCGCAGTGCGGCTTCTCCTCGAACATCGTCGGCAACCTGATCACCGAAGATGACCAGTGGCGCAAACTGGAGCTGGTGCAAGAAGTTGCGGCGGATGTTTGGGGAAGCAGTAAACCTTAGAACGAACATTGAAGTCCCTCGTAGCAAGCTGCCGGTAACTAGCCCCGTGGAGATTGAGCGAAGCATCGACGCTTCTAGGAACCATCAGATGCTAATAAAGAGAATCGTATTACTCGCATCTTTGGTTGTCTCACTCGGCTCCACCTCTGCCGTCGCGCAGCTCAAGAAAGTCCGCCTTGCCATTCCCACGGTTGATATCGTCACCTTGCCGCTCAAGATGGCCCAAGCCAAAGGCTTCTATCAAAAAGAAGGATTGGAAGTTGAAATCATTCTCGTCATCGGCTCCCTCGGTGTTCCCGCAGTGCTGGGAAATTCAGTCCACTTCTCAACCGCGTCAGGATCGATTTTGGCCGCCGCTGCGCGCGGCGTTCCCGTCAAGCTGGTTTCAATTATCACCACCAAGCCGACTTTCGATTTAATCTCCGATCCGAAGATTCAGTCATTTCCACAGCTCAAAGGGAAGCTCGTCGCGATAACGACGCGCGGCGGAACGTTCGAGCACATCACCCGCTTGATTCTCGAACGCAACGGGCTCAACCCGGACAAAGACGTGACGATCTTGGCGCTCGGCAGACAGGACGATCTCTATCTTGGACTCAAAGCCGGAAAAATCTCGGCGGCGATCTTTAGCCCGCCCAGAAGTCTTATGCTAGCCCGAGAAGGGTTTTTCAAGCTTGCTGTTTCCGGCGATTATCTGCCACACTATCCCATCGGCGGCATCGGCGTCACCGACGATCTGATCAAGAAGAACGCCGGAGACATTCAATCATTCGTCAACGCCACGGTCAGAGGCACGACCTATTACCGGCAAAACCGCGCAGAGTCGATCAAGTTCATCGCCAAAGAATTGAAACAGCCCGACGAATCCTTTGCCACTCAGATGTTCGATTGGCATCAAACGGTGCTCGCCGACGAGGGTCGCCCAAGCCGGGCGTGGATCAACGGCGTCCTTGACTTCACGCGTAAGACTTTGGATATCAAGACTCCGATTGCGCCTGAGCAAGTGTTCGACTTCAGCTTCGTCGAAAGAGCAAATCGCTAAGAAGCCTCAAAGCCCGCGCAAATTGACAGCCGGCCGGCCCTTTGTTAAGCGAAGGATGGAACGTTTTCTCAGCGGTACTAAGGAGCGTGAAATGAAGAATGGATTCAAAGCGATGGATTCGGACATGCACGTGATGGAACCCTATGATCTATGGCAAAAGTACATCGACAAAAAGTTTCTCGATCGCGCGCCCATCGGCCTCAATCGCCACAAGCGTGACCTCGGTGTGCAAGTCGACGGCAAGATCATGCCGCGACCGACGCCGAAACCTATTCCTGCGCTAGGACCGATCCGTGAACGAATTCTCAACGAAAAATATCCCGAAGAAGAAGCCCGCAATTTCGATAACGTCGCGCAAGTTCATGCCATGGACAAAGAAGGCCTCGACGTGGCGATTCTCTATCCCAGCCGCGGTTTGTTTGTGCTCGCCGTGGACGGGCTGGATCCGGAATTGGCCGCTGCCATCGCCAGAGCCTACAACGACTGGATGCACGATTTCTGTAAAGTCGCCCCCGACCGCATGTACGGCGCCGGGATTATCGCCCCGCACGATGTCTCATCGGCAGTCGATGAAACCCGCCGGGTTGTGAAAGAATTGGGCTTCAGAAGCGTCCTTGTGCGCCCAAATCATGTCAACGGAAAGATGTGGAGCGACCCGTACTACGACCCGCTATGGGAAGAGTGTCAGCGACTCGGCATTCCCATTGGCTTTCACGAAGCCGGCCGCGTCTATCTGCCGCAGCCGGCGTTGCATGAATTTATTCCCAGCTTCGCCATGTTCAACACCCTGTCATTTCCGATGGCGAACATGTTCGCCTGCGCCGATATGATTTACGGCGGCGTCATGGAACGTTTTCCAAAATTGAAAGTAGCCTTTCTCGAAGGCAACTGCGCGTGGCTTCCGTGGCTCCTCTGGCGCATGGGCGAATACGCGGAACTGACTGGTGTCGCAGAGCATCCCGAAATGAAGCTCGAACCACTCGAATATTTTCAGCGCCAATGCTGGGGCGCGGTGGAGTGCGACGAAATAGTCGCAAAGAATATCCCTGACTTCGGCTTGGAAGACAACATCGTCTTCTCAACCGACTACCCGCACCTAGACGTCAAATTTCCGCACGCAGTGGAGAGTTTTCTCAAGCTGCCTTTCAGCGATCAGACCAAACGAAAATATCTGTGGGACAACTGCGCGCGGCTATACGGCTTTGGCTATTGAACTACCCGCAGCCGCTGACGGACATCAGAAGATAGAAGGTGAGAATTTATCCCAAAGGCGTCACCCCCGAATGTTTTAATCGGGGGTCCAGTTCCGGTCTCGCCTGGATTCCCGATAGAAGCATTCGGGAATGACGGACTCTGAGAGGTCTCGGAATAGCTCTTTATGCAGCAAGCTGTGGGTAATCAAACCCCGCAGTGATTGAACACAGGCACCGCTTAATCCAGCCTAAAATCCGCGGTTGGCTTCTGACATGCCGAATAAAATTGGTATGGTGTCCCCGGATTTGTTTACTAGTTTGTCAGTCGGTCGCGCACACCGCGGCGCGCCCACAGAAGCAGCAGTAGAGACATTCCCAACGTATAAGCCAGGTCCCACAATACGGTCACGGAAAACTCGCCGTTGAACGCCGCGCGCGCCAAGCGCACAGGGTGCAGCAGGGGGAGCGCCTCGGCGACCCAGAGCCACGGCCCTGCCAGCCGTTCCTTCAGAGGGAAGAACACATCGGAAAATAAAAACAACGGGGTGAGAAACAGCGTGAAATAAAAACTGAACATGTCGATGTTTGGGATTCGCAACGAGAAAACCATGCCGATCGCGGCGAAGAGAAGTCCGGTGATAGGAATCACAAAAATCACCCAGAGCGACGACGGCAAAGGCGCCAGCCCGAAAAGCAACAAGACGACGAAGAAACACCCGCCGTAGATGCAGGCGCGAGTCACCGCCCACAGCACTTCGCCGGCCAGGACATCGTCCGGCTCGATAGGAGTCGTCAGCATGGCATCATAGGTCTTTTCAAAAACAAGCCGGACGTAGATGTTATACGTCACTTCGAAGCTCGCGCCGTTCATCGCCGCCACGCATATGAGCCCAGGAGCGAGAAATGCGATATAACTCGTGCCGCCGATCTCTGAAATATAAGCGCCGACGCCTATGCCGATGGAAAAGAGATAGAGAACAGGCTCGAAGAAGTTGGGTAGGATATTCCACTTCCAGGTTCTCTTGTACATGACGGCATTCCGCCGCCATACGGCGAGCGCATAGGGAAGCGAAAGACTCACGGATTGGCCTCCAGGCTGGTTCCGGTGAGAGAGAGATAGACGTCTTCGAGATTGGTGGGCCGGACGATGATTGGGCGGCGGTCACCATCGTCGTGGAGGCGAATTTGTTCGATAAGATCGGTGGCGTCATCGAGGTAAAGCATCAGCCGCCTGCCGACGCGCAAGCGCCGGCCCGATCCAACGCCGTCGAGCAGCGCCGCTTCTTCGCTCGGCGTGCAATCAAATTCCACCGTTTCCGGCGCCAGTCGCGTCCTAATGAGCTCCGCCGGCGCCCCCGCGGCAATCACTTTGCCCGCCGAAATGATGGCAACTTGATCGCAAAGACGTTGCGCCTCGTCCATGTAGTGGGTCGTGATGAGCACGGTCGTCCCCGCCGCGCGCAGTTCTCTGACGCGCGACCACAAGGCCAATCGCACCGCAGGATCGAGTCCGGTAGTGGGTTCGTCCAGGATCAAAAGCTCGGGACCATTGACCAATGAAAGCGCAATGGCCAGACGCCGTTGGAATCCGCCGGAAAGCTGCCGCACAGGAACATCGGCGTGGGAGCGCAGCTCAAAAAAGTTGATCAATTCTTCCGCCCGTCGTGAAAGCTCGGGTTCGCGAAGCAAATGATATCGGCCAAAAACTAAAAGGTTTTCTTTCGGTGACAGCGCTTCGATCAAAACGTTCTGCTGCAAGGTCACGCCGAGCCGGGAGCGAACCGCCCGCACATGATGGCCGATGTCCATGCCGAACACGCGAATCGTACCGCTTGTGGCTCGAGTGACGCCGTATATCATACGCAGGGTGGTGGTTTTTCCGGCGCCGTTGGGCCCCAGAAGCCCAAAGCAGACTCGCGCCGGAACATCGAGATCCAAATGATCGACGGCAATCCGGTCGCCGAATTTTTTCGAAATCGCTCTCGCCTCGACCACCGGCACAGATGAAGCTTGCTTGGTCATTTAGTCTCTTTGGGGCAATTCCCCGCAGCTTGCTGCGTAACGACAATAGCTAGCTCCGTCAAAGTCCGTCATTCCCGCATGCTTTTAGCGGGAATCCAGGCGAAACTCTGAATAAACCACAGATGAAAACATTCGGAGTGACGCCATTGGGATAAACTCTCATCAAACGCTGATCGCTCTTCTAAACAAATCGTTGAGAATATCGCGTCCCGCGAATCCAGCTTTAAAGAAATCTGACTTATTCCAATCGCAACCGCAAGAATGACGGTAGCGCAGTGTGCTATTTCCACAGCCACATGGATTGGAATCGCGTTTCAGGAGCGGAACAACTTCTTAGAAATTGGAGCGGAGGAGAAATCAATCCAATCTCAGCCTCTTCGCTATTCGCTGAAAGCAAACGGCGCCCCGATGTAAAACCATGATGTGAGATGGAATTTACTTGAACGTGGAACTGGGGTTTATGAACAAGAGCGGGAGCCCAACATCAAAGTCGAATTCTTCACATAAAAAGCCGCCAACTCATCACGCGGGACTTGGCGAACTAGCTGAACCAGAAATTGCCAGCATTATTTCTTGCCCGCTTTCTTTGCGGCCCAGTAAGCCTTTAACTTGGCCGATAGCTTCGCTCTGGCTCTCGGGCTCATTCTCTTTTTCTTAGGCTTGGTAACGGGTTTGACTGAACGCGTCGCTGGGCTAGCTCCACGAAGGGTCGCCCATCTTGCTTTTTGAGCAGCGGCAATTTTCTTTTTCACAGAGGTGCTCACGGTCCGCTTTCTCTTTAACGTGGCTCCAGAGTCGCCTGACGCACCGAGGATAGCGCGCAGCTCTTTGTTCAAATCCTCGATTCGTTCTTTAATCGCAGCTGCCCGTTTGAGTTCGTTAATCGTAAGGTCGAGTAGATTCATGGGATCAATAAACATCAAAGCTGGTGAAAATCAAGTGCTAGTAAGATGTTAGCTTTTGGACCGCAGTCTGTCATTTCGACCGAAGGGAGAAATCTTTCTCGGGTCAGAAAGATTCCTCACATCCGTTCGGAATGACAGTCAGGGAGTCACCCGTGATTCTTTTCACTGTTCAATGATGATTCAACTGACGCGTGAGTTAAAACTGACAGGATTTGTTAGAAGGAGAAATCAGTTCAATCTCCGGGTTAACGGCTAACGTTGAGGCTGAGCAGGCACGGACCACGAGCATTGCGAGTGGTCCGAAGATCTGTCTCAAGCCGCATGTTAGCGATGGCGATGCGCATGCTCATCCGCTGCGAACCTTGGCGCGGGCCTGCTCCAGGATTTCGGTCCAGGCTGGACGAAACGGTTCAACGAGGTTTTTCTCAAGAACCGCGTGAATGGAACAGAGAACGCGTTCCTCGGCCTCGTTGGCAAAGTGCAACTTATCCGTTTCTTCCGCAGACGAAAGAAATTCAAACAATACGATTGCCTCCTCCTTCGTCAACGTGATCGTAATTTGATCCGCTGTTATAGAATCCTCTCGCTAACGTATTAAGTGAGCCGCCGTAGGAGGCGACAAATGCCGGTCGGCCTATCTTCGAACACAGCTCGCATTTCGAATTACAAACGGGTCGCAATATCGTCCACTTAAACCAACTCATCAAGAATATTCCGACCGCCAAACACCGCGCGGCATGGCGGCCTATCTCCCTACCGGCCCGCAGCCTACTTCGTCCGCTAGACCAGAGTCAAGCTCTGTAATCGACGTGAGATTGAATTGATCGCGTCAGCTCAACCTCAGATTAACCCTTTAGAGTCGCACTTCAAATGGACATGACTCAATCCAATGTTGTCTGTAGTGAGCGCGCGCTGTTTACGGCTTCGCTTCAAGAATTAGATTAAACGGTATCTCCGTTGCGCGAAACCCGGAACTGAACACTGACACCTGAACACTTGGCCTCTTACTTCCCCTTCGCCGCATTGAAGTACGCCGCGTCGTAGTACACCGGCAGCTTGTCGCCTTTATTGAGCTTGAAACCGAACTGATTTCGCAAATCGAGCACGACCTGCAAGCCTGGTAGATTTAAATTACCCGTAGTCGAAAGTTCATTGACACTTTCCTCAGCCTGCTTCGGATTCAATTTTAACTGCTCCCCGACCATTTTGATCGCTGCATCGCGATTCGCCGGATCCTTCATCCAACTCATTCCCTTCAGCCACCCACGAAGATACGCCACAAGCGTGTCGCCGTTCTTCTGCGCCCACTCACGGTTCACTGCGAATATCGTGTTCGGATAATCGGGCAAGACTTCTTTCGAATCGCCGATGCGACGCATCCCGGCGGCGACCGCTTTGACGTCGAAGGGCGAAGTCAAAACTCCCGCGAACGTTTCGCCTTTGAGCATCGATTCAAGCCGCGCGCCTGTCGCGCCCAATGCAACCAATTCATAGTCGCCCTTCGTCATATCTAGACCGTGAGCCAACAGCACTCGTCGAAGCACTAAGGCAAACGCGGTGTCGACCGCGTCGGCCGCGAGTTTTTTTCCCTTTGAGATCGCTCCATGTCTTGATTTCCGGCCGGACGAAAACCGGCAGCACCGTCTTGTCCGAGATCTGCGCGACCGCAATGATCTCCGCGCCTTCGCGACCGGACCACGCCAAAACGTTGTCGAAAGCCGTCGAGACAATCTCGAACTTGCCTTGGCTCACGCCGCGCATTTGATCCGTCGAGTTCGGCGTCTGCGTAATGTCGACGTCGAGTCCCTCGGCGGCAAAATAACCGTGGACGCGCGCGACAACCGTTGCGGCATCGATGCGAAACACATTCAGGTTAATTTTTTTCAGTTCCATCGGCTGCGCCATCGTCCGTTCAACTGTGGCGAAGATCCCGAATAAGACTAATAGGATCAAATATGAAAATTGCTTCATTCTCTATGCTCCTTATACAAGACGTCTCATAAAGAAAGGGCGACCGGCCGGTCGCCCCTACATTGTGAACTTTGTGTGCTTTGTGACTAATCGTTTTGTGACCTTGGCTAAGCTTGAAAGTTTTCGCGGCTTGCGCGAATTTTTCTGGCGACCGGTCCAGTGCGCGGAGCGCACCCTACGAATACCTTCGTGACCTTCGTGCGCTTCGTGGTGAAGGATTGTTCTTCTTTGGTTGCGGCGTAGCCTCGCAAGGCCCTATATGGTTAAATTTCTTAATTAGCCGCCACCCATGCGGTGAGAATCGACGGCGTATCGGTCATGATCGGCTTCCACGAATCGCCGCGGTCGCGAGACGCATATAACGCGCCTTTCCCTTGGATACGCGCGTCGAAGCCGTAGCCGCGCGAGCCGTCGCCCATGCCACAGAAGAGCGCTTTCGGATCGCTCGGATGGTGCACCAACACCCACGGCATCCACGGATTGGCTCTTTCCAATCCTTGAGTCGAGATGCGCCAATTTTCACCGTCATCGTCGCTCAGCAAGATACACCCGTGCGGATGAATTCTTTCTCTGCTCCAGACTCCCGGGGAGCCCTTGCCGCCGCATAGAACCATGCGTGGCGTGTCGCCCGGCAGAAAGTGCCACTCGTGAGAATAACTGTGCAGCTCCGTGTACGCCCAAGGCATACCGTTCTCTACACGCCGCCACTGCTTGCCAGCGTCGTCACTGCGAAAAAAACCGCGCGCTGATGAAACGTAATAGCGTTCTTTGCTGCCGGGATAATTTTCGATGTAGTGCATGTCGACGTATGCAATCCCCGTGCTGCGGTCTTCCCAAGTCTTGCCGCGATCTCTGCTCAGTAAGTTGCCGCCATGCTCCAACAACACCCAGATGAGATTCTGATCGTCGGGATGGACAAAAACGTGTCGCACGTGGGGGAACTCGACCCCGCGTAGCCGAGGCGGCACATCCCATTTCTTTTTTACGTCATCGGAAAGGTTGAGCATGCCGTCCAGCGGTTCCCAAGTCTTGCCGGTATCCTCGCTGCGGAACAAACGAATCGGACCGATGCCCATGTAGACGACCCGCTCATCGTGCGGATCAACGGTGAAAGTGCGCACGTCGCCGTCCATGATTTTGGTCCAGGTTTTTCCGGCGTCTTCGGTACGGTAACCGCCGTCGAACGCCACGGCGGCAAAGACCACCTCCGGCCTCCGACTACAGCCGATCAAGTGCTCGAGTGTCTTCCCTTCGAAGAACTCCCCGACGGTGGTCAGCGAGCCGGACCGGTTCTCCATCACTTTGAGCCCGCCATTGTGAGCGATATAGTAACGCAAAGATTCAGCCATAAGCGCCTCCTATTTACGGAAACCTGTAAGACCAATTGGCCACTACGCTGACTCGAATCATGGACTGGCCTTTCGATCATTTCCTTCCCCTCGACGGGGAAGGACAAAGGTAGGGGTGCTCTTAGATTCCCCTAGCACCCCCATCTCAATCTTCCCCCGTCGAGGGGGAAGAGGTCAGATCGGTTATCGGAAAAAACACAAGAGAAGTTCCTCTTTTCATTATCAGCTTTCATCTCTTTTCTTCACGCGCTCCGCGCCTTCAGCGCTCTATACACCTTCTCGGACGTCACCGGCAAGTCGGTGATGCGCACGCCGCAGGCGTCCGCCACCGCATTCGCCACCGCCGCCGCCGTCGGTGTGTTCGCGACCTCGCCGATGGCCAAACTATTGTACGGCCCAGGTCCCGCCGGCACGTTTTCCATGACGTCGGTCTTTAGCGGCGGGATGTCCATGATATTGGGAATCTTGAACTCGCCGAAGTTCGACGTCGTGACCTTGCCGTTGTCGAACATCACCTCTTCGGTCAACGCGAAGCCTAGTCCGAATACGACGCCGCCGTCGATCTGTCCCTGATGCATCAACGGATTGATGACCTTGCCCGTCGTGTGCGCCGAGACCATGTTGCGCAGCGTAATTTGCCCGGTTTCCGGATCGACGTGGACTTCAGCGATCTGCGCTGAGACGGACGCGTCATGGGATTTTTCGGTGCTCTTGTAATAGCCGCGCACGTAAATCGGCGCGCCTTTGAATTTCACCACGTCGGCGAAGCTCATCTTGCGCTTCGACGCCTTGTGCAAAACCATCCCCTTGTCGAGCTCCAGCTCCTTGGGATCGACTTCGAGTGATTGCGCCGCAAAAGCGAATAATTCTTCGCGCGCCTTCACGCCCCCCTCGTAGGACGCGTTGCCGTACACCCGGGTCGCTCGGCTACCGCCGACGCCGCCATCGCTCGGCACGATCGTGCTATCGACTTGTTTCAATTCGATCTCAGCCGCCGGAACCTGGAGTTCCTCGCCGACGACTTCGACGATGACGGTTAAAACGCCCGCGCCCTGATCGACGACCGGCGTAATGACTTTCACGTGGCCGTCTTCCTCGATGGTGACGAAGACGTTGCCTTCGCCGCCGCTTGGGCTCCACTCGGAGAATGAAAGTCCGCGCCCTACGTTCTTGGGTTTGGGCTTGTTGTAGCTGGCAAGCTGAAGCGCCTTGTCGAGCGCTTCCTTGCCGCGGATGTGCGAGATATGCCCGCCGATCGGCGTCTCGTCGCCGTCGTGCAACATGTTTTTGCGCTTGAACTCGGCCGGGTCCATGCCGAGCTTGCGCGCGACGATGTCCAACTGGCTTTCATTGGCGAAAAATCCTTGGGGATCACCCGGTGCACGCATGTGACCGCATGGGATCTTATTGGTGTACACCATTCTTTCTTCAATCAGACAGTTGGCGATCTTGTACGGCCCCGCGCAGGTCGATGCACCAATTAAATAGCCCGCCGGCTTCATCGAGGCATAGGCGCCGCTATCGAACAGAAAGTCGATATGGTGCGCCACGATCGTGCCGTTCTTCTTCACGCCGGTCTTGATCTTGATGATCGACGGGTGGCGCGGGTTGCCCGCGGTCAACTCCTCGGTGTAGTCCATGACCATTTTTACCGGTTGGCCGCTCTTCTTCGACAGGAAGTAGGTGACCGGAACATCCATGAATCCGCCCTTGCCACCGAAGTCACCGCCGATGTGAACCGGATGAAAAATCAGTTTTTCTTTCGCCACGCCGATGCAATTCGACAACTGGCCGCGCACGGCGAATGGCGTCTTGCTACACGACCATACCTCCGCGCCGCCCGACGGGTCGGCTTTCACCACGCAGGCATGCGGTTCGATGTAAGACTGGTGTGTCACCTGTGTGGTGTAAGTATTTTCGACGATCACATCGGCCTGCTTGAAGCCCTCTTCGATATTGCCCTTGCCCCACCTCAGATAGGCGAAGACGTTACTTAGTTTTTCCACCCGCACGGGCAAACCCTTATACGTCAGCAAGTCGGGATGAAGCACCGGCGCATCGGGCTTTGTCGCTTCGACGGGATCGAGCAGCGGCTCCAGCTCTTCATACTCCACTTCGATGAGTTCCAATGCCTGATCCGCCGCCAACGTGGTCTCGGCCGCCACCGCGGCAACTTTCTCGCCGATGAATCGGACCACGCCGTCCGCCAGCACCGGAGTATCGTAAATACACCGGCCAATGCGCAGTCCGGTCACATCACGCCCGGTGATCACCGCCTTTACTCCCGGCACCTGCCACGCTTTGCTGGTGTCGATGCTCTTGATGCGACCGTACCTAATCGGACTGCGCAAGCACTTGCCCCACAGAGTGCCCGGCAGCTTCAAATCCGCGCTGTATTGCGCCTTGCCGGTAACTTTCAGTTCACCCTCAACCCTCGGCGTCGGTCTTCCCACAACCTGCGTCATTAGTTTCCTCCTGAGAAGTGAATGTTGTGCGGTTATCCACGTTCACTGTCCATTTTTAAACCGGAACGCGGCAGCTTGTCCAGCGATGTGACAAGACGGTAGCAGTTCAATTTGATCTAAACGGCGCGTCATGTAGGGGCAGACCCCTGTGTCTGCCCGCCGGACGGGCGACCACGCAGGGTCGCCCCTACGAAACGGTTTGAACCGTTCGAATTAGCCCCACACCCTATGCGCGGTCTTGGTAACCAGTTCCAGCTTGCGCTGCATGTCGTCCCAGGAAATGAGATTGCCCGATGCGGCCGACGCAAAACCGCACTGTGTGCTGACGGCAAGATTCTCCACCGGCACATACTTGGAAGCCTGCTCGATGCGCCGGAGCAATTCGTCTTCGGATTCGAGTGTCGGCTCCTTGGTTGTCACGAGACCCAAAACGATAGTTTTGCCCTTGGGAACAAATCTGAGCGGCTCAAATCCGCCGGCGCGATCGCTGTCGAATTCCAACAAATAGCGATCCATCTTGAGCGAACCAAAAGCTTTCTCAGCGATCGGTTCATAACTACCCTCTGCGCCCCAAGCGCTCCGTTTGTTGCCGCGGCAAAAGTGGATGCCGATGACCGTGTCTTCGCGCCGCTTAATATTGTGGATCATAGCGTTATCCGCCGCGATGGCCGCGTCCAGCGCTTCGTCCAGTTTGATACCGCTTTGTTGCAACACTTCGCGCCGCCTTGGATCGAAGAAGTTGGAATACGACGGCGCGTCCATTTGGACGTATGACGCGCCTTCATCGATCAGCGCTTGCACTTCCTCGCGCATGATTGCCGCCACGTCCTGTAGCATGTCGTGAACTGTCGGATAAAACTTGTCCGTTACGCCGGGCCGGTAACGCATGATCGCATGCTGCATCGCCGCCGGCGTGCAGACTTTGAAGGGTCCCGGCGCATGCTGCTTCAAGAACGGCGCCTCGTTGGGCGTAAAGCGGCCTTTCCTGCGCAGCTTGCCGCCGACGATGTACTGAAGATTGCCTTCCTTCGATTCTTCCGCCAGCGCTTTGCCCTTGCCGCGCCATTCGAATTTCACCACCGGTTTTCCCGGCACGAGACCGTCGATCGCCTTAGTGATATCGGCAGTAAAAATATCGCGCCGATATTCGCCGTCGGTGAAAATTTGCACGCCGGCGGCCTTCTGCATGTCGAGCGCCGTGAGGATCGAGCAATCTTCGATCTCACGCACTTGTTGCTCATTCATGCGCCCTTCGCGCAGCGCCGCGCGCGCGTCCAACAACTCCGGCGGCCGCAAGAGACTGCCGATATTATCCGCGCGAAATTTCGTCGCCATGGCTTGCCTCCCTTGCACGTCGCTTTACTTCCCGACTCCAGCCACGCAGATAGCGCCAACCGAGAGATAAGGCAATATTAAAAACTAGCACCGTTGCCGTCGCTCAAAGGAGAAAAAGAAGGACTGACCGCCGAGGCGCAGAGTTCGGAGAGTTATATATTTCCAAACTCCCTCCGCGCGCTCTGTCTACTATGCTTGAAAATTTGCGCAGCCTGCGCAAACTTTTCTGGCGAAACACCCCGGATTCCCCTGCCTTACATCCGGCTCGAACGGACCGGTGCGCGGAGCGCACCCTACGAATACCTTCGTGTCCTTCGTGCGCTTCGTGGTGAAGGATTGCTCTCTTTTGGTTGCGGCTCTGCCGCGCTAGGCCTCTGCGGTGAACCATCCGAGTCCTCCATAGGAATTGGACATCATTCTCGCCGTTTGACGCCGGCAATGCTCAGTGCGTATTCCAATCGGCCGTCCCGTTCCAGCAGCTGTTGGATCTTGGCTTCGATCGCATCGCTGTAAGGCACCCAGGCGTCGTCGGGTATTTGCAGATGATAGGCAACCGAAATAGCCAATTGACTTAACATCAACTCACGCTCCCACGGTTCCACCGAAGAGAAAAGCTCGCCGGTGATGTGCGACCGATACGCCACCCGCCGATGGGGAAGCAGCTGGAACCGGTCGGGATCCAACGCGGATTCCAGTGCTCCGACGAGCCCTTCCGGCGATGTGTGAAAGGAGAATTGATCACCAAAAATCGTCTCTTTGAGCTCGCTGACCTGTCCGCCGGCGACGGCGTGAACGTTGATCAACATTCCCCCGACCGAGAGGCCGTCGGAGAGCGGAAGCAAAATGTTCCGGCAGACCCAACTCGGCTCCTTGTCCCGGTTAAACGCATGCGAAACAATTGCCAGGTCCCAGAAGAATTCCCGAATTTCGCCGCCATCGACTATGCCGCCGTCTTGGCGCGTCACCGTCACCGTGAAGTGCTTGCTCTTGCCGCCCGCTGCCGCCCATTCGTCAAAGATTTCTCTGGCTCGGATCTCATCGCCCAAAGCCGTCAGTGCCGGGGTCGCGGCAGGCGAAAAAGCGCCCGAGAGAAGCGCTCGCTCACCGCCCCACAGATCGTTCGACGGCATAACAGGATACGCTTCGCTCTCCTGGCGAATTTGTTCGCCGGGTCGAATAAAAGACAAGCGCGGCGAATCGTCTTGCCCGAGCACGGCCGCGGTTCCGGCCATCGCCGAAAGTCTATATCCGGCAATATCGTCAAAACAGACGGTGTTCGCGGAACACAAGTCGGCGGGGAACTCTTTCAACTGACGAAATACCCGGTTGGTAACGAACAGACTCAGGCGGGGCGAGCGACGGAGCAAGGGAGCAATATTTTGCAAGAGAGTCTCGATATGATGAAAATCATACTCTTTGAGCAGCATTTCGCAGGGCCGCCCGCGGTGGTTCAGCAGCAGATACTCGGCTACGCCTTTGAGCACCTGCCCATCACCCGTACCCGCGTCAAGCACGCGGAGGTGGTTGCGCGTCAGTCTGAGATCGGCAGCCGCATACTCGCACACGGCCTTGGAGATTGCTTCCGCCTCGTTCGTCACGGCGCGATGCATTCGATACGCAGTGGCGGTATCATGAAACCGCGTGTTCATATCACCTGACGTCTCGCCTTCGGCGAATCGTTTACCGTGGTCAAGGGAATAACAAGCCATCGTCGCGGCTGCATCGCCGAGCGATCGCCAAGCCGCGAGAGTAAATTCTCAATTCTTACTTCCGAGCTAAACCCCTTTCGCGTCATTTTTTTGCAGACACACGCTCCAGGATCGTGAAGTCCTTTTCTTTGCCGACGATCATGAGATGGATGCCCTGGCAGAGTTGCCGCAGCGCTTCGACGGTCTCGGCGGCGATCGCCAAGCCGCATTCGATGGGATCGGCAGCTTTATCGAGGCGCTCGATCATCGCGGTCGGAACATGAATGCCGGGAACTTTTTCGTTGAGAAAATGAGCCATTCTCACGGAGCGCAAAGGAATGAGTCCGGCGATGATATAAACCGGCAACTTCCGCGCGATGGCGATGAAACGAGCAAACGCCTCGAGATCGTAAATCGCCTGAGTTTGGAAGAATCGGGCGCCGGCCGCGACCTTCTCCTCAAATCGTTTCAACTCGGGCTCGAGCGGCTCCACGCACGGATTGACGGTGGCGCCGCAGAAGAAGTCAGTCTTTCCTTCCAGCAGATGGCCCGCGCCGTCATGGCCTGAGTTGAGCTGCCCTATGAGTTCCAATAACGCCGCCGAGCTGATATCAAAAACCGCTTTCGCCATCGGGTGATCGCCGGCGTCGACCGGATCCCCGGTCATGGCCAAAACATTTCTCACACCCAGCACCCACGCGGTAAGAAGATCCGACTGCAACGCCATGCGATTACGATCGCGGCAGGTCAACTGTAGGATCGGCTCGAGTCCCTCGCGCACGAGCAGAGTCGCCCCGCCCACCGAGCTCAGCCGCATGATCGCGCGTTGATTATCCGTCACATTGATCGCGTCGACTTTTCCTTTAAGCAGTGCGGCGGTGGAAAGGAAGTTCGACAGATCCGTTCCCTTCGGTGGCTCCATTTCAGTGGTGATAACGAATCGCCCCGACTCTAGGCGTTCTCGCAAACTATTCATTGAAGAATCCTCAACTGATACGATGACCTGTTATGCGTTCGGCAGCAGACTCCGCTTCACCGATTTAGGACCAATTTCACCGGGTTTAGCAGGTTTCTGAAAAACTCCGTCGGAGTCCTTCGACGGTGCTCAGGACGAACGGAGGGGTTTTGATATCATTGAGGATTTTTCCGTTCATGCTGAGGTTCTCGAAGCATTCCGAACCTTTTTCAGCAACCTGTTAGGTTAGTTCTCCGCAGCTTGCTGCGTAGAACTCGATGCCTTACCGAGGTCCGTCATTCCCGCATGTTTTTAGCGGGAATCCAGGCGAAGTAAACTCACGCAAGAGACATGCGGAGGTGACATCAATTGATCTGAACCCCGACAGCTTGCTGCGGGGGCAATTCACTTTGCTCCAATCTCTCGGCGCACAATCTGCGTCCCCGCCACCATGTTTTGCATCTTTTGGTAAGCCACGCCTCGTGGCAAATGAAAGAAACCGCAATCCGGGTTGACGTAGAGTTTTTCCGCATCGACAAATGCCAAAGCTTCCCGTAGACGCTCGGCGATTTCGGCGGGAGTTTCGACGTACAGCGACTTCACGTCAACCACACCCACGCCGACCTCGCCGCGGCCGGCAAAATCGCGGCACAGCTCAAGCTCCTTGAGCTCGCGGCTGGCGAACTCGAGCACGAACTGATCCGCCCGCGCATCGAGAAGTTTCGGCAGCATCCAACGATAAGATCGCTTGCCCCCCGGTCTCCCGCCGACGCTGCCAAAGCAAATATGGAGCGCAATTTTCGCTTTGACGCCGGAGACCGCTTCGTTGAAAAGGTTTGCCCATTCATTCATCGATCCCGGCAGGAGCGCGTAGGAAGGCTCGTCGATTTGAATGAAATCCGCGCCGGCGGCGGCCAAGGCTTTGAGCTCAGCATTGATCACGTGCGCTACTTCCCCGGCAAGTTCAATACGATCTTTGTAGACGGAGCCCAGCTCGATCGGCATGGTCATCGTGACGGGGCCCGTGCACGTCACTTTGATCGGTCTTTGCGTATGAGATTTGAGATACAAAAACTCCTCGACAATGCCCAAACCTCGCGACGCTCCCAAGCGACTCACAGCGCGGTAGCGCGCCGTACTGTCATTACCGTAAAAACCCACTTTGCGCAGCGGTTCGAGCGGTTCGAGGCCGGAAAGCCGCTTGTACCAGCTTTGAAAAACATACCAGCGGCGCATCTCTCCGTCATTGACGATGTCGATCCCGGCTTCCTCTTGATCGTGGATCGCGATTTTGACGGCGTCGCTGAGAGTTTCCGCGATATCGCTCTCGCCATATTTTCCCTGGCGCATTTCTTCGAGCGCGGTCCAAAGCCAACTCGGATAAGCGTAGCTGCCGATGACCGTCGTCGGCAAAATGGGGACGGTCTTGTTTTGACTATCTGTGAGTTCGGCCATAGTAGCTCTTCACGGCTCGTGCAGAGATCAGGCCCTTCGCCAAAGCGCCGTCGCGGACGCCCCGATTTTTATACCGCTCGTTGACCACCCCGGCATCAGGTGGATCCCCACACTTGCCGCGCCGTCTCCACAACAACTTCCAATTTTCGTTTTTGATCATCCTCGCTGATCAGATTGCCAACTACGTCCGAGGCAAATCCACATTGCGGGCTGATCGCCAACTGCTCTAAAGCAATATATTTACTCGCTTCGTCGATGCGCCGCTTAAGATCATCGACCTTTTCGATTTGCGGAACTTTAGTGCTGACCAATCCGAGCACGGCAACCTTTTCCTTGGGGACAAAGCGGAGCGGCTCAAAGCTGCCGGCGCGCGGGCTGTCGTATTCGAGCAGAAAACGATCATGGCGAAGCCCGCTGAAGAGCATCTCCGCGATCGCGTCGTAACTTCCCTCTCTATGCCACATGCTGCGTTGGTTACCGCGGCACAGGTGGATGCCAAAGGTCACGTCGTCAAACAGGCGCAAAATCTCGTTGTCGGCCTTGATCGAGCGCGCGAGATTTTTCATCGGGTCTTCGCCGCGCTCCTTCATTTCATTCAGCGAGGGTTCGTCGACATAGGCGGTATAGCTCGGCGCATCGATTTGTACGTATCGGCAGCCGGCATCGACCAAGCCTCGAATCATCTCTCGCTCGATGCGCGCCACGTCGGCAACGAAATCGTCAGTACTCCAGTAAACCGATTTCGAATTCTGATAATCGAAGCGCTCGGTGATCCGATCCGGCCCGACCAGCGTCACTTTGGCAGGCCGCCGGGCCACGCTGCCGACGAAGACATATTCTTCTAAGGGCAGATTGCGCACCAGACGAAGCTTTTGCGAGACCGGACGGCGCTGCAAGATCGCCGCGCCATGGGCTACACGATACGGGTCCCACCGCTGCAGCGGCTTGCCCTCGCGCGAGAGGCTTTCCATGAACGATAGATCCGTCGGCCGCGCATCGAAGCCGCTTACGGAGGCGGCGAAGCTGTCCTGAAAATTCAAGCGCCGAAACTCACCGTCGGTGACGACATCAAGACCGACCGCTTCCTGAAGCTCTACTGCCTTGCGAATCGCTTCGTCCTCGATTCGGCGCAACTCATCGTCGCCAATTTTTCCCTGATCGCGTTGCAAATAGGCCTGTTTGAGATGGGCGGGACGTAGCAGGCTGCCGACGACATCCGTTCGAATCTTCGCCGATGGCTTCATCGCTGATGGCTCCATAAATTTTCCCTCGATCATTTAGCGGGTGAACAGCTCGTTGATCCCCTTCTCCGCGCCCTCCGGCTCCTGCTCATTGCTATAGTGAAAGGGAGTTGCCGTCACAAGCTGACAAATGATAAACACTTTGTTGAAGATTATTGAACAATGCCTGAACGGCCGTCAGCTCCAAACCGAAGGTTGGTGGGGGTGGTCCGTCATTCCGGCGGAAGCCGGAATCCAGGCGGGTCTTTGAACTTGAACTGAAAACGAACCTGGATGCCGGTTGGAATTTATCCTGAGCACCGTCGAAGGGCCGGCATGACGAATTTTCACGTCGCCTGAAGGTCATCGTGAATCGATGGGGCGAGGGATTTCGAGCACTTTCGATAGAGACATTGAGTCATGGATCGCTTCAAAACGATGGACAGTTTCGTCCGAGTCGCGAGTACCGGCAGCTTCTCAGCTGCGGCGAAGCAGCTCGGCATCTCACGGGCGCTCGTCTCGCTGCATATCACCGACCTGGAGAAACGCTTGGGAGTGCGTTTGCTCAATCGGACCACCCGATGTCTGACCTTGACGGAGGCCGGCGCGAGTTATCTCGAATTCTGCCAGCGCATGCTTGCGGAAATGAACCAGCAAGAATCGTCGATTGCCCAAATGCAGAAAGAGCCGCGCGGCTCGCTGAAAGTGACCGCGCCGAAGTCTTTCGGCACTCTCTACCTCTCAGACGCCGTAGTGGGCTTTTCCGCACAGTATCCGCATATCCAGACGAGCTTGATTCTCGAGGACTATTCCTTCCGCGCCTATGATTTCGTCGACAACGGGCTTGACGTCGCTGTGCGCTTGGGCGATCTGCCCGATTCAAGCCTGATCGCGCGCAAAATCGCGACTCTGCAATGGATCATCTGCGCGTCGCCGAAATATTTGGCGCGCCATGGGGAGCCCAAGACGCCCGCCGATCTCGGCAAGCATCCCTGCCTGGCGCATGTAAACCTCGATCCCAATGACCGGGCCTGGCGCCTTCACGACTCCGACAATTTGATTTCGGTAAAAATCAGCGGCACGTTTTCATCGAACAGCGCGCTCGTGTTGCGCAAGGCTGCGCTGGCGGGACTCGGCATCGGTTATCTTCCGCTTTACTGCATCGAGGATGATTTAAAGACTGGCGCACTGCACAAGCTTTTGCCAAATTATTCTCCCCCGCAAAGACCAATCTATGTCGTCTATCCGCCCACGGCTCGAGTTCCCGAGCGGGTGCGCACCTTCGTCGACTTTCTCGCCCATTGGTTTGGCAATTCCAGAGCGGCTAAGTCGGGCTCAAAGGCGCAAAAGAGAGATTTCGGACGAGTGCGTCGCCAAAGCACGCTCCGCCCGGTCTCGACTTATTGATGCGACCTTAGTTATAAGCGATACGCGCGCCTTGTCTCGCATGCGCAGGAACGGCGTCGTGAATGAAGAAACGCAAAAGAATGATCTCGACATCGTGCGCCTGGTCACCGACGTGAAGAAGGACTTGCCCATCCGGCGCGCCTACAACTTTAGCTTCGTGGCGCAAGTGGACAAAGAACTGACAAAATCAGGCTGGCGGCCTTAAAAAACACTAATTCAACTTCAGTCCTCTCGACCGACTGACAATCGTTACTGATCGGGTATATTAGGATTTCGCAGACCTGTATATGAATGCTATGAGCGGTTCTCAGAAAGAGTTGACAAGGGGTCGAAGACTAACGAAAATTCATTCGCTCTGTGAACTCTGAAAACCGTCAATCGCAGACCTGTATCCTCACTAGTTGGGCAGCTTAATGTTGGTTCTCTTTGACATAGACGATACGCTCCTGGATCACGGGGCGGCCGAGCGTTCCGCAGCAACGTTCCTGTACAAAAGCGTCGGTGCATCGGTACCCCTCGAAGAGTTTCTTGTAAAGTGGGCCGCCGCGTTGGAACGACATTTCGCCCGATATCTCGCGGGAGAGGTTTCATATCAGGGGCAACGCCGGGATCGAGTGAGAGAAATGGTCGACCGCTCACTGTCCGATGAAACCGCAGACCGTATCTTCGCCGGCTACCTTGCAAGCTATGAGGCTGGTTGGTCGCTATTCTCTGACGTGCTGCCATGTCTCGACAGCCTGGCACAACACCGTCTCGGGGTGATCTCGAACGGACAAGGGGTTCAGCAGCGTAGAAAATTAGCGCAGACTGGGATCGTGGATAGATTTGAGTGCGTCGTGATTTCCGAGGAATGCGGCTGTGCCAAGCCAGATCCGACGATTTTCCTTCGTGCGTGCGCTGAGGCTGGCGAATCGCCCGCGAACTCGGTCTATGTCGGAGATCGCTACGACCTTGACGCTCAGGCCGCGCGAACCGCGGGACTACGGGGTATATGGCTCGACCGGAAGGAAGGAGCCACGGCAGAACATGTATCACCGATTATCAGGTCCCTGGATAGGTTGGGTGCTTTACTCATTGGCGCAAAGACGCTGCCCAACAAAGCGTTGCAGCTGACGCCCGGAAGCGGGCGCGGCTGAACGCAACGTTAGGGCTCAATGAATTTGCTGTTTTCCCAAATTGAGAGCGCGTTCGCGAAACGTCCGTACCCGGGGAACGAAAACATTACTCACTGCAGCTATGATACAAAGAATGGAGGAACGTTGGACGGGCCGTGCTGGGAGTGTGAAGAAATGTCAAACTTCTTTCGCGGAAAGTCCTGGGGAATGTTGCACGGTTTGGAACTCCGGCGTTATGGCGATAATGACACCCTGTTTACAGTCAAGGCATATTGCTACTTTCTGCCCTCGTACCTAACGGCTTCGCTTCGCGAGCCAAAGGACCTCGACGATTGCGTTGATCACCTGACATACCGGTTTGGTGTAGAAACAGATGATAACCGTGGTGCGGAACGCCTGCGGAGTTTGTTTAACGAGTTGAATCGAAGTGAGCTTGGGGCTGTGCTGGCGTACTTTCGGTACGTCTTGTCACGAGACGGGAACTGGGGAGGTTTTTGTGCCCGCGCGATTGAGAACATCGAACGAGAATTGTCAAAGACGCCCTAACGTTCGCGTAGAGCCGATGCCGGATACGCCGCGCCGTTTCCTATTATTGCTCGACGGCGGCTCACTCGGAGCGTTAGACGGCATCCAGTATTCCTAATGGATACAATCAAACCTCTCGACGTTGCTATCTCCTTCGCGAATGAGGATCTCGGACTGGCCATCGAGATTCGCGACCGCATCGGCGGCACGCTCGACGTGTTCGTCTACGCGACGAAGCAGGATGAGGTAGCTGGAACCGACGGGATGGAATCCTTTCGGGGAGTTTTTCGGAGCCGAGCGCGGTTGGTTGTAATCCTCTACCGCGAGAAGTGGGGCACGACCCGGTGGACACGCATCGAAGAGGAAGCCATTAAGGATCGCTTTCTTGACGAAGGTCCTGGCTTTCTGTTTGTGGTGATGCTCGACAATTCACCACCTCCGAAGTGGCTCCCTGACCGGTTGATCCGCTTTATGCTCAAGGATTTCGGAATCGAGCAGGCGGTCGGCGCGATCAAGGCGCGCGCGATTGAGCGTGGCAGTGTCGTGCAGCGGCCATCAGTTGGCTACCTCGCTGCACGTGCACACGAGAAGACCGAATTCGAGCGGGCTCGTACTCAGCTGATGAACTCCGAACAGGGGGTGCAACAGGTCTATGGACAGGCGCGCGTTCTCATGCACACAATTCGTGATTGCGCGGAGGAGGCCAGGAGCGCGGCGCCAGACTTCCAGTTCGAGTTTGGTGCTGCGGACGACTGGTTTGTTATCCGTACACGTGGAGTGGCGGTACACGTCGGCTATCGAAACCCAGTTGTTAACGTTCTAAGCAAGGCGAAGCTCGTCCTGCGTGACCTACGCGGCGCCGTCATAATGCCCGGAGAGAATCTCCGCTACCTCATTCAGCCGCGGGAATTGGCAGAGGTCGTGTTTACGCCTGAGCTTACCGTCGCGAACGGCTGGTGCTGGAAGACCCAAGAAAGCGAGCCGCTCTCCAACGAACGGTTCGCCGAACTCACGTTGAAGCGGTTCTTCGCTCTGGTCGAAGCGGACGCCGCTGGAGAACTGCCCAGCCTCTGATGAATGTGCCTGAGCGGTCTAACTATGCGTTGCAGCAGGCGGAGGCGAAGATTGTGTCGTTGGGATTGTCTTAAAATATAAGTTATTTGGCGCGCACACCCGCATCTCAAGAGTGAAGCCCCCGCAGCTCACCATGGGCGTGGGCCTACGCGATTAGAATGGGCTTCTTTCCTTTGGTGCAATCGGTTTGGTTATCTCGGTCGCGTTCGGAATCATCGCATTTGTTCTAACGCCTGGGACATGGGTTACAGAAGTATTTCTCTGGTCGGGCTTGCTGGTCGGCGTTGCCGCCGCTGCAGTAGCTAACAAGGTCTTGCCGTTCTCCCCGCTTAATGCTGCTGTGCGTTTTGTCGGGGAGGAAAACGCGGCGTTTGTCGGCTTAAGAGCAGGCATTTCACGGTGACTTGTTCGTTTTCATGGTCAAAAAGATTTTGATTGCTGGCGCCGGCATTGGCGGTCTAACGGCTGCTTCCTGTCTCATGAAGGCGGGCTATGACGTCGAGATCTATGAGCAGGCGCCAGAGCTAAGCGAGATCGGTGCCGGCATACAGCTGAGCGCCAATGCGATGCATGTTCTTAACGGCCTCGGTCTCGGTAAGGCAATTGCCAAACTGTCGGTTCGGCCCGCCGCCTATGTCTTTCGACTCCATGATACGGGCGAGATCATTGGCCAATTTCCGCTGGCCGAAGAACATGAACGACTCAACGGAGCGCCGTATAATCAACTTCACCGGGCTGACCTTCACGATTTGCTCGCCGTAAAGGCACGAGACTTCAATAAGGAGGTCGTGCGGCTGAACCGCCGAGTCGTGGGCTTCGAAGAAACTGCCGCCGCTGTCGAGCTACACTTTGCGGATGGTTCCAGGGCCGGAGGAGACCTCTTGATCGGCGCGGACGGCGTTAAGTCCGCGGTGCGCGCCCAGATCGCAGGTGCAGACCACGCAGCCTACACCGGCGACGCCGCCTGGCGCTTGACGCTCCCGACCGATCAGCTGCCCGACGACTTCATGGGCCAAGTCATGTCGGTGTGGATGGGGCCCGGACGACATGTCGTTTGCTACTATCTCCGCGGCGGAGCCTTGCTGAATTTCGTGGGGCTGGTGGAGACCGAAGAGATCTCTGAGGAGTCGTGGACCGCCAAATTTCCGTGGGAACGGCTGAAAGCGGATTTCGAGGGTTGGCACGAAGACATTCAGGCGGTCATCGATAGCGTCGATAAGGATTCGTGCTTTCGCTGGTCGCTCTACTACCGGCCGCCAATCGCAACATGGAGTACCCGGCGCGCGACATTGCTCGGCGATGCAGTTCATGCGACGTTGCCTTACCTCGCCCAGGGCGCGGCGATGGCGATCGAGGACGCTGCCGTGTTAACGCGCGCTTTGCGGTCGACCGATTCCGTGGCCGATGCTCTTCAACTGTACGAACGCAACCGAATCGATCGCACCTCGCGCATCGTCACAGGGTCGAATGCAAACCGCACGCTGTTCCACATGCGCGATCAGGAGAAACTTCGCCAAGCGTTTGCGGCGCGCGACGAAGGAGCGGATCGCAATGCGTGGCTCTACTCTTACAATCCGTTGACCACGAAGCTCACGTGATACTTTGCTCAGTCTCTTCCACCAGCGCTGGGGAGAATGAGATCCCTTTGAAAACCTGGGAAGTTAACACACTATAATAGAAGCCCGTCGTCGCTAATCATGCCGCAACATAGCGCCCACGATGCACACGCTTAGAATCACGA
Organism: Binatia bacterium; assembly: GCA_036000865.1. GTDB lineage: Bacteria > Desulfobacterota > Binatia > UBA9968 > UBA9968 > DP-20. The sequence goes on along the minus strand of DASYUV010000172.1, from coordinate 33,403 downwards.
GGTGAGGCGCATTGCGATTCAACCGTCTTGACGTATTCAGGGACAGAGTATTCGCTATCATCTCCTCGTGCCCGGGTTGGGTATATTAAGATTTGGCAGACCTGTATATGAAACCATGAGAGGTTCCCGGAAAGGGTTGACAGAGGACCGGAGACTGAGGAAGTTTGTTCGATTTATGATCTCTAAAAGCGGTCAATCGCAGACCTAGTTAGGCGTCATGACTTTCCCCACTCCCGACGAACGCGGCTGGTATCAAATCAAGCGCAGCTTGAATGCCGCCGAAGTTGGCACTCTTCAAGAACTTGGTCATATTGAGAAGCTGTCGGTCACCGAACTACCCTTGGTCACAGTCAAACTGGCAAAGAGACTTCTGAAACTCCGATCAGTAGGGCAGCTTTGGCTTTGGTGCGATGTAACGCGATCTGCCATGTGCCAAATCATTCAAATCCCTCGACTGCGAATCTTGGACGTCCTCTCCATCCGCCGCCCCGGTCACCTAGCGTTCTTCGAGCGAGCGGAGAACCTTGAGGAATTCAGCGCAAACTTCTATGTCGCCGAGCTAGATATCCTTGAAATCGCCAAGTGCCCATCGCTCAAGGAAGTCGGAATCCAAAATTCCGAACTAACACATACCGCGCTCGACGCTCTGCTGTCATTGCCGCATCTTCAAAAACTCGATCTTGAGTAGACTCCCTTCGATGACCAGATGGCCAAACTCATTAGTCGATCAACGGTACTCACATCCCTTGACATCGGGGCGACCAAAATATCTCGACAGGGGCTTCAACACCTCGTCACGATGAAGCAACTTCGATCTCTCGACCTTTGGGCCACAGCCCTAAGCGAACGAGACCTGGAGCTTCTGATTGAGCTGCCCGCCTTGGAGTACCTATCCATTGGAAACTATGAGCACTTGCCGTCGTTGGACGCAATCAAGGTTGTCGACCTTGTTCTGTCTATTCCGAACCTCAGGCGCGTATGGCTCGACGGCATTAGAGTCGAGCCAACGCAACTAGCTACTTTGAAGGCCAAGCTTGAATCCGTTCGCGTTACTTCTCCAGACACGGACGCCTCCGGCGGCCGCTGAACTCAAACGGTTAGGGATCCCGTTTCTTGCAACCAAGCGGCAAATGCAACTTACTTCGTCGGGCCAAGTTCTTTACGAGCGCGATCGACGAAAGTGAAATCGACAACCTCGTCTATCTTGACCGGCCGAGTTACTTTAGCGCTTTCTCGAGCCAAGTCGATGAGTGATTGGATGGACGCCGGAGAGACTACTGCGTCCTTGGCCACGACGCGCGCCACGTCTTGAAAGATCGATTCCGCCATCTTGCGATCGCTCAGCTTCCAGCGCTTCATGATCATGTCGACGATTTCTCCTTGACGGTTTTTGTCCAGGAGAAACATAACGCTGCGCAATTGCGCGCGCACCATTCGGTAGACTTCATCGGGATTTTCCTTAATGCGCTTTTCCGTCGCGCCAAATCCGGACTGAGCAAACTCAACGACGTCGCCCAGGAATAGTAATTCGTTGAAACCTTTTTCGCGCGCAAAGACATTTTCCGGCACGGAAAGCAAAGACGCGTCGACGGCGCCGGATTCGAGCACCGCAAGGCGCGCCGCTGCAGTGCCGCCCATGGGCAAGATCGAAACGTCCCGTCCCGGTTCGAGACCCACGTGTCTGAGCGCCTGCATGGCGAGCAGAGTCGCCGAGGCGCCAGGCGTGCTGCCGGCGACTTTCTTCCCCTTGAGATCGCGCGGCTCCTTGATCTCCTTTCGGCTCATCAGGAATACCAACGGCCGCGCCAGAGCAAAAATCAAGCACTTCATCGGCCTCCCCTGCACCGCGGCGCTGATCACGCCGCTCACCGCGCCGTTGTAATCGAGATCGCCGGTCATGAGCGCCGTGCTCGCGAGCGTGGCAGGCATATGTATCAGCTCGACATCGAACCCCTCGTCGCGGAAAAACCCTTTGTCGAACGCCGCAAACGTCGGTAGCAATGCCACGGTGGTCGATGACAACGAGAGACGAATTTTCTTGCGCCCGGATTGGGCCACTGCTGAATCCGCGTAAAGTTCAGCAATGAGCAAAATGAGCAATGCAACAATGATTTTAGTTCTCATTGCACCGACTGATCGTTGAAACTTCTGTAACGAATAAATATCTCCGCAGCAATCCGCGCGGCGATGAAACTGACCCAAAGGCGTCACCCCCGAAAGTTTTAATCGGGGGTCCAGTTCCGAACTCGCCTGGATTCCCGCTTAAAACATGCGGGAACGACGGACTTCGGAGAGTCAATTTGCTTAACGCAGCAAGCTGAGGGGGACCGATCGAGGAACATTGAACCTTTGAACTATTGAACATTTGAACGCTTGAACTTTTGAACCGCTCGACCCGGTTAGTTTGAACGTTTGGAACTATTTGAACGGCTTGAACGGTTTGAACTATTTAAGAGTTACCCCCAAACCTTCCGTGCAACCCGGGCAACCAACTCCAGCTTTCGCCGCATGTCGTCCCATGAGATCAAATTCCCCAGCAGTGTGGAGGCAAAGCCGCACTGAGTACTTAGAGCGAGGTTTTCCAGCGGCACATATTTCGTAGCCTCGTCGATGCGCCGACAAAGCAACTCTTCGCTCTCCAACTGAGGCTCTTTGGTCGTGATCAAGCCGAGCACGACGGTCTTGCCTTTGGGCACGAAGCGCAGCGGCTCGAATCCGCCGGCGCGGTCGCTGTCGTACTCCATGAGGAAGCGATCTGCCTTGAGTGATCCGAAGGTTTTCTCGGCGATCACTTCGTAACTCCCCTCCGCGCTGCAAGAGCTGCGGTTGTTCCCACGGCAGAAGTGGATGCCGATTACCGTGCCCGCTTCACGCTTGAGCCGTTGAATGAGCACGTTATCGCCGGCTATCACCTCATCAAGAACTTCGTCAGGATCGGTGCCCATGTCGCGTAACTGCTGGCGCCGCCGCTCGTCCATCAAGTGAGTCAAATAAGACGGTCCGTCGAGCTGGACATACGTCGTTCCACAGTCGAGCAATCTTTGGACTTCGTCGGCCAGCAGCGCGGCGAATTCTTGGACCATTGCGCGCCGCGTCGGGTAAACTTTGTCGGTAACACCGGCTTTGTATTTACTGTCGGCGAATTGCACCACGCTTGGAACGCAAACTTTGAACGGACCCGGCGAGTGCTGTTGCAAAAACGCCGCTTCGGCGGTGAAAATGCCCGGCGTCTTGGTCCGTAACTTCGCGCCGACCACCGTTTCCCCGTCTGAGCGGCGAAACTCGTTCGCTAACTGACGATTCGGCCCGCGCCAGATCGGCGCCATAATCGATTCACTCGGCACCATGCCGTCCAGCGAGCTGGTGAAGTCAGCCATAAAGTTGCCGCGGCGATATTCGCCATCGGTAAACACATCGACGCCCGCTTCTTTCTGCAATTCGAGCGCCGTAAGAATCGAGCGGTCTTCGAGCTCGCGTAGGCGCCCCGACGAAATCCGGTTCTCTCGATGTCCAGTGCGGGCGTCGATCAAATCCGGCGGCCGCAGAAGACTGCCGATATTATCTGCGCGAAATTGCGTAGCCATGATTCACGTGTCCTATTGTAGGGGCGCCCCCACGTGGTCGAAAGGGCAGACACGCAGGTCTACCCCTACATCGATTTATTTCGGGCTGCTATTGTTTGATTCCCAATTCGCGATTGACGGCGCGCTGCAAGGTGAAATCAAAAACCCTCGACGGCGGCACGGTCTCAGTAAGCTTCAGCGCCTGTGCTTCGTCGGCGAGAAATTCTTTGATCTCTTCATCCGTCGGAATGCCGTTTGGCGTGAACGCAGGCTTGCAGCGCCGGTACCATTCCGTTGCCGCCGCTAGATCGCTTTTCCACACCCGAGCTAAAAGCTCCGCGGTCTCCTTCTCGTTGTCATGGAAAAAGCGCGCGGCCTTCGCCTTCACGCGCAGCAATCTCCTCAGCCAATCCGGTTGGTCCTGAAAAGTCTTCACTTGCACGCCAATCCCCTGCTGGATGCTCGGAAATTTATCGATCGAGCTTTCAAGAATGTTCATTTTGAACTTGTCCCGCGCCAGGAAAACATACGGCGGCGTCAGAGCGGCGACTTGGATCGAGTTGCTCACCATCGCTTGCAGCTGCGCGCTTTCGTCCCCTACCTGCACGAACGTCAGCTCTTTGTCCGAGTCGACGCCGTGAATGGCCAGCATCTTTCGCGCCGCCGAATGCTGGCTGCCGTTGATCGTAGCGATACCGAGATGCTTACCCTTGAGCTCCTTCGCGGCGCGAAATTCGCCCCGCGATACCAACCAGAAAATGGGTCGGCGTAAATCAACGGAGAGAATTCGCAGCGGCGCACCGCGCATGATCGCCCGTACCGCGCTACCCACCGAACCCAGCGCGTCCAGCTCGCCGGCGACGCCGGCGGCAATCGCCGCGTTGGCGCTCATCCGGATCAGTTGCGGATCGAACCCTTCCTCGCGAAAGAAATTCTTCTCGCGCGCGATGTAAAGCTCGATGGACGGCATGCCCGTGCTCGACATGCTGATGCTAAGCTTCTGGGGCGACGTTTGCGCGCCGGCTATTTGCGCACCCAATAAGGTTACAAGAAAAACTAACTGCGTTCGTAATGCCGTCGCCATTCGCGATAGGCGGCGCTCTTTGTGTCGCTCGATTTTCATTGCTTCGCTCCGGTAGTGGCGCTTTGGGCGCGAGAGTAGTGAATTCACAGCGTCGATGTCAACCAAGAGACTTCGAGCACAAGGCAAACCGTCGTGGTCAAATGTCCTCACCGGCGCCGAATTTCCGCTTGACGCCTGATTCCAATTCTCCTATTTTCCAGCGAGCCGTCGCGGGGAGTTTTGCCAATCTAGAGAACGAACATTTGCGAGCGCAGATGATATTCGCGAAATCGCGCGTTCAATCGATGCTTAAGTTCTTTCTAGCCGGCTTATTCTTGCTCTTCTTCCTCCTGGAGCAAGGTTTGGCCGCGGACAAGATCCGCGTGGCCTTCTCCGCGATTTCTCCCACCCAAGGAGTGTTGTGGGTTGCGGACGTCGGCGGCCTTTTTGGCAAAAACGGCATCAGCGCAGAGATGATCTACACGCGGGCCGCGATCGAAACATTGATTGCCGGTGAGGTTCAGTTCGGCCAGATGACCGGCTCTTTGATGTTCTCCGCAAGGCTGCAAGGAGCCGATCCCGTGATGCTCGCGGGAGTTCAGGACATTCTCAACGATCGCCTCGTCGTCCGTCCCAATATCAATTCCGTGGAAGATCTCAAAGGCAAACGTATCGGCGTTTTCCGGTTCGGATCGGCGTCGCACCTTCGCATGTTGAACGTGCTGCCGAGATACGGCATGGGCGAGCGGGACATCACCTTCCTTCAGGTCGGCGATACTCCCGAGCGCCTGATCGCACTGCACGGCGGCTCCATCGATGCGACTCTCCTCGCGCCGCCGGACCACTTTGAAGCGCTCCGGTTGGGCATGAAGATTTTGCTCAACCTGCGCGACTTGAATGTTCCGTATCAGGGAACCGGTCTGGTCACGACCCAGCGGTTGCTCGGGAAAAACCGTGATCTGGCAAGACGGTTTGTGAAGGCGTTCGTCGAAGCCATTCACCTGGTGAGAACCAATCCGGCAGTATCAAAACGAGCGCTCGCCAGATATCGCCAAACCAAGGACGAAAAGCAGATCGAGGATGCGTATCAAACGCTGCGCGAAATCGTTAAACCCAAGCCGTATCCGTCGATCGACGGCTTCAAGACCATCATTAAAGACGCAATTGATCGAATTCCCGCGGCTAAAACCGCCAATCCAAAAGATTTCATCGACACCAGCTTGCTCGAAGAGCTGGACCGTTCGGGATATATCGATGGGCTTTATCGCTGAGTTTCGAAAGTTGGAGTGATGGAGTATTGGAGTACTGGAGTGTTGGGAAATCTTGCCGCCATATTTCGAACATTCCATTATTCCATTACTTCATTTTTCAGAACGGAGGACAAATGAAGCGAAGCACGAATCGGATACTGACGACTCACGCCGGCAGTCTGGCGCGGCCGAAAGATCTCCTCGAAATGATGGATGCGAAATTGTGCGGCAAGCCCTATGACCATGCCGCGTATGCCACGCGCATTCGCGGCGCCGTCGCCGATATGGTGCGTAAGCAAGTTGAATGTGATGTCGATATCGTGACCGACGGTGAGCAGAGCAAACCGAGTTTCAATGCTTATCTGGTCGAGCGTCTCACCGGTTTTGAACCGGCAGCGAGCTCAGAGGAGCGAATTGCCGCGCGCATGAAGACCGATGAGGCGCGCGCCTTCCCCGAATACTACGAGAAATATTTCGCCGAGCACATGTGCGGCGTCGGGCCGAATCTGCCGGTAACCTGTACCGGGCCCATCGCCTACAAAGGACAGGAACTCGTGCGGACAGATATCGAAAACCTGAAAGCCGCGCTCGACGGGCTTAGGCCGGAAGAGGTTTTCATGCCGGCCATCGCTCCGGGTTTCTGGAGCAACAAATATTATCGCAGCGACGAGGAGTTTCAATACGCTCTGGCCGAGGCGCTGCGGGTAGAATACCTGGCGATCGTCGATGCCGGCTTTCTTCTACAAGTCGATGATCCATCGCTAACGCGGCTTTATAGAACCGAATCGTCTCTAAGCGTTGCCGAACGTGTGAGAGATGCTGAGATTTACATCGAGGCTCTGAATCACGCGCTGCGCGGTATTGCGCCGGAGAAGATCCGCTATCACACCTGCTACGGCATCAACGAAGGGCCGCGCATCTTCGATATCGCTCTCAAGGATATTATCGGTCTCATGCTGAAAGTGAACGCTGACGCCATTTCATTTGAAGCAGCAAACCCGCGTCACGAGCACGAGTGGCGCCTATGGGAGAACATCAAGCTTCCCGCGGGAAAGATCCTGATCCCCGGGGTCATTACTCACTGCAGCAACATCGTCGAACACCCCGAACTGATCGCGGAAAGAATCGGCCGGTACGCCAAGCTCGTCGGGCGCGAGAACGTGATCGGCGGAAGCGACTGCGGATTCTCTTCTCAAGCCACTTTCACCCCAGAGATTCATCCCACTGTGGTTTGGGCAAAGTTCAAGGCGATGGCGGAGGGCGCGAAGATCGCGACCAAACAACTATGGTCGTAACGCAAGTTTGCGGGAAGTTCACCGCGGATCCGCCAAAGGACGGATCAGCCGCAATTTTTAAGGCTGAGGCGCAGAGAGCGCGGAGGGGAGGCGTTAAAACTCTGTACTACATACTTGGAAATTTGCGCAGGCTGCGCAAATTTTTCTGGCGAAACACCCCGGATTCCCCTGCCTTTCATCCGGCTACGAACGGACCGGTGCGCGGAGCGCACCCTACGAATACCTTCGTGTCCTTCGTGCGCTTCGTGGTGAAGGATTGCTCTCTTTTGGTTGCGGCTTTGCCGCGCTAGGACCTTTGTGGTCAATTGTCTTCTTCGGTTCCGGCCTTGCCACGATAGGATAGTTTTCCCAATCTCGTCACCCCCGAAATGCTTTTATCGGGGGTCCAGTCAGAGTTCTACCTAGATTCCCGCTGAAAGCATGCGGGAATGACGGACTTGCGAGGACTAGGTATCACCACAATCAGCAAGCTTCCAGGAATTTAGCCTATCGAATGGCGCTCCTTTGACTGTCATTTGACTCCCAGCTCACGAAGCACTTCCTTCTGAAGATTGAAATCAACTATCTTTGACGGCTGCACCGGCTCAGGCAATTTGAGTATCTGAGCGTCGGCTGCGAGATGCTCTTTGATTTCATCGTCGGTCGGAATGCCGGTGCTGGTAAATGCCGGCTTGGATGCGCGGTATGATTCTAAGGCGGTCTTGAAGTCGACTTTATAAAGGCGTGCCAGGAACTCACTCCCTTCCCGCTCGTTCTCCAAATAGTAACGGTTGCCCTTAGCCCGCGCCCGAAGAATTTTCTTCACGAGATCGGGTTTCTCTTGCAACAGTTTGAGAGGTACGACGAGCCCGCTGTCTATGCCGGCGAACCGTTCGAGTGCACTGTCAAGAATATTCATCTTAAATTTGTCACGCGCCACCGCCACCCATGGAGGGCTGAGCGCGGTGATTTGCACTGAGTTACTCACCAAGGCTTGCAATTGCATTGTCTGATCATTGATCTGAATCGAGGTCACGTCTTTCTCCGCATCCAAACCACCCGCCGCCAGCATCCCTTTCGCCCTCAGATGTTGGCTGCCGCCGATCGTCGAAATGCCAAGCACCTTGCCCTTTAGCTCTTTAACGGCGCGGTACTCCGGTCGAACCACGAGCCAAAAGAGTGGGCGCCGCAGAGTCACCACCACGACTCGCAGAGGCGCGCCCCTCTGGATGGCGCGAATGGCGCTGCCGATGGCTGCTTGACCGTCCAACTCGCCGGCAATGTTAGCGGTGATCGCGATGTTGGAGCTCATCTGAATGAGCTGCGGCTCCAATCCTTCTTCGCGAAAATAACCCTTCTCCTTACCCAGGAACAGATCTACGTAGTTGACTCCGGTACTCGAATAGGCAATGCGCACCCTTTGCAGCGAAGTTTGTGCTCTCGATTGTACGCTTGCGAGCAAGTTCAGAGACAAGGACAGCACGAGAACTCGCAGCGAAATCATCCTCATGTGATTCATATAAAACTGCGCCACATCTATCTTGGATTATGGGAAAATGTCCAGCCGTGGCGGAACCGATCTCTTTCGCTTGGCAGCGACCATCGATTTAGCTAATATTCGTTTCGGGTTCAATCGTTTCAATCAAACTGACAAGTCAATCCGGCACCGATGCGCGCGACTTGAACGGCTTGAACGGAGTCATCGCGCCACCCGAAAGAGAGGGATCCGCCGTGCCACGACACTACCGCTACATCTCCGCTGACTCCCATCTGGAGATTGACTCCAAGTATTGGCTCAGTCACGTGCCGGCAAAATATCGCGAGCTAGCACCGCGCCTCGTCCGCCAACCCGACGGCAGCGACATGTGGATGATCGGCGATAAAGTTTCGCGCCCCGCCGCCGCTGCGGATCTCTACGGCGGCAAAGGACGCGACCAATACTTGCCCTTCAACGGCAGATACGAAGGCACGCCGGGCACCGGCAGCCCAGCGCAGCGCCTGAGCGAGCAAGATCGAGACGGCATCGACGCCGAAGTGCTCTTTCCTTCACAGCAAGGCGGACCGAAGTTTTGGCGGCGCATCGAAGACGACGACGCCTATAAAGCCGTCGTGCGCGCCTATAATAGTTGGCTCGCCGAAGAATATTGCGCCGTCGATCCGGCAAGACTGATCGGCGTCGGCATTTTGCCGCTGCTAAACGACGTCGCCGCGGTAATCACGGAATTGGATTTCTGCGCCAAAGCCGGTTTCAAAACCGTGCTGCTCCAGGGATTTCCGAGCGGCAAATCCTATCCGTCGGATAAAGACGATCGTTTTTGGGCTAGAGGGCTGGAATTGAATATGCCGATCAGTGTCCACGTCGATCTCGAACGCGCAGGCGACCGCAAAGGTCCGCTTTTCAAATATCCCAAAGAATCAGACGAGGTCATGAAAAAACTCACCCACGATCTCGTCGATCAAGTGGGACGGTTCGGTCCGGTGCGCGGCAACGGTTCGATTGCCGCGGTACAGTGGGTTTTGTCCGGCCTGTTCGATCGCTTTCCCGCGCTGCGGATCTTTTTCGCCGAGAATCAGATCGGCTGGATTCCGTTTTTCTTGCAGGGCGCTGACGTCCGTTATGACCGCCATCATCGCTGGGCTGATCGCTTGCTCGGTATCAAACCACTCCAACATCCGCCGAGCGAATATATCCGCGAGCATTTTTATTGGGGCTTTCAATTCGACCGCGTCGGCGTCGAGCTGCGTCACAAGATCAACGTCGCCCGTCTCATGTGGGGCTCCGACTTTCCGCATCAAGAATCCGACTGGCCGGAGTCTTTGACAATCATCGAAAGAAATTTCGCCGGCGTGCCGCACGAGGAAAAGCACAAAATGGTCTGCGGCAACGCGGTAGAATTTTTCCGTCTGAACCCTTCATGACCTTCGTGATTAGATCGAAAACACATTAACCACAGAGAGCACAAAGATCACAAAGAGAGAATTTCTTCTCACCCATTGCCGGGGGAGCATGAAAGAGGTGGTAGACTGGGTGAAACCAGTTTAACCGCAACCACCTGTACTGAGCCATTTTGTGATCTATGTGTTCTTTGTGGTTAAATCTCTCCGAACAGGAGTAACTCATGGCCGAACCCACGGTTGTCTGCCCGGAATGTAAAAACGAAATCAAGCTCACGGAATCCCTCGCCGCGCCGCTACTCGAATCGGTGCGGCGCGATTACGAGCAGCGTCTCTCACACAAAGACGCCGACATTGCCAAGCGTGAAAAGCTTCTCAACGAGCGCACGGAATCACTGGAGAAAGCAAAACAGACCCTCGATCAGCACATCGAGCAACAGCTGCAATTCGAACGCGCTCGAATCGTTGCCGAAGAAGCAAAGAAGGCGAAGCTTGCTCTTGGCAGAGACCTCGATCAGAAAGCTAATGAAATCAATCTCCTCCAAGAGATACTGAAACAGAGAGATGCAAAATTGGCCGAGGCGCAAAAAGCCCAAGCCGAGCTGCTCCGCAAGCAGCGCGAGCTCGATGACGCTAAACGAGAACTGGACCTAACCGTTGAGAAAAGAGTCCATGCTGATCTCAGCGCAGAGCGGGACAAAGCCAAAAAAGAAGCCGAGGAGGAATTGAAGCTCAAAGTGATGGAAAAAGATCAAACCATCACCGCGATGCAGAAGCAGATCGAAGACTTGAAGCGCCGCGCCGAGCAAGGCTCGCAGCAACTTCAAGGAGAAGTTCAGGAAATGGAGCTGGAGTCTCTACTCGCGGCCAAGTTTCCCCGCGATACGATCCTACCCGTGCCCAAAGGCGAGTTCGGCGGCGACGTGCTCCAGCGCGTTATCGGCCCACTCAATCAAGTCTGCGGCACGATTCTTTGGGAATGCAAGCGCACGAAAAATTGGACCGATGGTTGGCTGCCAAAATTGCGCGAGGACCAACGCGCCGCCAAAGCCGAAATCGCCGTCATCATCAGCCAGGCTCTGCCAAAAGATGTCGAGACGTTTGGTTTCGTCGACGGCGTGTGGGTTGCTGATCCGAAAGTCACGTTGCCCGTAGCGATGTCGCTGCGCCAAACTCTGATCGAAGTCGCCTGCGTCCGCCAAGCTTCCGAAGGCCAACAGACGAAAATGGAGATGGTCTACGGTTATCTCACCGGTCCACGCTTTCGCCAACGTGTTCAAGCGATTGTCGAAGCTTTCTCATCCATGAGAGAAGATCTTGACCGCGAGAAAAAAGCCATCACCCGCCAGTGGGCCAAGCGTGAAGAACAAATCGACCGCGTCATGCAAGCCACCGTCGGCATGTATGGCGATCTGCAGGGCATCGCCGGCAAGACTCTGCAAGAAATCGAGGGGCTGGAATTTCACGGGATGTTGGAATCTCCCATCGAAGATGACGAAGCTGACGGCCAGGAAGCACTCTTCAAGATGAAATAGCCGGGTCTTCAGCCGTCCAGTAGATTGCTAAAAAAAGGTTCGGAATGCTTCGAGAGCCTCATCATGAACCGAAAATCCTCAATCATATCCGTTCATATCCGTTCGTCCTGAGCACCGTCGAAGGATTCCGACCGAGTTTTTCAGCAGTCGTCTCGTGATTTGAGCCGCACGCAAAGCGTCACCATACTCCACGCTATCGTAATCGAAGATTTCACATGCTGATGCGTTGGTTCGTCTGATGTCTAGGATCATCATCGAAACTCGAATCCGCGCACCGATCGAGCTCTGCTTTGATTTGGCGCGGGACGTAAACGCTCACGCCGAGTCAGCCGCATTCTCCGTGGAGCGCGTCGTTGAGCCTGGCCGAACACAGGGGCTGCTTGAAATCGGCGACATTGTCGCCTTCGAAGGCCGCCACTTTGGTATCACGCAGCGATTCGTCGCCCGGATCACGGCGCTCGATCGGCCATACCGGTTTGTCGATGAAATGGTCCAGGGCGCGTTCAAATGGCTCCGGCACGTGCACGAATTCGAATTCACCGCTGACGGAGCAACCATCATGCGGGACACGCTCGAGTGGGAAGCTCCATTGGGAATTCTCGGCCGGCTAGTCGATCTGCTCTTCCTGCGTCGCCACATGTGCTGGTTTGTTGCCACGAAGCAAAGCGACCTCAAGCGCATCGCCGAAGGCCGTGCGAACCCTGCGGCGAACTAACATTAGATCGCTATTCCGCTAAGCTCTTTCCCAACACGAACACGTCCACGAGTCGCGATCACGTCTTCCTGGAGTAACTCCTGGTCCGCATCGGCGCCAACCCCCAAACACTCGCCTCACTTCGCGGACGCTTAGACTTCTTGAGCTACCAATCAGCTAGGCGGCCCTGTCGGCCTTGGCTTGCCAGTGTAGCGCCTCCAGGGGCCCCCCCCCTTGACAAATATCGCAATCAGTAATATAGATATCGCAATTAGTAATATGAAGCTCGGCGCCAAACTCCGATACCTGCGCGAAGTCGAGGGAACCCTTCGCGGATTAGGACGAGCGATGACACAACAAGAGATTGTTCGATCCATCAAGAAGGAGCTGGGCAAGACGATCAGCCAGTCTTATCTCTCGCAAATCGAGAGCGGCGCGCGGCCGCACCTTACCAATTCGACGCGCATGTTGCTCGCCCGATTTTTCAAGATGCACCCGGGGTACTTCGTCGACGATCCCGAAGGCTATTCGACTGAGCTCATGTCGGATGTCGGCGCTACGGAAAATACGCTTGATCTCTGGCTCATAAATGGCGCGGAGCGTTTCCGCCGCGACCTTGATCTGCATCACGCTCTGGTTGCCACTGCGCGCCATGAAGATTCGCGCATGTGCCTGGTTCTGCTCGGCGCCATCCTTGAAAACCCTGGACTGGCCGAACGGCTGCTTCAAGTGCTCAAGCCGGCGGCGGAAAGGAGTCGTGCAAAATGACTTGGGCTGATTTCTACCTCATCTGCTTTTTTCTGGGGTTTGCCCTCAGTCTGCTCTCGCTGCTGGGAAGTTTGCATCTCCACCTGCCCCACCTGGATTTACATATCAGCGGGCACCATGCGCATGCTCCCCACATGGGTGGAGGAGATATGGCCGAAATTGGCCCGATTAATTTTGGAACGGTCGCCGCGTTTCTCGCCTGGTTCGGCGGCACGGGTTACCTCCTTGCCCGGTTCTCTAGCTTCTGGTTCCTGCTCGGGTTCGGGATCGCATGCGCGAGCGGATTCGTCGGGGCGGCGATCGTGTTTTTTTTCCTCGCCAAGGTTCTCATTCGCCATGACGAGGAACTCAACCCCGCGGACTACGATATGATCGGCGTGCTCGGAACTCTCAACAGTAACATTCGTCCGTCTAGCACCGGTGAAATGATCTTTTCACAGGCCGGGGTTCGACGCGCTGCTCCCGCGCGCAGCGATGACGGAGTCGAAATCGCAAAGGGAACCGAAGTCGTTGTGACTCGGTACGAGCGCGGTGTCGCCTATGTCCGGCCTTGGGAAGAGCTTACGAATTCGTCGGCAGCGTCAAACGAAATTAAGGAGGACTAAAACTATGAGCATAGAAATTATTTTCGCCATCGCTGGCCTGATGGCATTGACTCTCATTTTGCTGATGGCCATGTTCGCCCGGCTGTACCGCAAGGCCGGACCGCATGAGGCTCTCGTGGTCTATGGTTTCCGCGGCACACGAATCATCAAGGGTCGCGGCTCGGTGATTTTCCCCATGGTGGAGAATTGCAAGCTACTCTCGCTTGAGCTGATGTCATTCGACGTCGCGCCTCAACAGGACCTCTACACAAAACAGGGCGTCGCAGTGACGGTGGAAGCCGTCGCGCAGATCAAGGTCAAATCCGATCCCGAGTCAATTCAAACCGCTTCTGAACAGTTTCTCACCAAGACACCGCAGGAGCGCGAGGGATTGATCCGCCTGGTGTTGGAGGGCCACCTGCGCGGGATTATCGGGCAGCTCACGGTGGAAGAGATCGTCAAGCAGCCCGAAATGGTCGGCGACCGCATGCGCTCCACCTGCGCCGACGATATGAACAAGATGGGGCTAGAGGTCATCTCGTTCACAATTAAAGAAGTCCGTGACAAAAACGATTACATCACCAACATGGGCCGGCCCGATGTCGCGAGGATCAAGCGGGACGCCGACGTCGCCGCCGCCGAAGCTGAGCGCGACACCGCGATCAAGCGCGCCGAGGCCATGCGCGCATCCGCCGTCGCCAAAGCGCAGGCCGATAAGGAACGCGTCCTTGCGGAAACACTTTCGCAGGCGGCGCAGGCGGAAGCTCAACGCGATCTCCAACTCAAGCAGGCGAATTTCCTCGAAGCTGTCCAGAAGCAGAAGGCGTCCGCAGACAAGGCGTACGAGATCCAGACCAATGTCATGCAGCAGCAGGTCATGGCCGAGCAGGTCAAGATCGAGCAGGTCCAGAAAACCGGCCAGATCGCCGTGCAGGAAGCCGAAATTCAACGCCGCGAGCGCGAGTTGATCGCGACGGTGCTCAAGCAGGCCGAAATCGAGCGGCGCCGAATCGAGATGCTGGCGGAGGCCCAAAAGCAGAAGTTGATATTGGAAGCCGACGGCCAGGCTGCTTCCACCCGCGCGACCGGCGAAGCGGAAGCCGAGATCATTTTCAAGAAGGGCGAGGCCGAAGCAAAGGCCATGAACGTGAAGGCCGAAGCTTATCAAGAGTACAACCAGGCGGCGGTCATCGACAAGCTCATCACCAGCATGCCCGAGATCGTCAAGGCGCTCGCTTCCCCGCTGGCCAATGTCGACAAGATCACCATCGTGTCGACGGGCAACGGCAATGCCGCCGGTATGAACAAGATCACGGGCGACGTCGCCGCGATGGCCGCGCAAATTCCCGCGTTGTTCGAAACGCTTTCCGGAGTGCAGTTCTCGGACCTGCTATCCAAAGTCAAAATGATTGGAGACAAGGCCCCGAAGCCTGACGAGAAGGCCTGAGGCGCAGCTAACCAACAAAATAGGAGGTTTGTATGGCTTTATTGGAAAGAGTATCGACGTTGATCCGGGCCAACCTGAACGATCTGATCGACAAGGCCGAGGATCCCGAGAAGATGATCAAACAGGTGATCCTGGATATGCAGAACCAGCTCATGCAGGTGAAGACCCAGGTCGCCATCGCGATCGCCGATCAGCACGTGCTGGAGAAAAAGCAGAAGGAGAACGCACAGAAGGAAGCCGAATGGATCCGCAAGGCGGAACTGGCCGTGGACAAGAAGCAGGATGATCTCGCGCGCGCGGCCCTGGAGCGCTCCATGAGTTTCAAGCAGATGGCGGAGAGCTTCGACTCCCTGATGGCGGACCAGAGAACGGAGGTCGACAATCTGAAGTCGGCCTTACACAAGCTGGAGCAAAAGCTGGCCGAAGCCGAATCGAAGAGCGAAATGCTGATCGCACAGCATAGGCGCTCGCGGGCGTTGGCTAAGGCCAGCGACGCGCAAATCGCGATCGGGGATAAGTCAAAGACCGCGACGTTCAATCGGATGCAAAACAAGGTGCGGCGCGCTGAGGCACTGAGCCAAGTCAAGGCTGAGATGGTCAGCGACAACATCGAGGACAAATTGGCCGCATTGGAAAAACAAGACGAGATCGAAAAGCTGCTGCAAGAAATCAAAGCGCGGCGCATCGGTTAAGACCGTGAAGAAGGTTTTCCACTTCGACTCGCAGACCGACATGTATCACGCGGACGCGTGCGTGGTCTCATGCTTCGACGCGCGCTTCGAGCTGGTGACGCGCAAATTTCTCAAGAAGCGCGGCATCTGGTGGGCGGATCCACTCAAGATCGCCGGAGGGGCGAAAGCCTTCGCCTCTCCGGCGGAAGAATCCGAGCGCAGCTTCGCGCTCGGGCAGGTGCGAACCTCAATGCGCCTGCACAGGACAAGCCGGGTCATGCTGATGGTCCACAGCGACTGTGGAGCGTACGGCGGATTGCAGGCGTTCGAGGGCAACGAGGAGCGCGAGGCGGCAAATCACGAGTCGGAATTGCGCAGCGCCGCAGAGTTTTTAAAGAGCAACATCTCGGCGATTGACGTGGCGTGCTATTACCTGAAGTTCAACGGGGTCTGGGCGCTTGAGGATGTGTGAATTTCTTGTATGGCAGAGCCGCGATGGGATCAACACTGTTTTCCCGCATTACCGGAAGGACGTTGCAAGAAATCGAGGTGGAGATTCAGGGGATGTTGGATTTCAAGACTGATGAATTGAAAACGGATCCGGAGAATTCACCGCGCAAATTTTCAGGCAGTCTATCGGGTGCTTCGGATTATTCTCGCGCCAAGACGCCAAGAACGCAAAGTGACGGGCCAAGCCCCGTCATCCCGAACGAATGTGAGGGATCTGAGAAAGATTTCTCCCTTAGGTCGAAATGACAAGCTCCCCCTTGGCGCCCTTCGCGTCTTTGCGCGAGTCACTCCGATTTCTTTGATTCTCTACTTTGCGCCCTTTGCGTTCCTTCGACTTCGCTCAGGACATGCCTTTGCGGCTAAATTCCAAATCCGAATTATGTGACCTTTGTACTATTATCGTTGAACGTTTGCGCAGCTTGCGCAAATTTTTCTAACCGAAACACCCCGGATTCCGCTGCGCTACATCCGGGCTACGAACTGACCGGTGCGCGGAGCGCACCCTACGAATACCTTCGTGACCTTCGTGCGCTTCGTGGTGAAGGATTGTTCTCCTTTGGTTGCGGCTCTGCTGCGCTGCGTCTCTGCGGTATAATCTTTCTCGCTTCGCGCCCTTGTATGCCTCGTGGCAAACTCGGTATGATCCGCGCCGATAAATCTTGCACGGCGGAGGGTTGCCATGAACAGATGCATTTTCGTTCTCGCTCTCGTCCTGGTTTCACCCGTCAACGCACTGGCTCAAGCGCCGTTCTATCAAGACAAAACAGTACGATTCGTCGCTGGATACGGCCCGGGTAGCATCGATGATTCGTGGACACGTTTGATCGCCCGGTACCTCGGTAAATATATCCCGGGAAATCCAAATATCGTCGTCCAGAATATGCCCGGCGCGGCGGCGATGATTGCCGCCAATTATGTCTACAAAGTCGCCAAGCCCGATGGGCTTACCCTCGGCGGGATTCGAGCGGGACTCTACTTCGATCAGCTGGTAGGGAGAAAAGAAGTTCAGTTCGATTGGACGAAGTTTACTTGGCTCGGCACTCCGACACAGGTCGAACAGATTATCTACATCCGCGCTAACACCCCGTACAAAACGATTCAGGATGTGCGTAAAGCGACCGTGCCACCAAAATGCGGCGCCACCGGCACGGCTTCGACAGGTTATTATACGGGAAACCTATTGGAGGAAACCCTCGGCGCGAAATTTAATACGCTCACCGGCTACAAGGATGGTCCAGAAGTCGACTTGGCCGTAGAGCGAGAAGAAGTTCAGTGCCGTGGTATCTCTCTAGAAACCCTATTTGGACGCGAACCGCTCGTCAGCTGGTTCAAGAATGGTTTTGTGCGCGTATTGATACAAACCGGCAAGAAGCGCGACCCGAGGTTGGCCGATGTGCCGACCATCTGGGAACTCATGAACGAATATAAAACTCCGGAGGCGGGCAAACGTCTGGCGACGATCGTTCTCGCCGTCGGCCAGTTTGGCCGGCCATTCGTCAGCTCACCGGCCCTGCCGCCCGACCGCGCGAAACTTCTTCAGAGCGCTTTCAAAAAAACTCTCACCGACCCGGATTTTCAGGCCCAAGCCAAAGAACGGAAATTGGATATCGAGCCTGTAGCAGGTGAAGAGCTACAGACACTCGCCCGCGAAGTCATAGCCCAACCTGCAGACGTCGTCGAGCGCATGAAAAGATTGCTGGAAAAATAAGACACACAAGCGGCTCGAAAATTTAAATGATTCCGTGACCGCTCTGGCTGAATTGTTAGGCTCTTCTCAACACTAGTGATATAATTTTCACGAATGAATGTTCGCTTCTATGTAGATTCGGCAACAGATGCTCCGCATATTCACAATCACGAAATTGATGAAGATGAAGTCATCGATGTACTGACAAATCCCGGGGAGGATCGCCCGGGTCGGGACGATTCACGTGTGGTCATTGGCAAAACCCAAGCAGGGCGCTATCTTCGAGTCATTTACGTTCCCGACCCTGAGCCAGACAGCGTATTTGTAATCACTGCGTACGAGCTACGAGGAAAATCGTTATTTGCGTATCGACGCAGGCTACGCAGGAAAGGTAAACAATGAAAAAGAGCAAATTTCCGCCCGGTTGGAACGAGCAAAGAGTTCGTCGAGTGCTCGAACACTACGAGCAACAGACGGATGAGCAGGCAGTGGCCGAGGACGAAGCGGCTTTTGAGGACTCAGCTCAAACTGTCATGGAAGTGCCAACAGAGCTCGTTCCGACGATCCGGGAACTGATCGCAAAACACAAACGGTCTCAAAGAGCCTAATCGACTGTCACGACACGCGCCTTGATCTCAAAGCAATCCTTACGTCTTGCGACCAAGCTCACTGCATGGGAACTACAATCACTGGTAAGGGGGAATTCCGGAATTCCGCGGCATTCCGGGGACACAATACTAATTTTTTCTTGACTCGCGGCATTCGGCTCGACTAGGTATCACGCATGGCGCGAATTTCCAGGGTTGTAGCGTCTGGCTAACCCGCCGCTTGGGCCGATCGGGAGATTAAGCGATGGGCGATTCACTTTCTGGTAACGGCTCAGCAGCATAGCGTTGGGCGTCACGAACAGGTATTTCCACTTCACTCAACGGAGAACTGAGATGCGCACGATCATGATTATAGTGGGAGGCTTCGTGCTGCTCGGTCTGTCCGTTCTTGTTGGGCGCTGGATTGGCGGCACCGGCGCAAGCTCTATGGTCACTGCCGCCAAAGTCTTCATCCCAATCTGGTTTGTCGCCGCACTGGTCAACATGTGGATGGGTACCCGGGCCGGGTATTCGATGCCCGAGGAGCTTCCGATTTTCCTGTTGATATTCGCTGCGCCTGCTGCAGTCGCGGTGTTCATCTGGTGGAAGTTCTCTTAAGCGAATGAGTATGCTTCATTATTGCGTCGGCCGCTGGTTCGTGTTGGAGCATCGCGTCACCGTATATGAAACCTTCAGCCATCCCCGCGTTTCTTGTTGCGCTAGTGGCGAGTGCTCTCGTATGGGGTCTATCACCTTTGGTCACGGGTCACCTGGAGCCGTGGGACGCGGACGGGCTTTACTACGTTGCTGCGTTGACTGTCACTGGCATAGTTACCGGCAGTTTTTTTCCGAGACCACTCTGGGCACATTACTTGGGCTCTGTAGTCGGCCAGTTAACCTATGAGTTGATTTTCCTAAAGCTCGGCCCGTTGTTTGTTATCGGTATCGTGTTCTTACTTGGTTATTCGGTCGTTTTTTGGTGGCAGCGGCGATCGCTGCGCGTGTTCGGGTTTATACTTCACACGGTCAACGTTCTAACCCAGGTTCAAGGGCGGACGCTCTTTGAGCGCCGCGAACGTTAGGCCTTGCCGAGTTGTAGGAAGCATTTCACAGCGAGTTGCGGATATTAGTAGCTAATCGTGATTTCTCGAAACAGAGGAGTTCACATTGGATTACGGCGCACATCTTCCGGTCATTGACTTCGGCAACCAGCGGTTTTCACTGGAGCGATTATCGACATACGTGCAAACCGCTCGCGACTTGGGCTTCAAAGCTGTTTCGACAAACGACCACTTGATATCCCATCGCCCGTGGCTCGACGCGCCGACCGCTCTTGCCGCCGTGCTTTCTTACAGCGGAAACATGGCGGTCGGAACCAGCGTGATTCTTACGGTTGTGCGTGGTCCGGTGCAAATAGCCAAGACATTTGCTGCCATCGATATCCTCTCCAATGGGCGATTATTCGTCGGCGTGGGTCCCGGCTCTTCAGCTCGTGATTATGAGATCGTTGCAATGAATTATGAGGAACGCTGGAAGAGGTTCGATGAAGCCATCCAGGTTTTGCGCTCTTTGTGGAGCGCCGACGGAGGTAGCTTCACCGGACGTTTTTACTCCACGGTTGGAATCGATCTCCAGCCCAAGCCGATCCAGAAATCTGGTCCACCGATCTGGATAGGCAGCTGGGGTTCGGATGCCGGATTGCGCCGAGTCGCCCGACTGGGAGATGGATGGCTGGCATCCGCGTACAACACACTGCCGGATCAATTCAAGATAGGATTAGACAAGCTGCGGGACCAGCTCAAAAATCTCGGCAAAGATCCGACGAGCTTCCCGAATGCGCTTGCGACAATGTTCATGTACATCACCGATGACAACGCGCGGGCAGATCGAGTTTTATCCGAGACTCTCGCGCCGATGCTGAACCGTCCTCTCGAGCAGCTCCGCCAGCGACTTCTCGTTGGCGCGCCGGAACTCTGCGCCGAAAAGCTCGCGGCTTATAAGGCCGCCGGAGTGCAGCGGCTTTTTATCTGGCCTGTCAGAGATGAGCTGGATCAGCTTACGGTTTTTCAGAAAAAGGTCGCGCCGCTGGTCGACGGATGACAGTTGGCCCCGAGAAAGCAGAAATTGGTCTATGAGATGATCACCCTTGAGCTCATCACGCCGCAGAATGCAATGCTCTTCAAGGATGTTCGCCTTTGCGCCTTACAGGACACGCCGACCGCGTTCAGTTCTACCTATGCGAAGGAATCTCAGCTTACCGACGCCGATTGGGTCACACGCGCCGCGCAATGGACCAACGAGAGATCCGCTACCTATCTCGCGATGGACGCGGAAATCCCATGCGGAATCGCGTCAGGAATCTTGGATAAAAAAGATGACGCTAAACGCGCACACCTGCTGTCGATGTGGGTAGCGCCCACGCATCGCCGATCGGGCATTGGACGCAAATTGGTCAAGGCCATCACCGAGTGGAGCCGTGCGCACGGCGTGTGCACTTGGCAGTTAATCGTGACGAGCAACAACGATAATGCCATTAAGTTTTACGAGCACCTCGGATTCGCGCTCACAGGAAAAACCGCGCCCTATCGAAACGATCCCGCTCTAAACGACCTC
This sequence comes from Binatia bacterium, assembly GCA_036000865.1. Lineage (GTDB taxonomy): Bacteria > Desulfobacterota > Binatia > UBA9968 > UBA9968 > DP-20. The sequence continues at coordinate 12,262 of DASYUV010000172.1, read as the reverse complement.
GAGATGAATCGGTCGATTTCCTGACCGTGAACTTGTTCGCGTCGCCTTCGTTTGATTGACAGCTCTTTCCGCACGGACGTATATTCGCGCCATGTCGACAATTGCTTGATCGCACGGCGAAGGTTCGCGGGAGAAATCTGCAATGAGCAAATGGCCGGAAGTCGCACAACAGCTGAATATAATGGTGAACCAATGGTACGAGACGCCGGAAATTCACCGAATGTTGACTGTGCCTCTGACTCCGGCACGCCTCGCCTTTCGTCACTTGCACATGACTTTTTTTGGCAATAACCGGCGCGACTGTTGGGCTGCGGTCGCCTGCACGGCTCCTCTCGACATCAAGCGTGCCATCTGGGAGCACGAAAAGGACGAGCTAATTTATGATCCGCGTATGGGTAAAGCTCATGTGACGGAAGAAGACTTGGGCAGTAACAAAGAGTCCGACATGATTCCCGGCGCGCGTGCGGCGTTTTATGCCTGGCTTTACTGCGCGCGCGGGAAGCCCTGGCTCGAAGGACTCGCCTGCTCGCACATTCTCGAACGGCGCAATAACGATAAGATCGTCAAAGGCGGGACGCTTACACAACGCTTAGTAAAGCGGCAAGAACTAGAGCTAGGAATCAAGAAGAGAGACCAGGACATCGGCACGCAAGTTCATTTGGTCGCGGATGTCGATCACTCGGCATTGCTCGATGAAGTTTTCATGCGCTACGTCGTTGATGAGTTGACCGCGCAGCAAGTGCTCCGCGGCGCCGAAGAGTCACTTGCCATCGAGCGTGCCTTTCACGGCGCGGTAGCCACGGCTATGGCGGAGATGGAATGAGACACGGGTTTCGAGTTCCGGGTTTCTAGTTTCGAGTTGGATCCGAGAGCCATTGCCTGTTGGGGTGGGTGTGGAAGATTACCTCTTCCCCCTTTGACGGGGGAAGATTGAGATGGGGGTGCACGTAAAATCCAAGAGCACCCCTACCTTTGTCCTCCCCCGTCGAGCCCCGTCGAGGGGGAGGAATTCGGAATGGCAACTATGCCACGGTCCAATCATGGTGCCCCATATGGTAGCGAAAATTTGAAAATGGAAATTCACCACGGCCTCATTAGCGCAGATTCCCACGTCGTCACTGAACCGAACGCTTTTCTCAGTCGGATGTCGAAAAGCAAATTCGGCGAGCGCATCCCGCAAATCAAGGAAGTCGACAACAAAGGCGCCAAAGTCGAGCGCTGGGTGGTCAACGGCCGGCCGCTACGGACCCGGGGCGTGTGCAACTGTCCCGCGGTGATGGGCGATCCGCTGCGCAATGCCTATCCGCAACGTTGGGAAGAAGTTCCCGCGAAGGCTTACATTCCCAATGAGCGCCTTAAAGCTCTCGATACCGACGGCATCGACGCCGAGGTTTTGTTTCCCAACGACCCGAGCTCGTTTCATCAATACAACGATCCTGAGTTCGAGCTCGCCTGCGTGCAAGCCTACAACGACTCGCTGGGCGAATTGACCCACGCGAGCGAGCGCTTCATTTCCCTCGCCATGGTGCCCTTGCTCTGCGGCATGGAAACCATCGTCGCCGAAGTCAACCGCGCGGCGAGCAAGGGCCACCGAGGTATCGTCATGTTCGCGCTGCCGAGCCTGATGGTCGAATCTTTGCCGCACATCAGCGAACCCTATTGGTATCCGCTTTGGGAGGTTTGCCAGGAGCTCGAAATGCCGGTTCACTTTCATGCATCAGCCGGGCTCGCGCGCAAGCTGACTTTTCCCGAGTGGGACGGCTACACACCGTATCAGCAGCACGCCGCCTTCACCGTGCCGACCTCGGCGTGGCCGGCGCAGATCGTTCCGAACCTGGTCTTCTCGGGGATTGCCTACAAGTTTCCCCGGTCGAAATGGGTCTTCGCCGAAACCGGCATCGGCTCAGTGAGCTGCGTCCAAACCGCGTGCGATCACGAATGGGAGCGGCGACAACTCTGGCGCCACGGATTGGTACAGCGCCCGAGCGAGCTGATCCGCCGACAGGTCTACGTAAATTTCTGGTACGAGAAGGCCGGCATCGAGCTGAGACACAATGTCGGTTTGGATAATATCATGTGGGAGTCCGACTACCCGCATATCGCATCGACTTATCCCGACTCGTGGAAGTTCGTCGAGCGATCGTTGCAAGGTGTGCCCGAGAATGAGCGCAAGAAGATGTTGTATCAAAATGCGCAAGCGCTGTACCGGCTTTGAGAAATGGAAGCGCGCGACTGGATTCTCAGTTGCGTCAATGTATCTGCAACTCGTTCACCACGAAGGACACGAAGAGCACGAAGGTAAATAAAACTTTGATGGACTTTTACCTGAATTCTTCGTGTCCTTCGTGCTCTTCGTGGTGAAATAGTAGGTTTTCAAAAGAGTCAGCATGACATTGACGAACCACATAATCAGCGCCGTCGATCGCGTCGTCGAGCATCCCGAAGTATGGACGCGGCGCTTAGCGAAATCGAAGTGGGGCGAGCGCATTCCCCACATCGAACGCGGTGCTGACGGCACCGACGCATGGGTCGTCGACGGGCGAATCATTCCGCTTTCGGATATCGCCCAAGTCGGTGCGGTGATGCCTGACCGCGCGAAAACACCGGCACGGTGGGATGACATCGATGCATCCACCCATCTCCCGGGTGAGCGAATAAAGGCGATGGATAGAGACAGCGTCGACTACACCGTTCTCTATCCGAGCGTCGCCGGATTCTCGGGCGAAACTTTTGGCGCGATTAATGATCCCGGCTTAGAACTCGCCTGCGCGCAGGCTTACAATGACTGGCTTATCGAAGAGTGGACCAGTGCGAACAGTCGCTTCATCCCTCAGTGCATCGTGCCGCTCTCGCCCGTTGATGCAACCGTCAGTGAAATCAAGCGCGCCGTCGCCGGCGGCCACCGCGGCGTCATCTTTCCCGCGGAACCGATGCACTTGCGCAATCTGCCCCACATCAACAGTTCTGCATACGATCCGGTCTGGGCGACCTGCCAAGAGCTCGACGTTCCGTTGTGTTTTCACGCCGGCTCAGCGGCCCAGCTTCAGTTTCCGATGGCGCCGAACTTGGCGCCGGAATTGGCCGCGGCGTTTCAAGCGGTGATCCGCCCCGCTAGTGCCGTCTTCGATCTTTCCAACATTCTTTTTTCGCGTATGCTGCTGCGCTTCCCACAACTTAAGGTCGTCTTCGCCGAGAGCACGATCGGTTGGGGAACTTTCTTGCTCGAATACGCCGACCATCAGTACGAGCAGGATCACTGTAATTACGAGTTGAAACCGTCCGAGATGTTTCGCCGCCAGTGTTATCTGACCACTTGGTATGACCCGGTTAAAATTAACGCGCGCCATATCGGCACGGATCGTATTCTCTGGGCAACCAACTTTCCGACGACGAGCTCCACTTGGCCGGAGAGCCGGCAGTTTGCCGAAAGGTGTCTAGCGGGCATGCGCGCGCGTGAGCAAGAGCAGATCCTGCGCGGCAACGCAGCAAAGCTTTATAAGATCGATGGGAAGAATGGAACGCTGGAATAAACTCAACGGCCTTCCGAGTCTTTCCCATTCGATCAACCTAGCGGGTTTCCAAAGGGCATGATTTCGCTTACCACAAAAACATTATTAGTCACGCTACTCCTTTGGAGTGTCACCACGCATGGCGCGGAATCGCAGCTCCCCCTCTTCCGGCTTGGTTACAGCGGTGCCGGCATCGCCCAGAATCTGACCTACGTCATCGACAAGAGCGGTCTTTGGAGCAAACACGGCATCGACGTGCGCAGCATTTACTTCAACAGTGGCTCGATCATGGCGCAGGCGCTGGTCGGCGGCGATATCGATGTCACCGACTCCAACATCCCGACGATGCTAAATCTCAAAGCTTCGGGCGTGCTGGACGTAAAGATGGTTGCCGTGTGGATGAATAAGATTCTGCTGAGCTTCATCGCGCGTAGTCCGATCAAGTCGCCCACCGAGCTCAAAGGTAAGAAGATCGGCATTAGCCGTTTCGGCTCGTCCTCCGATTTCATCACACGGCTTTTGATGCGCTATTGGAAGCTCGACCCGGAAAAGGATGTGACGATCATTCAATCAGGCGGCAACGACTCGGTTCGGATGGCGGCGCTGATCGGCGGTCATCTCGACGGGGCGCTGATCGGCTCGCACGATGTGCCGAAGTTGCTCGAATCGAACTGTTGTAACAAACTTGCCAATCTGGAAGAACTGCCCATCGATTATTCTCGTTTCGGTATCGCCATACCGGCTGCCGTCATCAAGTCTCGCAGAGATCACGTGCGCCGTTACCTGCAGGCGCTGATCGAAGGCATCTACGTCTACAAGACTCGACCCGAACTGCCGATCGCTTTACTCAAGCGCGAAGGCGTCAAAGACGCCGATCTCGGATATCAAAAAATCATCGAGGCGCTGATCGAATATCCGGTGCCGGAGGAAAAAGGCATCCAAGTGGCGCTGGATTCCATCGGCACGCCCAAAGCCAAACAGGCACAAGCGAAAGATTATATCGACACGACGATCCTCGAAGAAATCAAGAAGAGCGGTTTCGTCGACCGGCTGTATGGGAGATAAAAGCCGCAGTTTGTAGGGGCACGGCATGCCGTGCCCCTACCACAGTCAAGACAAATGGAGAATATCAGACGACTGCTTCGGAGGAATGGCAACTCAACCCGTATTTGGGCTGGCAACGGCAACAGGGGATCCCTATCCACACAGAGTTTTTCATCGAGGACCTGAGAAAAGTTCCGGTCGGGTACTGGAAGGCGCGCAACGCCAACGGCGCGTTCATCAATCTGTCCAACGCGGTCGTCAACGATGCCGTGGTTTTGGAAATCTCGCGCGGCGAGAAGACCGTGCCGCGACGCCAGCTGTTCGACGAGTCGGTGATGGTCGTCGACGGCCAAGGGGCCACTTCCATGTGGTACGAAGACGGCCGTAAGCGGACTTTCGAATGGCAAACCGGCAGCGTCTTCGCGGTCCCGCCCAATGTCTTTCACCAACATTATGCCATGGACAAGCCGGCGCGCTTGATATCCTGCACCTCGGCGCCGCTTTACATGCAGCTCTTCAACAACAACGATTTTATCTTCAATTGCGACTACAAGTTTCTCGATCGCTTCGCCGAAGAAGAAAATTATTTCGTCGAAGCGCCGAAGGTTTTGCGCGGCTTTAACGGCATCGAGACCAACTTCATCGCCGACGTCGGCCAGTGGTTCACCAGGGAAAACGTCTACGCTATGGAAGAACAGGGCGGATTCAAGCAGAGCCGCGACCGCGCTCAGGACGCTTACAGCATGCGCATCAGATTTGCCAGGACGATGATGTTCCTGCACCTCTCAGGCTGGGCCACCGGCACATACAAGAAGGCGCATCGCCACGGTCCGGGATTCAACATCGTCATCCTCGACGGCGCGGGATTTTCATTCATGTGGGAGGAAGGCAAAAAACGCGAACGCTTCGATTGGCATGAGTGGAGCATGTTCGTGCCGCCGGCCATGTGGTTCCACGAACATTTCAATACCAGTGTCGAGCCGGTGCGCTTCCTCGCCTTTCATCCGCCGGGTATGTTGGCCTATCCCGGTTGGTCTGGGGAAGGCGAGCATTTCATCGGCAAGGGACCGAACCAGATCGAGTATGAAGACGAGGATCCGGAAATTCGCCATGCGTTCGAGACCGAGCTGGCAAAGAACGGTTTGAAGAGTAGGATGCGACCGGAGCTTTACCAAAAAAAGACAACGATATAAGACGGTTCCAGACGTTCCAAATGTTCCATTCGTTCCAAATGTTTGGAATGCGCGCTACTCAATGCTCGTCTTAACGATTGGAACGACTGGAACCACTGGAACGATTGGAACAAAGTTTTTCAGAAAGGAAGTTGAAATGCTCTACAACGATCTACGCGGTTGGATGGACAAAGTCGATGAGTTCGGCGAGTTGAAACGAGTCGAAGGCGTCGACTGGAAATATGAAATGGGCGCGGTTACGGAAGTCTACGCGCGCAATCCGCCCTATTCGGCGATTCTCTTCGACAAGATCAAAGATTATCCCGCTGGTCATCGCGTGCTCGTGGGCGTGCACCATCAGTCGCTCAGGCGCCAATGTCTGACGACGCACTTACCGCTGGACTATGACCGTACGCAATTCATTCAGGCATGGCGAAAGCGCTTGAACAATCCACAATTCATTCCGCCGCGAGTCGTAAAGACCGGGCCGGTGACCGAGAATGTTTACGAAGGTGACGATATCGATCTCTATTCCTTGCCTGTGCCGCATTGGCATGAAGAAGACGGCGGACGATACATCGGCACGGCTCACGTGGTCGTCACGCGCGATATGGACGAGGGCTGGGTCAATCTCGGCTGCTACCGCGTTATGGTGCACGACAAGGACACGCTGGCGCTGTACATCTCGCCCGGTAAACAAGGCCGGATCATTCGCCAAAAATATTTTGATCAAGGCCGTCCCTGCCCAGTCGCTATCAGCTTTGGCGATGATCCGCTGCTGCTAACGGCCGCGGCGAATAGTTTGCCGTGGGGAAAATCCGAGTACGACTACGCCGGCGGCATCCGCGGCGAACCGATCGACGTTATTGTCGGCAAGCACACCGGTCTGCCGGTTCCGGCGTTTTCGGAAATAACCATCGAGGGCGAGTGCTTACCCGATCAGCAGAGACGCGAAGGGCCCTACGGCGAGTGGACCGGCTATTACGCCAGCGGCGAGCGCACCGAACCGATCATCAGAGTAAAGCGGCTGATGCACCGCAATAATCCGATCCTGACCGGCGCGCCGTCTTCGCGCCCTCCCGGCGGCGCCGACGATAACCTCGTGCGCTCCGCGTTTATCTGGGATCATCTGGAAAAAGCCGGTGTGCCGGATGTTCGCGGCGTCGCTTGTTTTCAAGGCCGATTTTTTACCGCGGTGTCGATCAAGCAACGCTATCCAGGCCACGCCAAGCAAACCGGCGTCATCGCCGCCCAGTGCGGCGCCGGCGCATATCTCGGGCGCTACATCGTCGTCGTCGATGACGACATCGATCCCTACGACATGAACGACGTGCTGTGGGCGATGTGCACGAGGTCGGATCCGTCGAACGACATAGACTTTATCCGCCGGGCCTGGAGCGGCCCGCTCGATCCGGTGATACCGAAGGACAAAAAAGGTTTCAGCACTCGCGCTATCATCGACGCCACGCGACCTTATGAATGGATGAAAGATTATCCGCTCGTCTCGGGATCCAGCGCCGAGCTCAAGCAACAAGTGGTCGAAAAGTACGGAAAATATTTTTCCTAACGCATGAGCGTTATCCTTTTCACTGGCGTCCTGGTGCCATAAAGAAAGCTGTAGGGGCAGGCCCCTGTGCCTGCCCCGCTGGGCAACCACGGGGGGTTGCCCCTACAGCAAGAACGCAAAAAGGCCAACGGGTTTCATGCAAATAATCTGTCATCCCGAGCGGTAGACTGCGTGAAAACTCGCAAGAGCCCTTCGACGAAGCTCAGGGCGAACGGGCTAAGTAATTGATTTCTGCACGGCTCACTTCCGTTCGTGGTGAGCTTTGTCGAACCATGAACGGAGTTTTCAGTCTGGCGGAGCGAGGGATCTCGCCCGAAGTCGAGTCGAAATTATTACGCTACAGCGCAGTATGACACTTCAAGCGTGAGGAAGCTTTCATGACAAAGACTAGCTTAGCTAGGCTGATTATTCTCTGCACAATTATGGTCGCAGCGATTCTGGGATCAAACTCGAGCTCCGCCCAGCAACTCGTCCGCGTCGGCTACAGCGGCACCGGGGTCGCCAAGAACCTTCACAAGACAATCGAGCGAGCCGGTTTGTGGAAAAAACGCGGCCTCGACATCCGGCTCATCTATTTCACCAGCGGCGCGACCATGGCCCAAGCCATGGTCGGCGGCGACCTCGAAATTGCCGACTCCGACGTTCCGGCCATGTTGAATGCGGTATCGTCCGGGGTGCTGGACGGAAAACTGATCAGCGTCTACGTTAACCGTTTTCCTTTTGCCTTCGTCGTGCGCAACGAAATCAAATCCGCCGAAGACCTCAAAGGCAAACGCCTCGCCATCAGCCGCTTCGGCTCCTCTTCCGAAGTCACGACAAGAATGTTGCTGCGCCATTTTAAACTAGACCCCGACAAAGACGTGCGCATCATCCAAGCCACCGGCACGTCGCGTCTTCCCGCGATGGTGGCCGGGCAAATCGATGGCACGCTGCTCGGAACTTACGATGTGCCGGCGCTCTTGGAGTCGGGGTGCTGCCGCGTTCTAGTGGACATGTTGGAGATGCCGCTCGACTATGCCCGCTTCGGCCAGGTGGTACCAACGAACGCGCTGAAAACTCGGCGCGATTTATTCTTGAAGTTCGTCGAAGGACTGATCGAAGGCATCTACGTCTTCAAAACCAATACGGACCTTGTGCTGTCGGTTCTCAAGCAAGAAGGCATCAAAGGACGAGAGTACAGCTACCCGCGCATAGCCGCCGCCATGCGCGAACGCCCCTTGCCCGAGGTCAAAGGAGTTCAAGCGGTGTTAGATTCCGTCAAGACGCCAAAATCCAAAGTCACACAGGCCAAAGACGTGATGGACCCAAGCTTGGTCGAAGAGATCGACAAGAGCGGATACATCGCCAAGTTGTATGGGAAATAATCGCGCGTGAGCGTATGAATACCATCGGAGTGATAGCGCCTTACAGATATGAGGGCATGTGGGTCTTCGACGATCCTCGGGTGGGTCTCAATAGAGAGCCCTTTGTCGCCGGTATCGACACCATGATCGATCGATTGGTCGCGTCAATTCCAGGCGCCGAAAAAGGTTTCCGCTTGCTCTTTTCGGCCACACCATTTCCCGGCTATACGGTCAATTTGGAATGGCGGCGCGAAGAATATGGCGGTAACTGGTACTATTCCCCAGAGTTCGATATGGAGGGCTGGCTGTGTCCAGCGCTTTTCAAATATTTCGACAAAGCTCCGCGGGAGTTGTACGTTCGTGCAGAACCGCGCCCTGTTCCTTCCCCGCCTTGAGACTATGTCGCAATCACCAAATTAGCTGCAATGTCATTCTGAACGACAGACTGTGTGAAAACTCCGTTCATGGTTCGACTGGGCTCACCACGAACGGAATCGCTTCATTTGGAATCAAGACTTAGCCGTTCGCCCTGAGCGCCGTCGAAGGGCTCCGATAGAGTTTTCACACAGTCTGACGACAGTGAAGAATCTCGACCGATCCATACGTTACAAAAGGCGAGATCCTTCGGCAGAGTTTATCCTGAGCGTAGTCGAAGGACCTCAGGATGACATTACAACACAATCTCGTGCGGGGAGGATGAATGAGGGGGAAACACCGCGAAGGAAAAAAGACCACGAAGATTCGCTCGGCGATTTTTACACCATGTGTTCGGTGCCCGCATAGATTGATCGTTTGCCGGGCACGTTGCGACGGCGTTATAATGATTTCGCGTTGCTGAATATTGGGACACTGAGGTGAGTCATGTCTGAGTCGGTGAATCTGTTAATGCTGGAGTTTCTCGCCTGGATCTCAAGTCGTCGTCGAACCTATGCTGATGTCATGGAAGCCTGGCAGACCACCTGTCCCCGACACACCGTGTGGGAGGACGCGATGATTGACGGGTACGTTCAACTCAACCGTCGCGACACCCTCCGCGATCCCGAGGTGACTCTGACGCCTCGCGGCAGAGCTCTACTCGATGGCAAGAACGGTCACCGCTAACCCACCTCCAAAAGCTCAGCGTTAAATAACACACAGCAATTTTTCATCTTCACCGCCATATGCCCCCGTCCATTTCATCTTTCAGCGCCTCTTCTATTCTTGCGTTTGATGTTGGGCTCTCACCATGACTACGTCCAAAGACGACGAAAGTTTTCTTTGTTTGAACGCCGAGCCTGCGGAGATGGATCAGTTTTGGTCGGAAGGGTGGCGTCACTTTGGCATTATTTTCGTCCGGTATGGCAGCGCATTTCACGGCGGGAAACTTTTTTCGGTTCTGCCGTTGCGAGTAGATATTAAGCGATTCGCTCTCACGCGTAGCCAGAAGCGTGTGCTGGCAAAGAACCGAGACGCTGAAATCGTCATTCGGCCTTCGTTTGTCGATGACGAAAAGGAAGCACTTTTCGAAAAACACAGACTTCGATTCGACGAGAATACACCCACCTCTTTGTCCAATTTCCTATCGGAATTTCCTGATTCAGTACCTTGCCCGAACGTGGAGATCTGCATTTATCTCGCTGGCAAGCTTTGCGGCGTCACTTTCTTGGATCTCGGCGCGCGCGCGACGTCCGGCGTGTATGCCATGTTTGATCCGGCGCTGCCAAAAAGAAGTCTCGGTATTCTGATGATGCTGCATTCCATTCGATTTTCGCAAAAGCGAGGTTGTCGGTATTACTATCCAGGCTATGCCTACCGCGAGCCATTCGCTTACGATTACAAGAAGCGATTCACAGGGCTGGAATATCTGGATTGGGACGTCGGTTGGAAGCCGTATGTAAGCGGGTTGTGATCCTATTTCCAATCAGCGCAAATTAGTTCATCGACAGCCGAGTCGCGCAAAATTCTCCTTCGGCGCCATTTCGATCCGAAGCTCGGCGATGGCGTCATTGACCGAGCTATCGATGGGTTTCAGCATTGAATGGTTGACTTGCCCTACCAAGGGTCGTTGACAAAGTTGCGACTCAAGATATAGTTCGCCTGCACAACAAAAATAAGTGAGCTTCATCCCCCGTAATTTTTTAATCGCTCGAAAGGTATTTTCATGATGAACCATGGATTTCTGATCCGCTGCTGCGCTCGTCTGAGCATTTGCCTTCTCGTGATCTCCTTAGTCCCCTCCGCATGGGCTCAAGGAGATTTTTACAACGGCAAAACCATTCGCATCATCGTCGGGCTGAGCACGGGCGGCGGCTATGACCGCGCCGCCAGGCTGCTGGCGAGGTACATCGGCAAGTATATTCCAGGAAATCCCGACATGGTCGTGCAAAATATGACGGGAGCCGGCTCCGTCACCGCCGCCAACTACGTGTGGGGTGTCGCCAAACCCGACGGTTTGACGATTCTGGCACCGCACAATAATTTTTACCTCAGCCAACTATCGAGCCAGAACGAAGTGAAGTTCGACCTGAGAAAATTTATCTGGATCGGCTCCCTCGAGAACGACGATATGATGCTCTTTTCACGTGCCGACGCGCCGTTTAAATCTATCGACGATATTATCAAGTCCAAGGAGCCACCCAAATGCGGTTCGACGGGTGTCGGTAGCTCAGATTACGTGATGTCGAAAATATTGGAGGAGACCATCGGCGCCAAAGTGGTCCACGTGACCGGCTATCCCGGCAGCAGCGAAATCGCCCTGGCGGTGGAACGCGGCGAGGTCCAATGTATGGGACTGACCATCTCTACTTATTACGGGCGCGAACCCTTCCTGAGCTGGCTGAAAACAAAATTCGTTCGCTTCCTCGCCCAGAGCGGCCGCAAGCGCAGCGAGCGAGTGCCGGATGCGCCGACGGTCTATGAGCTCATGGATCGCTATAAGACACCGGCGACGAAACGGCGCACCGCCGAGGCCATGTTGCAAGGCGGAGAGTGGGCGCGACCGACACTTGTGGCGCCGGGGACGCCGCCCGACCGCGTGAAGATGCTTCGGGCTGCGCATGAAAAAGCCGCGAAGGACCCTGAGCTGCTCGCGGAAGCCAAGAAACTGAGGATTGACGTGGTTCACACCGGCGGCGAGGAGCTGCAAAAGTTGGCGGCGAATGTCATGAACCAACCGCCCGAGGTCATCGAAGCGATTAAAAAGCTGTTCGTGAATTGAATGCTAGAGTGATAACCCAGAAGCTCGTTGCATAATTTCGATCGTCATTCCGGGCAACCCCGGATCACAGTCCGGGGTGACGCGACCCGGAATCCAGACGTAGGGGCAGGTTTCAAACCTGCCCCTACTGGATACCGGCTTTCGCCGGTATGACGACAAAGAACAAAATGAATTATTTAACGCCCTATTGGGATAGGATTGTAGGGTGCGCTCGCGCACCATTCCCTCCATTCCCCCTGCGGGAATGATGGATGTGCAGCGCCTCTCAATCGAATTTGTAAGTCAGGACACTAGCCCGGATTATTCATGGTTGAGCAAATAAAAAAGCCATCGGCACCGTCGAACTATGCTAAAAATAAGGTTGACGACCAAATCAGCCTTGCACAGCAAGCGGAGGAGCGATGGCTACACAGTGTCATAATCAACTTACA
>DASYUV010000171.1:0-38776 GCA_036000865.1 Binatia bacterium | reverse complement strand
GGGAAAAAACATTGTTATTGAGTATCGATTTGCAGAGGGAAAACTAGATCGCCTTTCCGCGCTCGCGGCGGAGCTATTGCGCCTCAAAGTAGACGTCATCGTCACGAATGGTTCGCCACCAACCCGCGCCGCCAAGGAAGCAACGATTACGATTCCCATCGTGATGACGCAGGATAGCGATCCTGTTGGTAGCGGGCATGTCGCTAGCCTTGCACGACCTGGCGGGAACATTACGGGATTGTCCAATCTTGCCCCGGAGATTAGCGCAAAGCGTCTAGAACTTTTGAAGGAGATCGTTCCTAGGCTCTCCCGAGTTGCCGTTTTTGGGACTTCAACCCAGAGCACCGCACAAATGGTAAGAGAAACGGAACTCGCCGCAAAGGCGTTCGGGGTGCAGCTTCAAGACTTTGACGTACCAGATCCCAAGGATATTACGACCGCATTCCAAGCAGCAATCAAAGGACGTGCTGAGGCAGTCCTCGTGCTGCAGAGCGGCGTCCTCAATTCTCAGCGAAAACAGATTGTGGAACTCGCGGTAAAGAACCGGCTACCGGCGATATACTACGCGCCAGAATGGGCGGAAGACGGGGGGCTTATGTCTTACAGCGCGAACATTACCGACTTGTTCCGCCGTGCCGCCACTTATGTCGACAAGATCCTCAAAGGCGCTAAGCCTGCCGATCTGCCCGTGGAGCAGCCGAAGAAGTTTGAGCTGATCATCAATCTGAAAGCGGCGAAGCAAATCGGTTTGACGATCCCACCGAATGTGTTGGCGCGGGCGGACAAGGTCATTAAATGAAGCAAGATCCTTCACGTTCGTTCAGGACAAGCTTTAGATTTTCGATTGCCGATTTTAGATTGGGGAATCGAATACATGAATAATAAATTTTGGCGCGTATTTTTTGAGCTGAGTTTGTTTCCTAATCTAAAATCCAAAGCATGTCCTGAGCCACGCCGAAGGATCGGAAATCTAAAATGGGTTGGGATTGTCACCATCGGTGTCGCATTCGCAATATGTGGGGCTGTGGCCCAGGCGCAGGACGGAAAAACCACGATCAGAATCGCGATTCCGAATGCTTCGATCTGCTGCCTTCATTTGTTCGCCGCCCAGCAGTGGAAAGTGTTCGAGGACAACGGACTCGATGTCGAGATCATTCAAATGCGTCCGCAGGTGGCCAATGCCGCCATGGTCGTCGGGGAAATTCATTATTTCGCCGGCGTCGGTCCTAACTCCGTTGCGGCCACATTGAGAGGACTGCCCTCCAGGGCAGTTTGGTTTGCTTCCGATCAGCTCATTTACTCGCTCTTAGCCCGGCCCGAGTTTAAGACATTAAAGGAACTGCGATCGAAGCGCCTTGCCGTCGGCGGCTTGGGCGACACGACTGAGGTATCCTTGCGGATCGGCCTGGAAGCGGCCGGCGAAAACCCCAAAGACTTTGTTATTCTCGGCGTCGGAAATCCAAATATAATGAGCGCGCTGGAAAGCGGCAGCGTTGAGGCCGCGCTGCTCAATCCGCCGCTGTTGTACTACGCTAAGAGAAAAGGGTTTCGGGACCTTTTGGATATCGGCGCTCATGTTAAGATGCCGCTCGGCGGCTTAACAACGATGATTTCAACGATTCAAAGTCGGCCTGCCGAATTACGCCGCCTCATCCGCTCCATTCAGGTTGCCAAAAGAAGCATGCTTCAATCTAAAGAGAAAAGCGTTGACGTTATGATGCGATATTTGAAAGTTAACCGAGAAACGGGTCAGGACACATTTGCCGACTATCAAAAAACCGTCAGCGGCAATGGTGTCCCCAGTCGCGAGGGCATCGAGCAAATCGTCAAATCGCTCCAACTACTGGGCCAATTCGGCGGCAGGAAAGTCGCCTTCGAAGACGTCGCCGATGCGCGAATCGCCAGGGAAGTGGCAAAGGAACTGGGCTACAAGGTCGAGTGATGAGCTTTCGATCGATCAGGCATGCCAAAGAAAGATTTCTCCCTTCGGTCGAAATGACAGAATAAAGCTCACGGCAGTACCGGATTTCAGAGACAGGCGTTAAATCGCCAGTTAAATACCGACGAGGAACACCTCATGCAGACCAAGAAGTTCGCACTCATCAGCGCTTTGGTCGGACTGTTACTTTTGGCGAGTGAGTTGCGCGCGCAGGAAAGGTTAAAAAAAATCCGCGTCACTTATCCGACGGAGTCGATCGCGGTGTTGCCGCTGTTCGCCGCTGTGAAATGGAAAACGTTCGAAGAGAATGATCTGCTGGCCGAAATCATCCAGGCTCGCTCGCAGGTCGCCAACGCGGCGCTGGCGAGCGGTGAGATCGGTTATTTTGCCGGAGTCGGGCCGGCATCGATTAGCGCGACGCTGAGAGGACTTCAATCGCGGGCGGTATGGTTTGCCAGCGATGAGATCGTTTATCTTTTGCTCGCCCGTCCCGAGTTCTCAAATATTCGCGATCTCAGAAACAAGAAGATCGGCCTAACCGGACTCGGAGGCACATCTCATGTGGCGCTCCAGATCGCTATGGAGTCGTTGGGCGAGAATCCAAAAAACTTTATTTATCTATCGATCACCGCCGCGCAAACCATGGCGGCGCTGGAGACCGGCGTTATCGACGCAGCGCTGTTAAGCCCGCCCTATGATTTTTACGCCAAGAAAAAGGGATTTCGAGAAGTGCTCAACGTCGGCTCCTACGCGCGGATGCCTTTCGGCGGCTTGACGACGATGATCTCGACGATGCGCGGCCGTCCCGATGAACTGAAGAGAGTCATTCGCGCTTTACAAATAGCCAAACAAGAAATGATCAAGTCGAAAGAAAAAACGGTGGCGCTGGTCTCCAGCTTCCTTAAAGTCGACCGAGAAGCCGCCGAAGGCACGTATGCGGCGTATGTTAAAACCGTCAGCGGCAACGGCGTGCCGACCCGCGACGGCATCGATCAGATCATAAAGTCGCTTCAAATGGCCGGCCAATTCACCGACCGAAAAGTGACATTCGAAGAAGTCGCCGACGACCGGATCGCAAAAGAAGTCGCGAAGGAGCTCGGATATAGAATCAATTGAAGACAGCGTGCCGTGAGAAGAGTCTCGACCCATAGAACTATTCACCACGAAGGCCACGAAGAGCACGAAGTTAAGAAGTTCAAAAGTATCAATTTCCGAATCCTTCGTGTCCTTCGTGCGCTTCGTGGTGAAATGCCTTATGGCGTTCTGCGTGGGATCGCACATTGCCTTGACACCTCGAGATCATCTCGGATATTTCTGGCCCCAAACTGCTTCGCCTCATCTCGAATCTACAACAGTGCGATGGCGTTGCTAGATCGGAGAAAGAAGGGGAGATCTCCATGGCACTCACTAAAGAAGAAAATGAAACATTAACTCGCGTTGGGCCAGGGACGCCGGCGGGAGAAATGCTGCGTCGTTATTGGCAACCGATTGGTTTCGCCAACGAGCTTCGGGACAAACCAAAACGCAAAAGGATCCTTGGCGAAGATGTGGTCATGTTCCGCGACGAGAAGGGCAGGATTGGAGTGTTGGCTTTGCGCTGCATGCATCGCGGCACGTCGTTGGAATTCGGTCACATTGAGAACGGCGGACTTCGCTGCTGCTACCATGGCTGGCTGTACGACGTTGAGGGCAAAGTTTTGGAAACGCCGAGCGAGCCGCCGACGAGCACGTTTAAGCAACGAGTTCGCCAACCGTCATACAAAGTTCAAGAGTTAGGCGGAGTTCTCTTCGTCTACATGGGACCGGAACCGGCGCCGCTCTTGCCGCGTTACGACGTTTTGGCGCGCCAGGACGGCAAGCGGGCGCTGCGCGCGCGCATCATCAACTGCAACTATTTTCAGATGATCGAAAACTCGGTCGATCAAAACCATCTCAAGTGGCTGCACCGCACGGCGACAACGCCGACCTGGGATGAAGGCGAAATCAAACCGCAAGTATTCGAACACGGCGTGCTCAATACTTACACACGACGCGCGGCGGACGGCAATCGCTGGGCGCATGTTAATTACTTCGTCATGCCGACGATGAATAAGACCGGCAACGTCGAGGAAGGCCACCCGACCGAGCACCGCGCCAGCAGCTCCTGCGAGGTGATGCGCTGGCGCGTGCCCATGGACGACACCAGCACCATTCATTATACGGTCAAGTTCGGCGCTATCGTCGATGGCAAGATGATGGGGACGATTATGACGGATCGATCGGCGGAAGGGGTTCAGGAAACTACTTTCGGCGTCTATCGCTGGGACGATTCGATCGGTTGGTTTGGTCGCGAGGACCAGGACCGCGCCGCGCAGGAAAGCCAAGGAGCGATCTTCGACCGCACGGCAGAGCACCTGGGCTACACAGATAGAGGTGTCATCCTTTTGCGCCGCTTGTACAAAGAATCCATCGAGGCGGTCAAACAAGGACGCGATCCGTTGGGCGTCATACGAGACCCGGAGAAGAATAGGCTGATCCGGCTGATACCGCATGAGGATTTGCTTGACTAGGATAAGGGTTCAAAGCGTTCAAGCCGTTCAAACAGTTCAAGTCGTTCAAGGGATCGGGAGTTTCGTTCAAAAGTTCAAAGTTCAAGGTTCAAAGTTGGCCGGAGCGGAGGTGGTAATGAGAACCTGTAAGCGAATCGTTGTCTGGTCAATGTTTTTCGCTTTGGTCTCAATTCGGTCCGGAAATGCCGCGGAAACGTTAGACTCATTGATTACCGCGGCGAAGAAAGAGCCGGAGTTCACTTTCATTGCCGGCGCGCAGACCTTCGGCGGGCAGAAAACGCTTTCGCTGCTGGAAGCTGCGTTCAACAAGAAATTCGGCCTGAACGCGAAACTTCGCTTTGCCGCCGGGCCGGAGATGAACGCGATGGCGGCGCGCGTAATTACGGAATTAAAGAGCGGCACCAAGGCTTCGACTGATATCTACCACGGCTCGCAATCACATCTCGCTTTACTGCATAAGGAGAAGGCCCTTGAGAGGGTGAACTACTCCGGCATTTTTCCGTGGATTACCAAAGAGATGGAAATTTTTCCGAGCGAGGGCTTGCTCATTTTCACCTCGCTACGCGGCATCATTTACAATTCTAAGCTCATTCCGAAAGATAAGGCGCCAAAGAGCTACGAAGACCTCGTCGACCCGAAGCTGAGTCCAACGTGGGCCGGCAAGATGGCGATCCCGCCGTATGTCTCGTGGCTCGTGGAGCTGTCGATGATCTGGAATGAAGAGAAGGTCAAAAACTTCACGCGCAAGCTAGTGGCTCTGAGCGGCGGGCGGCTGCGTTACAGCGAAGAGGAGCGCGTCGTTAGCGGCGAGTTTCCGATCGCCGCCAACATGGGCGGGGCCACGGAACAGATGTGGCAGTGGCAGGCGAAGGGCGCGCCGCTGGTTGCGGTGATGGGTTCGACGCCGGTGTTGCCTTCCTATTTTCAACTTGCTGTGCCGAAGAACTCCGCACATCCCAATGTGTCGAAGCTGTTCGTTGGTTTCATGGCGTCTAAGGAAGCCCAGGCGATTCTCGAGAAAAATGATTTTCGCACCTCGCACCTGGTCGAGGGAACGATCATGGCGAAGTATCTGAAGCAGAATCGCGTGCAGCTTCAAGAGGCAAAGGATTCCATCGCGTTCTATTTGCAAGGTGAAGACAGCGGCTTGGAGTTTAAGGAAGAGCTGACCAAGATGCTGAAACAGTGAAGATGGAGGGTGATGTTTCGGTGGGGGCGACCCTATGTGGTCGCCCGTTCCAGAGGGCAGACACAGAGGTCTGCCCGTACATCGGAATGTCATGCTGATCCAATTTGCTATCGAGACATACGAAGAATAGAAGGAAGCGATTCGTCTCATGCTGTCGAAAGAAGAAAACGAATTCTTGACCCGAGTCGGTCCGGGTAAGCCGGCCGGTGAGATGCTACGGCGTTACTGGTGGCCGCTGGCATTTAGCGAAGGCATAAAAGCGAAAGGTGTGCCGGTAAAAATTACTTTGCTGGCCGAAGATTTTGCGTTGTTTCGCGATGGTGCGGGACAACTAGGGCTGGTCGCGCTTCACTGTTCGCACCGTGGCACGTCGCTGGAATACGGGCGGGTCGAAGAAAACGGCATCCGCTGCTGCTATCATGGCTGGCTCTACGATGTGCGCGGCAACTGTCTGGAGCAGCCCGCGGAAGCAGGCGACAGCACGTTCAAAGATCGCATCAAACATCCGGCCTATCATGCCCAAGATGCGGGTGGACTAGTCTTCGCATACATTGGACCTGAGCCGGCGCCGTTGTTGCCGAATTATGATTTGTTAGTGAGGGAAGATGGCTGCCGCGTGATTGGCGGCGGGGAAGAATTCTGCAACTGGCTGCAGCGGGCGGAGAATTCGGCCGACGGGGCCCACTCGATCGCGCTTCACGCCGCAGGCTATCCGAACATGGCCATGAAACGGCCGACGATCAAATGGGAGGCGACTCGGTTCGGTATCAAAGAAACGACTTGGATCGAAGGCGCGACGAGGCCGCGCATTTCACACTTTGTATTTCCCTCGCACGTGCGTCACTCGGCTGCCCGCATCGACGAGCAGCCGCGCCAGGTGATTCGATTCCGCGTGCCAAAGGACGATTACACGACGAACACCTATTACATCGATTTCTACCCGTATGTGGACGGCAAGCCGACGCAGCCGGCGCCGCTTCGAGTTAAAGGATTCAGAAAAAGCGTTCCGGGCGTCTATGATCGTGTGCAAGACGGCTGGTGGAATTTTCCCAATCGCGAGCAGGACCGCGTCGCGCAAGAATCCCAAGGCATCATCGCGGATCGTACCAAGGAACACTTGGCAACATCGGATCAGGGAATCTTGATGCTAAGACAAATGATTCGCGATGCCATCGACGCAGTGAGTCGAGGCACGGATCCTATCGGCGTGATTCGCGACCCCAATGATAATGGGCCGATTACCTTTGACTCCAGTCGGGACGCGGTCGAGGCGCTGAGTTGAAACGAGGATGGCGGGTCGAAGATCGAGGATAGAGGATGGAAGGTCGAGGATGGAGGATCGAGGATTGAGAATCGAGAAACGCGATCTTCGATCCTCCATCTTCCATCCTCGACTTTGCTGAACTCAGGAGAACTATTGATGCTTAATGTCATTGTCGTGCTCTGCCTGCAGGCGCTATTGCTCGCGGCGCCGGCGCGATTGCATGCGCAGAAGCTCGAGCAGATCGTCACTGAAGCGAAGAAAGAAGGAGAAGTGACGCTTGTCGCCAGCGCGTCGACCTTCGGCGGCAAGAAAGGTTTCGCTGAGCTCGAAAATCTTTTTGCCAAGAGATACGGCTTCAAAGCCAAAGTGAATCTCACCGGCGGCCCGAGCTTTCCGCAAGTGGCCGCGCGCATTATCACTGAGCAAAAAGCCGGCGCGAAATCGTCAACCGATCTCTACCTCGGTTCGGATGGCACCTACGTGACCATGCATCAAGAGAAGGCGCTGGAGAAAGTGAACTGGTCGGGAATATTTCCCTGGGTGACCAAGGAGATGGAGATTTTTCCGCAGGAATCATTGCTGGTTTACGCGTCCTTCCACGGGATCATTTATAATTCGAACTCGATTCCTAAGGACAAAGCGCCCAAGAGCTACGAAGATCTTATCGATCCGGCGCTCTCACCGATCTGGGCGGGAAAGATGGCGATTCCCTCATACATCCATTGGTTAGTGAGAGTATCGCCAATCTGGGGGGGAGAAAAAGTTTTAGCATTTGCGCGCAAACTGGCGCCGCTGGTGGGGGGGCGGTTGCGCCAGGGCGAAGAAGAACGGATCGTTAGCGGTGAGTTCCCGATCATGGCGAGCACGGGGGGACCCTTGGAGGCAATGTGGAAATGGCAGGCAAAGGGCGCGCCTCTCGTCGGGCTGCCTGGCTCGACGCCGGCGACGAGTTCTTATTATCAACTGTCGGTGCCAAGAAATTCCGCGCATCCGAACATGGCTAAACTCTTCGTCGCGTTGATGACGACCCGGGAAGCTCAAGCCGTGATGGAAAAGCATGATATGCGCAGCTCCTATTTGGTCGACGGCACACTGATGGCAAAGTATGTGAAGAACAATAAGCTCAAGCTGCAAGATCCCAAAGAGCTCAATGAAGTCTTTCAAAAAGAGGACACCAGTCTCGACGAAGAGTTGACCAAGATTTTATTGAAGTAGGGGCGATGAAGGCGTTAATCTGTTGCTTCACCACGAAGGTCCTAGCGCGGCGTAGCCGCAACCAAAGGAAAACAATCCTTCACCACGAAGCACACGAAGGTCACGAAGGTATTCGTAGGGTGCGCTCCGCGCACCGGTCAGTTCGTAGTTCGTAGCCCGGATGTAGCGCAGCGGAATCCGGGATCTTTCGGTTAGAAAAATTTGCGCAAGCTGCGCAAACGTTCAACGATAGTAGTACGAAGAACACGAAGTTTAAGACTTTTAGATATCTAACGATCATGTCCACCCAAGTGCTTACGGCTGAACAGCCGCGACCGCTATTCAATTGGTCAAAGCTCTCGCTCGTGGGAATCGCCGGATTCGCGGCGCTGTCGATTCTTGTTTTGCTGGCGATGATTATTTGGATGAGCCTGCACACGGGCGTGCCGGGTCAGCCATCGGCCTATACTTTAAAAAATTATGTCGCCTTGCTCGCCGATCCGTACACCTATCGGGTCATGACAACCACGCTCATTTTCGCGGCGATCACGATCGCCGTGTCGGTTCCTTTAGGTTTTATTTTCGCTTGGCTCATCGAGCGCACCAACATGCCCTACAAGGCCGTGGCCATGAGCGTGCTCAGCATCGGCATTCTGTTCCCGACTTTTCTCAAGGCCATGGGTTGGGTATTTCTGCTCCACCCACGCATCGGCGTCATCAATATTTTTTTGATGCAGCTTTTCGGTCTGACAAAAGCTCCGCTCAACATCGCCACGGTGCCGGGGATCGGTTTCGTTCAGGGGATGACGTTGACACCGCTCGCCTACGTGATGATTTCAGCGGCCTTACGCAGCATGAATCCCGCGCTAGTCGAAGCTGCCAGCGTCCACGGCGTGAGCAAGTGGCGCACGCTCGTGCGGGTCGAATTGCCGCTGATATGGCCCGCGCTTTTCTCCGCGGTTATCTGGATGCTTACCGTGGCCATCGCTGCCTTCGACGTGCCAGGCGTCATCGGTATGGCCAATAATATTTTTACGTTCAGCACGGCCATTTACTTCATGATCAATCCTAACGAGGGATTGCCGCGCTATGGGCTAAGTGGGGCCTACGGCAGCATCATGGTTGGCTTGTCGCTGATTTTGATGATTCCTTATTTTCGCGCTCTGAAACAGAGCCACCGCTACCAAATCATCTCCGGGAAAGCTTACCAGTCGCGCCCCGTCGAGCTCGGGCACTGGTGGCTGGTCGCGTGGGGGCTTCTGGGTGCGTACTTCTTGCTCGCTTTTGTGTTGCCCATGATCGCGATCTTTTGGGTGTCGTTGCTACCCTACGTTCAAGCGCCATCGTGGCAAGCGCTATCTGTCATTTCCTTCGAACGTTACACGCAGATTGCTTTCGACGACGCGCTCTTGGGTGCCGCCCTCAATACTCTACTGCTCATGGTGGTCGTACCAACCGCCATCGTGATCATTTGCTCGGCGATTTCGTGGATCGTCACCCGGTCGCGCATGCGCTGGCGCGTTGTGCTCGACGCCATCGCGTTCCTGCCTCATCCAGTACCGCATTTGCTGTTTGCTCTCGCGATCGCCTACTTGGCGTTGCTGATTTCCAATGTGGTCCCGCTCTACGGCACGATCTTCGTGCTGATGGTAGTTTATGTGGTGTGTTGGATCAGCTTCGGCACCCGAGTGCTGAACAACAGCATGATTCAGGTGCATCGGGAGTTAGAGGAGGCCGCGCAAGTTGGTGGTGTCTCGACCTTCCGCATTCTGGCAAAAGTAATCGTACCGCTGATCAAGCCCGGTTTGGTCTACACCTGGATCTGGACATCGTTGTCAGCCTATCGCGAGCTGACGATGGCGGTGTTTTTAGCCTCGCCGAAGAGTCAGGTCTTATCGACTTACATTTGGGGGCAGTGGCACGGCGGCGGCCTCGGCGATGCAGCGGCTATCGCCATCGTCATGATTGCGGTGATGTCACCCCTGGTAACGGGCTTTTGGATCTACGCCCGCAAACTGCAGCATGTGGCGTCATCGGCGTAAAGAAAATTAACCACAAAGAGCCTAGCGCGGCAGAGCCGCAACCGAAGAAGACCATTGACCACAAAGGGCACAAAGGTCACATAGTGATTAGGATCCGGAATTTAGCCGCAAAGGCATATCCTCAGCGAACTCGAAGGAACGCAAAAGGCGCAAAAATTGATTGTGAGAACGTAGGGTACGCTTGCGCACCGACCACCAAGGCCACGAAGAATGCTGTCATCAGCGGCCCGGCACTAGCTTCGCAGCATGATTAAAGGTTGAAACCGATCGGCTTTGGCGCGAGAGAATGGCCGGGTTGGTAATTTGCGAAAGGGTCCGAGACGACGATGTCATCTGAAAAGCCAGGCGATCAAACTCATACCGCAGATTTCGTTCATACAGGACCGGGAACGTTGGCCGGCCGGTATCTAAGAATGTTTTGGCAGCCGGTCTATGTTTCCGAAGAATTGAAAGCTGGCCACGCCGTGCCGATCCGTATCATGGACGAAATGTTTACGCTCTATCGGGGCGAGAGCGGTAGGCCATACGTCGTTGACTTCCGCTGCGCCCATCGCGGCACCCAGCTCTCGGTCGGATGGGTTGAGCAAGAATGTATTCGCTGCTTTTACCATGGCTGGAAATATGACGGCACCGGTCAATGCGTCGAGCAACCGGCGGAAGATGAAAGCTTTGCCAAGAAAGTGAAGATTCGCGGTTTGCCCACCGAGGAATATTTGGGGCTCATCTTCGCTTATTTCGGCGAAGGCAGTGCGCCGCGCTTCCCGCGCTATCCCGAATTGGAGCAAGAAGGCGAGCTCGATGTCAGCTCGTACCTTCGCCACTGCAATTACTTCAATACTCTGGAAAACGGCGTGGACCAGGTTCATGTGCCGTTCACTCATGCAAAATCCAATTTCACCAAGTTTGGCCTCAACTGGGATATACCGAAGATCACTGCCGAGGAAACGACCTACGGTGTCGCCATGTACGGCACTCGCTCCAACGGAGTCGCACGGGTGAATCATTACATTGTGCCTAACATTCTTTACATCAAAGGTTCGCCGGAGAGCGCAAAAGAAGGCTGGCGCGAAGCGTTTGCCTGGCGCGTCCCGGTGGACGACGTGAGCCACCGGAGCTTCAATATCGCCCTCGTGCATATCGGCGGCGAAGCGGCGCTGCGCTTTCGCGAGCGGCAGCGGCAACAGCAGGAGATTGTTTCGAAGCTCCCGTCTGCCAACGAAATGGCTGCGGCAGCGCTGGCCGGAAAACTCAGCGTGCATGATATCGAGGAGCGACCGGATATCGTCAATATACAAGATCACGTCGCCCAACAAGGGCAAGGCGCCATTCCCAACCGCGAAGCGGAGCGTCTGGGCCGCTCGGATGTGGCGATTATTCTTTTGCGCCATATTTGGCAGCGCGAGCTCAGCGCGCTGGCCGCAGGCAAGCCTCTCAAAAAATGGTCGCGCCCCGCGCGCTTGGTCGCAACCAGTGGTGTGTGAGGCGGCTTCTCATGAAGAGTAAACGACGCAGCGTGCGGTTGCTGCTTTGTTTGCTGCTGATATTCATCGCGTGGCCCTGCAGTGTTCACGCGGAGACGGTGGAGCAACTGATCTCTGCCGCAAAAAGCGAGAAAGAACTCTTCTTTGTCGCCGGGCCGACGACCTTTGGCGGAAAAAAGGGTTTGTCGGAGAGCGAAGCCGCTTTCAACCAGCGATTCGGGTTCAATGCGAAAATACGTTTCAGCGCCGGTCCCGAAATGAACGCAATGGCGGCGCGGGTGATCGCCGAGCACAAAGCCGGCGGCAAAGCATCGACAGATATTTATCTCGGCTCGCTGGGCCAGTACGCCAATCTGTTGCGAGAAGACGCGTTGCAAGAAGTGAACTGGTCCGGGACGTTCCCGTGGATCGCCCGACCGATGGAAGAGATCGTTTCACGGAGAGGCGTCCTGGTTTACTCTTCACCACGAGGCACTGTCTACAACGCGAATTTGATCCCGGCGGAAAAAGCGCCAAAGACTTATGAAGATTTGATCGATCCGCGGCTGAGCCGGACTTGGGCAGGCAAGATCGCTGTGCCGCCTTATCCCAACTGGCTTGTCGAGCTGTCGCTTATCTGGGGCGAAGAAAAACTTAAAGATTTCACCCGCAAGCTCGTCGCGCTCAACGGTGGCTGGCTCCGTTACGGCGAAGAGGAGCGGGTGATCAGCGGCGAATTTCCGATCATGGCGAACATCGGCGACGCTTTGGCGACTTTTTGGAAGTGGCAGACGAAAGGGGCACCCCTCATTGCAGTGTTGGGATCAACGCCCGCCGATACTTCCTATTTTCATTTGGGCGTGCCAAAGAATTCCGGTCATCCCAATCTGGCCAAGCTGTTCGTCGGCTTTATGATTTCGAAGGAGGGTCAAGCGATCATTGAAAAACATGAGCTGCGCTCGTCCCATTTGGTTGAAAGCTCGCGGATGGCAAAATATCTGCGCGACAACAAGATCAAGCTGCAAGATCCGAAAGATCTTTTCAATTTTTATCTCAAGGGTGGCGGCGCGAAGCTCAACGAAGAGCTGGTGAAGATGCTGAAACAGTAAACATGTTCAAGTCGTTCAAACGTTATTCGTAGGATGCGCTTCAGTCCGTCCGTTTTCTGACGCAACTTCGTAGGGCACGGCATGCCGTGCCCCTACATCGGAACACGGACAGATCCTTCCATTGATTTTTGCCGAGTGCGTAGGGTGCGCTTGCGCACCAAGAATTGTTCACCACGAAGCGCACGAAGGTCACGAAGGTATTCGTAGCTTGCGCTCCGCGCAGCGGTCAGTTCGTAGGGATCTTTCGGTTAGAAAAATTTGCGCAAGCCGCGCAAAAGTTCAACGATAGTAGCATGAAGGTCATGAAGGTTAACTCGGAGGTACCGCACGCCGTGCCCCTACTTACGTCTTCTACGTCCTATGCGACTAGATTTCCCCCTCCTCTTTCCTCCCCCGCGACGCGGGGATGAAGGCGGGGGTGCTCTTCGTGACCTTCGCGGTGACATGTCTACTTTGGTTGCGGCGGCTGCCGCGCTAGGTTCTTTGGGGTTGGTTGATCTTTCTTTTTCCCTCCGCTAAGCGATGGTGATGTCCTTCGCTGCGCGCTTTCGCCAAGGGATGAAAGCGGCGATACCGATCTGGATCGCTTTTGTTCCTTCTTCGATTGCTTGGGGAATCGCCGCGCAAAATCACAGTCTTTCACTCGACGAAGTCGTGCTCATGTCCGCTTGGGTTTACTCGGGACCGGCGCAGTTCGCCGTGCTTGGATCGCTCGCCGAGAACAGCTCCGCGCTGCAAGTTCTGGTAGCGGGGTTTCTCATGAACTTGCGCTTTCTGCCGATGAGCACCACTTTGGCGCCATTCTTTCGCGGCGTGAAGCGTGTTCCTCTGTTCCTGTCGTCGCACGTGATCAGCGCCAGCAGCTTCATCGTTCCGTACCTACAGTTTCAGAAAGAGCGGCAGATTGCGTCTGCGGATTTCGATGGACACGGCAATCTCGCTTTTTTTCTCGGCGTCGGCGTCAGCAGTTTTGCGGTTTGGGTGGTCGGCACAGGAACGGGTTTTGCCGTCGCTCTCGGTTTTCCGCCGGGCTTCGAAGAAGCGCTCAAGTTTATTTTGCCTGGTTATTTTGCTGGCTTGCTCGTGGTGGAAATGAAGGGTTGGGCGATGCCGCTCATTTGTCTAGGTAGCTTAACTGCGGCGGTTGCCGGCGCGTGGATCAGTCCCGGATGGGGTTGGCTGGCGACGGCGATCTTTGTCGCAACCCTTGGTTGGGAATGGAAGAATGGAATTCTCGCGCATCCAAATCATTCTGATCATGGGACTGATGGCCTTTGCCGTTCGCGCATTGCCACAGGTCTTCTTCGTCGGTGGTAAGTTTCCCGAGGCGTTGGACCGCTGGTTGCGGTATGTCTCGTATGCTTTTATCTGCAGCATTATTTCGATCACGCTCTTCATGGCCGGCGCGCGTTTCGAGGCTGACGCCGCGCCACGGCGCGGGTTGGCGCTCGCGCTTGCCGTCTGCATCGCGCATAAAACCAAAAGCGCAGTGACCGGCATGATCGCCGGCGTGTTGCTGGTGCTGTTTCTCTCTTGGTTGGGTTAAATTGCCCGAACGGCACACCTAGCTGAGAGACCCGGTCAGAATGTCATTCTGAGGCAGAGCCGAAGAATCTCGATTTATGAGAACGTTGGAACTGCGAGATGCTTTGCTTTGCTCAGCATGACAATGAGACGACACAATCTTTCGGCAGAGAAAACATTATCCAAATCGGCTACGTCGCTCTAAGAGCAATTGATTGACAGATCAGATAGGGCGGTGTTAGCTATCCTCGCTATTGAGTCGCCTCGGTCCTGCAAAACCGAAGCGGGTAAACTAATGTTCTGTTCCAGAAGTTCGCGCCATAATTCAAACGTCATTCCGGGCAAGCCGGCGATAGCTAGCGCGACCCGGAATCCAGGGATTTTTGCAGGGGCGTATGGCATACGCCCTCGGCTGGATGCCGGCGTTCGCCGGCATGACGACGAAGAAACGAATGACTTATTCAACGACATTCTTTGTTAGCACGTCGGTTCAGTCACATAAATTTCGCGCCGATGCTGAGCCAAATTTCTGGAGGAAGCGATTATGAGTTTGATTGACTGCCATGCCCATTGTCTTCCACCGACGATATTGGACGCGCTCCGCGAATTTGCCGCGGGAAGTTACCTTGGGCGGACTCTCTATGCCGACGATGGGTTTAGCTCGTTAGAGAAGCATCTCACCTTGATGGATCGCTTCGGCGTCGAGAGGGAAGTCATCAACTATGGCAATCTGCTCTTGCCTGCGGCGAGGGCGCGCAAGCTGCCGATGGAAGAAGTTGTTAAAATGGTCAACGACTACATCGCCGAGGCCTCCCGCATCGCGCCCGGCCGCTTCATACCGGCGGCGGCGGTGGACCCGTATGGCGGCGATGGTGCACTGCAGGAACTCGACCGGGCCGTCGACAAACTGGGACTCTTCGGCATTTCTCTCTCGACGAACATCGACGGGCGCGCGCTCGACGATCCGGTTTACGAACCGATCTTCGAGCGGGCCAAGTCGTGGAATATGCCGCTTTGGGTGCATCCGGGCCAGGTGCCGCCGGCCTGGCAACAGGCGCTCGGACTGAATAATCGGTATCTTAATAGCGGCATTGGATTTCTGCTCGACGACATGTTGTGCCTGATCAAAATGATCACCGCCGGCGTGTTCGACCGCTGGTGGGGAGTGAAATTTGTCTTTTGCCAACTCGGCGGCTTCTTGCCGTTCACCATGGGCCGCTTCGACCAGCAGTTTTTCTTCGAACGGCGCGTCTACGAGCAGGAAAAGCGTCCTCTGCCCGAGTACCTGCAACGGCGTGTGGTTGAATACTGCCAGGCCTTCTACGTCGACACGCATACCGCCGACGCTTCGGCGATCCGCTGCGCGCTGGATTGCATGACCGCCGATCGCATCGTGCTCGGCGGCGACTATCCGATTTCACCGCCTGAGATCGGCCTCGGCTACACGATTCCGCAGCTGGAAAAAGCCGGACTGTCAGCGAACGACCGCGCGAAGATCGAGCGCGGCAATGCGACGAAGCTGCTGAATCTGCCGTGAGATTACGCCGACTTTTGCGGAGAGTGCCTTCAGCGAGATGGACTGTACCCTGACAACCTACTCTCCCGCTGGGATCGAGGATGGAGGATTGAGGATCGGTCGAGCCGCGGCGATTTTCATGCTTGCGTTTATGTTAGCGTCGCCTTGCGCGGCGCAGGAGAGAGTTCGTTTTCCGATCGGGGAATCTTCGAAGACTTTGAGTTATGGTCCGCTTTGGGTCGCGGCGAAGATAGGGTTTTTCGAAAAGCAAGGCTTGGACGTGCCGATCGTCACCATGCGCGGATCGCCGTTGACCATTCAAGCGCTGACCGCCGATTCGATCTACATTGCCAACGCGACGGTGGACACTCTTATCAGCGCTTATGAGCGGGGCGCGGATATCACCATGATTGGCGGCCTGATCAACGGCCTCGGTTTGAGCATGATCGGCGGTAAGCCGTACAAGACCTACGCCGATCTGCGCGGCACGACCATCGGCACGCAGACGCTGACCTCCGGCACCGGCTTCGCCTTGCGCCTGGTGTTGAAGGTTCACGGCATGGAATATCCGCGCGATTACAAGCTGCTCAACATCGGCGGCGCTGCCGACCGCTATCAGGCATTAACCTCCGGCCAAATTTCTTCGGCGCCCGTCGGCGTGCCACTCGATCTCGTCGCCAAGCAACAGGGCTTCAACATCATCGGTTACTTCGCCGATGACCAGCCCAATTTTCAGTTCAACGTCTATATCGTCAAACGGTCCTGGGCCGAGAAAAACCGGCCGCTGATCGTGCGCTTCATGAAAGCGATGGTCTCGACGATGCGCTGGATGATGGACAATCCCGAGGCTGCCTGCGCGTATCTGTCGAAGGAAATGGCGATCAGCGTCGAGCACTGCCGTTATGCGTCCGACTACAACTGGAAAAGCCGCATTTGGGACCGCAACGCCGATCTGAATGTAGAAGGTGTGCGCACGCTGATCAAAATCACCGCAGAGCAAGGCATTCTCAAGGAGCCGTTGCCGCAACCGGCGAAGTACATCGATCAGAGTTATCTCAAACAGGCGTTGGCGGAGTTGAACAAAAAGTGAGGGGTCAGGGGTAAATAGTGATTCTGCTGAAAAATCCTCCGTTCATCCTTCGAGAGTCTCAGGACGAACGGAGGAGCAGTTAAAATCATTGGAGATTTTCCGTTCATGCTGAGCCCAGTCGAAGCATTCCCACAGTTTTTCAGCAGAATCAATGGTAAGGAGATCAGATGCTTCAGCGCATCACTATCGGATGTTTGATTTTTCTCTTCAGCGCTATTTGCCAATCGCAGCGAACGATGGCCCAGGATAAGGTTCGCATGGGGCTTAGCTCCGTGAGCGCGCTGCACAGCGCCACATGGGTGGCCGAGGAAAAGGGATTTTTCCGCAAGTACGGCATCGATGCCGAAGTCATTGTCACCGGGCAGGGCGGCACCGCAGGCATCGGCGCGTTGCTGGCTAACGATATCCAGATGGTGAGCTCCGCGGGCGATGTCCTGGTCGCGGCGGCTTTGCGCGGCGGCGACACGGTGATGGTTGCGGGTGTGGTCAACAAGGGGCTGCAAAGAATCACAACCAAACCGGAGATAAGAACTCCCGCAGATTTGAAAGGTAAGCGCGTGGGAGTGACGCGAATAGGCGCGGTTTCCCATTCCGTCCTGCTCATGATGCTGCAGCGCTGGAAGATGACTGTAAACGATGTGCAGGTCATGCAGGTCGGCTCCTCGCCGAATATGCTGGTGAGCCTAGATAAAAACGGTATCGACGCGGCGGTGCTGACGATCCCGTCGATGTTCGTCGCCGAAGACCGCGGCTATCGGGTGTTACTCGATATGGCGGATACGGATATTTACTATCTTCATACGATGATCGCGACGACGCGCAGCTACATCAAGAACAATCGCGACAAGGTTTCGAGATTTCTCAAGGGCTATTTGGAAGGGCTTGCTTTCGTCAAGCAACACAAGAGAGAGAGCATCGACGTGGTCAAGAAAAAGCTCCGCATCGGCGCCGAGCAGGAACGGAACCTCGAACGGTCTATCGATCTCCTGAGCGCAAAATATTACGAACAGTTACCGTATCCGTCGATGCGCGGTGTCGAGACGGTGCTTGGCTTCGTCGAGAAAGATAATCTGAAGGCAAAGACCGCCGATCCAAAATCATTTGTCGATGACAGCCTGCTCCGCGAGATCGATCAGAGCGGTTTTATAAAGACACTCTACCAGAAGTGATTGCAAACCGATCTGTCGACGACTGTTTCTGATCGTCAATGCGATCGCTTATCGTCAAAACTTTTTCTCGACAACGTTCTTCTTACTATTTTCCAACTCGCGAAGAAAATTCTCTTGTCCTGCTTGTGCGTTACTGTGGTCCCCCCTGGTTCGTCGAGTTTCCCTGCTAAAGCATCCTGCGATTCTACAGTGTTCAAGATTCGTCTATCCCGTCCGAACATGGTCAGGATTTATATAAATGGCATAGTTTCATCATGTTCCGTTAGCATTTTCCCTGCCTAATCAAGCAAGCAATTAACGGCCAGTGCTGTCCCTTTTTGTCACAATCTAACGTTCCGTCGCCTCAGACAAAATTTCCCTTCGACCGGGCATAACCGTTGCTACCTTTTAGCACGCGCCGGTGGCAATCATTCGTCTCGCTGACCGACGCGCCATTTTTTTGACAAGTGTGCTCGATTCGGTCTTTTCCGGCTGGAGGGGCAGCCTTTATTGGGTCGAAGGACACGTTACATACGCGCCAACAAAGTAAAGTAAGTGACATTCAGGGTCGATAGTTATCTGGGGCGAGAGTAATCGAGCCGGGTCAGATCTAAAATTTGCTGGCGCTGCTTATCAGAAAATTCTTTCTCTCGCGCGTGGTTCAATGGCGATGATCAAGATGTATCGCTTCGGGCTTGAACCGAAATTTACCGCAATTGTCGTAGCGGCTGTGCTATCGACGGGAATTTTGGTCAGCGCGGCGATGTTCTTTGAGGGTCACAACCGACTGCGTGATCAAATCATCGACAATAACGAAGCCAACGTCACCCTGGCCGCGGAGTTTGCTAGGCACTATATCAGGGGTATTCAAGAAAGCTTGGCGTTCCTGGCAAAAAATCCTGCCATCATACGCGCTGCCAGCAGCGGAGATTATCGCGAAGTCGCACCGATCCTGCACGAATTCCTTAGCGCTCATTCTGAGCTAAACAGCTCCACGTTTTATGACATTGACGGCATAAATCGAGGCAGCGCCATCGATCCGACTAGCTTCGGCAACCGGCGCGGCGATCGTGAATGGTT
This sequence comes from Binatia bacterium, assembly GCA_036000865.1. Classification (GTDB taxonomy): domain Bacteria; phylum Desulfobacterota; class Binatia; order UBA9968; family UBA9968; genus DP-20. The sequence continues at coordinate 19,672 of DASYUV010000171.1, read as the reverse complement.
CAAACAAGTCATCGCGACCGGCAAACCGTTCCTCGGCGAGGCGGGTATCTCGCCGGCGACCCGCCGACCGGTGGTGCCTTACGCGGTGCCGGTGCTCGACCAGAAGGGATCCGTGCGTGGCGTGATCCTCGGCAGTATTTCGCTTACGACACTTAGTCAAGCAGTCATCAGATTGCGGCCCGGGCCCAATGCGCGTTTATCGTTAGTCGACCGTCGCCAAGGGGGTATTATTCTAGCGCACTACAATCCCAAACGTGTTCTTCAGCCGGTGTCGGGTCGGAATCAAGCCACGGCTGACATGCTGAGAGGGAAAACCGGAGCGCTGGAAACCAAGAATAGCGCGGGAGAATTGATGTTAATCTCTTTCGCGCCGGTGCCTGACCTGCCCTGGGGCATCATGAGCATGCAGCCCAGCAGCGAAGCATTCGCGCCGGTTACCGAAGCGGCGTGGGACAGTGTGATGCTGATGGTTGTAGTGATGCTCGTCGCCACGCTCGGCGCCGGTTTGCTGGCGCGCCACGTGACCCGCCCGTTGGCCGATCTCCGGGAAGCGGCCAACAGCTTCTCGACAGGAGATCTCACCAGACGTCTCAACTTCACTCGCAAAGATGAGCTGGGTGACCTTGGACGTACCTTCGATCAGATGGCGGCGACACTAGCCCAGCGGAGCTTGGAATTGGAGAAAGCCAACCAGGAGCTGCAAGAGCAGAACCGGGTTGTCCAGCAGGCCAACCGATTGAAGAGCGAGTTTTTGGCCAACATGTCGCACGAGCTCAGAACTCCACTGAACGCGATCATCGGTTTTACTCAGCTTATGCACGACGGCAAAGTCGGCACAGTTTCTCCGGCGCATGAAGAGTACTTGGGAGATATTCTCGACAGCGCCAGACATTTGCTCCAACTCATCAATGATGTGCTGGATCTGGCCAAGGTCGAGTCGGGCAAGATGGAATTCGATCCCGAGCCGGTGAATCTCACCAAGTTGATCACGGAGGTACGGCAGATTCTCCAGACTCTCTCCGCAACCAAACGCCTGAAGGTCGATCTCCAGGTGTCACCGGGGGTGGAACAGTTGATGATCGATCCCGCGAAGTTGAAGCAGGTTCTTTACAACTATCTCTCCAACGCCATCAAATTCACACGGGAAGAGGGTCGCATCGCCGTGCGCGCGCGACCGGAAGACGCCAATTACTTCCGTTTGGAGGTCGAAGATACGGGCGTGGGAATTGCGCCGGAGGATTTGAGCAAACTATTTGTCGAATTTCAGCAGCTCGAAGGCGCGACGACGAAGCGGCACCAAGGAACCGGGCTTGGCCTCGCCTTGACTAAGAAGATCGTTGAAGCACAGGGAGGCCGCGTCGGCGTCCAAAGTGCTGCCGGGCAGGGCAGCACTTTCTATGCGATTTTGCCACGGCGCTCGCAACAGAGAGAAGAGTTCGGAGTTTTGGATCTGCTGCCTGAGATGGAGGCTCAAGTCGGCGCAAGCGTTCTGGTGATCGAAGACAACGAAACCGACCGTCGGTGGCTCGCCAAACTACTCGGAGAAGCCGGTTACATCGTTCACAGCGCGGCGACGGGAGCCGAAGGTATCGCAAAGAGCCAAGCAACTAGTTTCACCGCCATTCTACTCGATCTTATTTTGCCGGACATGGGCGGGTGGGAGGTCCTTCACTCGATTCGCGGTGGCGGTCCCAATCAGCACACGGCCGTGATCGTCGCGACTGTCATCGCCGAAAAAGAAGTGGCCAAAGGATTCCCGGTGCAAGACTATCTCGTCAAACCGATAGCGCCCGAGTCACTCTTGCAGGCGCTCGAGAATGCTGGAGTCGTTGCCAATGGCGCCAAGAAAAAAATCCTGGTCGTGGACGATGACCCGAACACGCTAAAGATGGCGAAGGCAGCGCTTCAAGCCGGTGGTTATGAAGCAGTATGCCACGCGAGGGGAGCCAGCGGTCTACAAGCGGCCGCCGAGTCAAAATTTGACGCCGTGGTGCTCGATCTCGTCATGCCTGAGATCGACGGGTTTGAATTTCTCACGCGTTTTCGGGAGCTGTCCACTTGCAAAGAAACGCCAGTGGTTGTCTGGACCAGCAAGGATATTACAGCTCACGATCTGCAGCGGCTTAGGAATTCCGCTCAATCCATTGCAGTGAAGTCGAGTTTTAGCATCGAAGCTGTCTTGCAGGAGTTACAGCGCTACGTCGGCCCAACTGGCGAAAGCCAGAAATCTCGCCCGCCGGAGACACGCGAACTCTAGCCGGAAGGAATCATCATCCACGACTCATGCCGTCTTGCCGCGAAGCTTTCATTTCCCTGGAGAGATCGCCGATGATGCGAAACGTCACGAAGTCGTGGTGGATAGAGAGTGGTGAGATGAGCCGGAAAATGTTGCCGATCAACGATAATTTGACTTCCGGAAAAGTTGGCCAGGTTGCACTTGAAGTGGAGAGCGATTGCGCTATTGAGGCGGCGGCGAATCTATTGAAGGCAGTAAGCCAGGCGGCGAGATCTTTATGAACGCGCGTGTTCAGCTGGTACTTTTTGCACTTGACGAACGGCGCTTTGCACTGGCGCTTGCTTCGACCGAACGCGCCGTGCGCGTGGTCGACGTCACGCCGTTGCCGGCGGCGCCGCCGACCGTTCTCGGCATAGTCAACGTGAGGGGAGACGTCATGCCGGTGTACGACATGCGCCGGCGATTTCGGCTGCCGGCGCGGGAAATCGATCTTGGCGACCAGCTCATGATCGCGCGAACGTCACGGCAAAAAGTCGCACTGCTCGTGGATTCCGTCCGCGGTATTCTTGAAGTATCTGAAGAGGAGATCGCCTCAGCTAAACAAATACTCCCGGAGATCGAATACGTGCACGGGGTCGTGAAGCTCCAAGACGGTTTGGTGCTGATTCACGATCTCGATCAATTTCTTTCTCCTGAAGAGGAACGAACTTTGGGCGAGGCACTGAAGAATATCCCGAGACCGCAAGATTCGGTGATGCGAAATGACTGAGTATATATCCAGTTCGTCGCTCGCTCGATTCAGCGAATTTGTCGCCGACCACATGGGCTTCTATTTTCCGCGCGAGCGTTGGCAGGATCTCGAGCGCGGCATGCGATCGATCACCCGCGCGTTCGACTTCGACGACATCGAGTCCTGTGTTCAATGGCTCGTGTCATCGCCGGTGACACAGAGCCGAATCGAGATACTGGCCAGGCATCTCACGGTCGGCGAGACTTATTTCTTTCGCGAACGGCAAAGTTTCGATCTCCTCGAAACACGCGTTTTGCCGGAGTTGATCGCCAGGCGCCGGGCCACCGAGCGGCGCCTGAGGATCTGGAGCGCCGGCTGTTGCACGGGTGAAGAACCTTACTCCATCGCGATTCTGCTCAAACGAATGATTCCTGACTTGGATGACTGGCAAATCACCGTTCTGGCCACCGATATCAATCGCCAATTTCTCGAAAAGGCTGCGGACGGCATCTATGGGGAATGGTCGTTTCGCGGCGTGCCGGCGGGAGTCAGAGAGAGATACTTCGCGACGAAACCCAATGGCCGTTTTGAGATCGTGCCCGAGGTCAAGAGGCTCGTTACGTTTTCCTATCTCAACCTGACGGACGATAGCTATCCGTCGGTGTTGAACAACACCGACGCGATGGATTTGATTTTTTGCCGCAACGTTCTCATGTACTTCGGCTCGGAGCGGGTCAAACAGGTCGTCGACAAGTTTCATCTTTCACTATTGGACGGCGGCTGGTTGATAGTCAGCCCTTGCGAAACTTGCCAGGTCCGCTATGGGCAGTTCGTCGCGGTAAATTTCCCGGACGCCATCCTCTATAAAAAAGACAGCCAGCAAATCTCAGTGGCGTCGCATCACCGCTTGGAAGTGCCGACGCAAGCTTCCCTGGAGTCGATCTCGCCACTGTCCTTCCGCGCCGAACCCGAGTCCCAAATCCGCGTCGTTGAGCTGCTGAAGAAATCCGCTGCGCTGGACAGCGCCGAGCCGAAAAATCCGGAGTCCGAACCGGCCCTCTATAGCAAGTGTCTGCTTCTCTACGAACAGGGTTTCTACGAGCAAGCGGCGGAAATGCTTTCGGCGGTTGTGGCGCGGGACCCGAACGACGGCAAAGCCGCGGCACTGTTGGCGCGCGTCTACGCCAACCAGGGAAAACTTACTGAAGCCAGCCGCTGTGCTGAACAAGCCGTGGCCGCCGACAGAATGAACCCATCCTGTCACATTCTCCAGGCCACCATCCTCCAAGAGCAAGGTGCCGTCACCGAAGCCAATCGAGCGCTGGAGCGGGCGCTCTACCTCGAGCCGGATCTGGTCCTGGCTCACTTCGCGCTCGGCAACATCGCTCGACGGCAGGATAAGGGTTTGGAAGCAGCCAGGCACTTCAACAACGTTAAGACGCTGTTGAGCGCCTATCCCCCCGAGCATGTCCTGCCCGAATTCGACGGTATGACGGCCGGCAGGTTGATCGAAATCATTTGCTCGACCGCGGGCGTTACGGCGTTGCCAAAGCGCGATCGACCGACTACGAAAACTTTGACTTGGACGGGTAAAAAACTTTTCACGAAGGACATGAAGGAAGAGCTTTAATGAACCGAAAAATAGCAGCTCCTCAATCCATGGGACCTGGGAACGCGGAGACGCGACTCCAACACCCGCCGCAGACGCGGGAAGGAGTCCGGCAAGAATTCTCGCCACCGTCCGCGGAAGAGAAGAAGCAATTGCTCAAAGCCAGAGCGAAGGAGCTGGCGCGGGATGGTGAAAAAGAGAATGCGGTCGGCGAGTCTATCGAGGTCGTCGAGTTTCTCCTGGCCTACGAAAAGTATGGGATCGAGTCTTCCTACGTCCGCGAGATCCACCCGCTAAGAGAACTGACGCCCGTGCCGTGCACGCCGCCGTTTGTTCTCGGCATCATCAATGTTCGCGGCCAAATTATCTCCGTCATCGACATGAAAAAGTTTTTCGACCTCCCGGAACGCGGTCTCACAGACCTCAACAAAGTCATCATTGTACACGACGAAAAGATGGAGTTCGGCATTCTCGCCGATTCGATTCTGGGCGTACGGAAAATTTCGCGAGAAGAGATTCAGCCGCCCCTTCCCACGTTGACGGGCGTCGGGGCGGAGTATCTGACGGGAGTGACGAAAGAACCGCTCGTGGTTCTTGACGTGGCGACGATGCTTTCGTCAAGCAATCTCGTGGTGCATGAGGAGATAGAACGGTAAGGCCCGAAGGTTAGTGGAGGACGGCATGATGCAGTGGTTTCTCAATCTCTCGGTGCGCGCCAAGGTCTCGGTGGGCATGGGTTTGATGGTGCTGTGCCTGGGGATCGTGATCTTCACCGCTTATACGAGCATTAAATCGATCGAGCAGTCGCAGACTGGGCTGACGGAGTATCTTAAGGAAACCGCCAGGGTGGCCGATTCGATTGCTGGGGGAGACCTTAGAGTTTCCGTCAAGCCGCAATCGGATAAAGACGTGCTTGGAAATGCCTTTGCGATGATGGTGCAGAGGCTCCGACGTACAACGACAGAGTTTGCTGAGGGGGCCAATGTTCTCGCATCCTCTGCTAGCGAAATCCTAGTAGCGACGACTCAGGTCGCCTCCGGCGTCGCTGAAACTGCAACGGCCATCAGCGAAACCACGACCACAGTGGAAGAGGTCAGGCAAACCGGCCATATCTCAAGTCAAAAAGCAAAAAACGTTCTTGAGAGCTCGCAGAAGGCAACGGAAGAGTGGAGCAGTATCAAGTTTGAGCCGGCATGGAACTCTATTGGTGGAAATTGGATGAGCTGTCAGGTGCATTATGAAAAACGCTATCGCTTATAGAGACGGGGCAACTCGAACAGCGGGCCGGTTGGCCGGCAGGTTTGGCCGCGTTGTCGGCGTTCTCTGGCTCACGCTCCACGCCGCCGGCGTTGGCGCCGCGGACACCGCAACCAAACCGACTTCAGCGCCGGACCTCTCGCGCTTAAGTATCGAAGAGCTCGCTGACATCGAGATCTCCTCGGTATCAAAGAGAGCGGAGCCGCTGGCTGAAGCGCCTGCGTCGGTTTATGTGATTACACGCGAAGAGATCCGTCGCTACGGCGCCACCAGCATTCCGGAGATATTACGCCTGGCGCCGAACCTCCAGGTCGCACGAGTGGACTCCAGTCAATACGCGATCACGGCGCGCGGCTTCAATAGCACCACTGCCAACAAGCTTCAGGTGCTTATCGACGGGCGTAGCGTCTATACGCCGCTGTTCTCCGGAGTGTTCTGGGACGTTCAGGACACGCTGATTGCGGACATCGATCGTATCGAGGTCATCAGCGGCCCGGGCGGCACTCTGTGGGGCTCGAATGCCGTCAACGGCGTCATCAATATTATCACCCGCAATTCGCGCGACACGCTCGGTGGCTTGGCGAGCATCGGCGGAGGGCCTGACGACAGTGGCGCCTCCATTCGTTATGGCGCCAAGCTGGGTGAGGAAACCACCTACCGCGCCTACGCCAAGGGATTCGGTCGCGAAAATACCGAAACCAGCAGCGGCGCGAGCGCGCGCGACTCCTGGGGCAAAGGGCAGTTGGGATTCCGGATGGATTGGGCGCGCGCGGGCGACGCGCTCATGTTCGATGGCGCGGGCTATAACGGAGCCATCGATCAAAGGGGCAACGACGACAAGTCAATTTCCGGCGCCCATCTACTTGGACGCTGGAACCGAACTTTGCAAAATCAATCGGCCATCCAAGTGCAGGCGTATTACGATCTCACCAAGCGGGTTTACCCCGGCACCTTCGGCGAGGTGCTGCAGACCTTCGATATCGACGCGCAGCATCGCTTCTCGTTGGGCGCTCGGCACGATTTTGTCTGGGGCGGCGGCTACCGTTTATCACACGACCACGTGGACAACGAACCGGTTCTTGCGTTTCTTCCGGCGCGACGAAATTTGCACCTTGCCAATCTGTTCGTTCAGGACACTATTTCACTCGCCGAGCGTCTCGAACTTACGCTCGGAGCGAAGCTGGAATACAACAGCTACACCCGATTTGAAATCCAGCCCAACGCGCGGCTCGCGTGGAACCTGCGCGATTATGGGCTTCTATGGTCGTCCGTCTCGCGCGCGGTGCGGACGCCCTCGCGCCTGGATCGCGAGCTTTTTGCTCCAGGTAGCCCGCCCTTTTTGCTCGCCGGCGGCGATTTCAAGTCGGAGACATTGATCGCCTATGAGATCGGCTACCGGGTGCAGCCGACAGCCCAGTCGCTGTTCTCGATTTCCACCTTTTATAACGTCTACGACGACCTGCGCAGCATAGAGCCGACGTCCGGCGGTTTGCCCCTTGTTATCGACAACAAGATGGAAGGCAGCACCTACGGAGTCGAGATGTGGGGAAGTTACCGTGTGCTTGACTGGTGGCGAGTGAGCGCCGGTTACAACTACCTAAACAAGAATCTGCGTTTGAAACGCGGCAGTGGTGATGCGACCGGCGTGCGCGGCGCGGGCAACGATCCCGAGCACCAGTTTTCGGCACGCTCGGCGATGAATTTGCCGTATGACCTGGAATTCGATTTCGCGGCGCGCTGGATCGACCGCCTGCCGGCTCCGAATGTCCCCAGTTATGTCGCGCTCGATGCGCGCTTGGGCTGGCACGTCTCGAAAGACTTAGAACTGTCACTGGCGGGATTCAACTTGACGGATCGGCGTCATCCGGAATTCGGAACCGCGGCGACGCGGAGTGAGTTGGGACGAACTTTTTACTTGAGGCTACGATGGGGCTTCTAACGATTCTGCCAGGCGTGGCGGCGGGTGTCGGATCGCGCGCGCGCGCGGCGTCTCGCCATGCGCTGCAACTTGTTGCGCTATGGATGGCATTTGCGTTCAGCGTGGCGACCGCGGCTGAAAACGAAGCTCTGGAATACGCCGTAAAGGCGGCGTACCTTTCAAAGTTCCGCCTCTACGTAGAATGGCCGAATACGGCATTTCCCTCGGCGAGCACCGCGCTCACTCTGTGCGTTGCCGGAGAAGATCCGTTCGGGGCAGCGTTGGATAAAGCAGTAGGCGAAGAGCGCGCCAACCGACCCATCGTAGTCCGACGCTTGAAAACGGTTGGACGCGATTCCGGTTGCCATATCCTATACATCGGCGGCTCCGACCCGGCGCGTACCCGTCAGGTCATTGACGCGGTGCGTGGCAGCAGCGTCCTGACCGTGAGCGATGCCCGCAGCGTAGACACGGGGACAGTCATCAATTTCGTAATCAAGGATAATCGTGTGCGCTTCGATATCGATGAGGAGGCCGCCGCACAAAATGGGCTCACCATCAGTTCCAAGCTGCTGAGCCTTGCCCTAAACGTCAGACGAACACAGTCCAGGGAGAGCCGCTGAATGCATTGGCTAACGAACCTTCCGATCCGCGGAAAACTAGTGTTGGTTACCGTGCTGGCAATCGCGATCGCGTTGCTGCTGGCGGGCTCGATCGTTATCGTCTACGACAACTTCGCCTATCAAACCCAGAAGACACGGGAAATCTCGGTGCAGGCCAAAATCCTAGCGACGACGGTGACCGCGTCGCTCGAATTCAAAGATCCCAAAGCGGCCCAGGAATATCTCAACGCGCTCGAAGCTAATGCCGAAATCGTTGCCGCTGGAGTCTACGCCGCGGACGGTTCCATCTTCGCGAATTATTCTCGGGTCGGTGATTCTTCACGCCCGCTCCCTACCCGGGCAGGGTCTCCAGGGCAGGGATTCGAGGGTAACGAGTTAGCGGGTTTCTGGCCGGTGACCCAGGGACAGCGGCCGGTGGGCACGGTTTATCTGAGAGTAAACGCTGAGTCGTCGGCGACGCGTCTCGCGCGTTACGGCGGCATCATATTACTCGTGATGATCGGCGCGCTGCTGATTACTCTCCCTATATCAATGCGACTGCATGCGGTGATTGCCAATCCCATCCGTGAAATCGCGGATGCCACTTCGCGTATCGCGGCGGGCGATCTGACTGTCAGTGTCGCGCCGGTACTGCGCAATGATGAGCTGGGTCTGCTTTCGACGAAGATCACGGAGATGATTAAGAACCTCCGTGGTATCACGCGCCAGATTGGCGAAAGCGCCGAACTTCTTTTGGCATCGGGTTCAGACATTTTGTCGACGACAACCCAGATGGTCTCGACGACCTCGGAGACTGCCACGACTGTGGCGGAAACCACCACGACGGTCGAAGAAGTGAAACAGACGGCGCAGATGGCGAGTCGGAAGGCGAAGGAGGTCTCTGACAGCGCGCAGAAGGCCGCGCAGGTTTCCCAGGCCGGGCGCAAGTCGGTGGAAGAGACGGTGGAGGGGATGAATCGCATCCGGGAGCACATGGAGTTGATCGCCGAAAGCATTGTGAAACTCAGCGAGCAGAGCCAGGCCATCGGCGCGATCATCGCCACAGTTAATGATCTGGCAGACCAGTCGAATCTGCTGGCCGTCAATGCCGCCATAGAGGCGGCGAAAGCAGGTGAACAGGGCAAAGGTTTCGCGGTGGTCGCCCAGGAGGTAAGAAACCTCGCCGAACAATCCAAACAGGCTACGGCCCAGGTGCGAACAATCTTGACTGATATCCAGAAGGCAACCAGCACCGCTGTCATGGCAACGGAGCAGGGAGCCAAAGCGGTGGATGCCGGGGTCAAGCAATCCACAGAGGCGGGGGAGTCTATTCGAGTGCTAGCCCAGAGCATCGCGGAAGCGGCCCAGGCGGCGACCCAAATTGTCGTTTCGAGCCAGCAGCAAGTGGTAGGAATGGACCAGATGACGGTCGCTATGGAAAGCATCAAACAGGCGAGCACACAAAACGTCGCCGGCACCAAACAGGCGGAGACAGCGGCCCACAACCTGCACAAACTGGGACAGAAACTCAAACAGTTGGTGGAGCAGTATCGAGTTTGAGACGTGCTGGAGCCTTTTAGAAGAGTCCGAGGAGAGCAGAGATGACCATCGGCAGAAAGATCATCGGTGGACACGCGATAGTGCTCGCGATCCTGATCGTCGTGTCCGCAGCCGCGTTCTACACCTTTCGAACCATTGAGGGGGCCTATGCCGAGTTCCTCGATGTGGATACTCGGGCCATTCTCGTTGCCACGGAACTCAAGCTGGAAGCTCGCGACGAGACGGCTCAATACCGCGGCGCGCTGCTCTATCCTGAAGAACAAAATAGACTCATCAATGACCTCCGGGAGAGTCACCGCCAGTTTGACGCGCTGGTTGAAAAACTCCGAACGCTCTCTCGCTCGGAGACGGCACGCCGAATCTTGCAGGAGATCGAGGAAATACAAAAGCGCCATAAAGAGCGGCAAGAACAGGCCATCACATTGCTGCAGCAGGGGAAACGCCAGGAAGCGGCTATTCTCAGCGACAAGGATGTGCTTCCTCTAACGACCAAACTTCGCGATAAATGTGATCAGTTCATTGAACATCAACGTACGCGTCTGGCGCAGGGGCGCGGGGAGCTGTCAAATACGCTCAGCCGCTCTTCTTTTCTGCTGATTATTGTTTCTGTGCTAGGCGTCATTTCAGGTCTCGCCGTCGGTTTTCAGCTCACGCGGTCGATCACGCGGCAGTTGCGTGAGGCCATCTCCCAGCTCTCCACGTCGTCCGGCGAGATCGTTGCCATGACGACTCAGGTGGCTTCGGGAGCGACGGAGACCGCAACCGCAGTGAGCGAAACCACGACCACCGTGGAGGAGGTAAAACAAACCTCTCAGGTCGCCAGTCAAAAAGCCAAATACGTCTCGGATACCGCGCAACGATCCGCGGAAGTCTCAAAAGCCGGCAAAGCGTCGGTGGACGACACGATCGAGGGCATGAGCCATATCAAGGAGCAAACGGACTCCATAGCCCAAAGCATCGTCAGACTGAGCGAGCAGAGCCAGGCCATCGGCGAGATCATCGCCTCGGTCAATGAGCTTGCTGAACAATCCAACATGCTAGCCGTGAATGCTGCTATCGAGGCAGCGAAAGCGGGCGAACAGGGGAAAGGCTTTGCCGTAGTTGCCCAAGAGGTCAAGAGCCTGGCCGAGCAATCGAAGCAGGCCACGGTTCAAGTGCGGGCGATCTTGAGCGACATCCAGAAGGCGACGCACACGGCCGTGATGGCGACCGAGCAGGGAACTAAAGCGGTGGAGTCGGCCGTGAAACAATCCTCTTCGACGGGCGAATCTATTCGAGGATTGACCGATAGCATCGCAGAGGCGGCACAGGCGGCGACCCAAATCGCGGCATCGAGTCAGCAGCAACTCGTGGGCATGGACCAGGTTGCCTTGGCGATGGAAAACATCAAACAGGCGAGCACGCAAAACGTCGCCGCGACAAAACAAGCGGAGCAGGCGGCGAGGAATCTCAATGAGTTGGGGCATCGTCTGCGATCGTTGATCGAGGTCAACGGCGCCCCATTAACGAAAGCAAACTGAACGATGGCAACCAAGAACGAAGAATTTCAAAAACGCCTGGTCGCGATGTTTAGGGTCGAGGCGGGGGAGCATCTTGATCTCATCACCGCGGGGCTACTCGATCTGGAAAAAACGTCAGCCGTCGATAGGCAAATGACGATTGTCGAGAACATCTTTCGCGAGGCGCACAGTCTTAAGGGTGCTGCGCGGAGCGTGAAAATGACCGAGGTCGAAGCGTTCTGCCAAACGTTGGAATCCGTCTTTGCCGCGTGGAAGGGTGGAGAGCTCGATCCCTCGCCTGAGCTTTACGACACGCTCCACAAAGCCGTAGACACTTTGAGATTACTGTTGGCGGAAACCGATGACAATTGCGCCGCAGCGCTGAAGAGTCAGATCGGACAACTCAGTGAGCAGCTTGTGGACCTGTTGCGGGTGCCTCGCTCAAAGCAGAAAAGTCCAAGCAAAAATGGCCAAGCGTATCCCATGGTTTTTGCTTTAGAGCCGCACGTCTCTACCACAGAAGAACGGCCGGCGCCGATGGAGACAGTACGAATCGCGACCGCGAAGCTCGACGCGGTTCTCCTCCAGGCCGAAGAGCTACTTTCAGTTAAGCTCGCGACGAGCCAGCATGCCGTCGAGTTAAGGGAGATCAACGCTGCACTTGCACGCTGGAAACGGGAGTGGGCGAAAGTCCAGCCGGAGGTGCGTGCCATTAGTCGAAACCTGGGAAAAAACGCTCAGGATGCCACCGGGAGAAACGGCCAGTTTACAAAAGTTACGGAGTTTTTGGATTGGAGCTTTCAGGCCTTCACAGATCTCGATGATCAATTGGCTGCCATGGGAAAATCGGCGAACCAGGATCACCGGGCCGTGGGAGTCATGGTGGATGAGCTCTTGGTGGATATGAAGAACGTGCTGATGCTTTCTTTCAGCTCGATTCTAGAGACTCTACCGAGGCTTGTTCGCAGCCTGTCTCGTGATCAAGCCAAAGAAGTGGATCTTGTGATCGAAGGAGGAGAAGTCGAAGTCGATAGACGAATCCTCGAAGAAATCAAAGATCCGCTCATTCACTTGATTCGAAACTGTATCGACCATGGCATCGAGAAGCCCGAAGAACGGGAGCACAAAAACAAGCCGCGCCTCGGCACGATCAAAATCGCCATCTCGCAACTGGATGGGAGCAAGGTTCAGCTTCTGATCTCTGACGACGGCAGGGGAATCGATCGAGCCAAGATCAAGGCGTCCGCATTGAAGCTCGGCCTGATTGCGCAATCGGAGGTCGACGGTCTCAGCGATCCTGAAACTCTCGCGCTCGTCTTTCGGTCGGGAGTGTCGAGTAGCGCGTTGATCACCGATCTATCAGGTCGCGGTCTGGGTCTCGCCATCGTTCGCGAGAAGGCCGAAAAGCTGCGGGGAACGGTCACCGTCGATTCTCAGGTCGACGGCGGCACGATCTTTCATATGGTTCTACCGCTCACGATTGCCACCTTTCGCGGCATTCCCGTGCGCGTGAATCAAGATCTTTTTGTCCTTCCTGCCGCGATGGTCGAGCGCGTCGTACGAGTCAAGAAAGAAAAGATCAAGACGGTGGAAAACAAAGAAGCCATCGAGCTGGACGGAAAAACTTTTTCTTTGGTCCCTTTGGCAGATGCCTTGGAATTGCCCCGAAAAGACACCACCGAGGATGCCCATGTCGGCGTGCCGGTCGTTCTGATCAGCCAGAACGGAAAGCACATTGCGTTTCTCGTGGACAACATCGTCGACGAGCAGGAGGTGTTGGTGAAGACTCTCGGCCGGCAGCTATCGCGGGTGCGCAACATCGCCGGCGCGACCGTTTTGGCGAACCGGAAACTAGTGCCCATCCTCAACGTCTCCGATTTGATGCAATCCGCCGTCCGGGTAAGCGGCCGATCGGCACGAGCTGCTGCGGCTGAATTGGACAAAGCAAAACCAATGAGCAAATCCGTTCTAGTCGTGGAGGATTCCATCACTGCCCGTACCCTGCTCAAGAGCATCCTGGAAGCGGCAGGATACAACGTCGATACCGCGGTCGACGGCGTTGATGGCTTGACCCAGCTTAGGAGCCGCAAGTTTGACGTTGTGGTCTCGGACGTGGAGATGCCGAGAATGAACGGCTTTGATCTTACCGCCAAGATTCGCGCTGACAAGAAACTCTCGGAGACGCCGATAATATTGGTGACGGCCCTTCAGTCGCGCGAAGACCGGGAGCGCGGCATGGATGTCGGGGCAAACGCCTATCTCGTCAAAAGCAGCTTCGACCAAAGTAACCTGCTGGATGTCGTGGGAAGGCTCATGTGACCTTGGATTTAGCGGATAGGGGAAAACACGTGATCGAAGTGCTGGTGGTTGATGATTCACCCGTGGCGCGCGAGTTCCTGGTTTACGTCCTTGACTCCGACCCGGGGATAAGAGTCGTCGGAACCGTGACCAACGGGAAGCAGGCGATTGAAGCGCTAAAAGACAAAAAACCTGACGTCATAACGATGGATATCCATATGCCTGAAATGGACGGCTTCGAAGCGACTCGCAGAATCATGGAAACGTCGCCGATGCCGATTGTGATCGTAACCGCGAACGAGAATCCACGCGAAGTCGGAACCAGTTTTCGGGCCATCGAAGCGGGCGCGCTCGCGGTGGTTCCTCGGCCCCAGGGACTGGGCCACCCGGAATTTGAATCCAACGCCCGCGAGCTCATCCAGACCGTCAAGCTCATGTCAGAAGTCAAAGTGGTCAGGCGGTGGAATCGAATGCGGACGGCGCCTCCGGCCCCGGCGGTCCGGGAGCTCGACGTCAACGGGGACCCGAGGGAAATACAAATCGTTGCGATCGGCGCTTCTACCGGCGGGCCGGTCGCTCTGCAGACGATTTTATCCCGGCTACCAAGAGATTTTGCGGCGCCGGCTCTCATCGTGCAGCACATGGCGTCGGGATTTACCCGTGGTTTCGTCGAATGGCTGAATCAGACCGCCCAGCTACCCGTGCATCTTGCGGCCCATGGAGAGGCTCTACTGGCAGGACATGTCTACGTCGCGCCGGACGGTTTTCAGATGGGCGTCAAAGTGGCAGGTCGAATCGCGCTGAGTCATGATGCGCCCGAGTATGGTCTTCGTCCCTCGGTTTCGTTCCTGTTCCGCTCGCTTGCAGAAGTCTACGGGCGAAGGAGCGTCGGCGTGCTGCTTACCGGCATGGGAAAGGACGGCGCTGCGGAGTTGCAGTTAATGAAAGAGCGCGGCGCTATCACTTTCGCTCAGGACGAAGAGAGTTCCGTAGTGCATGGCATGCCGGGAGAGGCGATAAAACTGGAGGCCGCCACATACGTGCTTCCCCCGGAAAAAATTACCGCGGCGCTGCAGAGTTTAGTGAAAAAGGCATAACCGCGACGAAGATAGGAGCGTAAGTTCATGAGTAGTCAACCCAGACAGAATCACAATATCGACGTTCTCATCGCCGAAGACAGCCCGACACAGGCGGAACAATTGAGGTACCTACTCCATGAGAACGGCTACCGCGTCACGGTGGCTCGCAACGGAATGGAAGCGCTTGCCGCCGGCCGTCAACATACACCCGCGCTCATCATCAGCGACATCGTGATGCCCGAAATGGACGGCTATGCGCTCTGCCGAGAAGTAAAAGCACAGCCCGCGCTAAAAAGTGTTCCCGTGATCTTGCTCACTTCTCTCGCCAGCCCCGTCGATATCATCCGCGGCCTGGAGTGCGGCGCCGACAACTTTATACCGAAGCCGTACGACGAAGATTATCTCCTGTCTCACGTGCAGAGTACCTTGATCAACTTCGACCTGCGCAAGGGCCAGAAAACCCAGATGGGCGTGGAAATCATCTTTGCGAATGAAAAATATTTCATTACCTCGGAACGCCAGCAGATACTCGATCTGTTGCTCTCCACCTATGAGACCGCGGTGCAGAAAAACCAGCAACTCACCGAGTCTCAGAGCGAGCTAAAAAAACTGAATGAACAGTTGGATCAAAAGGTCGTGGAACTGGAGGCGCAAAACCGCCGGATCCAGGATCTCAACCGTCTGAAGAGCGAGTTCTTGGCAAACATGTCCCATGAGCTCAGAACCCCGCTCAACGCGATCATCGGCTTTGCCCAGCTCATGCACGACGGCAAGGTCGGTGCGGTCTCCGCCCAACACCAGGAATACCTCGGCGATATTCTGGGCAGCGCCCGCCACCTGCTTCAGCTCATCAACGACGTCTTGGATCTGTCCAAGGTGGAGGCCGGTAAGATGGAATTTAACCCTGAGCCGGTCAATCTCAAAAGGATCATCAACGAGGTTCGACAGGTGCTGCAGGCGCTTTCGGCTAGCAAGCGGCTGACCGTAGAGGTCGAAGTGTCGCCTGTGGTCGAGCAGTTGGTGATCGATCCGTCGAAGTTAAAGCAGGTTCTGTACAACTATCTCTCTAATGCGATCAAGTTCACGCCCGAGGAAGGCCGCATCACAGTGCGGGCGATGCGGGAGGACTCCGACAGTTTTCGATTGGAAGTAGAGGACACAGGGATTGGGATTCCGGCGGAGGAAGTCGGCAAGCTGTTTGTTGAGTTTCAACAATTGGACTCCGGGACGACGAAAAAGCATCAGGGGACCGGACTTGGCCTGGCATTAACTAGGAAAATTGTTGGAGCGCAGGGGGGACGAGTGGGAGTGCAGAGCGAGCAGGGTCGGGGCAGTGTATTTTATGCGGTATTGCCTACCAGACCCGAGGCAATGCAAGTGAGCACACAACGGGGATTCGCCGGTGCGCCGTCGACGAATGATGTCGCCGTACGCACAGATCTATCGGAGCGATGACAGTTTAAAAATTTTCTATGTATGGTCCGGAGAGTCAGAAGATGAATCAGAAAATATTGCTGGTCGAAGATAATCCTGTTTCCCGCAAAGTTGTTCGGGTGGCGCTCGAAACGGACGGTTACCACGTCGTGGAAGCGCCGGACGGCAAAAGCGCGATCGCGATGATGGTCGAAGAAAACCCCGACTTGGTACTGCAGGATCTGCTGCTGCCGGATTTCAATGGCTTCGACCTCGTATCCGAGCTTCGGGCTCTCCGGAAAGACGAGCAGGTGCCGATCCTGGCCCTCACGGGTCTCATCGAGAAAACGGACGCGATGCGCGTCGCCAATGCTCCCTTCGCCGACTACTTGTTCAAACCGGTTGCGCCTTCGCATCTGTTGAGCGTCGTGCGCAGTCACTTGGCGTCGGCGCAAATCGACCAAGAGAGGCGGGGTAAAAATCGGCGCATCCTGCTGGTCGATGACGAGCCGGCTCAGCTCAAACTCTTTGCGATCCATCTAAGCCACCTCGGCTTTCAGGTCACGACAGCGACTGACGGCAACGATGGCTTTGCCAAGGCTCAGCGGCATCGCCCCGACGCAATCGTATCGGACGTACTGATGCCCGGTCTGGACGGCTTTCAGCTCTGCATGAAATTGCACAAGGACGCCGCGCTCGCGCAAGTGCCCGTGGTTTTGCGAAGCACGCTCTACCAGCACGACGACGATAAAGAATTGGCTCGACAGGTGGGCGCCTACGCGCTCGTACAGACGACGCCTGACTTTCACGAAGCGATCGAGGCCTTATTCGAAAGTCTGGAAGCGTCACCGCTCCCTAAAGTGCCGGATGCAGCGACGCTTCGGGCGGCCCACGAAGAACGCGTGGCGCACCAGCTCAACCGCCAGGCCAAGCTGGGCGCCCAGCTGGCGCAGCGTTGCGCCGCTCAAAGCGCGCAGCTTTCAGTGCTAGCGAGCATGGGCGAAAATTTTCTGAGAGGCAAGAACGAAGATACGTTATTGAAGGACATCTTGGCGCGCTGCCTCGATGCCATCGGTTTCTCTTGCGGCGCGATCTTTCTCGCCGACTCTGAAAGTCGGCTCGGCCTGGCGGCTCACCTCGGCTTTTCGGTTGAAGCGACGAAATCATTGCCAACCTTCTTTGGCTGCGAAGATTTGCTGCGCACGGCCATGCTCCAAATGGAACCCGTCACGCTGTCGTTTTCCGCGGACGGCGCGGAGCGATTCGTCCAGTCGTTTACCGATTTGCCAGCGGACAATTTGCTCCTTTGCCCCCTTTGGTCCGGCAGCGAGCGGCTGGGAATCGTTGCTCTGGTGTCCAACAAATCGGCGCCGGACGCCGATAAGATCACCTTCGCTAAAGCCATCACAACCGAAATCGCCCAGGTGATTGCGCTCAATCGATCAATATCGAAGCTTCAATATAT
Organism: Binatia bacterium; assembly: GCA_036000865.1. Classification (GTDB taxonomy): domain Bacteria; phylum Desulfobacterota; class Binatia; order UBA9968; family UBA9968; genus DP-20. Next base: position 2,006 of record DASYUV010000171.1, on the reverse strand, counting down.
CGCGTCCTACGATTCGTTGACCGGTTTGCCGAATCGCGCGCAATTATGCGAGCGCATCCGATCAGCCGGCGCGGAAGGCCGCGCTGCGGCGTTGTTTTTGCTCAACCTGGATCATTTTCAAGAAATCAACAACACCTTGGGATACCCCGGTGGAAATCTCCTGCTGCGCGAAGTGGCGCAGAGATTGAAAGAAAATTTCCAAGACCGAGCGCTGGTGGCTCGCCTGGGCTCGGATGAGTTTGCTGCACTCCTGATCGACGCCGCCGACGATCGAGCGGTTCGTCAGACGGCCAAGGAGATTGTCAGGTGCTTGGAGCCAACTTTTCGGCTCGATGGGTTGCCCGTCGCCATCAGCACAACCATGGGAGTCGCGATTCGGCACGAGCATGGAGAAGACCCCGAAACCCTCCTCAGTCATGCCGATATGGCCCAGCGGGCCGCCAAACGCACTGGCGATGACTATCTCGTTTACCCCGAGCATGTGGAGTCCTATAGCCCGGATCTCTTGGCGCTGTTGGGTGAGCTTCGCGAGGCTGTCGATCAGAATGCCCTCGCACTGCACTATCAACCGAAAGTGAGCTTCGAAACCCGGCAGACCGTTGGCGTCGAAGCGCTGCTGCGTTGGCCGCATCCGCGCCGGGGCTGGATTCCTCCCGATCGATTTATCTCCCTGGCGGAAAGAGCCGGGCTGATCCATCCCATCACCCTTTGGGTTTTAAGCACTGCGCTCAGGCAGTCCCGGTCATGGCGCGACATGGGCTTGGACTTCGAGGTCTCGATCAATGTATCGGCGCGAGATCTGCAGGACCCGACGTTTCCTGATTTAGTGTTGCAAGCTTGCCGTACGACCGCAACGCCGCCGCACACGCTCACCCTCGAGCTCACCGAGAGAGCTTTGATGAGCGATCCTGCGAAAACCAATGCCGCCTTCCAGCGGCTCAACGAGGATGGCGTCCGTCTTTCGATCGACGACTTCGGCACCGGCTATTCATCGCTTTCCTATCTGCAAAATTTGCCGGTGGACGAAATTAAGATCGACCGAACTTTTGTCGGCGGTTTATTTTCCGACGTGCGCAGCGAAGCCATCGTTCGTTCGGTCATCGATCTGGGTCGGAATCTCGGAATGGCCGTCGTCGCCGAGGGTGTCGAAGAGCAGCGCGTATGGGAATGTCTTGCCAGTCTCGGCTGTGACGTGGCGCAGGGTTATCACATCTGCCGGCCGCTATCGCCGGTGGATTTGACCCCGACATTGAAGGCACCGCCGTGGCTCGTCTCGCGCAACGGATCGGCGAACGAATCGGAACGGTGAAGCGAGATCGCGGAATTAGAAATCACAGAGGAGAAATTTGCCATGCCTGGTGCCGAAATTCTCATCGTTGACGACAATCCGGTAAACCTAAAGCTAGCGCATCTTTTGCTGGCGGGCGAAGGCCACCAGGTGCGTACTGCCGCCGATGCCGAGGAGGCCTTGGAGCTTTTGAAAGTGTATCGTCCACGCTTGATTCTAATGGACATCCAGCTGCCGGGAATGGACGGCCTCGAGTTGACGCGCCGACTCAAAGCCGATCCGACAACCCGTGATATCACGGTCCTTGGTCTGACGGCCTACGCCATGAAAGGTGACGAAGAGAAAATCTTAGCCGCCGGCTGCGATGGCTACATCCCCAAACCGATAGATACGAGAACCCTTCCGGCAGTCATTTCGCACTATTTGGAAAGATAAAGGCGTCAAACGAAAGATCACACCGCCGAACAGCCGATAATTTATTGGAGTACAATGCAATGCCGGGACTGGCGAACAAAGACGAGCCGAAGACTGAGGCCATGGTGTCTCTAGATCAGCCTCAACCTATGGCATGTTCGCTGGTCACGGAGCGCCTACGCGTTCTCATCACCGACGACAATAAGATTAACCGGAAATTGCTGCGAGTCGTGTTGGAGGCCGAAAATCAGGTTGTGCTCGAGGCCGACAATGGAATTTCCGCGCTTAAACTACTGGAGCAAAC
>DASYUV010000170.1:0-23321 GCA_036000865.1 Binatia bacterium | reverse complement strand
GCCACTTTACTCAGGGCCGAAGCCCCTTTCTCGTTCGACTTGCATGTGTTAGGCACGCCGCCAGCGTTCGTTCTGAGCCAGGATCAAACTCTCCAGTTAAATCTTTCAATCCACCGTTAGGTGGAGGATTGACTGTTGAGTGTGATAGCTGTGCTCAAGGCTTTACGGAAACCCTAAACCGTCACTGCTTATAAATGGCAGTTGCTACTATTTAGTTTTCAAAGACCAGAAAGGTCACTCGTAACGAGCGAAAGGTTGTTATAAGAAAATGATCGGCGCTTGTCAATACCGGTTCGAAGATTTTCTAGTCATTTTTTACGGCCTGGGCGATGCGATTCTTGCCCACTTCCAATATTTGATGTTGCGGGTAATGAAATTGGAAATTAGCGTCGCTAACAACCTGCCCATCCACCTTGACCGCCCCCTGGGCAATCAGTCGCCGTGCTTCACTCGTGGACTTGGCAAACTTCAGCCGGTCGACGATGAGCCGGCAGATCCAAATCGGCTCCGGCGCGGCGAACTGCGTTCGAATATCGCTCGGCGTCGCTTTCTTTTGGAATTTCGTTTCGAAATAACTCCGTGCCGCCTCCGCCGCCGCAGCACCATGAAAACGCGTCACCAATTCCATACCTAGAGTTTTTTTAGCCGCCATCGGGTGAAGCGATCCGTCATCGACTTGCGAACGAAGGTTTTGAATCTCGCCAAGATCACGGTCGCTGAGCAATTCATAGTAGCGCCACATCAACGCATCCGAGATCGACATGATCTTGCCAAACATGTTTTCCGGCGCTTCGGTAATGCCGATGTAATTTCCCAGAGATTTGCTCATCTTCTGCACGCCGTCGAGGCCTTCAAGCAGCGGCATGGTCAAAATCACTTGAGATTCTTGACCATATTCGCGTTGCAATACCCGGCCCATCAGCAAATTAAACCGCTGATCTGTGCCTCCCAATTCGACATCGGCTTTGAGCGCAACCGAATCGTAGCCTTGCATCAAGGGGTAAAGGAATTCGTGAATACCGATCGACTGCTCTTTCTGATAACGCTGCTTGAAGTCATCTCGCTCGAGCATCCGCGCGACCGTATACTTCGCCGCCAGCCCGATCACAGCGACCGCGTCTATCTTCTCCATCCAGCGATGATTAAATTCGATGATGGTCTTCTGCGGATCGAGAATTTTAAAAATTTGCTCTTTATACGTTTCCGCGTATTCTGCGACTTCTTCACGCGTGAGTTGCTTGCGCGTCTCGGATTTTCCCGTTGGATCGCCGATCATGCCGGTGAAATCGCCGATGAGGAAGATCACTTCATGTCCCAGCTCTTGGAACTGTTTCATCTTTTGGATCAGGACCGTGTGACCCAGATGGAGATCCGGAGCCGTGGGATCGAATCCCGCCTTGACTCGAAGCGGCCGTCCTCGCTTGAGCTTCGCGATCAGCTCTTCTTCGAGAAGAATCTCGACCGCCCCGCGTTTGATTGTTGCGAGTTGGGTTTCAAGATCGACCATATATTCAGTGGTTCGCTTGCCAATGAACTCGCAGCCGGTGAATTTCTCGCGCTTTGCCGCCGTGGTCGTCGACGTCGACAATGACACCTTGAAGTGCGACGTTGTCCTCGGCGACTTCGAAATGGCGGGGTAATTGGCTGAGAAATCCCTTGATGACGGTTTCTTTTTCCATGCCGATGACAGAATCGAGCGGACCGCACATTCCTACGTCCGTAATGTACGCGGTGCCGCCCGGCAGAATCCGTTCATCGGCCGTCTGCACGTGAGTGTGGGTTCCATAGACGATCGACACTCTGCCATCGAGGTACCAACCCATGGCGTTCTTTTCCGACGTCGCTTCGGCATGCATGTCGACAATCACCACAGGAGAACTTCGCCCATGCTGTTTGAGAATTTCATCGGCGCAACGAAACGGATCATCGACGTGATTGGGCATGAAAACTCGGCCCTGGAGATTAATCACCAGGGCGCTGAAGCCATCTTGCTGCCAAAGACACCAACCTTTGCCCGGCGCACCGACGGGAAAATTAGCGGGCCGAAGCAGATTGTCCTGATCGTCTAGAAACGAATAAATCTCTTTTTTCTTCCAGATGTGATTACCGGAAGTCAGAACCTGAACGCCGGCAGATAAAAGTTCTTTGGCGCTCTTGATATCGACCCCCATGCCACCGGAAGAGTTTTCCGCGTTGGCGATTGCGAGGTCGATCTCCTCCTTCTTAATCAGTGATGGGACGAGATCCCGCACCGCGCGGCGCGCTGGCCGTCCCACCACATCTCCGAGTATCAAGATTCGCATACAGACGCATCCCGTTTACTTCGCGTAGTCGACCGCGCGCATTTCGCGAATCACAGTGACCTTGATCTGACCGGGGTAGGTCATCTCGTTTTCAATTTTACGGGCTACCTCACGGGCCATGCGTGAAGCCTCATCGTCGGAAACCAGATCATGTTGGACCATGATCCGGATTTCTCGGCCTGCTTGTACGGCATAAGATTTTTCCACGCCTTTGAAGGCATTAACGATTTTCTCGAGCTCCTCCAGACGCCGCGTATAGGTTTCCATCATTTCACGGCGGGCTCCGGGCCGAGCTCCCGAAAGAGCATCGGCAGCGTCGACTAACGGCGCCAGAATCGTTTCGGCCCTGACATCTTCATGATGAGCCGCAATCGCGTTGACAATCTTGGGTGATTCACCGTACTTGCGCGCCAGCTCGGCGCCGATGATCGCGTGGGAGCCTTCGACCTCGTGGTCGACAGCTTTACCGATGTCGTGTAGTAACGCAGCGCGACGCGCTTGTTTTTCATTCAAGCCCAACTCCGCCGCCATGGCGCCGCAAATGAACGCCGCTTCGATGGAATGCAACAGAACATTTTGCGCGTAGCTGTAACGGTATTTCAGACGACCAAGGAGCTTGATGAGTTCCGGGTGAACGCCATGAACACCGACATCGAAAATGGCTTTTTGGCCTGCCTCGCGAATCGCTTCATCGATTTCTTGTTCCGATTTGCGCACCACCTCTTCGATTCTGCCGGGATGGATGCGGCCATCCGACACTAACTTCTCCAGAGACAAGCGCGCGATCTCGCGGCGAATGGGATTATGGCCGGAAATAACCACGGTCTCCGGCGTATCGTCGACAATTAAGTCGATTCCGGTAGCAGCTTCAAGCGCGCGAATATTCCGTCCTTCACGGCCGATAATTTTGCCCTTCAGCTCATCGTTGGGCAAAGCAAACACCGTCACCGAACGCTCGGCGACAAAGTCGCCCGCCAGCCGCTCGATCGCCAAAGCGACGATCTTTTGACTCTTGCGTACCGCTTCTTCCTTGGCTTCTTCTTCGATGACACGAATCCGCTTTGCCGACTCGTGTTTGGCCTCTTCGACCATTTGATCGATCAGATTTTTTTTCGCTTCTTCCCGTGTCATGCCCGCGACTTGCTCAAGTTGTCGTCGCGCTTCGTCGACCTGCCGGTCACATTCAGCCGCTTTGTCCTCGATATTTTTCTCCCGCGATTTCAGCGATTGATCTCGTCTCACCAGCTCGCTTTCGCGTTTGTCAATGGTCTCCGCTCGTTTATCGAAACCTTCTTCTCTGCTGATCAGCCGCTTCTCGAGATTCTGGAGTTCGCGGCGGATTTCCCGTACCTCCTTTTCAAACTCTGTCCGCTCTTTAAGCACACTGTCTTTAGCCTGGAGCTCAGCCTCTTTCTTGATGGCTGTAGCGTCTTTCTTCGCCTCCTCAATGATTCGGGCTGCGGAGGTTTTGGCGCCTTCTGCTTGCGTGCGTGCCTGTTTGCTGCGAATCCAAACAACTGCGCATGTAAGAAGAATTCCGCCAACCAATCCGGCAATTCCAAGCAACAAACTCTGATCCAATGACAACACCCCCTTTCACTTCAATCGAATAACTGTCATCGACTACATGCTGTTGCCGCAGTCGATTATTCTATTTTCGGTAATGACGTAGTGAACTCTCTGATCCCACGATGCCGCCGGTAAACTATCGACGACTTGAATTTCATAGGCCAAACCAATGAAAAACCCCCGGTTGCCCAACTGAGCCAGCGCGCGATCGTACCAACCGCCCCCTCGCCCCAAGCGATGTCCCTGACGATCGAAGAGCACACCGGGTATGAAGACCGCTAAGTTGGCGCAATCTTCGAGTGATAAGACGTTTGTGCCCGCGGATTCCGCTATGCCGAACCGGCCCGCGACCAGGTCACGTTTAGAAATTACCTGAACGAATTCAGCCCCATCGCGCCGATGTAGCTTGGGAAAAAAAACTTGCTTTCCGACTCCGAGCGCGTCTTCTAGAATCGCTTCCGTCTCCACTTCGTTCTGCACCGGACTGTAGAGAGCTACGGAGCGAGCGGCGAGATACTGCGGGAGCCTAAGCGCTTTCGCCTGGATCGCGCGGCTCCACGACTGGCAGTTTGCCCGAGAAAGCGAGTTGCGCTGAGATATCGCCGCTCCGCGCAACACGTCTCTGTTCTCTTCCATAACGGCTCCGTGCATTTCTTAAAAGGAGCGGCCAGGAGAGATGATGAGAGATTTTCTGCGGGGAAGGTTCGATTAGAGATCAGATCGGCGATTCAGAGAAGTCGGCCCCCTGCACGATTGTCCGCCGCAACGAGTTCGGGCGGGCATTGCCATTGCCAAAGCCAACGGTTTACCTAATCGAATATCAGGATTTTCCGTACGGGGCTGCCGCATTGTAAGTGAATCGAAGAGTAATAAAACCCAACGGATCAGATCCATTGTTATCGTTTTTCCCCACTCCCTCATCTTTCCGCGCCGCCTAAATTAAGGCCGCCCGCTATTTCCAAAACAGCGAGAATGACTTGCCCTAAAAAAGGTTCTAACCCTCCTCAGTCAATGTCATAGATAGTTTCTTGGACAATTGGTCCAATCTATTCAAAATCGCTTCGTGCGTGTCTTTCAATCGATAATATTCGTCTGCGATATTCAGCGCAGCGAGCATGGCCACATTCGATTTCGCCACTGACTTAGAGGAGCTCATAAGTTCTTGCATTTTCCCGTCGACATAACCAGCGACTTTGAGCATATAGCTCTCTTCGGCATCGCTGCTAATCGTAAGTTTCTGCCCCAGGATCTCGACGTCTAGTGCTTTTTTCATCAACTTTTTTCCGCGCTCTAATCGGCAAGATTCAAACCGGCAAACTGGCCGATGATTTTGTCCAATTTTTCTCTCAGCTCGATGCGCTCACGTTCGTACTGGCGTAATTGGCCTTTCAAATGGTGCCACTCACTTTCTCTTTGTTGAAGCTTCTTTTCAATCGCTTCCTTGTCTCTTTTCATGCGCTCGTGCTTTTCTATGAGCCGATTGATCGTTGCTTCGATTTGTTCGACGTTGTCGGGCGGCATGTTTGAGTGCACCAAAAAACTTCATGTATGAGTTTAGTTTTAACACAACACCTTGTCAAGCTGCATTCGCTGGCCGCACACGCATGAAAATCTCGACAAATTGAACCGATAGCTACTGATCCGCTAACCCTGTAGCAGACCTGCCTACGGCATTGACGGAGGGGTCAATAGGGACGGTAATAATCACCTGCGCGTTGAACCGGATGATGCGAACGTGTTGATTAATTGTCGGCCACAGTTCTGCGTGCCCGAATAGCCGGGTGACCATTGCAAATATCGGCCAAAGCATGGCCCGAACTCACGGTTTTTTCTCTACGGTTGGTTCATCGTAGCCAAGCACAGCCTCCCAAGGCACGCTGCAATGCGCTACAACCAAAGTGTCGAATTTCTCCCACCAGGCAAGATCTCGCCCCTCGCGGCTGAGAAAACGCACCATCTGCAGCAAATCATTGATTTCAGATGGCCGCAGAGCCGGCTCGAAAGCGGGCATGACCCCCCAGCCCTCGGCAATGATTCTTCTGATTTGCCCGTTGCTTTTTCGCTGTACCGTATCTCTGAAATCTGGCGTGTGAGCCGGCAAACTCGCGGCTATCGGACCATCACCGCGACCCCCGGGGCCGTGACAGTTAAAACAACGCTGAGCGTAAAGCTCATCCATCCGCTGGTTTCGCCCACAGCCGGCAAATAGAAGAACGGCAAAGAGAATAGACAAGGGTATGACGCTACGCCCGATCACTCAGAAACTAGAGGTAACACACGCTTGCGTCGCTTCCAACTACGGCGGGACGCTTGTTGACACGAATTTTTGTTTCGTGATACGAGGCTTCAATTAGCGCTATGCACCACTTGTCTCGATTTGGCGTGTCTTTGGAAGACGACCTGCTTGATGCCTTCGACAAAAGCATCGAAGGACTCGGCTATCAGAATCGCTCCGAGGCAATTCGCGATCTGATTCGTGATCATCTGATCCAAAAGAAAGTCGGCAAGGGAAATGAGGAAGTCGTCGGCGTCATAAGCCTTTTGTATGACCACCGCACGCACCATTTGAGCGACGTTCTCGCCGACATGCAGCACAAGGCCACCGTGATTGTGAACGCGAGCCTGCACATTCATCTAGATGCTCATAACTGCTTGGAAGTCATCGTCGTGCGCGGTGGCGCGGACAAAGTGCACGAGGTCGCGGGCAAGCTGATCGCGACCAAGGGCGTGCAAAACGGTAGGCTAATTACGACGACAACTGAAATAAAGAACTAAATTTTTTTGCCAATTCGTAACACGAATTTTGAATTCATACTACTTGACGCTTCTTGCATCATGGTATTTCGTTCAAACAGCGCTCTCTTTATTACGCTTTGTCTCACGCTTCAGAGCCTATCCGCACGGGCGCAGACCCCGGCAAGCACGACGGAACCCGTCGAGGTCTATGTCTTTGGCCAGCAGCCGGCTTCGACCGCCAGCGAACAGTCAATTCGCCAGAGAGATTTCGAGCTTAGGCCGACCACCACGCCCGCCGACATTTTGCGATTGGTACCCGGACTTTTCATTGCGCAGCATCAGGGCGGCGGTAAAGCAGACCAGATTTTTTTGCGTGGCTTTGACGCTGACCACGGAACTGACGTGGCTGTTTATATCGATGGTATTCCGGTCAACTTCGTGAGCCACGGGCACGGCCAAGGGTACGCCGACCTCCACTGGCTTATTCCTGAAATGGTCGATCACGTTGAGGTGTACAAGGGGCCGTACTTCGTGCAGTTCGGCGACTTTGCGACCGCGGGCGCCGTGAACATCATCACAAAACGCCGAGATAAGGATACGACTCTGACGATCACCGGCGGCAGCTACAACCAGCAGCGCTATCTGGGCATCCTTTCTCCAGCGGAAGGCACGCCGCTCACCCCCTTCATAGGCGTCGAAGCCTACCATGATCTCGGTCCGTTCAAAAATCCGGAGAACTTTAACCGTTTTAATCTAATGTCAAAGTTCACGCTGCTCTCGACAGCGAATTCGAACCTGAGCCTTATGGGTACAGCCTTCAAGAGTTATTGGAACGCCTCTGGCGAAATTCCGGCGCGGCTGGTCAGGTCAGGTTTATTGGGCCGATGGGACGCGGTTGACAATAGCGAAGGCGGAAAGACGGAACGCCACAACGCAAACCTCCAATACAACTATGCCGACGCCCACCAGTCGTTCAATGCCCAAGCATGGATTTCATATTACAAGTTCGATCTCTTTTCTAACTTCACTTTCTCAATGGTCAATCCATTTCCCATCGGCGACGAAATTGAGCAGACCGACAAACGCATTCTTGGCGGCACCTATCTCAACTACCGCCGGAACTATTCGCTTTTTGACATGCCCAATGAAACGCTGGTCGGTTTCTCGTCTCGAAGCGACCGCGCCAATGTCGGCCTCTTTACCGCCACGAGGCGCCAGCGTACGAGCACCACGACGGATTCACTCGTCAAACAGAACAGTTTTGCCTGGTACGCTCAACAAGAGTTGAGACCCGCTTCCTGGCTAAGAACGCAGATCGGGGTGCGGCTCGACAAGTTTTTTTTCAACGTCCGAGATGATGGAACCCCGGCGGATCCGGCAACAGGTTCGATCAATGGACGTGACCAAGGTATTATCGCCAATCCTAAACTGAATGTGATTTTGTCCCCGTTCGCAGAAAATACTTGGCAAAAGCGATCAGAATTCTATATCAACTTCGGCGGCGGCTATCACAGCAACGATGCCCGCGATGTGGTTTCCAGCACGGGTAACAAGCCGGTAATTCCACGCGCCTTGGGAGGCGAGCTAGGATTCAGAACCAAGCTTTTCGACCGCCTCGATATCGGCGTTGATTACTGGCGTTTGCATCTCGACAGCGAGCTGGTGTGGGCTGGCGACGATGACACCACGGAACCCAAAGGGAAGACCCAACGCCAGGGCATTGAAGGCGAATTCCGTTATCAGATTCTCGATTGGCTGAGCGCAGATCTCGATACTTCGTACACTTGGGCGAAATTTGTAAAAACCGGCGGAGCGGTTCCTCTCGCTCCGCGCTTTCTCGCCTACGGTGGATTCACCGCGCGTCATCCGTCGGGCCTTGAAGGCCGTATTCAAATGCGTTCTGTAGGCGATCGCTGGGGCGATGAAGCGCGTACCGCGACTATCCACGGCTATACCATTTTCGATCTGCTCGCGAAGTATAAGTGGGGCCGGTATGAATTTCTTTTTTCGATCATCAATATCGCCAATAAGAAATGGCGCGCGGCGCAGTTTTTCCACGAGTCGCAACTGCAAGGTAATCCGCGATTTCCAAACGAAGCTGCTCCTGTGAACGATATCTACTTCACTCCCGGCGAGCCGCTGACGATAAGAGCTGGATTGACGATCCATCTGTGGTAGTAATTTTGGGTTCCGATGAAAAACTTCCGACGCTTATGACCGACACTGAATTACAAGAAGGCTCCGCCACGCGCACAACGATCTTCGGCATCGTCTGCGGCGCCCACTTCGTCAATCACTTCCAGTCAGCCATGCTCGGCGTGATCTATCCGTTGATGATGAAAGAATTGGGCATGAGCTACATCGCGATCGCCTCACTCGCCGCGGTCTATAATACTTTGGGCAGCGTCTTTCAGGCCGGATACGGTTTCGTCGTACCCTACGTTCGGCGCGGCGTGATCCTCGGCGTCGGCAATTGTTTGCTTGGACTCTCCGTCGTTGCCAGCGGTTTCGCCTCGAGCTTTAATCATTTTTTTACCGCCCGATTGATCGGCGGCATCGGCTCCAGCCCGCAGCACCCGGTGGGATCTAGTATGCTGGCGAGCCATTTCGGTGCCGCCCGCGGCCGCGCATTAGCCTTTCATTCGACGGCGGGACAGATCGGCAGTTTGTTGGCGCCGTTACTGGCCGCGGTGATGGTCGCCTATATCGGCTGGCGCGGCGTCTTTTGGGCGGTCGGCGCTTTCACGACAGTCATGGGAATAATCTGTTTCGTCTTCCGCGACAGCCTGCGCACGGCGTCTGTCGACCGGCAAAAATCACGGCTCACCCCGCTCGGTTGGGAGGCTTACAAAGCTTGTATCAAGGACAAAAATATTCTGCTCGTGTCGCTGGTTTTTATGGCCGGAGCGGCCGGACGCGGACAAGATATCAACGAAGTTTACATCATTCCTCACTTTGTCCACGATTTTAACCTAACCATCACCTACGGTGCGTTTCTTTTCACATTTATTCAGGTGGGCAGTCTGATTGGGCCGTTTGTTTGGGGCTGGATCTCTGATCGTTTCGACCGCAAGCTGGTGATTCAGGCTTCACTCTTGATGTCAGCGCTCTGCACTCTCTGGCTCGCTTGGCAGCAGAACGTTTCTGCGGGTCTCTTCGTCAATCTCGTCATCTATGGCGCGGCGGTCACGTCGCGACAGACGCTCACTCAGGCATTGCTCGCAGACCTAGTCGGCGAAGATCTTTTCGATGCCGCCTTCAGCCTCTACTACTTCATCGGTTTCGTTTCGATTCCTTTCTGGACCGTCATCACCGGTGGAGTCATGACCATGTACGGTTTTGGGCCCACTTTTACCGTCATCTCGACTTCTTATCTTCTCGCCATGAGCCTCTTGGTATTTCTACGCACTCCCATAAGAAGCGCGGTCTAACATGAGGTGAGCCTGTTCTATGCGGCGACCACCCGTGATCATTTTACTTGGAAAGAGCGCGGAGCATGTTTGATGTCATTGGAATAATTATCAAAGGCGGACCCGTGATGATTCCGCTCATTGCCTGTTCGGTGGTTTCGCTCGCGGTCGTTATCGAGCGATTCATGAATTGGCGGAAAATCGGCTCGCGGGAGCCGGTTGAGAACCTACTGGACTTGGTCGAACAGCATGAGCTGACAAGAGCAGTGGACGCCGCCCATACAGTGGATTCGCCCGTCGCGCGTGTCCTCTCTGCGGGCCTTGCGCACCGAGATCCGTCACCGACCAAAGCGATGGAGGTTGCCGCTCAGGCCGAGATCCCGGTTCTCAAAAAACGTCTCGTCATTCTCGATACCATCATTACGCTCGCGCCGTTGTTGGGACTACTCGGCACGGTCACCGGCATGATCAGCTCTTTCGGCATCATGTCCCAGGCGGGCATCGGTCAGCCCCACGCTGTCACTGGAGGCGTCGCGGAAGCCTTGATCGCCACCGCGACCGGATTGCTAATCGCGATCCTTACGCTCGTCCCCTACAACTATTTTTCTAACCGGGCCGAGCAGGAAATGGAACGGATCGAATACTACGCATCTCGTCTCGAACTCTTGCTCTCAGGGCGGGAAGAAAAAAAGTAATGCGTTTGCCACGGCGAAACATTAAAAAAGCCCGGATCGAGATCATTCCGATGATTGATACGATCTTTTTCTTATTGGTGTTTTTCATGATCTCGACTCTGTCGATGGCACACTATAGCGGCTTGCCGGTAAATTTACCGAAGGCCGCAACCGGCCAGGTGCCTCCGAGTGAGAGTGTCGCCGTGACGGTCAGCGCCGACGGCAAGATCACCATCGATAAGCAAGCAGTAACGCGCGACCGTGTCGGAGATATTCTTAAAGCACGCCTCGCGAACCATGCCGATCTGCTCCTTCTGATCAATGCCGACGAGCGCGTCGAACATGGGCTCGTCGTTGCTATCATGGATGAAGCCCGGCAAGCCAGCGTCGCCAAAATGGCCATCGCGGTAAAGCCAAAGAATGGCCGGCCGTGAGAAGCGACACGCTCACTATCCCTCTGCTCTCGTCCTGTGCGATTCACATCGCTTTGATCCTGCTCGGTTCGGCCGTCGTTCATAACAGCGACCTGCGCCGCCAGAATTTTCTCCCGATCAGCTTGGTCGATCTACCGCGAACGGAAAATCCCGCGCCGCCTCGGTCGTTGAAAGTGGAACAACCTAAAGAGATCAAGCCGGTCGCCAAGACCGAAGTTGCTACGGCTGAACAGCCCGCGCCGTTGGCCGCGCCGACAAAGGAAGACCCGGCCAAATCGGTCGAAATAAAACCCGCCGTTCCAGCAAAGACAGAGACCGCGCCAAGCTTCGCTTCAGGCCCTCGCTTCGAAGACGGTGGCAGCGAAGCTGGCGCGGGTAATTTATTCGGCAAAGGCGATGTTGGAGCCGTCCCTGGAGCCGGAACCGCGGGCGGCGGTGGCGGCACGGCCGCTTCCGGATTAGGTCGCGACTCCGGCTCACCAGGACTGCCCACGCAGCAGACTATCCTCAAAACCAATCGCGAAGCCAAACCAATTCAAACCGTGCGCGCTGCATATCCAGCGATGGCTCTACGCATGGGAATAGAAAGCGACGTCACATTGAAAATCGAAGTCGACACGGAAGGCAAAGTGATCAAGGCGGAAGTCACCAAAAGCGGTGGCGCCGGCTTCGACGAAGAAGCGCTGAAAGCTGTTAAGCAATTCCGCTTCGAGCCCGCCCAACGCGATGGGCAAAATATTCCCGCCGAGTTTACATACGTCTACCGTTTCCGACTGCAACGTTAAAGGCGTGAAACGGACATTGGCCTGGGAGAACTTGATCCCGGTTCCAAAGTGGGTGTAAGATTTGGCCGTTAGATATCAAATGCTTAACGCCCGCGCTCATCGTCGCTCTCGAATCATTCGCAGCGCATATGCGCTTTGCGCCGCGTCGTTCCTGTTCTTCCTAATCTATACTGCGCCCCACCGGGTGCATCACATTTTCGATCAATTTGAGGCGGCAGATCGCCACGGCGCTCGCGATCATCACAGTAAGTCGGAGCGCCGCGACCCGTCGTCCAGTGATTCCAACTGTGTCTTTCAAGTTTCGGCAAATCGTTGTGCCGTCGGCCCAACCCCACTGATCCAGCCGCTAACGCTGGCACAGTTCGTTCAACGCCTACTCGTTTTCCAAGAAAAGACTCGTCCACGTCAATTCCTCTCCGCCGCATTTCCGATCCGCGCTCCTCCTAAAGCCTAGCTGTTTTTTCCGTCGGCAGATTATCTCGAACTCGCGCGCTATCGAATAGATAAGCTCCGCAGCGAATATCGGCGCGCGGTCTGACATTCCATGGAGGAATCTATGAAACGTTTTTTTGCAATCGTTCTCGGTGTGGTCTTCACTGTTGCTCTCCTCGCTACCGAATTGCGCGCCCACGGTGTTATCGGCAAGAGGTTCATCCCGTCAACGCTCACCCTTGAAGATCCTTTTCCGTCCGACGAAATGGATTTGTTTACATTCGACCGAGCGCCCAAAGATAGGGAAGGAAGAGAAACCAGCTTCGGTTTCGAATTCGCCAAACGCCTAACACCCGACCTGGCTCTCGGCGTCGGCTGGGAATACATCTTTTTTGATCCGCGAGAAGCTGGTGAACGGCGAACGTCCGGCGCGGGCAATCCTGAATTTTCGCTCAAGTACGCTTTCTTAAGAAGCGTTGAGCATGAAGGCATCTTAAGCGTGGGCGTGGGAGTCGAAGCTGGAGGAGTTGGCCCTAAACGCGTGGCTGAGAGAGTTACAACTATTTCGCCGGCCGCGTTTTTTGGAAAAGGTTTTGGCGACTTACCCGATGCTCTTAATTATGTAAAACCGTTTTCGATTACTGGCTCCTTTGCCGTCAATAATCCGGCTAACCGCTTCACCGGAAGCGGCGACGACAAGGAGCGCAATCCGACAACGGTCGCTTATGGAGTCGCCCTCATGTACAGCATTCCGTACCTTCAATCGAATATAAGGGATGTCGGTTTGAGCGCGCCCTTGGACCGCATGTTTCCCGTCGTTGAATTCAATTTCGAAACGCCGGTTTCCGGGCCGGAAAAACGCCGCACAAGCGCGTTTGCCAATCCCGGACTGATCTGGGCGGGAAAATACCTTCAACTCGGCCTCGAGGCACAAGTGCCGATGAATAAGTTTTCGGGCAAGAACGTTGGCGTCAGGGGATTGATCCACGTCTTCATCGACGATATCTGGCCCAACGTCTTCACTTGGACGCCCTGGGGAGTGATTGGTCCGACTTCGAAGTGAAAGCGTTGAAACGTTACTCCGAAATCTGCCTCATGGTTTCGTTAGCCGTTGTCGCCGCCTTTCCAGCTGTCGGCTTGGGACACGCCTTTCCGCTCCGTTCGGATCCGAGGGTCGGCTGGACCGTCACAATCGCTCCGCCGAAAGTGACAATCTGGTTTGATGGAGGATTAGAACCCGCTTTCAGCACAATCACTGTCTATAACTCCGCCAAACAGCAAGTCGATAAAGGCAATAGCCGTGTGAGCGGCCCGGACGCCAGTGTGCTTGAAGTTGATCTGCCGGCATTGGGGACCGGCAATTATCGCGTTTACTGGAAGGCTTTGTCGAAAGACACGCACGTCACCCAGGGAGATTTTAGCTTTGCCATCGAAAAGAAATGACGTGAAAAACTGCTGGGCAAGGAATGCAAAATGAAAAGATCTTCGAAATGGCAATTGGTCGTTTTGCTGACTCTGTCATTTTTTCAGGCTCCATTCGCCTGAGTCAAGGCAAGTTGCGCAAGCTCGCTGACGATACCATGGCCATTGATTTAAAGCCGCTTGGTCCGGGCAATCATTCCGTGGAATGGCAGGTGCTTTCGGTGGATACCCATATCACTGATGGCACGCTGCGCTTCACGGTCGGCGCAGCCGCCAAATAGGGGTTCGATGGTTGCGCTGGAAGCAACTGTCTCGGCGATCGGTTATATCGCGCTCGCGTGTCTTCTCGGCCAGTTGGTGGCGGCGGGTTTTTTATTGCCCAACGGCGAGCCAAAGGAATTGCGCCGTTCACTGATTGCTTGGGCGCTGATCTCCTTGCTGGTGTTCCTCGGCGTTTCCGTGCTAGCGCTTTTCGTGCAAGGCGCAAAAATCCAACGCGGCCTCCCTTCAATCGAGCTACTCTGGCGCTATCTTACGATGGCCCAGAGCGGCAAGGTCTGGCTTGCCCGTGAAACCTATGGCGCAGCGCTGGCATTATGCATATGCGCGCTCGCGCAAAGGGAGTCCAGTCGAAAGACAATTCGTATCGTCGCATTTTTTGCGCTTCCATTGCTCGCCAGCCGCAGTTTGACGAGCCACGCGGTCGCCGTGCGAGAAGACAGGCTTTTAGTAGTCACCTCTGACGCGCTTCATCTCGTGGTCACGGCTCTGTGGGCGGGCGGATTGGTCGCCTTGTGGTGCGTGTTTCGCCTCGCTGCGAAACAGCGGGATCAATCGTTGACCTGGATGGAAGAAATCGTCAAACGTTTCTCTCGACTCGCTGTGGCTAGCGTCATGCTGCTCGCCGTCACCGGGCTTTATCAGAGCTGGGTCCACGTCGGCGGGCTCCAGGCACTCGTTGACACGGCTTACGGAAAAACACTTTTGCTTAAATTGCTTCTTTTCTCCCTTATGCTCGGGTTCGGCGCCCTGAACTTTCTTTCCACCAGGCGGCTGTTGGCCAGCGGCGTTCGCCAGAACGAAAATGGCCAAGCCGCGAGCAAGATAACCTTGCGGAGAATCGGCTTCGAGAGCTTCATAGGCTTGCTAATCTTCTCGGCGACGGGTGTACTCACCATGCTCCCCCCCGGCGTCCATGCAGTGCACCGAACCGCCACGCCAATCAGCCCATCAAATCCTTTGACTTTTCAGCAGGCGACCAAGCACTATGCTCCTCCCGAAGGTGCGAGCGTGAAAATACTATCACCGGCGACCGGACAAGTATTCGCCGGCGACAAGGTGCCTTTAAGATTTGACTTAACCAAAGGAAGCCATGGCCACCACGTGCACGCTTACGTTGACGGCGAGTTAATGGGTATGTTCCAAAGCAAGGCAGGCACTTTGAACGGCCTTAAGCCCGGGCGCCATCTATTGGAGCTGCGCGTCGTCGCCGAAGATCATCAAACCGAGCTGGACGCTTCCGACCGCGTCGAATTTATGGTGAAGTAGGCCTTCAAGGAGTTTGAAACATGAACATTCTTTGTTTCGTGCTAGCGACGGTTTGGACCGTGTCGTTGCCATGGTTTGCATTCGCCCAACATGATCATTTAAAGGCCAAAGAGTCGCCCGCCAAACCGAGCAGCGCAAAGACCGCTCCAACGGTGTCGAAACCGGCCGAAGGAGCGCGCATCAACATTCTCTCGCCAACGAAAGGTCAGGTGATCACAGGCGATAAGGTCCCCATCGAGTTCAAATTAACTAAGGGCAAACGTGGCCATCATGCGCATGCCTACGTCGACGGCCAACTAATGGGCATGTTCGAAAGCCAAAAAGGCACCCTCAACGGCATCAAACCAGGCAAACACACATTGGAGCTCCGCGTCGTGGCCGATGACCATCAAACCGAATTGGACGCCACAGATCGAGTAGAATTTGCGGTAAAGTAGCAGACCCGTTTCGTCAGAGGACAGCAAGGCAGAATAATCGCGATGAGAATTGTTACGCTCGCAAGTTCGTCAAATCCGCTACTTATTTCGGCAAGATTTACCGGGAGAATAATTGTCTTCGTGGCACTTGCAACCATGGAACATGTCAACGCCGCCGATCGCGTGATCGACATGCGTGACGCGAAAGAAGTCATTCAAGCTTACCTTCGCGCCACCTACGCCCGCGACTTCCTCGAGGCGTATCGGTTTATTTCGCCCGAAGACCGCAACGGTCGCGACGTCAATCGCTATGTACAACAGCGCGGTGCTTTTAGCGGCTTTACGCTCGAGGTCGGCAGAAAACTCAGCGAGTCGATCCAAGTCACCTTGGTCAAGACGGAGGAAACATCGAATCGCGCTCGATTCGAGATTCACTATAAGGTTCCCGATCCGGCGAAAATTGCCCAACTCGTGCGTAACTGGGATCGTTTCCGATTGAACGCGCTACCGGCCGCCGAACGCAACGAGATTCTCAAGACGTTGGAAGAGCGAAAAAAGAACCGGGCCATTGAAATGAGCGAAGGGGAAGAAAAGTTCGAGCTTGTCAAAGAGAACGGCGAGTGGCGTGTCTTTTTAAACTGGGCCGCGGGCGTTAGCATTCCGCTCCGGCTCGATTTAGCGAAGGCACCGGGTTTAGACGTCCGTCTATCCACGGACCGAGTCGTCGTGGTGCCGGGTGATCTATTTGAAATTAGCTTGAAAATAAAAAACCCGACGCAGCAGCCCGTCACTATGCGCATCGGTCATCTGGTTGAACCGCAAAACGTCGCCGACTATCTGGATTTTGTCCAGTGTGGATTTCTTTTGCCGGTGACAGTTGCGGCGGGTGAAGAGCAAGAGTATTCCGGCACGTACATGCTTAGAGGAAGCATTCCAGAAGCGGTGCGACAACTGACCCTCAATTATGACTTCAGAGTCGTCAAATAAATTTCGTGCAGGCTTGAGAGTCGCGGTCCTGGTTTTGTCTTCTCTCGCGCAAGCTGGACAGGCGTCCGAGATACAAAGGCACGGTCCAAAGAATCTTTCGCCTGTGAACGTAAAGGCGCCCGATTTTGTTCTGCTGGATCAGAATAACGAGCGCTTCGACTCGGCCAAGCTCCGTGGCAAAGTAGTCGCGCTGAATTTTATTTTTACAACCTGCTCAGATGTTTGTCCCATCTTCACGGCAAATCTGGCTCAGCTACAGCGGCATTTGAATAGTCGTTACGCCGGAGATGTTTTTTTTGTCAGCATCACCACCGACCCCGAGGTGGATTCACCCAAAGTGTTGAAAGGATATGCGCAACGTTACAACGCGGATTTCACAAACTGGGCTTTCTTGACTGGCCCGGAGGCCCAGCTCAACCAGGTGTGGCAAAGTTTCGGCATCCGCGTCATCAGAAAAGCTCGCGGTTTGGTCCAGCACACAAGTCTAACGACCGTTATCGACCGGCAGGGTGTGCGGCGATTTAATCATTTCGGCGAGAACTGGCGTAGCAAGGACGTGGAAAACGATATGCTGTCATTACTGGAGAAGAAATCGTAATCGGAATTTTGCCCGAATCTAGCAGCCAAGTTGTTTTTATGATTAATTGAACTCCGATCTGCGGTTGCGCAGAATCAGTCGTGAGGTGACAATTATGAGCATTCTTCGCCCGTCGGTAGTCGTGGGATTAATGGTCAGTCTTGCCTTGCCGCACGCGACGATTTTTAATTTCGTCGGGCGCAGCTTCGCGGACTCGGCCGATGCTCAGGATTCAGTTCTTGAATCCAAAAAGATTGTCCCATTCGTGCCGTCGCCGCAATTCGTGGTGGACAAAATGATCGAACTCGCCGGCGTCAAAAAAGGCGACGTCGTTTACGACCTCGGTTCCGGCGATGGTCGCATCGTCATCGCCGCGGCCAAAAAAGGCGCTAAAGCCGTTGGCTTTGAAATCGATCCCGAGTTGGTCGGGGAATCCCGCGCGAATATTCAAAAGGCGGGCGTGCAGGAATCAGCGGAGATTCGAAACCAAGACATTCTCACGGTCGATTTGTCGCCGGCGTCCGTGGTCACCATGTATCTCCTGCCAGATGTCAACTTGAAATTGAGACCAAATCTCCTGAGCCAGCTTAAACCGGGTTCTCGCATCGTTTCTCACTCTTTCGACATGGGCGACTGGAAACCGGACAAAGTCGAACGCGTCGAGGGTCGCACGATCTACTTTTGGACCGTTCCTGCAAAGGGAAACTAGCTGCCTGGGGCTTTCGTAAACTGAAAGTTCGGATTGAAATAACGAATGCCCCTATTGATCAAAAAAGTTCTTCTCGCTACCTGCGCCAGCCTCCTACTGGCGTCGCCGGTACTGTTCTGGTTATACAGCCCTCATCTTGGTGACGATCCTGTTCCAGTTTTATCCAAGTATCTTCGGTTGCTCTACGCGCGCGATCTCGGCCAGGCCTACCGTCTGATTTCGGCCGTAGACCAGCGAGTAAAGAAACGCGACGACTATATGCGCGAGCGCGGCGCGTTTACCGGGTTCGCTCTGGACGCGGCGCGCAAGCTTGCGGACTTGATCGAAATCCGCCAGGTGTCGCAGCAAGTGGACGGACCAAGCGGCCGCGTCAAAGTGGCGTTGAAACTTCCCGATGCCAGCGGCGTCGCGCCGCTACTGCTGGAGTGGGATGAACAACGGCTCAATGCCTTGCCCGCAGCGGAACAGAAAAAGATCATCTCGAACATCGACCGTCTCGCGCATGATAAGAAATTGCCGATGATCGAAGGCGAGGAAGAATTTATTTTGGTGAAGGAAAACTCCCAGTGGAGAGTTTTTCTCAACTGGGCCACCGGGGTAAAGGTCAAATTTGCCACAATCGTGCCATCCGACGGCACGATTGCGGCCGAACCCATCACTCGAGAAACCATCGCGCGACCGGGCGAGCCATTCACCATCGGTTTCAAGGTCAAAAACCAGGCGTCCAATGAGATTCACATCCGCATCGTTCACCTGGTAGATCCGACGAAACTGAAGCAGTATTTGGATCTTGTCGAATGCGCGCTTTTGCTACCGGTGCGGCTTCGTCCTGGCGAAGAGCAGGTCTATAAGAGCACCTATCTGGTGCGGGGCGACCTGCCCGACGGCACCAAAGCTCTCGATGTGACTTATGAGTTCAAAGTCGAATCATAACCAGGTACTGGTTGCGGTCCTGTTAGGAACCGCTCTCCTCCCTTCGGTCGTATCGTCTCATATTCCAATTCCACCCAAAGAGCCCAGTGAAATCGGCCGCCGTGTCGTAAAACAGGCCGTACCGGAGTTCAAGCTGACCGATCAGGACGGCAAGCCGTTTCAATTCAGCAACACGCGCGGCAAACTCGTTTTAGTGACTTTTATCTTCACCACCTGCCCTGACGTGTGCCCGCTACTGACGGCTAAGCTCGCCGCCATCCAGCGGACAATGGAAGAAAAGAAAATGAGAGATTACTCCCTGGTGAGCATCACTACCGATCCCGAGCGCGACGGCACCGCAGTATTGAAAGATTACGCCAACCGATTCAAAGCCGACCTGAAGCATTGGTCATTTCTAACCGGCTCGCGTCAAGAATTGACCAAAGTGTGGAAAGTATTCGGAGTCAACGTGACCAAGACCGAATCCGGACAGGTACAGCATACATCGTTGACGACGCTGGTGGATCAACAAGGTAATCGCCGCGTCGACTACTATGGCGATAAATGGCAGGAAGCAGAAGTTCTCAAAGACATCGACTGGCTCGCCTCTGTAAAGAAGTGAAGTCGGCAGTTCCTTTCGCTTGTTGCAATCTCGTTATTGCTTTTTGCCTTCTCGCTTTACCTGCGCTCACTACCGAGCGCAACCAAGGCGTACTCGAAATCCGGATCAAAGATCACCGCGAAGCAATCGACGATTTTGCCAACCTTAATATCACCGTCGACAAAATATTGATCAGCCCGCAACCGGGACTTATGTTCTGGCAAACTGGTTGGAAAGACTTAACACCATCGATTGCCAACATCGACCTAACCCAATACACCGGCAAAAAAACCGCGCGGGTTTTTCGCAGCTACCTCGATCCCGGCTCGTTCGACGCCTTTCATCTCAAGGTCAAAACCATCGCCGCCCTGCTCAAAAAAACTCGCCGCGCCGCGCCGGTCAAAAATACCATCGGCCCACTGAAACTTTCGTTTCAAGTGCCCGCCCACGGCGAGACTCTCCTCGTGCTCGACCTCGTCGTCACCGACTTCTCTGACCACCCGCCGCGGGGATACGAGTTAGGAATCAAGGGCTACGAACTTTTTACCAATGGTAAGTCAATTCAGAAAGTTCCCCCTGGATAGGCGCAAACATGTCTCGGCTTAGGTTTCTATCACTTTCTACTGTTTGAGCTGCGCCGGATCCAAGAAGACCATTCCATAGTCCGTCACGAACCGTGAAAATAGCTTCAGTGTTTAAATTTCTTTGGGACCATCCCGGCAGCTCCGCTCTAGGGAGTTTCATCTGCCACGCGGCTACTGGAAGTTCCTTTTTTCCTTACCAGGATCCCTCACTAACTAACATCGGTTAACACGCTGCCGATTTCCCATCGCACGGCATTCGCCGTGACGCGCGATGCGATCCGATCTACGCCGCGCAGGAATTGTTCGTGTGCCAGCCCTGGCGAATCCACAGTCACAACTGGCAATGCTGCCTGAAGTCATCGAAGAAAGAAGCCGCGCCAACTCACGACAAGCGATGCAACACCAGCTTGGTTTTTCCCCAAGTCGGAATGTTCAGCGCTCGGCATGGTAAGTGCTTAGGCGTCCAATGCCCGCGAATTAGTCGGGCAAGGCGAGAGACGAGGAGAAAAGAGAAAACGCGTTCCTCGTTCAGCTAATTGTTGACGCGATGAACTGACAGCCCAAGGTGGTCACCACGGGCGTCAGGGAGCGAGTGGTGAAACCGGCAACAGAATTTTCTGTGCCGGTTTTTTTTTGCCCCTGAATAATGTGAACGAAACGCGAAAGGCGCATGAAGATATGGAGAGTGCAATGAAGAATTTTTTGGACGCTCAAATGAAATGCCCACCATCAATCGTTAAGGTGCGGCGAGCGAGTCGAGCGGCCAACCGGTTCGTAACTTGGGCGACAATAGCAATTGTCGGCGTCCTTGCGAACATCACCTACGCCGTCCCTTCCTTCGCTCAAATCCTTGGAACGTCCCAACTCAACATCGAGCGTCGGGGGCACACCGCGACACTGTTAGAAGACGGCAAAGTCTTGATTGTCGGCGGCGACAATCAGAATGGGATGGTAAGCCAAGCGGAAATTTTTGATCCCATATCGCAAACTTCTTCCCTCGCAGTCGCGTCAATTGTCGCGCGCACCGATCATACAGCCACCAGACTTTCAGACGGGCGAGTGCTCGTCATCGGTGGGCGCGGCCAGAATGGCTCCCTTACGTCCACCGAAATTTATGATCCAATGACAGCTACATTCACTGCCGGACCGTCTCTGACAACGCCCCGCAGCGGCCATACGTCCACCGTTTTATCGGACGGTAAAATTCTCATTGCCGGCGGAGACGTTAGTGGCAGCGCCGAGCTTTACAATCCGGCCACGCAGAGTTTTGCGCTGCTTGCCGGGAGCATGAATACAGTTCGTAAATTTCACAACGCTATTCTAACCAGTTCCGGCCAAGTTCTGATCGTCGGCGGCGTCAATGCGCAAAACACGGTGCTCAACACGGCGGAGGTGTTTGATCCTTCCTCGCAGTCTTTTTATCTCCCGCCCACCGACATGCAGACTCCGCGCGCGCTGGCGACTTTGAAGCTCTTGACGGACGGCAAGGTGCAGATCATCGGCGGCGACGCCGAGTTGTCCATGGAGGTCTTTGATCCGACCAATGGGATTTTTATCGCCAAGGCGCTCTTGCCGCCGAACGCAGATCTGCTCGGGGCAACGCTAAGCACACAGAGCCGCGCGGCGCTATTTTCGCCGTCGATCTCCCAAGATCCACTGCTCCAAGGCGTGCTGACGCCTGAACAGTTGGCGCTGCTCGACCGCGCCGATCAGTCGATAACGGAATTGCCCTCACGCAATCAAGCGCTGGTCGCCGGCGGTATCAACAACGGAGGCCAGATATTGAACTCCGCCAAGCTGGTGAGTAGCTCCACGGCGAGTGTTACCACGGACAAAACCGATTATGCGCCAGGTCAGGTCGTCACAATCACCGGCAGCGGCTTTCAACCGAACGAGCAAGTAGACATCTCTTTTCATGAATTCCCAGAAGAGTATCCGGATATTTTCTTCTCCGTGATCGCAAACCAGCAGGGTAACTTCGTAACCGCGGAGTTTGCTCCTCAGGAAATCGACGTCGGCAGAATATTTACTCTGACCGCGATCGGTCAAACTTCTGGTTTCACCGCGCAGACGGCGTTTAAGGACGCGCGCCATTTGGACCTGACGTTCTTGGGCACCGGTACTGGTCAAGTGATTGTCAGCGTAAACCCGCTGCCCGCGGGAACCAACACCGTTAACGCACCGGTCTCATGCGGCGGCACTGGCACCAACACAACCTCGCAGACGGTGACGAGCACGTGCGCGGGGGGAAGCAGCGGTATCGACACCAATCCGAATGGCGCGACTGTGACATTCACAGCGAGCGGTACGAGTGGATCAACATTCGGAGGCTGGAGCGGCCAGTCAAGTCTTACTCCTTCGACCGGACCTGGGTCTTGTACGGGCACGACCAACCCGTGCAGCGTGGTGCTAGGCTCGAGTCCCACGCTGACAGCCACCTTCATCGCCCCGGCAGTTGTAGCCACGACGCTGACTCTGGCTGCTCCCAGTCCGGCTTCGGTCCCATTCGGCTCCTCCGGACCAGTAACCCTTTCAGCGACGCTTACTCGAACCTCAGGTGGAGCAGCGGTGGACGGAGCCACGGTTAATTTCACAGTCGATGCAATCTCCGTAGGATCCCCGGTAACGAATGGTAGCGGAGTCGCATCGATCACCTATGACCCGTCGGCTCTCTCCATTGGCGGTCACCCCGTCCAGGCGTCGTTTGCGGGGGAGACGATCAGCAGCACAACTTACAGCGCCAGTACTAGCGGCATGCAAACCCTAACCGTCACCAAGGCCAATAGCCTCAGCGTGGTGACCTCTTCGGTCAACCCGTCCGTCTACGGTCAGTCGGTCACCTTTACCGCCACGGTCACCGCCGTAGCGCCGGGTGTCGGCACCCCGACCGGAACCGTCCAATTCAAAATCGATGGTGTAAATTTCGGTTCTGCAAAGATTCTGTCGTCGGGTTCCGCTACGAGCGACGCAACTACCTCGCTGGCGGTCGGCGCGCGGTCGATCACCTCGGTTTACTCCGGTGACACGAACTTCAACGCGACCGGCACCGGTTCGAGCACCGCGCCTGCGTTCACGCAAAACATCAACAAGGCTGACGCGAACTGCACGGTGAGCGGCTTTACCGGTCCGTATGACGGCACCGCACACGGCGCGACGGGCAGCTGCAAGGGCGTGGGCGACGCAGTACTAGCCGGCCTGAACCTGGGCGCCAGCTTTACCAAC
>DASYUV010000169.1:0-8090 GCA_036000865.1 Binatia bacterium | reverse complement strand
AGAGAAATGGAATATTACGGCAGCGCAGCGGAACCTTTGCGAGCGATTGCGCGCTACGTCGCCGAAAGAGACCGCTGACACCTAAAGAGAAGCGAATCAGACGCTAGCGATCGGACGGCGCGCTTTAAAGAGTCGCCCAATAAATTCCGAACAGGGGTGCAGCGTATATCCGATCCTCTTGCAAGGCCTGCTACGATGATCAAGAACAACAACAAGCTCGTCGAATAGCCGGCCAATTGAAAAGGGAGGAAAAAACATGCTGTCTTTTAGACACAAAAGCGTCATGTCTGAGATCACCTCACCTCCTGATTGCGATCCTCGCGATACGGCTCCGGGAGAATTGTGGCGCAGCGACGATGAATTTCAATCGGAAATGCTACAGGGAGTTTCCCGCACCTTTGCATTAACTATTCCACAGCTTCCTCCGGTGCTTTGCCGAGTCGTGTCCAACGCTTATCTTCTGTGTCGCATTATCGACACTATAGAAGACGAGCCGGTCATTAGTCCCCGGCAAAAAAGCTACTTTTGCCAACAATTTTTGAAGACCTTGAGCGGCGAGATCAACGCCGAACCGTTTCCCCGTCAACTCGGCGCATCGCTTTCAAGTCAAACACCACCCGCCGAGCACGAACTGATTCGCAACGTTACTCGTGTGGTGCGAATCACACGCAGTTTTTCCGAGGCGGAACGCCGCGTGCTGCAACAGTGTATCAGCGCCATGGCTAGAGGCATGAGCCAATTCCAGTTACAGGGCGGAAAACACGGACTGCAAACTTTGGAGGAGCTCGATCAATACTGTTATTACGTTGCCGGTGTCGTCGGCCAAATGCTGACCCGTCTGTTTTGTCTCCACTCCCCGGAAATAGCCAAAAAGCGCGACGCCCTGATGGTGTTTGCAATCTCGTTCGGGCAGGGCCTGCAGATGACGAATATCCTGAAAGACGTGTGGGAAGATTATGAGCGCGGAGCCTGTTGGTTGCCCCGGAACCTCTTCGCCGAGGAAGGATTCGATCTCGACGATTTGACGACGGTGAAGAATCGGACAGAGTTCGAGCACGGAATTCAGCGTCTTATCGGCATCGCGCATCGACACTTGCGCAACGCGATAGCTTATACGTTGCTTATCCCTAAGCAGGAAACGGGAATTCGTAAGTTCTGCCTCTGGGCCACCGGCCTGGCCGTGTTGACACTGCGCAAGATCGATAAGCGCCTTTACTACACGAACGGCGCTCAGGTGAAGATCTCCCGATTGAGTGTCAAAGGAACGATTTTGGCTACCCGCCTAACGCTCCAAAACGACACTCTACTGAAACTGCTCTTTTACCTCGCTGCTTGGCATTTGCCTCTAGCCTCCGAAAGAGCTGGATTTCCGTCGCTGGACCCAAATGAAATTGAAACGAACAGCGCATTTTGAGATCGCCGGTTTGCCTCTCCCTCATGGCGCCACCCTTCCTAACCACCCGGCAGCACGCTGAAAAAAAGAGAATAGAGAGCTCGGATGAGTTGCGCCCAGCTGAGCTGGAACGCGCAATTCGAGATGCCGCGGACGCGCTGCACGAGTTGCAACACCCGCAGGGATACTGGTGTTTCGAGCTCGAGGCCGACTGCACGATTCCAGCCGAATATATCCTGATGATGCACTACATGGATGAAATCGACGAGCAGCTTGAGAAGAAACTTGCCTCCTACTTGCGCGCCCGCCAAAGGCAAGACGGCGGCTGGCCGCTCTACTACGGCGGCAACGCCGAGATCAGCTGTTCCGTAAAAACTTACTATGCGCTAAAACTTGCGGGCGACGCGCCGGATGCGCCCCACATGGCGAAAGCCCGCGAGACGATCCTTCGGCTGGGCGGAGCATCTCGGAGCAATGTGTTTACCCGGATCACGCTTGCCATCTTCGAGCAACTTCCCTGGCGTGCCGTGCCATTTTTGCCGGTAGAAATCATGTTGCTGCCGCGCTGGTTCCCTTTTCACCTCTGCAAAGTGTCCTATTGGTCACGGACGGTGATGGTTCCTTTATTCCTCCTTTACACGTTCAAGGCGCGGGCGCGAAATCCCAAAAAGGTTTCGATCCGCGAACTCTTTACCACTGATCCTTGGGAACAAAAGGACTATTTCCCCGTTCATTCAGCGCTCAATCGCGTCTTCCTCGTGCTGGATCGTCTCGGACTAAGCCTGTATCCCTGGATTCCGCGAGGGTTGCAGCGTTGCGCCATAAAAAAGGCCGAAGCCTGGATACTGGCGCACCTAAACGGCGAAAGCGGCTTGGGGGCTATCTTTCCCGCCATGGTGAACGCCTACGAAGCGCTGGATTTGCTCGGCTATGTCTTTGACCATCCGCTGCGTGTTCAGGCACGGCGCGCGCTCGAGAATCTCTTGGTCGATAACGGAGACAGCGCCTATTGTCAGCCCTGCGTGTCACCAGTGTGGGACACGGCATGGGCCTGTATCGCGCTCCAGCAAATAAATGAGGAGCGGAGCGACACGGCGACAAAAAGAGCTTTCGCTTGGCTCGCTGAACGCCAGCTCATGAAAGAACCGCAGGATTGGAGTTTTAACAGGCCCCATGTGCGTGGTGGCGGTTGGCCGTTTCAGTTCGAGAATTCTTACTATCCCGATCTGGACGACACCGCCGCGGTCGCTTACGCAATGCATAAAGGCGGCGACTCAAAGTTAAGCACTGCCGTGCAACGCGCAGCCGAATGGATTTGCGGCATGCAGTCGAAGAACGGCGGCTTCGCCTCGTTCGATGCCGATAACGACCACACTTATCTCAATGAAATTCCGTTCGCCGATCACGGTGCCCTGCTGGATCCCCCGACCGAGGACGTCAGCGCGCGCTGCGCGATGCTCCTGGCGCAGCGGCCTTCCGCGCAGAGCCAAGTCGCCCTAGAACGCTCCCTCGAATACCTCTTTCGCTGCCAAGAGCCGGACGGCTCATGGTACGGCAGATGGGGTACAAATTACATTTATGGTACATGGTCCGCTCTTATGGGTCTGGAAGAGGCGAGCGTCGGTGTAGACGACGAAACGATACGACGCGCCGTGGGTTGGCTTAAACAGGTTCAGCGTCCCGACGGTGGATGGGGCGAAACCAACGACACCTACTTTGAGCCGTCGAGACGAGGCCGAGCCGATCGCAGCACCTCTTTTCATACTGCATGGGCTTTACTCGGCCTAATGAGCAGTGGCGAGGTTGGTTCCGATTCGGTCCGCCGCGGGATCGACTTTCTTATCCGCACACAGCAACCCAACGGCTTTTGGAACGATCCCGAGTTCAATGCACCCGGTTTTCCGCGCGTCTTCTTTTTGAAATATCACGGTTACGACAAATATTTTCCGTTATTAGCCTTGGGTCGCTATCGCGACTTGACGGCACGGGAAAGAAAATAGTGCTGGGAATTATCGTCTCACTGCCCTGGGAGCTAAGAAGTCTCACGCGGGAAAAGATCGAAGTCGGAGAATGGCGAGCGATTGCGGATAACACCTTGGTTGCCGTTTCGGGAATGGGGGCAGAGCGCGCCTACACGGCAGGTTCGGTTTTGGTCTCGCAGGGTATAACGGCACTGCTGAGCTGGGGTTGCGCGGCGGCGCTTGACGATGGTCTGAACGCCGGGAGTCTACTGCTTCCTGAACAGATTATTGGAGCGAGCGGTGAAATTTATCACGCAGACGCTGAATGGCATAACCGTCTATATCAAACATTACAATCCAAAGTTCGCGTTCGTACTGACGCTCTGGTTGAAAGTAACGCCATCCTGAAAACTTCGGCCGAAAAGCGGGCGCTAGCCAAGCGCACGCAAGCTGCAGCAACAGATATGGAAAGTGCAGCACAGGCGCGGCTCGCAGAAAAGTCGCGATTACGGTTCGTAGCGATCCGCGCGATTATCGACACCACGTCCACCGAAATTCCCAACAGCGTTTTTCAAGCGCTCGGCGCGCAAGGCCATGTGAGCCTTTGGAAGCTTCTGACTAGCGCTTGTCTTCGGCCAGCAGATTGGGTCATGATCCTGCAACTCGGCATCCAGTTTAACGCTGCGCAAAAAATTCTCAAACAGACCAGAGCGCTTGTGCTTGATTCCAGTTTTTAGCTTACCCACCTCGGCGGTGGCTTTGGCGGCAGGTCCTTCGTTTCCCGCGGGTGCGTTGGGGTGGACAATAGCGAATGCTCGGTTCGACCACAACGCCACGGCATTAGAGCAAGGCCAAGCCACGAAAGGTTCGAGAGCACGGCAAGAGATATATAAATATAAGGTGCTTCCATCGAAAGCTGATTCGCACACGCCCGCCGGCCATTTCAAAACCTCTGCTGAAAGTTTTTATCCTCAGGAAATACCGACGGTTTCAAATGAACCAAAAGACGGCGATGTCTATCGTCGCGTTACGCCGTTACCGTCCAGATGATGGATTTAGCTCGCTGGCCGTCGGGAATTTTCTCTTGACGGCCCTGGCCGCGTTAAGTAACGTCATTTAAAAAGGCGACCGCACAGCTGCGACTGCCGACAGAGGATCTTTTGCGCCGGCGCACAGTCGATGAAACTCGGCGGGCATGAACTTCAGTAGTGACTCACTATGGCTGGTATGCTAGCAGCGGCGAAAACGCGAGGCGAAACGGATCCGTTTGTCGCTGATATGACGCGCCTCCTGCTAACGTTCTTTTCCGTCGTCATCATCGACGCGGTAGTCCTCTCTCTACTCACGCAACGACTCAGGTTCTGGTTCCCGCTCTGGCTGGATCCGCAGTGGCTCACCCGTCCAGACCCGTGGGTCATCTATTCGCAGTCTTATTTTGCCGGTATTTTCATGATCCCGCTCCTCTGCCGTCTGATTGATCGCGATTTCCTCGCGACGGCGGCAACCAGAACGCGGGCCACGTTCTGGTCAGCGTGCCTCGGCGTCTTTGCCTTCGTGCTTTGGTGGAAGGGCTCGCTCATGCTCGAGTACCACAAGCACTACGAGGCGCTCGGCTGGGCCGCTCTCACCGGCGTGATATGGATGATCATCCGGGTCGCTGAAATCCTACAGCAACGCGTTCGCGCCGTGACACGGCGCCGGATGCTCGCCGGCCTGCTCTTCGCAGTGTCGCTTTTCTTCCTTGTCATGAGCGTCATGGATCCGCTGTTGCAGCTTGGGGTCCAGCACCTAGCCTGGTCCTCAAGTCTCGCAATCGAGATAGGATTCTTTATTCCGGCCGGCATCGTCCTGATGACACTGTCGCGCCGGCTGCGCGCGTAATTGGGGCGCCGTTCCATCCACCGGGACGGTTGACTCTTATAACCGCAAGACATGAAGGCGATCACCTTCGACATCTCAATGCCGCGCATCGCTGCTGCCAAGCTTCTCGGGGTCGCCTCGCCCCGGGCTTATTTGTCGAGTTGGGGTCCGGTTCGCTATCAGCATGTGCCAGACCCTAAGCTTCTCGGACCTAATTGGGTGCTCGTCGAACCCCGCCTCGCAGGCATCTGCGGCAGCGATATCATGCAGGTCTTCATCAAAGCTGGCATCGACAATCCATTGTCAGCAGTCGTGTCGGCACCTCACATCATGGGACATGAGGTTGTCGGCACCGTTATCGAAACCGGCGGTGCCGTCAGGTATATACAGAAGGGCGATCGAGTCGCCGTCTCGCCATTGCTCTCCTGTGCACCTCGCGGGCTCCCGTTCTGCGAGTCGTGCCGCCGCGGCGACTACCCGCTCTGTCACCGCTTCTTCGACGGTAGCTTCGCCAAGGGCATGCACTTAGGCACCTGCAGCGACGTAGGCGGCGGATTCGCGGAAGCAATGTCAGTCCACGAATCGATGCTATTCCCTATACCACACTCCGTGCCGTTCGACGCTGCCGTCCTTGCGGATCCCTTCGCGGTCTCTCTCCATGCCGTGCTGCGGGCGCCTCCCGAGCCCGGTCAGACGGTCGTGGTTTATGGATGCGGCTCACTCGGTTTGATGACCATTCTCCTTCTTCGAGCGTTGTTTCCGAAGACGCGTCTCGTGGTCATTACCCGGCACCCTCGCGTGAAATCGCTGGTCCAGCGGCTCGGCGCGGATGCCTTGTTCACGTCGCGCGGCCGCGAGCTCATCGACGACATAGGCGAATTTCTAAAGGCGCCGCTGCGGACACCGTTGTTCGGGTTACCGTGGCTGCAATCAGGGGTCCATCGTATTTACGACACGGTCGGCTCAAACGAGACGCTGGAGGTCGGCGTGCGAATCACGAATCCGCGTGCATCCATCGTCGTTGTCGGGGTTGCGCGGCCCAAACGATTCGAGTGGACTCCCCTTTATTTCAAGGAACTCGCATTGCTTGGGTCGAATGCCTACGGCCTGGAAACCGTGGAAGGAAAGCGCGCCAATTGCATCGAGTTATATCTGGATTTTCTCGTTCACAACCGGCTCAATGTGGATGGTTTGATCACGCATCGCTATCCTCTCGATCATTATGCTGACGCGTTCCTGGCGTTACACAATAGGCGCCGATCGCAGGCGATCAAGGTGACATTCGATCCCAGGCTGAAGACGCCCGACATCCGCGCGGAGCCTAGGGATTGAAGAAAATTAAACGAGTGAAGAATCGTCCGGGAGCCGGAGTGCCTGCGAGCTACTTTTCGGTCTACCGTGTGTCGCGCCTTTACCTCGGTCCGTGAATCCGGACCGGCTTCATGGGACTTGGGACATTTCGCCGCCATCGTTTTCCAACCAACGGACCACAGTTATGGCTAACGCCACGGCTGTAATGTCGAGGTGCTGGTCGAGTAAAAAGTGGTCACTACCGAGCTCCGCCAGAGTTATGCCACCGGGGAAAATCATATCGGCCAGTAGCACCATCCCATCATTGGGTCCGTACTTCTGCATCGGAAAAAAGCCTCTGCGGGCTCGAAAAGAAACGCTACCGCTGAGAGGAATCCCGAAGAAATTCACCACTAGGACGTGTTCAGGGATGCGAAAGGATTTGAATCGCTGCCGGCTGCGCGCGGCGGACATACTTTCAGCACCGGCCGCATCGACCTTACCCACTATAAATTCCAGCTCCGGTAAAACGTTGTCGTCGATCAGTGGCGTGCCTTGGAGCGCGCCTACAGTGTTGATCCATGTTGCAACATGGCGGGTCTCAGCCGGCCCGAGCCTCGTCAGCGCCAGCGCGACTTCCGGACCGGACTTGCTGGCGCTGATGATGATCAATCGTCGGCCGCTTTGCGCGCGCGCCCGAATGGCAGCGATCACGAGTTCAGCATTCGTCTCAATGGGACCGTCGTCACTGGTTTCGACAAACCGGCAGATAAATCCGACCTTTTCCAGCGCTTCCCGCGGAGCGGCCAAATCGGCACCGCTGACAAGAACCCGTTTGTAGAGATAGGTCGGCACAAACAACACTTCGTAATTGGTGGCCGCAGCCGGTAACTGCACTCGACCTTGGAGAAAATTTTTGCGGGTGTAATCGTACGCTTCATCGAAGACACTCCGAAACCGACGATTGAGCGGCACGCGGGAGATTTGGTCGGCCAGCACCAATGCCGCGAAGTCGTTGGAAAATTCGTCGCTCAATTCTTTGAGTTCACTGCGGCCGGGCACGTGGTCGTCGATGGTCTGATAAATATGATCGATGCGCGCATCAAGGGCGGGATTGCTGCGGTTGCCGGCAAGATAGCTTGCCAGATAGTAGCGCGCCACTTCCGAGTCCACTCGGGTTTCAATGGTTTGCCCGCCCACCGTGCCGCGCACAGGCAGGCCGGCGCAGGCTGAGAGCGCCAGCAACATCGCCAGTAATGGGGCGGCCGCAGATAATCTACAATCGTACACGGGTCAAGATATTTTCATCGAACAGCTATTTTATCAATAAGCTTGACGCGTTGTTATTTCGAAAATTCTAAATTACAGAAAGAGACGACAGCGTCGGCCAAAAACAGCCCGCGCGCCTGTCTTGTGCGGCGCTTTGAATCCGGAAGCAGAAAACGGAAACAGCAATGACAACTCTATTGACCGGCGCGACAGGGTTTATCGGCGCGGCGGTGCTGCGTTCCCTGGTAAACGCCGGACACAGTGTCCGCGCGCTTGTCCGCCCGAACAGCGACCGGCGCAATTTGTCCGGGATCGAC
>DASYUV010000168.1:0-15760 GCA_036000865.1 Binatia bacterium | reverse complement strand
AAGACGCCAAGCGCGCAAAGAAAGATTTTTACTTATTTCTCCAAACCTTGGCGCCCTTTGCGCCTTTGCGCGAGATACAATTTTTCCGATCTCTTCTTCAATCCAAAATTTCAAATATCTTTGGCTAGATTTTGGATTATCCGAAAATACATTTCGCTTCTTCTCCATCGAAAATCGCCAATGGAAAATCCAAACTTGTCCTCAACAATGCGAACGATCTCAGTTCTAACGGTGTCGCCCCTCACCCCTTACGCCTCACGGCTTGTTTCACTTAATCACCTTTACCGCGCGCTGAAGCACCTCCGGCGGGATTGTCACTCCGATTTGTTCGGCGGTCTTGAGATTGACCACGAGATCGAATTTGGTCGGTTGGACGAGGGTTAGATCGCCGGGTTTCGCGCCTTTGAAAATCTGGTGGATGTACTCCGCGGCGCGCCGGGATAGGTCAGGCAAATTCACGCCGTAACTCATCAATCCGCCGGCGTCGACGAACGTGCTGCGGTCGTATATCGACGGTAGACGGTTTTTGGTCGAGGCTTGGGCGATTTGGCCGACGTGGCTATTGAACAGCGCGTCGGAAAGAATGAATAGCGCACTGGCGCCGCCCTTCGAGGCACTGCCGATGGCGCCGTCCAATTCCTTGGCCGAACGGGCCGTTACGGATTGGAAAGTCAGCCCCGACGAACGGGCGCCCAATTCGGCGTCTTTCAGGCTTCGGGCGTGGCCGGGATTGTTGGGATTTGACAGCGACGTTATCTGTTTCGCTTTTGGTAGGATTTCCTTGATGAGTTTTAACCGGTCACCAAAAAAGTCGGCGGACAGTCGAGCCACCCCGGTCACATTTCCTCCCGGATACATAAAACTATTGATGAGCCCGGCTTCGACGAGGTCTCCGGCGCCGGCCACGACGATAGGAATGGTGCTGGTGGCTTTCTTTGCGGCTACCGCGACGGCAGTGCCGCCAACCACGATGACATCCGGCTTTTCAGCGACCAGTTCTTTGGCGAGTTGCGGCAAGCGGTCCGTCTTCCCTTCGGCATACTTGTAGTCGATTGCCAGGTTCTTGCCCTCTTCGTATCCAAGTTCGCGTAACCCTTGGCGCATCGCTTCATCGCGCGAGGCATTGATCGAAGCCGTGCCGGAAACCAGGACGCCGATCTTCCAGGTTTTCTGCGTCTGCTGCGCTTGCGCCACAGCCCCACACAGCGCGATTGCGACACCGATGGCGACGATCCAAGCCCATTTTAGATTTTTGATATTTCGACATTGCTCAGTAAAGGGTTTCGATCCTTCGGCACAGTCTATCCTGAGCCTTTCCGCTCTGCTCAGGGTAGACACAACCGAAGGACTCTGGACGGCTCTTAGATTGTCGGAGCAAGAATTCACAACTCGGAGCCAAGACTTTTCATTCATCCTTTTTCTCTCCCTCAATCCAAAATCCAAAATCACGCGAGGTATTTCTTGATCAACCGAAGCAGCGCGTCTTCATCGATCGGTTTCGCCAGGTAATCGTCGCAGCCGGCATCGCGCGCGGTAATCTCGTCGCCCACCATCGCATGGGAGGTAACCGCGATGATCGGAATATGCTTCAAGGCGTCGTTGGCTTTGATTCGCCGCGTCGCTTCCCAGCCATCCATCACCGGCATGCCCAGGTCCATCAGAATGAGATCGGGCTTGTTCTCTTCCGTCACCCGAACGCCTTCTGCGCCATCGACCGCCTGGAGTATCTCGTAATCCTCCTCGAGGAGTTGAACGAGCAGATCGCGGTTCCAGTCGGTGTCGTCGACTACCAAAATTTTTTTGAGTGACATGTCTTCGCCCTTTCAGAACATTCGTGAGGGGTCAGGGGTAAGGGGTGAGGGGTAAAAAGACCGCCAGCCTTCCTTGACCCTTCACCTTTTGGTTAGGTGATGAATCAATCCGCTTATTAGTTTATCGATGCGTTCCATGCCGTCGTCGAGGTTTTCCCAAGTTTTGTTATTCACATAGCTGAGTCGTCTTGCTAATTCGATCTGCGTGTCCAACTCGCTGAGCGACCCTTGGGCGATATGAAGGTAATTCGAGAACTCTTTTTTCGTCTGTCTCGCTGCTCCCTCTGCGATGTTGCTTGGGATACTAATCGTCGCGCGGCGAATCTGATCAATCAAACCGTATCTTTCCTGGCTCGGAAACTCTTCTGTCGCTCGATAAACGTCGCACACTAAATCCATCGACAGCTTCCACGCATCAAGCTTCTTGTGCGGTTTCTCCATAGTCGCTCCTTTCGCCTCACCACCATATATTTAAGCCTCAATTTCCACGCTTCACCATTCACACCTTACCCCTTACCCTTCACCCCTCACGGTTATTGTTTCAGTACCATCGGCAGCGTCACCGTGAACTTCGAGCCTTTGCCTTCTTCACTTTCCACGCCGATGTCGCCGCCCATGAGATTGATGAACTTCTTCACGATAGCCAGGCCGAGGCCGGTGCCGCCGTATTTGCTCGCCGTGGTTTTTTCCGCCTGCTGAAATTCCTCGAAGATATGCTCCAAAGCGGCTGGATTCATGCCGATTCCGGTGTCCGATACTGCCAGCTTTAAGATTCCATTTTCTCGCGAGGCGGAAACTCGAATTTCTCCCTGCTCGGTAAACTTCGCCGCGTTGCTCAGGAGATTCAAAAGAATCTGTTTGAGCTTATCGCGATCCGTCTTGAGCGGCGGGAGACCGGGAGGGACATCTCTGACGATTCTCACGCGCCCGTCTTTAAGCAGCGGCTCGACCGTAGCCGTGGTCATATTGATGATCTCCTCCAATCTGAAAGACACGGCGATTACGTCCATTTTGCCTGCGTCGATCTTTGCCAGGTCGAGAAGCCCGTTAATCAGGTTGAGCAGATGCTCCGAGCTGATTAAGACTTTCTGGAGATTTTGTTTTTGCAAGTCGGGCATCTGTCCTTCCAGTTTGCGCAGAACGATCCGCGTAAAACCGATAATCGCATTGAGCGGCGTGCGCAGATCGTGGCTCACGCGCGCGAGGAACTCCGACTTATGTTTATTGGCCGCTTCGAGCTGTTTGCTCTTCTCTTCAATTTCGTGAAACAGCCGCACGTTCTCAATGGCGATGACCGCCTGGTCGGCGAAAGTTTTAAGAAGGACGATTTGCTTATCGGTGAATGGCCGGACTTGCAGTCGGCGAATCACAATCGCCCCGATCGCAACACCCTCTCGCAACAATGGCGTGGCGAGCACGGTCCGTTGGCCGATCTCTTTCTGAATGGCTTTGACATCCGAGTATTCCGTGTCGATCTCTGACATGATGTCGTGGATGTGAACTGTCTGCCGGTCAATGATAGCCCGTCCGCCAGGAAAGCCGCGCGTTATGGGGACCGGGAACTCTGGGGCTGGTATAGACCCGTACTTGGCTACTCTCTGATGGTTGTCACCCACCACGCGAAAGATTACAGCGTCTTCTGCCTCGCACAGGCGCGCGGCTCTTTCCGCGACAACGTCCAACACGGGCTGAATATCAGTCGGCGAGCTGGCGATTACGCCGAGGATCTCACTCGTGGCTGTTTGCTGCTCCAGGGACTCGCTGAGTTCCCGGTTGCGCGCTTCAATCTGCTGATACAACCGCCCCAGCTCTTCGCTCATCCGGTTCAGATTCATCGCGAGGGTCCCTAGCTCGTCGCGGTTCGGAACGTCGAGGCGCTGGGAAAAATCGCCCGTCGCGATTTCCTCGAACCGTGCGTCCATTTGTTGAACTGGGCCGATCACCGACCACGAAATCGCGTAGCCGAGGAGGAGAGCCAGCGCGATGCTTCCCACGGCGAATCCGATCACGATCCGTCGCGAGTGGGTGTACGCCACGTCGCTCGCCTCGATGCTGGCCACCATGTCGGCTTCAGCCCGATTGACGAGCTGATTCATCAGGCGCTCGAGCCGTTCAGCTAGAGGATTGGCCTGAGTGAGTTGCAGTTGGTTTCCTTCGGCGCTCTTGCCGGCGCGAATCAGCTCAACGGCCCGGCTCACCACTTGAATGAATTGGTCGTAGTCCTTACGCACCTGAGCGAGCAGCTCGACCTCGTCCTTGGCCACAAACTGAAGCCGGTCGAGATCGTAGCCGAACTGGTTGAGCTGACGCAGCGTGGCCTCAAGCGTTCGTTCGTCGTGAGTTAGAAGAGCAGAGGCAACGCTGTAGAGTTGGGCGGTGGTATCGTGCTGAAGCTGGCGGTACGCGGCGATCTTTCGCTGTAGCTTGACCAAATCTTCGGCGCGGCGATTGGAGTGGCTCAACACCTGGAGACCGACGGCTCCGACTGCAATGAGGAGCACTACAATCGCCAGGAATGCCGCGATGAGTTTTGCATGCACCTTCGCAGGCACGCGGGCGACGAACCGAGGTAACCAGTTGGTTATCGTCCGCCTATCCTCTTTAACGTCGGTCACGTGAGTCACTTTTGTGAGTTCAACTACTCTCTTGCAATTTTGGATTTTGGCTATTTTGGAGATAAGAGTTCAATACAGAAACCCTTCATATTCGTGCTCGTGTTGGTTGCTCATGATTCCTCGCCGTCCCTGTCATCACCCTCGCCCTTTGGGAGAGGGCAGGGGTGAGGGCTCGGTCCTCGGGTCAGCCAAGGCTTCCGCAATCCGTTCCAACACCGCGTCAATATTTTCCATTACCGCATTATCCCAGAAACGTAACAGTCGAAAGCCACGCGAGAGCAGAAAATCAGAGCGCCTTTGATCAGCATCAGATTGATCGGCATGCTGTCCACCATCAAGCTCCACTACCAGGCGCTGTTCAAAACAACAGAAGTCCGTGATGAACGGGTGAATAACGAATTGACGGCGGAATTTAAAGCCACCGAGCTGCCGTGACCTCAGTCGCGCCCACAACTTCTTTTCAGCGGCAGTTTGTTCACGGCGCAATCGACGAGCGCGTTCTTTAAGTGTGAAGACGCTTGGCTCCAATCTACTTTTCCTCACCATAGTCGAAACCCTCACCCTCGCCCTCTCCCTCAGGGCGAGGGTGAGGATCGGAGGTTTCGGAAATTGAATCCAAAACCTGTGCTGAACCCAGTCGAACCATCCAAAATCAGTTCCGCTCCCGGAGTAACGACCGCAGATCTCGCAGCATCTCGTCGGGGTTAAATTTAACTCCCATGTATTGAACGCGAAGCGTTCCATTCTGGTCGACGAGCGACGTGAGAAACGTATGGTCCACGTCGCCGCGCGGTGTCTTCTTGTAATAGATCCCGTAACGCTTGGCGACATCGCGGATCTCAGTTGGCGTTCCGGTCAGGAACGCCCAACCCGCGGGGTTCGCCGTGTGCGCTTCAGCGTAGCGCTTGAGCACCTTCGGCGTGTCGCGCTCAGGATCGACGCTAATTGAGACGAAGTAGACCTTCTCACCGAAAGCAGAGCCAAGTCGGTCCTGGATGCCGACCATTTTTGCCGTCAACAACGGACAGGTATCCGCGCAGCTTGCAAAGATAAACGTTACAGCGAGCACTTTGCCGCGCAGTTCCTTCAGCGTAAGGCGTTTACCGTCTTGCTTGGTGAGAGTGAACTCCGGCGCTAGCTTGATCTTGGGCAGACTTTCTCCGGCGGCAAGACTAATTGCTACCGTAACCAAGCCGACGGCAGTTACAAAGATGAGAATGCCGATGCTCCGTTGGAGCCGCGCGTTCATGTCTGTCTATCCCTTTAGTTCCTTCTTCAGCTCGTTGAGAAATCGCCAGTCAGTGCCCCGGGGGATGATGTTGTTGGGGCTGCTCTTGATCATCCCGGCTTCGTGAAGCCGCAGGGCGTAAAAGCGCATGGTGTCTTCGGCATCGTATTCCCGCCACTTGCCGTAAGGGATCTCCTTCAGGGTCTCCAGAGAATAGTCGTAGTTGTAACCTCGGTCAGCGATTAACCGAGCGGCACGCTGCGGCTCAAGGGCACAGAGACTAGAGGCCTTGAGGATAGCCCGCAATGCCCGCTTGGTTGCACGCGGATGCTTGCGGGCGAAATCGCGGTTCGCGCCCACCATGCAGCAAAAATACTGCGACCACGGGCGGTCCTTGCCGCTGTCGACGACGACGCGGCCGATCTTTTTCGCCCGCAGCTCTTGCGGATCGGGAGGAAAGCCTAGGAAGGCGTCGATCTTGCCTTCTGCCAGGAGTCGCATCGACTCAGGAGAGGGATGTGTCACCCAGTTGACGTCTTTGTTCGCGTCCAGGCCCACGTGCGCCATCATGCTCGCGAGGAAGACATGCTGGCTCGAGCCGAGCGCTTGGACGCCGACCGTTTTCCCCTTTAGGTCCCGCACGGCGCGCACGCGCTCCGTTCCGAAGAGCACGAAGCAGCCGGCGTGGACGCCCGCCAGCAGAACGATCGGGTCTCCTTGGTCCATTTGGATGAGAAAGGGGGCTACGAAGTTGAGGCTGATGTCGGCGTTTCCGGCAGCGAGAGCCTTGGCCGTCGCGATTCCAGCAGCAGCCTTAAAATACTGCACCTCAGTAAACCCCTCGTCGCGCAGGAGATCCTTCACCACGTACTGAGGGGCGATGCAGATACCGGTGATCTCGATCAGTTTGATCCGGGTCGTCTCCGGGGGAGATTCGGCGGCGAGCGACTCTCGTTGCAGTCCGAGGATTCCCGCGGCACTCGCAAGCGTGAGCGCACCGAGAAATTCTCGCCGACTCCAATCGTGATCTCTTCGGTTATTCACGGAAACCTCCCATCCGGCGTCGTCGTGCTCGTCACGAACACGGATCACGAGCACGACGACGAGTCTATGCTTTCAATTCCTTCTTCAGTTCTCTCAGAAATCTCCAATCCGTTCCCTGAGCGATGATCTTTTGCGGGCTTGACTTGATCATTCCGACTTCTTGCAGACGGAGGGAGTAAAAACGTATCGTGTCCTCTGGGTCGTAATCGCGCCACTTGTTATAGGAGATATCCTTCAGTGCCTCCAAGGCATAGTCGTAGTTCTTTGTTATGCCCCTCTCCACGGCCACCCGGGCAGCCCGCTCTGGCTCGCGGGCCACAACGTTAGTCGCTTTCAGGATCGCTCGCAGCGCCCGTTTGGTAGCCACAGGATTTCTGCGGACAAAGTCCCGATTTCCCAAACGCCATACAGCAGAAGTACTGAGACCAGGGGCGGTCCATCATCATGTTGACTACCACGTGGCCAATTTTTTTCGCGCGCAGCTCCTGCGGCTCGGGGGGAAAAGCCATGAAAGCGTCGATCTTTCCTTCAGCAAGGAGCCGCATCGACTCGGCTGCGGAATGAGTGACCCAGTTGATATCCTTTTGCGGATCCAAACCCACATGTTTAGCCATGATGGCAACGAAAAGCTGGCGGCTCGATCCCAACTGGGACATGGCCACTTTCTTCCCTTTGAGGTCACCGATTGAGTGGACCCGGTCTTTACCGAAAAGCTCGAAGCAGCCGGGGTGAAGCCCTGCCAGAAAAACGATCGGGTCCCCTGCCTCCACGCGGATGATGTGCCGCAATGCGAAACCAGTGTCGATATCAGCCTCGCCGGAGGCGAGAAGTTTCTCGTCCTGTCCCGAGCCCTTTGGGCTAATGTACTGCACATCAGTAAACCCCTCGCTGGATAGAAAGTCTTGAGCCACATGCATGAGTGCCCCCATACAGAGGTTGTTCGCGATTAGCCTAATCCTCGTCGTCTCGGGCGCCGGCTCGGCGGCAAACAATTCAGAGCGCAATCCCAAAAGCGCTACTGTTCCCGCAAGTGTCGCCGTGCTCAGAAACACTCTGCGGCTACAGCCATGATCTCGTTTGGTACTCATGCGTTGTCTTTCTCCCAATCCTTGTCGCTATCTCTTTCTCTGTCTGTTTTTCCCAATCCAAAATCGAAAATCCAAAATCCAAAATCGCCTCACGCCTTCAACTCTTTCTTCAGCTCTCTCAGAAACCGCCAGTCCCCGGCATGCGCGATGAGCTTGTTCGGACTTGTCTTGATCATGCCGACCTCGTGGAGGCGCAGCGAGTAGAATCGGATCGTGTCCTCGGGGTCGAAGTCGCGCCACTGAGCGTAGTGCATATCTTTCATCGTCTGCAGCGCAAAATCGTAATTCTTCGTATAACCCTTGTCCACGAGGAAGCGGGCCGCTCGCTCGGGTTCCCGGGCACAGTAGTCGGTTGCCTTCATGATCGCGCGCAGCGTTCGTTTGGTTGCCACGGGATGCTTGCGCACAAACTCCCGGTTCCCGATCACCATGCAGCAGAAGTACTGAGACCATGGCCGATCCATCATGCTGTTGAGCAGCACGTGACCGATTTTCCTCGCCCGCAGCTCTTGCGGCTCCGGCGGAAATCCTAGGAAAGCATCAATTTTCCCTTGGGCGAGGAGCTGCGCCGCCTCCGTGAAAGGATGGGTGACCCAATTGATGTCCATTTTGGGGTTCAGTCCCACGTACGCCACCATGGTGGAGATGAAGATGTGCTGAGGCCCTCCCATTCCCGGTACCGCGACAGTCTTTCCCTTTAGATCGCGGATCGCGCGGATGCGCTCGGTGGCGAATAGCTCGAAGCAGCCGACATGGACGCCCGCCAGCATGACGATCGGAGCGCCGCCGTCCACGTAGGTGAGGACCGGCCCGGAAAATTGAATGCTGATATCTGCCTCGCCGCCAGCCACGGCGGTTGTGTTGCCGAGGTTAGTGTCCTTCTTGATGTACTGCACATCGGTGAACCCCTCACCTGACAAATAAGTTTCGGCGACATACTTCGGCGCCTGACACATACCGCCGGCTTGGACTAGCCTAATTCGTGTCGTCTCCGGCGGCGGCTCGGCGGTGGACGTCTCTGATGGCCATCCCAAAAGAGCGCCGGTGCCGGTGAGCGCCGCCGTGGTGAGAAATTGTCGGCGGGTCAAGCCGACTTTGTATTGGTTCCTCATGTTTGTTTCCTCAACCAGCGCGTTGTTCGTGAGGAGCACCGGCCCACGTGCACGTCACGAACTATCCTTTCATTTCCTTCTTCAGGTCCGTCAGAAATTTCCAATCCGTTCCCTGAGCAATGATCTTCTGCGGACTATTCTTGATCATACCGGCCTCGTGGAGGCGCAGAGCATAGAAACGAATCGTATCTTCCGGGTCGTACTCGCGCCACTTTCCGTA
Source organism: Binatia bacterium (assembly GCA_036000865.1). Taxonomy (GTDB): domain Bacteria; phylum Desulfobacterota; class Binatia; order UBA9968; family UBA9968; genus DP-20. The sequence continues at coordinate 6,642 of DASYUV010000168.1, read as the reverse complement.
AGGAATATCTTTCAACGTTTGTAACGCGTAGTCGTAGTTGTCCGTGTAGCCCTTGTCCACGAGGAAGCGGGCGGTTCGAGCAGGCTCACGGGCGCAGGTGTCGGTTGCTTTAAGGATCGCGCGTGTGACTCGCTTCGTAGCTACCGGATATTTTCGGACGAAGTCTCGGTTTCCATTCAAAGTGCAACAGAAGTACTGCGACCAGGGCCGATCCATCATGCTGTTGACCACCACGTGGCCGATTTTCTTGGCGCGGATCTGATGGAGCGGACACGGTTAGTTCCGAACAGCTCGAAGCAGCCAATGTGCACTCCGGCCAGAAAGACGGTAGGATCGCCGGCGTCTATTCGAGTGATGACTGACGCGGCAAACCACATACTGAGGTCAGCCTCGCCAGACGCCAGAGCCTTCCCGATCCCGATACCTGGGGGGACCTTGATATACTGTACATCCGTGAACCCCTCGCTTCGGAGTAGCTCCTCGGCCATATACTGTGGAGCAAAACAGATTGTGGGGGTGTGCACCAACCTTAATTTCGTCGTCTCCGGCGGCGGCTCGGCGGCAGCCAGTTCAGATGGCAATCCCCAAAGTGCTCCCGTTCCGGCCATAGCCGCGGTCGTGAGAAATTCTCTCCGGCTCCAGCCATCGACTCTTCGGTCGTTCACATAGATCTCCCTTCGAGTCCTACTATTTTGGATTTTCGATTAAGGAACACAGGATCGATAGCCGCTTACTTTCAGCCCTCAGCTCAACCAATTCTATCCTCTATCTTCGATCCTCAATCTTCGAAGTTTCTCTGCTTTACTTAGCTCTTATTTCTCGCCACCGATTCAGCGAGCAGTGCTTGGATGAGCGTTCGAGCCGGCGCGCTGCTCCACTCTCTCGGTCCGACGGCCCGCGTTACGGCGCGTCCATCGCGACCAATGAGAAAAGTGGCTGGTAGACCGATGACTCCGTAAGCCGCATTAATCTCTCCCTTTGGGTCGAGTATCAGCGGAAAAGTTAAGCGGAGCTCTTTGGCGTATGCACGGATGGCCGCTGTCCCCTCGCGAGCGTTGATCCCGATGACACTGAGTCCTTTCGCCGCGAACTCGCGGTGCAGTCGCTCGAACATGGGCATTTCAGGTCGGCATTCTTGACACCATGTGGCCCAGAAGTTGAGGAGGACAACCTTACCTCGTAGAGAAGCCAGGGACACTGCTCGGCCATCAGTTGTGCGGCTGTTGAACTCCGGAGGTTTTGTGCCGCGAGGATAGGCCGAGAGATTAAGTTTTCCCAATAGGTCCGTCACCTCGGCCCGACTCGTCCCTTGGGCCCAGAGAATTGTCGCAATCGCGATGACGACTCCCGCTATTTCCTGCCTTGTTCGATTACCCATTTTTGCTTCGCTGCCTCATCGGCGTAGGCGGGCCATCAAAGGCCCACGCCGCCAGCAACGCGCAGACGAGCTCATCTCGGCAGTCCGCGAGCCTTTTTCATCGCTTGTTGATGACTTCCTCGATACCTCGCAGGACGGTGTCGCTATAGACCACCGTCGTCGCCGGGTTATCGAGGACCCACTTCTTGCGGATCATTCCCTGCGGATCGATGAGAAAGAACGTCCTGATCGCGGTCATAATCTTCTCGTTGAGGATGCCGTAGGCCCGGATGACCTTCCGTTCCTGAAAGTCGCTGAGCAACGGGTACGGCAGCTTCAGGGATTCGGCGAAGGTCTGCTGCGAGAACGTGTTGTCGGCGCTGACGGCGAGGATCTGGACACCCAGGGCTTCAAACCGCTTATAGTCGGCCTTCCTGGCCGACAGGTTCGCGGCTCAGGTCGGAACAAAAGCCGCTCCGTAGAACTCGAGGAAGACCCACTTCTTGCCTCTGAAGTCGTTCAGGGAGATGTCGACCCCGTTCGTGCTCGGCAGCTTGAAATCCGGCGCCTTGTCACCGATGTCTACCGCCGAGCAGACACCGGCTGTTCCCAGCAGGCCAACGAGAAGCAGGCCGATCAATGGCAAACTTTTTGATTTCACTGAAACATTCATTTTTTGCCTCATTTCCTTATTCATGGCTCGTATTCTTCACTGGTGTTCCCGTACGAGCACGAGAACATCACCATCACCGGATCACACGATTCGCACGGTACAACGCCTCTGGGGCGATCTTAATCCCTGATGCCTTGGCAACCTTTAGGTTGATGACCAATTCGATCTTATGGTTGACTTCCACAGGAATGTCACCGGGATTCTCCCCCTTCAGGATCTTGTCCACGAACCGCGCGGCCATTCGGCCGGATACGTAGGTATCTGGCGTGTAACTCGCGAGACCACCATTCTCGGCAAAGAAAGTCGAAGCGAACATCGTCGGCATTGAGGACTGAGAACCAGCCTCGCGGACATAGCCGGGAATATTCGATGTCATCGCGCGTGGTGACAGGATCCCGTGGATGTCGCTTTTTTTTGACTTGCTAAGGACCGCTTTCGCCTCATCGTCGGTTCGTACCGCGTTCTCGACCAGCATAATTTTGAGGTGACGGGCGGCATCACGATACGATTTTGCCTCGGAGACGCTATAAGCGTCGGTGGCATTATAGGGGAACAGGACGCGCTTCAGTCCCGGGATCATCTCCCTAAAAGTCTCAAGACGCTTGGGACCCAGCTCAATCTCAAGATCGGCTACACCTGTGATATTGCCGCCAGGACGGGCAAAACTCTGAATTAACCCCAGCCCGACCGGATCTCCACCTCCGGCAAAGACGATCGGGACCTTTGTGGTTTCTATCTGAGCTGCCTTTGCCGCGCTCCGTCCATCTGTGAACAAGATATCTACCCCTCGCTGGACAAGTTCTTTAGCGGCTGCGGGAAGAGCAGAGGTATCGCCCTGAGTAAATCGGACGCCGATGACGAAATCCTTGTCTTCGCGGTAACCCAAAGCCTTCAACCCGTCACGCAGCCCTACCGCACCTGAGGTCGGCCCAAACCCCTCCGTGAGCACACCGATCCGGACAGGGCCGCTGCGTTCAGCTGCACGTGAGCCACTAATCAAAAGCTCACAGCTGAACAAGAGCGCAAAAAGGATGAAGCGACGTCGCATCGCCAACCTTCTCCTTTTTCCTGACTCTCGCCCTCCGGAGTCCCTCACCCTTGCCCTCTCCCAGTGGGAGAGGGAATTCTGAAAGTACAAAATGAAATCCAAAATGTTCCTGGCTCTTACGCCTTACCCCTCACTCCTAACGGTTCACCCCTGGGGACTTCAGGTTCATCGGCATGGTGATCGTAAACTTCGATCCTTTGCCTTCTTGGCTTTCGACGACGATCTCGCCGCCCATCAAGTTGATGTATTTTTTCACGATGGCCAGCCCTAGGCCGGTGCCGCCGTACCTGCGCGTGCTCGACATATCCGCCTGGCGGAACTCGTCGAAGATGTACTTTAGCGCCTCCTGATTCATGCCGATGCCGCTGTCCGAGACGGTGAGCTTCAACGAACCGTTATCGCCCCACGCCGCGACTTTGATCTCGCCTTTCTCGGTAAATTTAACGGCGTTGCTCAGGAGATTGAGAATGCACTGCTTGAGTTTGTCGCGGTCGGTTTTTAACGGCGGTATGTCCGAGGCGATGTCGGTTATCAGTTTGACGTTGCCGTTCCTCAATAGCGGCTCGACGGTGGTGGTCGCAACCCGAATGATGTCGTCGACTCTGAACGTCTCGGCATAAACCTCCATGCGGCCGGACTCGATCTTGGCCAGGTCGAGCAGCTCGTTGATCAAGTTGAGCAAATGGTCCGAGCTGACCAGAACTTTTTGCAGATTATCTTTCTGCAAGGCCTCGATCTTGCCCTCGGTTCGGCGCAAAACTATTCTGGTAAAGCCGATGATCGAGTTGAGCGGCGTGCGCAGCTCGTGGCTGACGTTGGCGAGAAATTGCGACTTGTGACGATTGGCGGCTTCGAGCTGTTGATTTTTCTCCTGGATTTCCTGGAACAATCGCACGTTCTCGATGGCGATGACCGCTTGATCCGCGAAGGTTTTGAGTAAGGCAATTTGTTTTTCAGTAAATGGCCGAGATTCACGCCGCCAGGTCGTCATGACGCCGACGAGGGCATTCTCGCGCAGCATCGGCACCGAGATCACCGTGCGGACGTTTTCTTTCTCGTAAAGCGCTCGAGGGTTGGGCGCAAAAGATGGATCGTTAAGAAGATCCGTGACGTGAACCGTTCTGTGTTCAAGCGCGGCGAGCCGCGTGGTCGTTTCGTGGCTTGGGCGCAGCCGGCTACTTCTCAAGTGCTCATCAAATTCCGCAGTGGTGCCGAAACTTGCCACCGAGACGAGGACTTCACCGTCGTAAAGGAACAGCGCGGCGATGTTGGACTCGCACAGGCGCGTGATGTTTCCGAGCATCGTCTCATAGACGGGTTGGAGATCACTGGGCGAGCTGGCGATGACACCAAGAATTTCGCTGGTGGCCGTCTGCTGCTCCAACGATTCGGTGAGCTCGCGGGTTCGGTCTTCGACCTTTTGCTCCAGATTGGTGTAGGATTCCTGAAGCTGTGACGTCATCTTGTTGAATTCGTCCGCGAGCACTTCAATCTCATCGCCGGTCTTGAGATCGAGCCGGTAACCCAGCTCTCCGGCGCCGATGCGCTCGACGCCCTGACGAAGAATCCGCATGGGCTGCACGACACGGCGAGCGAGGAAGTAGCTGACCAGGAGAGCCATGCCGAGTCCGATCAGAAACAGAGCGGAAGTTCTCAACATCGAGGCATAGAGGGTCTCGTAAGCTTCCTCGACGGGACGGTCGACGATGACGGCCCAATCCAGCGCCGGTATGAGCGCGAAGGCGCTCAACATCTGTTTGTCTTGAATATTCGGCGCGACCAGCGCGTTTCGCGGCGTAACGCCGGCCGGGCTGTCAAAGGCCGCTCTGACTGCGGCGAGTTCTCGGATATTGCGCCGCTGGAGCACCAAACTGATGTCGGGGTGAGCGATCAGCTCGCCACTGCGGCTGATGACATAGGCATAACCGGCTTTGCCGATGGTCAGGCTTGCGACGACGTCGCCGATGTATTTTAGATTGACTTCCGCTTGAAGCACGCCGATGACGTCGCCGGCGAAACGCTCGATGGGGACGGCGATCGTCATATACGGTTCCGAGCCGCGCACGAAATAAACCGGACCGAAGAAAGACTTTCCCTGCCGCGCGTGCTTAAAAGCTGCGGCAGGCGACAAATTTTTCTTGGCGTCGGGTAAAACGGTGCGCAGGCGCGAGGCCTGAACTTGTATCGAGCCCTCTTCATTGAGAGCCACGGCTTCGGTCACCGCCGGAGCGATCAGCAGGAGTTTTTCTAACTCGAAGCGAAAGTCGGAGGTCAGGCCCTTGGGCGCGATATCGCGGCTTTTGGTGGCGCCTTTGAGCACATTGTGAATCTCTTGTACGAAGTGTTCGATCTTAAAGGCGGCGCCGGCGGCGATCTCCTTTTGCTGGAGGGCCAATTGGTCGCGACTCTCGTGATAGCGGAAGTAGATCTCGACAAGGCCGCTGGTAATCAACCCGCCGCCGATGAGCACTACGGAAATCAGAAAGTAATCGCGCACCAGCCGCTCGCGGCGACGCGGTGCGCTGCGGCGGAAGACCAGCGCGTTTCGGAGTCTCTCTTTCCAGTTCGCCATAGTCGAGTTTACCTACATTATGTCTTATTACCTTGCCTGGCAATTATAGATTTGCAGGCTTCGGTGTAACTTAGCACCGGTTTTTGATTTTGTCGGAGTGCAAACCAAGAAATTCTTGGCGCGTAGCCGACCGGCAGTGCCGCGTTAAGAACTAGAGGTCCCGTAGAGTGTATCCCAGTACATGAGCTCGTAGGCCTGGAGTAACCGGGCCGCGCGTCGGATCAGGCGCGGCTCGCTGCCGCGATCGAGCCCTTGCTGAATAACGCTCAGGGCGTCGGCTTCGAACGTCGCTGGAAGGGAGGCGAAGAGATCGAAAAAAGCGACGTCTTTTTCGCCCAGACCGAAACGCTCCTTCAGGATACGGCTCAGCCGGCCACAGTTCTGACCCCACGCTGGAAAATTTACCAGGTAGGCAGCAGCAATCTCGGCGTCAGAGGCATAGAGCGCAAGCCACGCCATGTAGCAAGTATAGGCGTGAGCGCCGGGCAGTGGCTCGTGCTCGCGCAGTTGAGCTGCGCTTAGACCCAGGGCATGGGCGAATGTTAGCAGAGCGTCCCAGGCAGCTCTTTCACCCTGCAGGATGCCAAGAAAAAAATCTCGGCTTGGCGCGCTACCGAAGCGGTTAACCAGATGAGCGGCGCTTCTGAGATCACTCGCTATGATGCCGTACTGCTCGCCTGCGAAAAGACGCAGCTTTTCCTGTCCGATCTTCCCTTCCTCCAGCGCCTGCACGTAAGGATGCTCAAGAAGCTGTTCGGCGACGGTCTGCAACTCTTTTCGTATTTCATCCGACAGAGCCTTAGCATCAACCATGGCAACCTCCTCACTTAATGACTCTATCCGCCCATTCCGATTTTAGTTTCTTACTCGGTACAGTCTGAGAATTTGTTTCTAACATATTCATGCCGCCAGAAGGTCGACGATTTTTTGAATGGAGTCATCAGCTTTGCGATAGGCGGTCTCCAGTTTGCTGTTTACAGAGAGTGTTTGGT
>DASYUV010000167.1:0-27099 GCA_036000865.1 Binatia bacterium | reverse complement strand
GATGAAGTCGCCCGGACCAACCCGCGCGCTAACGAAGTCAAACCTCAGGAACTGATGGACCGGCGCTACCTGGCGGAGATGGAAAGCAGTGGTTTCTTCGGTCTGGTGTGGGGGGAAAAGCGTTAATGCATAGTCGAGGATAGAGAATAGAAAATGGAAGATACAGGGTCGCAGTTCGCGATCCTCGATTCTCCATCCTCCATCCTCGATGTTCTTCGATGTCACCTCACCGGTAAGTCTTCGTCTTTCAAGTTGAACCAATGGCGCGCGTTCTGACCGAGCACGTGGCGGAGTTGGTCCTCGGTGATGCCCGGGATCTTCTTCACTTCGCGCACGGAGTCGGGGAACTCGGAGTCCCAGTGGCGGTAATCGGACGCGTACATCACCTGGGTGATGCCGATGGTATCGAGGACGTAGGGTAAAATCGATTCTTCGGGCTCGCAAGTAAACGCCACTTGGGAGCTCTTGATGATCTCGGAAGGTTTGCGTTTGAGCAGCGGCCACTGCGGTCCGAGCTTGTGAAAATGCTCATCCAACCGTTCCATCCAGAAAGGCAGCCAACCGCAGGCGCCTTCCATGAACCCGACTTTAAGTTTGGGATAGCGGTCGAATACCCCTTCACCGATCATGTGCATGAGCGCGATCATCAGTTCGAAGGGAAACGACGTCATGTGCACATAGCTATATTTTTCCATGCGCTCGCTGCCGGCCCCCATGACGCCCCAGACGCCATACTGCCCGTCATGCTCGGTTTGCGGGTGAACCGATAAGGGCATGCCGATCTCTTGCGCGGCGGCATAAACCGGATCGAACATGCGGTGACCCAAATTGATGCCATAAACATTGGTCGGTAGCATGGCAGTAACGATGGCGCCGTGCTGCGCCAAATACTCCAATTCCTTCACTGCGGCTGGGGGATCTTGCACGGGAATCAATCCGACGCCTTTCAGTCTTTTCGGGTCGGGCGCGAGATATTCTTCGACGAGCCAGCGGTTCACGGCATGGCAAACTGCGGCGGCGAGCGGCTTGTCGGCCATGCCGTTAACCATCAGGGCGATGGAGGTTCCGAAGATAATCGCGACGTCGATACCTTCTTCGTCCATATCTGGCAGTCGTTTCAAGGGATCGGTCATGCCCGGGCGGCTACGCTCGATGTGACTTGCGAATACGGCGCATCGGTCGGCGCCGCCGCCCCATCGTCGTCGTCCGGCGAGCCGGCCGTCGATCATTAAATGGGAATAGCCGCTGCTGTCGGTCACGCGATTGGGCGCGAGATGGGCGAGCTCCTTTGGCATCCATTTGGCGAGTTCGCTATCCGGTTCGTTACAATGGCCATCGGCATCGATTACGATATGGGTCGGCATAGTCGCTCCTTGTCGGCGCGGAAAAAGTTTGATTACTTCCTAATCTTTGTTAGGAATTGCAACCAATTCCACGAAAGCATAACGTTTATAACTGATTCTCCGATCCGAAGGAACGGTGAACGCGGCGCCAGCGGATGAAAAATATAGCCCTACCTTTGTTGCTGGTTTTATTGCTTGTGGATACCGCCGATGCGGCCTGGCTATTGTGGAAACATAATTTCGTGACCCGACGCGTAGAGGGCGCTCCCCGAGGGCTGAGCCCGGAAGGGGACGTCAACAAATGGGAACTGCTCAATGCGGTGGATAATCGAAAAGAATGTCTGGCCGCACTTCGAGTAGAGCACAAAAAAGCTTACGACGGACTGGTGTCGATTTACCCGAACGAACCGGTATCACAGTCGACTCTAGCAGACGGCATCAGCGCATCGGTGTCCACCGGCGCAGAGAAGGGAGGCGGGCCATCGGCTAAGACGACCCAGCTATACTATGAATATACTTTTTGGTGTTTGCCGGCCGGCGTCGACCCGAGAACCACCAGGCCCGTCAATGAAAAGAAGTAATTTGCCAACTTCTATTGAAGTCGCGATACGCTCCTGAATTCGAAACCGGTCGTGGGCAGACCGAAACCGCACCGCATAGTCAAAAAACGATCGAAATCTAGATCCGTGGAAAATTTGAAGCGCACCGCGCCCGTTTGATCCCAAAGCTCCCGCGACGGCACCTGGCACCGGCCGCAATCAATTCCTTTGTCACAATCCTGCGGTGGGGAGCCTGTGGTGATGATCGCGGTCGTGCCGATTCTCGGGTCCGTCCCGCGCGCGTTGGCGCGCACCATGACGCCTTTGCCATGATAGTCAACGCCGGGAAACTTGCGAGCGGCGCGGTCGGGATTTAGGTCGACGGGCGTTTCCGAGAGGATCCCGCTAAGGATCTCGTGGGTCTTAGCGTCGAATTCGACTTCCTCCCCGGTAGGTAGCGTCACGAGATTTCGGTTCTTGACGTTTACGATGGCCGGCAAATAACTGCGCGGGAAAAAATGCATCAGACTGCTCATGAGTTCACTCAGCCGGAATTGCTGATCGCGTGACGGCGCCCAATCCGTGACGAGGAGATGGATATCCTGCCTGGCGCGATCATCGAAGCGAAACTGAAAGTCGCGGGTGAAAAATTGATTTTTTGCGGCGTCGCGCCGCGGCGGAAGTATGCGGTTGCCGCCATAGTTGGAAAACTCAAATCCGACAATCTGCCCTTGGCGGGTATTTCGGTACTGCCAAGCTGCGCCGTGCGGCGGTTCACCGGGACGGCTGCTGATCATCGTGTTGTATTCAAGCCGGCGCGACGCCAGATCTTTTTCCGGTATGCCGACGATCGATTCGGGCAGCAGCCTTGGAATTGCCATCATACCCGGTTTAGTGGGTGCCTCGACTTGAGCGGCGGGAGCTTGTGGCTCGGGCGGGGGTTCGATTTTGATGATCGGCGAAGCCTCTGGTCCCTCCGGTGGCGGCTCAGGAATCTTTGCCGGCGAAAACGGATGGCATGCGGCTAACAATAAAGCCGTTATTACGCCGGAAAGCAAAGCAATGGTCGTCGGTCGAAGCATCGTCTTTATAGGTACAAGCAAATTTCGTATTTCTGTTGTTGAGTTTGACTAATCTTTGACTGAACCGCAATGTCTATGCCTTTCAATCGGCTCATTTGACCTATGAAGAATGCGGAAATCTACGCAAGAAGAGGTATTTGCAGAAACAAAAAAAATTCTCCATAGGCGACTTGTGAGCGTTCGCGCGACCTAGTCGCGGACAATTTTATTCGCGGCCTTCGATGCCGCTGAGCTGTGTGGCCAGGCTACCGGCGGTCATTACCTGACCCGGCGATACCGGCAGGCCGGCGGCCTCTAACGCCTCGGCCACCCAAGTATTGCAAGTTTTTAGCAAACTGAACTTGCGAGTTGCCGGATAAAATCGGCTGTGGGCGACAAGGCCGGGGCTGGCTCGAGCTCGGCCTTGCGGCTGAGGACGCGAGAAGGTATCGGAGATGTACTCGAGCAATCGAGCATGCGCGTTAGCCGCTAGTCGCAGCTCGACGACTTCGCCACTTCGATAAAAACTCTTTACATCGCCGCTGAAACCAACAACGTGAAGAACGCTTCCACTCGACCAAACCGCCGCCTTAATCGCGGTAAACATGCCGGCGTTCGGGTCGGGAAAATAGTCCTTGTCGCCCCAGCTGAATTCGATAAATTCCGCGTCGGGAAAGTCGACCAGTTCGGGCGGAGAGTCGAGTGCAATATCGCTTTTGGGCAAAACGATGGCGGCATGCCAGGTGTCGTGAACGACGAAGATGAGTTTGCATGTCGACTCTTGCGTCGTACAAGCCCAATGCGCAAGCGCTGACCCGCGGCTCACGATCACCAACAGACAGATCAAAACGCCGCGTAAGATCATTCGATGAGCGCCACTTCAGAAAAGGTCGAAAGCTCGAAGGTTATCCTGACTCCCGGTTATTTCCCCGATGGTCCAGATGTCAAGGCGTGGTTTGCCGCCGCTCCAGGCGTAAAGTGAGGCCGTTTCGCTTAATGTAAACTTGCGCCGAATCTTTTCGCTTGGTGATTTGTGCGATCAAGGTCATGAGCGGGTTGGAGGTTTGTGCGTAATCCCGTCCCGGGCCCGCGGCTTTCATTGCTGCCACGGCGTCTTCCCCCGCGAAATAGCGCAGCAATCTCTCGTCGTCGCTCACTCCAGCGCCGCCAAGTTTTGCGCGAAATTCTTTGAGCGACATTTCAGGTGGTTCTAATTTGGCCAGCTCTTTGGCTCTTGGGAGGTTGAGGAGTCGGTCTTTTAGATTGACGTCTATGGACCGAGCTTCTTCCTCACCCCAAAAGCCGAGCGTATAGAGCAGGACTTCATCGGTTACTTCCTTGTAGCGCGCGCCGACCATCGCGTTAATAGCGGCTTGCACGCCGAAGAACTGAGAGTATGGCGTCACCATGATTGGGTAACCAAACTCGGCGCGCACCCGTGAAACTTCTTCGAGAACTTCGGGCAGCTTGTCGAGTTTGCCGAGGTTGGCAAGTTGAAAGCGAAAGTTCGAAATCATACCGCCCGGCACCTGGTGCAGCGGGTGAAGCGCATCGTATTCGAGCGGCCTGCCGATTGGCAGATTTTCCTGCTTGGCGATCGCCGTGAAATGGTCGCGCACCGGCTTGAGGATTTCTTCATCGACAGCCGTTGTATAGCCGAGCGCGCGCGCGTTCATCGCGACATTGAAAACGGAGGGATTGGACGAGGCGTCGGCAAGCGGAGGAATCGCCGTGTTGATCGACGTGACGCCGAGCTTGATCGCTTCCAGACAACAGAGAGAGCCCAGCCCGGTAGTGCAGTGGGTGTGGAATTCGAGCGGTTTGTCTTTGACTTCCCGTAAAATCAACGGCACGAGTCGGCGCGTCGCCTCGGGCGTAAGCAAACCTCCGGGGTCTTTGAAGCAAATGCGCGCGACGTCAAGCTTGGCCGCTTGCCGAGTTCGTTCGACAAAATAGTCATCGGTATGCTTCGGCGAAATCGAGTATATGACATTCAAAATGGTCTTAAGGCCGGCCCTCTTGGCTGCATCCACTGCCTGCTTCCAGTACGACGGTGTGTTCGACGGGTCTGACGTTCGAAGCTCGCTTATTCCGTTGGCAGCCAAGCGCTCGAGCCAGAGATCGGCGACAGCCGAAGGTGTTATCTGAAATGCCAACATGGCGCGGCTGCGGATGCTTCTAAGCGGGGTTTTTTTGATGCGCTGGCGCAGGAGGCGAAGACGTTCCCATGGGTCATCCTTCAGGTCGCGCACGCATTTTTTATAGAAAGCGGATGACATAACCTCGATCGCTTCAAAACCGGCGCGGTCCAACCGCTCGGCGGCCGGTAGCATCATTCCCGTTCGCATGTTCGATGCCCATAGGCTCAATTGGCCATCGCGCAAGGTGGTGTCGACGAAGAAGATTTCCCGTGGACGTGTTGGCTCGCTCATGTTTTAGCTTATCTTTCGTGAAGAGAGTGGCCGTGCGGTCGCAGTATTGGAGTGGTGGAGTGTTGGAGTAATGGGTATGCGCTCCACCTCAACAACTCCCATACTCCATTACTCCAATCTGCGTCTTTTTCAGTATCCCTCTTTGCGCAGCTTGTCGAGAATGCTCGTGTCGATGAAATCGCCAGGCTGGATTTTGCCCGCCGCAGGATTGGCCGCACGCTCTTGTTTTAGAAACAAATCGACGCCTTTCTCATCCGGGTACAAATCGCGATCGAGCTGCGCGAGAAGGACATCGCGGTAGTAAGATTTCACGAAAGCTTCGTCGCTGATCTGCAGATGGCGGCTGAGGATTTTGATTGTGTCGTCGGCATTGGACCGAACATATCTCGTAGCGTCGAGGAGTCCTTTGAGGCTGTTCTCCACGAGGCGAGGATTTTCCCGGATATAGCCGCGCCTGGTAAAGTAGCCCAACGAAAAATAATGGGGAATCACCGATGCGAAATCCAGCACCGGACGGAATCCCAACTGTTGTGCGCGCAGCGTGAAAGGCGGGCTGAGAACCACTCCGTCGACGGTACCCGATTGGAGCATGGCGAGCCGTGTCGGCTGTCCGCCCAGGCTCTGGGTAAAAATAATGTCCTTACCGACCTGCATGCCGAGCTTGTCAAAGACCAGACGGCCGGCATAATCCGTGCCGCTGCCAAAATTGCCGATGGCGATTTTCTTGCCGCGGAGCTCCTGAACCGATTTTATGCCATCGCGAGCAATCACGACAAAATCAACGCTATTGCTAAGAGCTCCGATGTAAACAAAGTCGGAACCAGCGAGATTGGCACGAAGTACGGCGGCGGGCCCTGCGATAGCCATCTGCACGTTCCCGGCCAGCATTCCCTCGACGACACTTTTGCCACCAGGAATGTAAACGACGGTGGCGTCAACCCGATGTTTTTTGAAGAACCCGACGTCGCTAGCGATCCAGAGCGGCGATTGAGTACCAATTAACGAGCTATAAGAAAAAGTGATTTTCTGCGCCTCACCGGCGCCGGCCGTGAAAAGTAGGCACGCGAGTGCAAATAACAGAAAAATTCGAACCCGAGTCATGAGAACCATTCCCGCCATCCGACAAATAGAAATAGTATATCACGCGATGGGTAATAGGTGGAATTATTCTATCTTGACGTACGCTCTAACCCAATCGTGGGGTGTCGCCGTGTGTCCTTGACCGGTGATATCTTCGGCGAGGAATACATCTCCGGGCAAGAAGGTCTCACGAGCTCCGTCGCCAAGTTCAATGTCGACGCTCCCCGAGAGCGTAATGACCCAGCGGCGACGTGGCGCGCGGTGATAGTGAACGATATGGGGAGCAAAATCGTTTCTGAACAGCAGTCCGGTGGCCATGCGCGTGGAGTTGAAAAACTCCGAGGCTCGACTCGAATCCAGTGGCTCAAAATGCGATTGGCCGTCGGCGCCTGAGTAGAGTCGATAAAATTTCATGTTGTTGTCCTGATGGATTGATGGTTCGCTTACTGCGCGACGACCAATATCGGATTAGTCAGATGAAATACTCTTGACCGGCTAAACTTTGATCAATAACCTGGCCCGTGTCGCGAGGGTGACTGAATTCACCCTCGCGAAAGGCGATATGCTTAAGCCTGCAGAAAAGAGTGGACCACGCCCCAAAGCGTGTATAGGGCTGTGAAACCGATAGTTCCCCAGACGATAAATTTTAGCCACAGCGGAAACTCTTCCATTTTATTCTCCTCGGAAAGCGCCAATGCTTTCGGTTACCCAACGTCTATGAGAATCCAGGGGCGAGATTAATGCTGCCTGGAGCTCTCACCACTAGTTGCACGACCCGACGGTCGGGGAGGAGAGACTAAATCAAAAAGGCTCCCTTGAGTTTGAAAAGCGCCAACACTTTTTTATCTAGACTGCTGTGACTTTTGCTATCGAAGCAGCACAAAATAGTCGCGGCTATCGTCGCTTCAAACGGATATTGACAATTTTTTGATAGCGGCGAGCTGAAGACAATATTATCATCGTCCTCAAATATTTCGCCGATGGATTTGACAGTTTCTTGTGAACCGACCGCCGGACAATAGTGGGTATACGGACTGGAGGGCGGCGACGAATCCGGGATGACTAGCGGAAGAACCAAAGCTAAGGCGATGACGATTTTTATCATTATGGTAGCTTGTCAAATCAATGCATCGTGAAGGATCGAATAATGCGGTCGTTTCTTAGGTTCTAAACTCATGGACGGACCAGCTCGATGTTCTCTAAGTACTTTACTGCCGCTAAAATGTCCAGCCAGGAGACAAGAGCCGCAGCAGGCGATTGGGTGGCGGCTGTGCCGAGCCCAATCATGAGGGCGTGAAAAAGAACATCGAACAGGCGGAGCGGCTGCTCAAAGGATTGCAAGGAGCGACAGCAGAAGCAGGGGCGGTAGGAGCAAAGAGCAAGTCTTGCTGCTAGGCTAATGTTGTAGAATTCGAAACATTCGACGTGAAGTTAGGATTTCCCGGCGTCCAAGCTTAGATATTGCTTTTCAATTTTCTGCCAGTCATCCAAGCCGACGACCCGATCGCGTTCTTTGAAGGTTGTTAGTGAGTCATCGATCGATTCGGTCGTGCCTTCGCGTTTGAGAGTTTCGAGCGCTCTTCTCATGGCGTGAATCGCCGCTCTCTGAGTTTCCGACGGATAAATCGCGATGCGGTAGCCCATCTCTTGTAAGCGCTGCACCGGTAGCATCGGAGTCTTGCCGCCCTTAAAGACATTGACGAGGATCGGAACATTGGAGATCCGCCGCGGGATTTCGGCCAATTCCTCTTCCGACTGCGGCGCTTCGATGAAGATCGCGTCAACGCCAAGTTTGGCGAACGCCCGCCCTCGAGTGATCGCATCGTCGAAGCCATGGACGCCTCGGGCATCGGTGCGCGCAATAATGCAGAACTCAGGATCCGTGCGGGTCGCCAGCGCCGCTTGCAATTTCTTTTCCATCTCCGCCAGCGGTATGACTTCCTTGCCATCCAGGTGACCGCAACGCTTGGGCGTGATCTGGTCTTCGATGTGAATCGCGGCGACACCAGCGCGCTCGAATTCGCGCACGGTGCGCACGAGATTGACGGCATTGCCGTAGCCGGTGTCTGCGTCGGCGATGATGGGGATCTTTACCGCGGCCACGACCTGGGCGGCACGGTCGATGGTTTCCGACAGCGTTACCAAGCCGATATCCGGTATGCCCATGCTTCGCGCCACCGCGCCACCGCTCAAGTACGCCGCTTCGAATCCCGCCTCTTCGACGAGACGGGCGGACAGGCCGTCGAAGCAACCCGGGGCTACCAGTAATTTGTCGCGTTTCAGTAGCTGTCGAAGCGTTTGTCGTGAGTTCATGTGATACCTCAGATTAATTAAAGTGATTTCGAGTTCTGCGCAACTAGCTTGAGACGGGCGTGCTACCCGATAGACTTGACAACCCACATATCGATGAATTTATCGACCGGCATTGGGCGCAAGCGCTCAGCATCGAGACAAACAGCCATGATCGCTTGGCGCTGTGGCGGAGACAGCCGCGAGGCGAGATTGGCTGCGAATTTCTTGATCAATACCGGCATGCCTTCAGCCCGGCGGCGGCGATGGCCGATGGGATACTCCACTGCAACTTTCTCCGTCGCCGATCCGTCTTTGAAAAAGACTTGCACGGCATTGGCGATGGAGCGTTTTTCCGGGTCCAAATAATCTTTCGAGTATTGCGGGTCTTCGAGGCAGACCATTTTGCCGCGTAAGGCGTCGATGCGCGGATCTCGGGCGACGGCGTCTTCGTAGTGATCGGCAGTGAGCTCGCCAAAAATTAATCCGACCGCGGTCATGTATTGAATGCAGTGGTCGCGGTCGGCCGGATTGTGCAGTGGTCCGGTTTTATCGATGATGCGAAGCGCGGATTCTTGCGTTGTGATTTCGACTTTAGCGATTTCATTCAAGCGATCCTTGACCAGTCCGTGAAGTTTGAGGGCGCATTCCACCGCCGTCTGGGCATGAAATTCAGCAGGAAAGGATATCTTAAAAAGCACATTCTCCATCACATAGCACCCGAGCTCGCGACCGAGTGAAAACGGCTTACCTCTGAAAAACACATCGAAGTAGCCCCAATTTTGCGCGCTGAGCGCGGATGGGTAACCCATCTCACCTTGCATCGCCATGAATGCGAGGCGCACGCCGCGGCTGGTGGCGTCGCCGGCAGCCCACGACTTACGGGGGCCGGTGTTGGGCGCGTGTCGATACACGCGCAACGTGCCGCCGTCGATCCACGCATTGGAAAGCGCACTGATGATTTGCTGTTTGGTTCCGCCGAGCATGGCCGTGGCGATGGCCGCCGTGGCGACGCGGACGAGCAGCACGTGATCCAGGCCGACGCGATTGAAGCTGTTTTCGAGCGCTAGGATGCCTTGGATTTCGTGCGCTTTGATCATGGCACACAGCACGTCATGCACCGTAAAAATCTTTTTTTGTGTGCGAGTGAGATAATCGGCGAGCATAAGAATGCCGCCCAGATTATCGGAGGGATGGCCCCATTCGGCGGCCAGCCAAGTGTCATTGAAATCGAGCCAACGGATCATCGCGCCGAGATTGAATGCCGCGTGGACGGGCTCGAGCTGCCAATCGGTGCCCGGTAGGCGCGCGCCGCTGCTGAGCGTGGCGCCGGGCACGATCGGGCCCAAATGTTTGACACATTCCGGGTACTGCAGCGCCAGCAGACCGCAGCCGAGCGTATCCATGAAATCATAGCGCGCGGTGTCGAGCGCTTCTTGGCTGGAAAGAATATAGTTTGCGGCGTAGTCGGCGATGTCGACGAGAATCTGGTCCGGCGCCGGGCGAACATTTGAGACTGCCGAACTCATAAGCCTTAGCGGTTTGCCATCGGCACGAATGGCCGCGGTTCGGGACCGACATAATCGGCATTGGGGCGGATCAGACGATTGTCGGCGCGCTGCTCGATGATGTGTGCCGCCCAGCCGGTGATGCGCGAGACCACGAAGAGCGGCGTAAACATCGCCGTTGGTATTCCGCACAAGTGATACGCGCTGGCGCTGTAGAAATCCAAATTGGGGAATAAATTCTTCTCACGTCGCATCACTTGCTCGATGCGCTCCGAGACCGGATAGAGCCGTTTGTCATCATGAGCTTCGCCGAGTTTCTTCGACCACGCTTTAATCACATCCGAGCGTGGATCGGAGATTTTATAAACACGGTGGCCGAAGCCCATGATGAGTGCCTTCTTCGCGATCAATTCGAGCACGCCTTTCTCCGCCTCATCCGGTGTCGCGTATCGCTCGATCAACTCCATCGCTGCTTCGTTGGCGCCGCCATGCAACGGGCCGCGAAGGGCGCCGATGGCGCCGGTTACCGAAGAGTAAAAGTCGGGCAACGTGGAGGTAATCGTACGTGCAGTAAAAGTCGACGCGTTGTACTCATGCTCGGCGTAGAGAATCAGGGAGACGTCAATCGCGCGCCGATGCAGCTCGTCGGGCTTCTTGCCGTGAAGCAAGTGAAGGAAATGGCCGGCGGTGCTGTCGTCGTCGGTCTCCGTGTCGACACGCCTGCCGTGTTCGTGAAACTGATACCAGTAGAGCAGCATTGCGCTGAAGCAGCCAGTGAGCCGATTTGCCACAGCGATTTGTTCATGGCCCGGACCCTCGGGTTCCAATGTGCCGAGCATCGAGCAACCGGTGCGCATCACATCCATCGGGTGCGTGCTGCGCGGAATCTG
The DNA here is from genome assembly GCA_036000865.1 of Binatia bacterium. Classification (GTDB taxonomy): domain Bacteria; phylum Desulfobacterota; class Binatia; order UBA9968; family UBA9968; genus DP-20. The sequence continues at coordinate 15,957 of DASYUV010000167.1, read as the reverse complement.
CTCGAGGACGGTCTTCAGCGGGGCAGGCAAGCCACGCAGCCCGCTCAGCTTCGACTTGTATTCGTCAAGTTCCGCCTGCTTCGGCAGACGGCCATAGATCAGCAGATGCGCGACTTCCTCGAAGGTGGAATGCTCGGCGAGATCGTAGATCGAATAGCCGCGATAAGTGAGCCCTTTGCCTTCTTTGCCGACGGTCGCAATCGCTGTGTTGCCGGCAATCACGCCCTCGAGACCGCCGCCGCGTTTGTCTGTCGCCATAAGCTTATCCTCCAGGCGCAGAATGCAACGATTGCGCCGGTCATGCAAGCCATGCGTGGTTAGACGTTTCGGCTCGTTCAAGTCGTTCAGGACGTTCAAACGGTTCCATCCGTTCAACTTGCAAGACGGCGGCGTATTCTAGACTGGCTCTTGACAGTTTGGCTTTATTTTCGGTACCGCTGAAGGTAATCGAAATGGCGCAAGATTAGGAGATGACAAATGGCTTTACCGCAAACTTTTAAGGCAATGGTCGTGTCGGAAACTGCGGAGAAAACATTCGTTCGTGAGATCACACAAAAGGCGTTGGGCGATTTGCCGGCCGGCGAGTTGATCATCGAGGTGAAATATTCGTCGTTGAATTACAAAGACGCATTGTCGGCCACGGGCAACAAAGGCGTCACGAAAAAATATCCGCATACGCCGGGCATTGACGCAGCGGGAGTGGTGGCCGATTCCACAACAAAATCGTTCGGTGTCGGCGATCAGGTGATCGTCATGGGCTACGATCTCGGCACGAATACCGCCGGCGGTTTCGGTCAATTCATCAGCGTGCCGTCCGCTTGGGCGATCAAATTACCGCAAGGCCTGTCCTTGAAAGACAGCATGAGCTATGGGACGGCGGGACTCACAGCCGCGTTATGCGTTATTCGTTTGATGGCGAGTGGATTGTCCAAGGACTCGGGCGAGGTGTTGGTTACCGGCGCGACCGGCGGCGTCGGCAGCGTGGCCGTGGCGATCCTGGCCAAGCTCGGTTTCAATGTCGTCGCCGCAACCGGAAAAGCGACCGAACAGGCTTTTCTTATGGGGCTCGGCGCCAAAACAATTATTTCCCGCGAAGAGGCGAACGACACGTCAGGCAGGCCGCTGCAAAAACCGCACTGGGCCGGTGTCGTTGATACCGTAGGCGGCAATATTCTCGCGACGGCGCTCAAGGCCGTGAAGTACGGCGGCCTCGTCGCCGCATGCGGCAACGCCATGTCCGCCGATCTCAACGTCAACGTGTTCCCGTTTATTCTGCGCGGTGTGAGCCTGCTCGGCGTCGATTCCGTCGAGATTCCCATGCGCTCACGACAGATGGCTTGGAGCAAACTCGCCGGCGAATGGAAGACCGATCTTGCCGGGCTCGTAACTGAAGTTTCACTTGAAGAATTGAATCCGAAGATAGACGAGATCCTCAAAGGCGGCATTCGCGGGCGCGTGCTTGTCGATCTGAGTAAATGAGAAAGTAATTCATCGTTAGTTTATCCGACTTAATTTAACCCTCGCCCCGCTCGCGGGGAGAGGGAAGGGTGAGGGCCGGTGTGCCAAGCCACGAATCCCTCATCCCGGCCTTCTCCCAGCGGGAGAAGGGGAAGAATCGAAAGGAAAGGAATTGAGTCAACACACAACCGCCAACCAAGACTCCGCCCTAAGTCACCTTCGCGTCATCGAACTGGGCGACATTCCCGCGTCCTACGCGACGCGCTGGCTCGCCGATCTCGGGGCCAACGTCATAAAGGTTGAACCGCCCGGCGGCGACGCCAATCGTTTGGTGCCGCCGTTTGCGGGGAATGCGGAGCATCCCGAGCGCAGCCTCACTTTTATTCACGCCAATACGAACAAGCGCAGCATTGCCCTCGATCTGAACCACGATTCGGATCGCGAGATTTTTGCCAAGCTGATCGCGTCGGCGAATCTTTTCGTCGAAGCGACGCCGCTGGGATATCTAGAAAAATTCGCCTTTGACGACCAACGCTTTAAAAAAGAGTTTTCACACTTGGTGATCGTTTCGCTCACGCCCTTCGGACGCACCGGTCCCTATCGCCATTACAAAGGCAGTGATGCCATCGCGAATGCGACCGGTGGTTTTCTTTTCGGCCAGGGCGATAACACCAAAGGGCAATGCACGGCGCCGAGTCATCTCGCTTACCAGATGGCGGGCGGCGTTGCGGCGATGCTCGCGCTCGCCGGCATTCGGCACGCGCGCGAAAGCGGCGCCGGCCAGCGCATCGATATATCGCTGCAGGAAGCGCTGACTTTCGCCAACAGCAGCTCCATCGCGCGTTACAGCCGAGAGAATCGGCTGGAGCGGCGTCCCGGCGCGAAAGCTTACAGCGGCGCCGGTACGAACATTTATCGGTGTAAAGACGGTCGTTACGTTCATTTCACGACCAATATGCCGCATATGTGGAAGGAGTTCGCGCAGAATTGGATGAGCAATAAGTCACTCGCCGGGCCCGAGTGGGAGAATCCACGATACCGCGACGAGCATTCGGAAGAAGTGGCAAAGGCTTTCGCAGAATTTATCGGCCAATTCAATGCCGACGATTTTGCCAAGGAAGCGCAGTCGCGCCATCTCGCCGCGGCGCCGCTCAACACCATCGGCCAGTTCGTCGACTGCGAGCAAAGTCAGGTGCGCGAGTGGATGCAAGAGATCGAACATCCGGTGATCGGCAAATACAAGGCGCCGGGCGCGCCCATGCGCCTGTCGCTCACGCCCATGCGCGTGCGGCGGCCCGTGCCGCTGCTGGATCAGCACCGCAACGAAATTCTTGCGGAACTTGAGAATCTGCAGGCCAGTCCGCGGAAAACCCACGGTGAGCCCGAATCTCGACGGCCGATGTTGGCCGGGCTACGCATGGCCGATCTAACCCAGCAGTATGCCGGACCTTTGGGAACTGAATTGCTGGCATACTACGGCATGGAAGTGGTCAAGATCGAAACCGGTACGATAGCGAGCAAGGAACGGGAAGCCGCGGTGCATGCTTGCATGAACCGCGCGAAGCTCGGATGCACCCTCAATCTGCGCAACCCTGAGGGAAAAGAATTGTTCAAGCACTTGGTGGCGAAATCCGATGTGGTCGTCGACAATTTCAGCTCGGGAGTTTTGGAGCGGTTAGGCTTCAGCTTCGAGGTCTTGCAGCAAATCAATCCCGGCATCGTGCAAGCGGTCATGCCCGGCTGGGGACTCACAGGACCGCTTAAGTCCTGGGTCGCGTGGGGATGGCAGCTGCTAGCGTACACCGGCATCATGCGTTTGTGGGGATACCCGGATTCACCGATGGAAACCCGTTGCAAAATCGCCTGGCCCGATCGGGTCGGGTCGGTCACGATGGCACTCGGCGTCCTTGCCGCGCTTGAGTACCAGGCGCGCACGGGAAAAGGGCAGTTCATCGAAGCCGGCATGCTCGAGGCGCAGGGTTCGATGATGGGGCCGGCGATTCTCGATTACACAATCAACGGCAATGAATGGGACGCCATGGGATATCGTGAAATTCTCGGCGAACCTTATGCGCCTTACGGTTGCTATCCATGTCGCGGCGATGACAACTGGATCATCATCGCCTGCGCCGGCGATGAAGAGTGGCAGAGCATGATCAAAGTTATCGGCAAATTATCCTGGGCCGCCGATCCAAAGTTCGGCAGCAAATCAGGGCGGAAAGAACGTCGCGATGACCTTGACCGAAAACTTTCAGAGTGGACACGAAAGTATACGGCCAAACAAGTATTTCGGCTTCTCCAAGAGGCCGGCGTGGCCGCCGGCATTCCGTCATCTGGTGAAGATCTCTTCCATGACATTCACTTGCGCGCGCGTGGTCATATCGTCGAAACCGAAGCGCAACCGTGGGGCAAGATCACGCATCATGGAGTGCCAGGCATTCCGTCGCTGTCGAGCGCTAACGCTGCGCGACCTGCACCCTGGATCGGTGCACACAATGATCAAGTGTTTGGTGAGATATTGGGATTGAGCAAGGAGAGGATCGAGGAACTGAAAAAGTTGGAGGCGATCAAGTAGCTGCACGTTGCCAGCTTCCTATCCTGTTATTTCGACCAAAGGGAGAAATCTTTCCGAGTAACTGACCGCGGATTTCAAGCCGGCCTAAACTTGGGCAGTGTGTAATCCTCATTGTCCTCGTAAACCACTTCGACCGCCATGCCGATCTTCACTTGCTCGGGCGGGCAGTCGACGACGTTGCTGATCAAGCGCGGGCCTTCGGCGAGATCGACCAACGAAACATTATAGGGGGTTTTGCCCTCGTAGGACGGATGCCAGGCGCGGTTGTAGGTGACGAAGGAGTAAATTTTCCCTTTACCGCTGAGTGATACCCACTCGTAGTCGGACGAAAGACAATGCGGGCAGGAGCCTTGCGGCGGGAAAGTGAAAAACTTGCCGCAGGACTTGCAGCGCTGGGCGGTGAGTTTGTGCTCGCGGAGATGGGTCCAGAACGGCTTGGCTTCGAGCTCTTCGAGAAAGGGTTTAACTTTGCGCACGGCTCTGCCGCGGCTATCCCTGCTTTCGCTCATAGGGCCCCCAATATTAACGTTGCATGCATGCACAGGCTGCCGCCATGGCCGCTGACGATGCCGGCTTTGGCGTTCTTTACTTGGCGCTCCGGCTCGACTTCGTTGCCGCGCAATTGCTTTACAGCCTCGGTGACATGCAACATGCCTTCGATGTGCGCCTGCGAGAGCAAACCGCCGTGGGTGTTGACGGGCAACTCGCCACCAACCTCGATGCGGCCATTCTTGACGAAATCTTTGCCTTCGCCTTTTTTACAAAATCCATAATCTTCCAGCGTGATCATCGTCGTGATCGTGAAGCAATCGTAGATCTCGGCGAAGTTCATGTCTTTCGGACTCAGGCCGGCCATTTTGTATGCCAGTTCGGAAGACTTGTTACCGCCCAAGGTCGTCAGACTAGGGGCGTCCAACAAACTGAAATGCGGGTGGTGCTGGCCCATGCCGAGAATAGCGACGGGCCGCTTGGGAAAATCGCGCGCGCGTTCGGCGCTGGTGACGATGACGGCGCCGCCGCCGTCGGATTCCAGCGCGCAATCGAATAACCGCAACGGGTCGACGATAAATCGCGATGCCTGGTGATCGGCGATGGTCATCGGTTTGCGCATGGTGGCGTTGTTATTCAGGCAAGCGTGCTTGCGCGTGGCGACGGCGACGTGGGCTAAATCCTCGCTGGTGGTGCCGAATTCGTACATGTGGCGCTGCGCGGCAAAAGCATGATTGGCCACGGCGGAGAAATGGCCCCAAGGTTCTTCCCAGTGCTCGTCGCCGTGACGAATCGGATGTCCCGGCGTGGGATCGGGAGTGCCGCGCTTGCGCGCGTGCACACACATAACGGTATTCGCCATGCCGGCTTCGATGGCCATGACCGCGTTCTGCACCATCGCGATCGGCGTTGCGCCGCCGAGTGCGAGGTCGGTGGCATAATTCGGATGCATGCGCGCCATGTTCGCCATCCTGACCGCGTAACTTCGGTGCGCGTCATTGAGCGGTTGGTTGGTGATGAAACCGTCGACGTCCGATGCTTTGATGCCCGCATCGTCCAGGCAAGCTTTGATGCATTCAAGATGCAGAGAATGCGTGCTGGCATCCGGCCGCTTGCCGACCTTGGTCTCAGCGACGCCGACGATGGCGTAACGACCGCTGATGTTGCTCATGTGGTCCTCCGTGAGGTTCGTTGGAGTGATGGAGTGTTGGAGTAATGGAGTACTGGGCGGGGAAGAGGTGCCCCATCACTCCAGTACTCTATCACTCCAGTCTTTCGTTAGTCCAACATTCCAATATTCCAGCTCTCAAATATTGTACAGCCGCGCGGCGTTGTCGCACATGAGCTTGCGCAGGCTGCTTTCGCTCAAGTTCTTGCGCTTCGTTACCGATTCGACGGTGTGGGGAAATTTGCTGTCGCCATGGTTGTAGTCGGAGGCAAAGACCAGGCGATCTTCCCCGACGTAATCCATCACGAAGTTCAACGTGTGCTCATCCGGTTCGAAGGAGTAATAGACTTGCTCGCTGCGCATATATTCGCTCGGTGGCTTTTTTATCAGCGGCACGGTCGGCTGAAGGTACTCGTAGTGCTCGTCCAAACGCTCCATCCAGTAGGGCACCCAACCGGCCCCGGCTTCAAGAAAAGCAACTTTCAATCTGGGATAAAGCTCGAGAATGCCGCCGCCGACGATGCACATGACACCAATCATCTGCTCGAATGCATGGGTCGTCGCATGGACAAAAAATGCGTTATCGAAGCGATCGGCGGCAGCGGCCGGCCTACCGGAACCGACGTGAACGCAGACTGGAACGCCCAGTTCCTCAGCCTTGGCGTAAAAAGGATAGAAATCGGGATGATCGAGATTGCGCCCCGCTGAATGCGCCGAAGTGGCGACAGCGACAAAGCCCAATTCTTTGACACAACGCTCCAGCTCCTTGACGGCTTCTTTCGGCTCCTGCATGGCGACCAGGGCCACGCCTTTCAATCGTTGCGGGCTAGTGTTGCAATAGCCGTGCAGCCAGGTGTTGTAGGCATGCGCGATGGCGCAGGCGAGGTCGTGGTTTTCGAGAAACGGCAGACTCAAAAACACCGTGGTGCCGAAGTTCACCGCCGTGTCGATGCCTTCCAGGTCCATGTCGTGGAGACGCTGGACCGGGTCGAACATACCCGTGGTTTTCTGCGGCCTGCGGCTGTAGGGCGCAGTGCCGATGCCGAGGCCAATGCCGGAAGGCTTCGCCCAGATCTTTCCTTCGAGAAGCAGTTGTTCCTTGCCGTCGGGACCGGTGATCATTTTCGGCGCATGCTTTCTGTAGGGCGGGTCCAACAGCTCCTGCCAGTCAGCGTCTCGCTCTTGTACATGGCCGTCGGCGTCGATGATTCGAAGATTGTTCATGCTAAGCCTCCTAGAACCGAAGAAGAAGAATTTAGCCGCAAAGAACCTCGCGCGGCCGGAGCCGTAAAAAGAAATCCAGGATTCACCAGGAAGGTTACGAAGAGCACGAAGTTTGATAGTTAAAATATTTAAACCCTTCGTGGCCTTCGTGTGCTTCGTGGTGAGATGGTATTCATTTGCGCGTGATGGCGTTCAAAAGTTTATCCCAGCGCTCCAGGTCTTTCTCGTACTGATCCGTCGTTAGTCCGCGCTCAGGGCGCCACTTTTTAAATCCATAATCTTTCGCGCCACTGCCATAGTAATATCTTTCCAATACTTGCTGCCCTGCGGGACTCAACAGAAAGTCCGCCATGAGCAGCGCCGCATGTGGATGCGGCGGATTAGCAGTGACGGCGGCGCTGCCTACATTGGTCGGCACCAAGTCCATGGGAATCCACTCCACCGGCGCTCCCTTGGAGGCTGCGAGCAAAGTGTGGGTCTGAAAGATGGCGGGCGACGCGGCAATCTCCCCGGATGCGATGGTGTTGACCAGCGCCGGCGCCTCAATCGAATAGAGCTTGATCTCCTGGCCTTTGAGCTTGCGTACCATTTCTTCGCCTTTGGTCTTGAGCATAGCGCCAATGATCTTGTCGCTCGTCTGCCCAATGCTGATGCCCATCTTCCCTTTGAGCTGCGGATGTAAGAGTCCGTCAAAATTCTTCGGCACGGCGTCTTTCGGCACGAGCGTTTTGTTGTACGTGAAGCCAATATAAGATTCCCTCGCGAGGGCCCAATAGACCAGGCCTTTTTCAGCGCGTTCCTTGCCGTCTTCGGGATATTTGTCCAAATACGGTGAGTCATAGGGGCGGAGCAACTTGTCGTCGCGCAGAAATATGAGACTTCCCTCCGTGGTCTCGATGGTGTCCGCGATGTTGCGCCGTGCTTTAGCTTCTTCCTCCAGGCGAGCGACCAAGTCGGCTCCAGCGGCACGATAGGACTCAACCTTGACGCCCGGATACTTATTTTCAAAGGCTTTGACGAGTTCCTTATATGAATCGCCGGCCAGAGAAGTATACCAAGTTACTTTACCTTCGCCTTTGGCTCCGGCATAAAGGAGCGGTTCGCGATCGGCACCGCGGTAGCTTGCCAGCTCGGCGATCGTGGCAGGCTTGCGAGACTGCGCTGATGCCGATGCCGGCAAAAGTAAAAGAGCTAAAAAGATGAGAGTGCTGAACTTCATTGTTCCGGACTCCTTCCTCGCGGGATATTTTCCAACCCGAATGAATCACGTGGCTAATCGACAATCCAGATGAAGCCGGGTTTCTTTTATGGGTTTTTCCAAAAGATCTCTCGATACAGTTTGTTGTACTCTTCATAGCTATCGGAAAGCGTCCAATCCGCCGGGAATAGGTTTATGCCACTCAGGTATTCGGGCCTAAACTTAGGCAGCGCTGGCGGTTTGTCGATGTTGAGGATTTCCCGTTGGCCTTCGTCCGAAGCGAGATAATTCATAAATAAGCGTGCGGCGGCGGGGTGGCGCGCCTCTCTCGTGATTGCCGCTGATACGAGAACGGTGATGTGGGGCTCGGCGCGCACCCACTCGACGGGTGCGCCCTTCTTCTTCAGCTCTTCGGTACGGGCGATATCGCTGTAGACGATAAGTGGGAACTCACCTGCCGTTAACAGCACCGCCTGTTTGCTGTGTCCGTTGACGTGAATCAGGTCTTGCTGCGCGAGCCGCTTGAAATACTCGATGGCTTTTTGTCGTCCCAAGTATTGCATGTGCGACTGCGTGACCAGGTATTCCTCACGTTCGAGTGAGATCTGTCCCTTCCATTTTGGCTGCAAGAGGTCGTCGAAGGATTTCGGCGCGTTGGTTTTCGCGACCAGCTTGGTGTTGTAAGTGATCGCGTACGGCACCAGATAAAAACCCACCCAATAGGCTTGTTTATCGATAAAGCCCTGCGGAAAATTTCCCGCCGCGGGCGGCGCGTACGGCGTGAGGAGATTTTTCTTCATGAAGATACGGTGAGTATAATTATTGATGAGAATCACGTCGACACTGAGCTGGCGCGCAGCCGCTTCCCGTAAGATCTTGGTAGTAAGAGCTTCGCCGGTCGTACGGGCATATTGGACCTTGATGAAAGGATAGCGCCGCTTGAACGGTTCGGAGAATTTTTCGAATTGGCCGACCAAAGCGGTGCCGTTGAGAATCAGCTCGCGTTCGTTTTGCGCCTTGGCGACTATATCGTCTTGGGCGCTAAGTTCCACGCAAGACAAACACAAACAACACACCAACGTCAAAGCTGTCATCACAACTCGAAACCCGGACTGCATGGCGCTTCGCTTTCGGTAGGTCCTTCCCATCTTCTGATTGGTCCGCACGCGACAATTGCCGTATAGTGCGATTCGATCCCGCCTGTCAACGTTTCGTGCTTGCGTGACAACCCGATCTGCATGTAAACGGAGCTGAGCCATCGATCGTTGGCGCTGAAGGAGGAGCAGAATGAAAAAGTGGAGCCTTACTTTTGTGTTGCTCGCGATGGTGGTTTCATCGAGCTGGGGACAAACCAGGAAAGCGCGGACGTTGGATGACTTAGTCCTATACAGGGGTGCCGATCGTCATCAAATACTTATCGAGGGCGCCAAGGCCGAAGGGAAAATTGTTTGGTATACCTCGTTGTCCGGGGTTTACAGAGATCTCGTCGACGCCTTTAAGAGAAAATATCCCGATATCGCGGTGGAGGTCTACCGCGGCGGCAGTACGGACCTCGGTCCGCGATTATTCAACGAAGCGCAAGCAGGACGTTTCATCGCCGACGCTTTAGAAAGCACCCCGGGTCTTTTAATGCTTCTGCGCGAACGGGGCCTTCTCAAACCCTACGTATCTCCCGAGCTGGCCAGATACCCCGATGGCGCAAAAACCAGAGCCGACGGCGCGCGGGTTTATTGGGCGACCGATCGCGAAGCGTACATGGGATTCGGCTACAATACGCGCATGATCCCGGCGGCGGAAGTGCCAAGGAACTTTCAAGATCTTTTGAAGCCGGAACTCAAAGGCAAACTCGCACTCACCACTGAAAGCTCGACCAGCCGTGTGATCGGCACCATGCTAAAGTACAAAGGGGAGGAATATCTCAAACGCCTGAGGGGCCAGGATGTGAGGTTGTTCAAAGCGTCGAGCGCCAGTTTTCTTGATCTCGTCGCTGCCGGCGAAGTCGCCGGCGCGCCTGTGGTCTTTCAGAATCAGGCGATTGTGAAGAAGGAGCGAGGCGCGCCGGTCGATTGGGTTCCTCTTGAGGTTGTGCCGACGAACGCCGGCGGCTCCGCCGTGATCGCGAACGCGCCGCATCCACATGCGGCGCTGTTATTCACCGACTTTGTCATTGGCGCCGAAGGGCAAAAACTGATGGAACAGTTCCACTACGGTGTCGCCTGGAAGGAATATCCGTTTAAACGGGAATATCCCGAACGTGACATGAGCAGCGCCGACTATGAAAAAGCCGAAGACAAGTGGACTCAGTTGGTGCGGACGATAACGAAGCGATGAGGAAAATATTTGGAATGATGGAGTAATGGACTTCGGAACCCAACAACCCAATATTCCACAACTCCATTACTCCATTCTTCGACCACTCCAGTACTCCAATCTTATCCTATCTCTTCGCTCTCGGCCCGAATGGCTCGGGTTGGAACGGCGCATCCCGCTCACGCAGAAATGCCTCCAAACCACCTTTTTTCTTCGCCTCTTCCAAGCGTTTGTTGAACTCTTCGCGTTTGGTCAAGCGCGCCATGGCTGCAAGCTCCGCGTTGAGGGTCCATGCTTTGCGCAGGCCCATCATTTCAAGACCTTGAGTGGAAATGTGCAAGTTGATCTTCACAGTTTCGGGCGGCACGTGCGCGATGCGCTCGACGAATTGAAAACAGGTCTCGATTAACTGATCCTTCGGCACGACCTGATTGACCAGGCCGATGCGCAGCGCTTCCTGGGCGTCGACGTGATCGCCGGTGAGCGAATAGCGAAGTGCGTTCTTAAATCCCGCAAGCGCCACCCAGATAAAGTCCGTATTGGCGCCATGTCTGACCTCCGGCTGTCCGAACACCGCATCGTCCGCGGCGATGGTCACGTGGCAGGTGAGGGCGAGCCAGGAGGCCGCGCCGAAACACCAGCCGCTCACCGCGCCGATAATCGGTTTGGGATACTGCCAGCGGTAGAGTTGCCGTCCGAGAATGTCTTTGCGATCGGCGTCGCGAAATTTGTTATATGTCGCATTGAGCGAAGCGCCCTCCGGGATGCCGTACGGCCAAGCAGTTTCCGGATCATCGCCGCTGATGTCTTCCCCCGTGGAAAAAGCGCCACCCGCGCCGGTAATTATCACGGCTCGGATTTCGGCATCGGTTTCGGCCTCGGCCAGTGCTCGATCGAGCTCGTTCATCATCTCGTCGTTCATCGCATTCAACGCTTCAGGCCGGTTGAGGGTGATGAGAACGCCTTTACGCTGTTTCTGATAAAGAATGGTTCTGTAGTCAGACATGTGTGGCTCCTCTTAAATTGTAGTGATGGAGTGATGGAATGTTCGAGTACTGTGAAGTCGGGATTCGAAACCCATCACTCCAATACTCCAGTACTCCATCACTCCGATTTTCTTCTCGCTCTCGGTCCAAACGGTTCCGGCTGGAACGGACCGTCGCGCATCTGTAGATATTCCCGAATGCCTTTGTTGGCGCGAGCGTCGTCGAGCGGCTTTCGTAACTCCTCGTGCAGCATCACATGCGCCGGCGCGGACATTTGACTATCGAACGTCAAGGCGTCGCGCAGTCCCATCATATCCAACCCCATGGTGGCGATTTGCAAATTGATCTTCACGGTTTCCGGCGGCACGTGGGCGATGCGCTCGACGATCTTGAAACATTCGTCGATGAGTTGATCGGGCGGCACGACTTTGATGACCAGGCCGATGCGTAGCGCTTCCTGGGCATCGATATGGTCGCCGGTGAGCCCATAGCGCAGCGCGTTCTTGTAGCCGCCGAGGAGGGTCCACATAAAGCTCGTGTTCGACCCGTGGCGCACTTCGGGTTGCGCGAAGACCGCGTTCTCCGATGCGAGCGTAATGTGGGTGAAAAGAGACAGCCATGAGCCCGCGCCCATGGCCCAGCCGTTGATCGCGCCGATGATCGGTTTGCCGAACTCCCACATCCGGCGGAAGTTGCGTGGATCGACCCGCCACGAGTCGATGACCTCGGCGGCGGTCTGTCCGGTGACAATGCCGTAGGGCCACTGGATATCCCGACGGCGGCCCACGCGATTTCCTTGATCCATTCCCGAGGAAAAGGCGCGTCCCGCGCCAGTCAGCACCACGGCGCGTACGTCTTTGTCCTGTTCCACATCATCTAACGCTTCGTGCAACTCCTTGATCATGCTCCGGCTGATCGCGTTCATCGCCTCCGGGCGATTGAGCGTAATCAAAGCGCCGTTGCGCTGCTTTTCATATAGAATTTCTTTGTAGTCGGACATTCCGGCTCCTTATTTATGGGTTCAAACCGTTCAAAAAGTTCAAACCGTTCAAAACGTCGGGCATCCGGTCAACGGCTTGAACATATTGAACCGCTTGAACGATCATTTCTTTAGTTTCCGTTCCTCCTCGAGCTGTTTCAAAAACGACAGATCGAGTATATCGGCGGCGTTGATGTTCATCGTCGACAAAACTTTGTCGCTAGCGATCATGTTCTCCAGCGCTTTGGCCGTGACGACCGGCAGTCCGGTCGAAACCTGGCTGTAGACGCGACGAGTTTCTTCGAGCTCTTCGGTATTCGTGGATCGATAAAATTCGCCGAGATGCTTCAGCACCGCGTCTTTATTCTTTTCGTCGCGGTAAAAATCCATACCGTCGGCGAGGCCGCGCATGAAGTTCATCACCGTCTCGCGCTCGGCCCGGATGAAGGATCGAGTGGTCACGGGACCGGCGACGACGTATTCGTAGTCAACTTTGGAAAAATCCAACCAAACAGGAAAGCCGAGTTTGCGCGCGCGCAGCGTCACCGGAGGCTGAAAAACCGAAGCATCGACATGGCCGCCGCTGAGCGCTGCCCAGCGTTCCGCCTGCGAGCCAATGCCGAGAATAACGACATCTTTTTCCGTCACTCCTAGCTGGCGCAGGGCGATACGCGCGATAAAATCGGTGCTCGCGCCGATTTGGCTGATGGCGATCTTCTTGCCCTTGAGATCGGCGGGTTTTTTGATCGCTGGACCGCTAACGAAAACGTAGTCGAGCTTGTTGCCGGTCGCGCCGATGACGACCAAATCCTTCGCCCCTTGAGCCCAAGCGGTGATGACGCCGGAACTGCCTTGCTGTTCGACAAAGACGTCCCGCGAGATCAGCGCCTGGACCGCTTCACGGCCGCCACGCATGAAGATCGGCAAAACCCTTACACCGTGTTTCTCGAATGAGCCGGAGCGATGCGCCACCCAGAAAAACCCCGTCGAACCGCCGAGAGCGTAGGGCACGCGCAGCTCCTTAAGGGGTTTTGATTGTGCAAGCAGAAATGGAGGAAAAAGCAGAACGGTACTCGCAAGAATCGAAAGTATCGCAACGAGCTCTTTCACATTCGCTCCAAGTGGCGGGTTACCAAGACCAGGTAAGCTCGCACTGCGTCATCCCGGCCAAGCGCAGCGCGAGCCGGGATCCAGGCGCAATAATCTAACCTGGATTCCCGCCTTCGCGGGAATGACGATTCAGAGATCACGGCGCGATAGTTCTGTGAAGGAAGCTTCATGCCTTTACGACTCCATCATTGAATCTCCACGAGCGCATCGACGGCAACCACGCCATTGTCCTTGGGCAACACAATTAGCGGATTAATGTCCAAACCGACGAGCTGATCGCCAAGGCTCGCTGCAAGGCGAGAGACGCCGACAATCGTGTCGCACAACGCGTCCGCATCCGCTGCAGGTTTGCCGCGAATGCCGCCGAGGATGGAAAATCCGCGCAGTCTTTTAATCATATACTGCGCTTGTTCGTGCGACAGCGGAGGGATGCCGATGGCGACGTCCTTGAGAAGCTCAACGAGGATGCCACCGAAGCCGCACAGGACAACTGGGCCGAAGAGCGGATCGCGCTTGACGCCGAGAATCATTTCGACGCCTTCGCTCGCCATCTTCTGCACCACGACGCCGTCGATCTTGGCGGCGGGTGCGCGGCGGCGCACTTCAGTTAGGATTCGAGCGTGTGCGTCGCGTACTTCCGTGGCATTGGAGAGTTTCAGCGCCACGCCGCCAACGTCGCTTTTGTGCGTGATCTCTGCTGATTCGATTTTCAGCACAACGGGGTAGCCCATGCGATCAGCCGCGGCCGCGGCCTCGTCCGCGCTGTGGGCCAATACGGTCGGTACGACCGAAATGCCGAATTCGTCGAACAGACGAAAAGCGGAGTCCGCCGGCAAAACTCCGGAAGGTAGCTTTTTACGAGGCGTGGGAGGGAACGCGGCTGCTTTTGCCGTCTGTGCCTGGTTTCTCTGGAACTCGTAATATTCGGCCAAGTTGCGGATGGTCGCGGTGGCGCACTCCGCGCCCTCCATGAGCGGGACACCGGCTCCACGTAGCGGCACAAGAATTTCTGGATCGACCGGACCGCCGACAATAGAACTAAAACATGCAATCGGTTTTTTCGCCGACGCCGCGGCCTTCTCTATGGCGGCGGAAAAACGGTTGCCGCTCTTCAATTCTTTGGGCCGGGGATCGTTGGCCTCGAGATTGATCGTGACAATATCGATGTTGGCATCGTCGACGAGCGCCTGGAGTAGACGAGGAAAAATCTTTTCGTCGTCGTACATGGCGCCGGTGCCATCGAGCGGATTGTTCATATTGCCGAAGTCGGCTACGCCTTCCTGCAATTGCGACTTCGTCGTCTCCGTCAATTCGGGCACCTCGAGTCCGACGTTGGCCGCTGCGTCGGAAACCAGCGTGCACTCACCGCCCGAGCCGCTCAGCACGCCGATGCGCCGACCGCCGTTATAGTGTTTTACAAAGGTATCGCAGGAGAAAACGCTGACCGCGTCGATCAATTCGTTCAGGCTACGCACCGAAACGATGCCGCCTTGGCGAAATGCCGCATCGACGACTTCCGCCGCGCCAGCAAGAGAGCCGGAGTGAGTCGCGACGGCGCGCTTTGAGACCTCCGAGCGGCCGCCCTTTAGAATAATAAGGGGCTTATTGTGCGCGGCGGCTTTCTTCGCGACGGCGAGCAACTTATCGGGCTGCTTGAATCCTTCAACAAATGCAGCGATCACGCGCGTGTTATTGTCGTCGACGAAATAATTAAAGTATTCCTCGAACGATGCCCCGGATTGATTGCCGCAGGAAACGATGTGACTGAGACCGACGTGGCGATTGAGCATCAAAGCGTTTGCAATCGTCGTGCTCAAGCCGCCGCTCTGCGAAACCAACGCGACCGGTCCGGCAAGAAATCCCGCTGGAATGGTCGAAGCGAAAAGCGGCGCCTTGCCGTAGACATTCAAAACGCCGTAGCAGTTAGGTCCGCAAATCAAGAAGCCGCGTTCGTTTGAAAGCGCTTCGAGTCGCGCTTGGCGCTGTTTTCCTTCCTCGCCGATCTCGGCAAAGCCAGCTGAGAAAACCACGGCTGCGCGTGTGCCGGCGGTAGCCGCTGAATCCAATAAGTCTGGTACATGACGGTTGGGCACGGCTAGAACGACGCAGTCGACGGGCTCGGGAATCGCTCCGATCTCCGGATAGCAGGGACAGTCCATCACCTCGGTATATTTTGGATTAACTGTAACGATTCTGCCTGGATAACCAAAAGTCCTTAAGTTTCGGATGACCCGGTTGCCGCGCGGTTCACGATTGAGAGCCGACGCAGTTCGCTGGGACGCGCCGATGATCGCCACGGACTTGGGGTTCATGAGCGGGGAGAGATCGCGCCAAACGACCGAGTCATCTTGAGCTTGATTGGATAGCAAAGTTCCCTCGATTTACATTTTCCGGATACCGCGTAGGGGCGCAGCATGCTGCGCCCTTTCAGAAAGCCTGTTGTGATCGGATTGCCAATGG
>DASYUV010000166.1:0-14222 GCA_036000865.1 Binatia bacterium | reverse complement strand
TCACGGCGGCTACGGATTTAAATTCCCGGAACTGCCCTTTGCCATCCGCCATGTTTGGGCGGGGCCGCGCAACGAGACGCGAAAGATGATCTGGATTGCGGTCGATAAATTCGGCAAGCGCTTCATGGACGAATATCCGCCGGCGCCGCAAGACACCGGCACGCGGGCGCTGGAGTTCTACGACGCGGATATTCAGGACTACCCCCGCATTCCTTGCTATTTAATCTTCGACGAGGAGGGCCGGAAGCTTGGGCCGATCGGTATTCCGATTGTCAATGACGAACGCTACGACGCGAGTTGGAGCGCTGACAATCTTTCGGAGGTCAGCAAAGGCTGGATCAAGCAGGGCAATTCGCTCGAGGAGATCGCGGCGCAAATCGACGTTAACCCCCAAGTGCTCCGCGCCACTGTCGCACGCTGGAACGGACTCTGTAGCGAAGGCCAAGATAAAGACTATCGCCGCCCGCCGAAAACCATGATGCCGATTGCGACGTCGCCGTTTTACGTGATGGAAGCGTGGCCCATCGTCAATAACACCCAAGGCGGCCCCGAGCACGACGTCAAGCAGCGCGTGCTCGATCCCATGAAGAAACCGATCCCGCACCTCTATGTCGCGGGAGAAATCAGCTCGATCTACGGGCACTTGTATTTGGAAGCCGGCAATATCACCGAGTGCTTCGTCGCCGGAAAAATTGCCGGGCAGAACGCGGCAGCGGAGCAGGCTTGGGACTAGTTGCTTGCTTCACTGCGGCGTTAGTGCCGCATAGACAGTCACTTCTCTGGCACTGTTACGGTCGTTGCCCCGCGCGATGTGCAAACCACGCCTTTGTGTTCTCCTCGGGATCCGCTGGAACATCGCTATCGGGAATGAAGTCCTTGAGCACATCGAGTGCTATTTCGAGATTTCGCAGGGTTCCGGGATCGCGTGCGTTATGCATCGCAATCTGGAGCGCCTCCTCAATCCGCGTTTTCGGATATGGAAGAGCGGAAAGGGGCTTTAGAAGACGTCGACCCTCGGCTAGTACCGCTGAGTAAGCACCGACGACTTCCATCGCGTCGTTGGGGATCTCAAGCAGGTCGCGCAGCTTTTCGGGCGAGTGAAGAATTTCCTCCTCATCTGTCGTCACCGGCTTGGTATTCGCCAGCTTTGCTCGCAGCTCCTCGAATACCTCCGAGGCGCGCTTCTTACTGCTCTTCTCAACCCAAGGGTTAGCCTTCTGACGGCTAAGTTCCGTGAACGTCTCTTCGTCCATTCCGATAATAGCTCCAGGAGTAGACGGGCTCCATTTGATTTCAACAGACCGTCTGAAGTTGTCTCGGGCATCCATGTGCGCGCCATCACGTAGCCGGCTGACATAGTTAGCGAAGTGTGACACTAAGGCGTTGAGGAACCGTCCAGGATTGATCACCAGCGATACGATTGTCCCACTATCGTCAGGTTTACCGTTTCGTTGCGGTACCGTAACGATGAATTCTCCAGGAAGGTCGTCGCAAAACAAAACCTTGTCGCGAAAAATGCCATCGTGGAAAAATCCGCACCGGGCTTGTTCATAAAGAAAATCGGCGACCCGTTGGAGGAAGGCTCGGTCATGGTTTGGAGAGATAAAGACATCGACGAACCCTTCCCGAAAGAAGCGTTTGGATTGGCCCAGACTGTCTTTGCCCATGAGATAGATGGCGTGCGCCTCAAAATATGAAAGTAGAAGCGAGACTGCTGGAATATTACCATGCGAAGTTTCCAGCAAGGTTTTGGCCGGCTTTAGTAGCCAATAGACTACCCGGTCCTCAAGAACATCAATGAGATCATCGGTCGATGCGCTCTCGATCTTCTCGTGCGAAAAATTGGGACTAATTTGCGTCATTATAGCCCTCCGATCGGCGGGTAATTACTGGGACATAATACGATTTATCACGATGCATGTCTCAAATGACCATGCTGATCGGCATCCCCCGGCATATCGAAGTTAGACAGCTTCTGATCCGTCAAGGAGTTTGAGGAGAATTTTGTGATCAGTGTCCGGATTAATTATGCGAATGCCTAGCAACTGTTCAAGCCTCTCCCTGTGTCCCGGGTGACAAAAGCTCGACATTGACTCTTGTGTGCCGAATCTACGTGGAGCGCATCCCTTCGGTGATTCGGGCCAATAATTTCTGATATTTTCGGTAGCATCTCCGAGCCCTTGATGTCGCCGTAGGTGCAGTTCAGTTCGAAGTAGGTTAAGTTCAAATCGCCATATTGAGCCGCCGATGGAAGAGCAGTCCGGCTTATCGACCGAGATCTAGAATTTGGATCATATGGAAAATGGATCAACGTGATCCTTCCCCCTCGCCGCAGAGCCCGGAGCGCCGGAGTAAGAGCACCATGTTCACAGTAGACTTTCATTCGGCTGTCTAGACTCAGGAATTAACGATGCAGGGCAAAATGAGGTCAGGGGGCAAATTCCGGAGACACAATACTAATTTATCACGCTGCATGTTTCAGTGAACGCCCCGTTTTTCGCGTCTCAAGATCACGGCCGTAGGAACTGGATTGAGATCCACATAAGAGCAGCAGCCCACAGACGACCCTCCTTTAACACACAAAAACCGAATCGGCCCTGAAAAAGATACCCGCGTACCCGTCCGAAAAGTTCTTCATGCGCGTGTAGCGCCGATGTGCTTCGCCGATCGCCCGCGACAACACGACTGCACCGTTCGGGGACGACAATCAAATGCGTATGGTTCGTCATCAAGCACCAAGCAAGAACCTTGATGCCAAAGCGGTCCAACTCTCCCGCCATGAAATCCAGGTAGGCCCTTCGATCGGTGTCAGTTTGGAAGATGGGAATGGATCGTACGCCCCGCTGTGTCACGTGATGCGGATACACCGACGCTACGACTCTGGAAATGCGCGCCATGCGTAAAACCTAGTCGAGCCGCACTCTTTCAGCAAGAATAATTAGTATTGTGTCCCCGGAATTTCGTCGGAATTCCGTCCCAATAGGTTGCTCCGACGCTTTTACCGCTGAAATTTCACTGCACGCCGATTCATACCGCCAATCTAACCTTCGCTTTTCTTGGCGCAAACCACGCTTCACAACCATTATCCTTATATTGATCGCCCCTGCCTCGACCACGGCCTTCTTGAACACCGGATTGAAACGACTTCCGAAGTCGTCTCAATCCTTATTGGTTAGCCTGTAGCCTGGGCACGCGTCCCTTCGGCCGTAATCTCCAAGCTGGAGGCGTCAACCAGCCTGCCCATACAGAATCTCAAGCGCCGACTTAGAGCGAAAGCGGGTAAGCTCGGCCTTATGAACATGACGCGAATGCGGTCGGACGAAAGTATATCCTACAGGTGGCATGATTCCGAACTCATGGGCGAGTTCAAGCTGTTTCGGATTCGGATTCTCGCACCGACGCAGGTGACCCATAATCATCGTTGGAATAAGTTCTTCGATGGCTTTCTTAAATTGGGAGCCAGTCTGGTCTAGACGCGCTCGGTCATAATAGACCTTCTTTCGTGGCACCCAGACTACCTTTGTCCAGTACTCTTTCTTACGGTTATCTGTTAGCGGTTTAAGGACTTGTTTGCGTGATTTAGTGTATGAACGTGTCTCGACTTCCAGCACATTCAAATCCCGATAGCACGCCGCAATCAATGGCATGATCTTGCCCATGTTGCGAGCGGCGTTGATGAACTTCTGGGGATTTGCAACTGACACGTTCTTATTCGAGCTGTATTCCACGTAAAACTGAAGGTCGTATTTCTTGATCGCGCATGTATCGTCGCGGCATTTCTCCTTATGTCCCGGATCTAGAATCGTCATCCCCAGTTCAACAGACTCATCCGTGTATTTGATCTTGAGCCAGAGCAGGATGATGCCGTTGTTGGCGGGCTGTTCGTAGGTCGTGATCGTCTTAATGTTGTAAGCGTTGATGACGAACTCGCAAGGCTCCGTCTCGACATAGTAGCGGTTAATCAAACCGTGGTTGAAGCAGAGGTACACGGTGTCCTGGAGATGCCCAGTCAATTCATAAGCCGCAGTAGGTAACGATGATGCTTCGCCTGCTGTTGCGTTGAGATTGCTGTCTCCCATTAGCAGACGGTTCAAGATTGGGATTGGAATTACATTGAGTCCGACGATTTCATCAATACAACACTCATAGACCTTGTTGGGAAACTCGAATCCATTCGAGGCAACGTCCGTCTGCTTTCGATTCAAGAGAACCTTGCATCCGTCCATCCCTAATTGCTAGGAGAGCCTGCCGCTGAGGCAAATAGGCAGTAGACGCGGCCGACATGGCGGTGGCCAACTGGCTGGTGAGATATCTCAGCACCACTTTGTCCTGGGAAAACGTGTCGCGCATCTGCAAGACATCGTCCCGTAGGTCACCGTTCGCGTTGTACAGCCCGCTTATGAATTGCTCAAGATACCCGAAGGCCGCATCGCGGGAAGTCATGATCGGTTTAAGGCACTCTTTGATTGCATCGTGCCATGTCTGAAGGGTGTCAAGGTTCTGAATATTGAATATCTTAAACGTGCTGGCGATCGATCGGAGCACGTCATTGAGTGCATCAGCATGGCGGCGGTGAAAGTCGCTGAGAGCCTCTTCACGGCGGCTAAAGCGTATGTCGTTGACGACCTCTACCAAGTCGGGGACATTCCTTGCGATGGAATAGTCCAGAAGCTCGCTCGCAGTCGGTAGGGCACTTTTCATGGCCGGCCGCATCTTCGATAGCGCGTAATCTTTGATGGCCGGCGATTGAAATACGTCCTCCACACGCTGTTGTACGATCCCCTCAAGTTCTGGCAGAAGCAGCCTTGGCGGTAGAGTCGTCGCCAACGATGACAATGGCGCGCTCGTAGTGCTCTCAACGAGCTTCGGAGCGTCTCCGAGAACAGCTTGCAGTTGTGCCTTTACAGTTTCCACCCTCTCAAAGAGTGTCCGGGGCGTAAACGAAAGGCGGACCCATCCTGCGATGACCTGAGCGTTCGCGCGAATGAGGTCATCGGAGTACTTTGACGCCTCTATCAATGCTGGATTGTGGTAGGCTTCACCTTCTATCTCTATCGCAATCTTTTTGTCAGGAAGGAACAGCGCGAAATCCATGAACCGCTGACTACCGTGCGTATCAATAAAGGGAAGGTTGTGGTACTTCAGAAGATAGGAACGGTGCTGTTCTCCATACAGCGTGGTGAAGATATTAACGAAGACCTCCTCGGCGGGGCTTAGTCGGCTACCCATCGCGCATTGGCTCCTGTTTCCGTTCCTTTTCGCCGTCCCGCATTTCTCATACTGCCGCCGCCGTTGCCGGCACGAAGGCTAACGTTGTGGCGATGAGCCGCGCTTTTTTCTGGTGTCGGTCTCCATCGGCAGGTTAGGATGCTCAGTGCGTCTGGGCATCACACGAACCACTCCGGCCGACTCTCAGCGTGCTTAGCGATGAATGCTTCTCGGGCGAACGCGATGGTGCGCCGATTGACTTCGTCGACAAATCCGCGATCTTCGAGTCTGTTGTAACCCTTGAGTCCCTGCCGGTTGAGAAGCAAAACCTGCGACGGCGAGATCGGAAGCGTGATTTGAATAGTCTCGTACATCAGCGCAGGCCCCTGAAAGGGAGGTTGGCGATTTCTTCCCTCCGGGTCAATCCATACGCATGGATTATCTGACGTAACGAAGCCGAGCGGATCAGTCGTGCTAAGAATCGCGACGTCCAGGTGCAGAAACAGCTGGGTGACGATGCCAATCCGCTCAGCTAGCACGGTTTGCAACGGATTCCGTACGACCTCTTCAACCTCGTCTAGCGTCAGGCCTCGGCCTTGTTCGCTTGGATCTCGCGGAAGACCTTCGAGCTGCCGTTTCTCATCCTCCGTTGCTGTCGCGAGCCACTTCGTCATCTCGCGCATGGTTTCGAGGGCTGGCTCATACGTGGCTCGGATCGATTCCTGAGAGACCACAGTCCTCAATTGCATGGCAGCCGTGAACGCTAGAACCACGAATACCGTATCGGGCCTGAGAGTCGTTTGCGATGTCAACGTAGTTCTCCGTATACTAGCAAATCTGCTCTCTAGCTCCGCAAGTCCGTGCTCCAACCGAAGATCGCGAAATCCGCCAGGGGCTGTAATCGTATAGAAGTCTTGCTCGTAAAATAGATTTGAGGGTGCCTTCCGTCGTGGCGAACTCCTGTCCCGCGGATGTACCCAGACGGAAGGCTTGTGACCGGGCGGCATTGTCGGGTCACACCACGCCTTGAGGTATGACTCGGGAACGAAATGCTGCTTGCGATGCTTCACATGCGTACCCTGGCGAGCATCCTAACTATTAAGTGAGCCGCCACAAATAGCGACAATTACTGGTCGGCTTATCGCAGCTATGGCTCGGACAACAAATGTTCAAATCGGCTGAAATATCGATCAGCTAACCCGGTTTGTCAACGTTAAGTTTTTCGTCAAAAGCCGACCAGCATGGCGGCTTATCTTCCTACCGATCGGCGGCTTATTTCTGCCAGGCTTCAGTTATCACAAACGACAGGGCGCGCAATTCAGGCTGCTGCCGCCTATGTTTCAAGCGAACTAAACAGATTTATCATGTTGGTAACATCGCGGTCGAAGGACCGTGAATGTGATGGCTTGTCACCAAACAATCGCGGCGGGTTTAGCGTTTCACCAACTGCTCGAAAAACCCGCTGTCGTCGAGTCTTTTGAGAATCGTATGATTGATCACCATCTCCGGTTTCACCTTGGCAACCAGCGGGTCGGATTCGGCGATGAATTCGATCATCGAGGCGATGCCGGCGACGTCGACGTAGGGCTTGGGCGCCATCACCTTCAGGGCCGATAGATAATGCTCTTCGGCTTTTTCCACGCGATCCAGCCGTAGATACTTAGCAATTACTTGCTTCACGCGCTCTTTGTTTCTCGGATCCAAACTGAAGCTGTTGCCGGCGACGACGCCTTTCATCACTTTCTCAATGAACTCGGCATCGGTCTTCAGCGCGCGCTCTCGCACGCTCACGGTTTGCTGTGGATAGGGAATAGGCAGCTCGGTGAAGTCGGCGATAATATTGTTGCCACGCTCTTTCAACGACGGTCCGAGACCGGGATTGACGATGATCGCGTCGCTGCCACTCGACTGGAGCGAGGCGACGCGCGCTCCCTGATTCCCCAACTGCAATATCGTGATCCGATCCCGGCGGGGATCGAGCCCCCAGTGTTTCAGTCCGAGCAAGACCGCATGATAGGAAGCCGTACCCGCCTGCGCTGCGCCGATCCGTTTGCCTTTGAGATCTTCGGGCTTCCTGACCGATGGCGCGCCGATGAGAACGTAGTTCATTTTATTCACTGTGCCTGCAATCATCGTCAGATCCGCGCCCCGCGCGCGTGCGCTGATGACTGGCTGCCCCGACATACCCATGATCGGAAGATCGCCGGAGATGAGCGCCTGCGCGCCGCGGGTGCCACCTTCGATGAGAATCAAATCCGGCTCGGTGCCAAAACGCTTGAACAACCCTTCTTCCTTGGCGACCCAGATCGGCGTCTGATTGGCGCTGAAGGAGGAATAACCCATGAGAAATTTCTGCTGCCCTTCTGCTCCATGCGCGAATAGCAGCGACACCAGAATGATCGAAAGGCGAAGTTTACTCATGGGGACACTTTTATTTTTCATCTCGCGATCGTCGCCCCGGGTCGCTAATCCCTAATATGCCGAAGAAACCTCCGTAAGAATCTCTACCCGGCCCACTCTTTTGCCGGCTCGTAAACTTTTCCGGTTACGGCGAAAAACTGTGCCCCTTGAATGTCACCGCGCTCGGAGTAGCTGATCTAATCGTCTGAAGTGCGTCCCTTTTTCGTGCCGGACAACAGCTCTTCCAGAAAGACCGCCGCTCCCCACTACTCTGTGCGAAGGTCGACTCAGCGACCATTCACTTACGATAAACAGCTTCGGGATGAACCTTAGCCTCGCCGAGATAACGCGGACGCTACAAAATTCACCAGACACTCGAGGTTTCGCAGATTTTCCGGACAAACTTCATCATCCTTTACGACGATGGCGAACTCTTTTTCGATGGCCAAGACCAGCTCGAGGGCGGTGACGGAATCGAACACGCCGTCCTCGCCGAGCAGGACGAATTGACTTTCGGCGTCGAGATCTTGCGCCGCATTAATCTTCCCGCGAACGAGCTGAAGAAGCCGATTCTGTATCTCCGCTACGTCCATACTACAACTGAGCCCTTCTCAGATGGACATCTTTCCAAAGGCGGGCAAATTCCGGATGTTCCAGCAAGTATTTCTCCTGAATTTCAGCGAATTCTTTGGCCATGGATTTCGCCGTCATAGATAAGACCGGGTGAATCACGATCCGTATTTCGCCGTTTGTATTGGCGATAGCGAAGCAGGGCAAAACCGGCGATTCACACATCTGAAAGAGACGAAACCAGGTCAAATCGAGAAAATATTTTTGACCAAAAATATCAATCGCCATCTCTTCTTCGCCATGCTGATAGGCGCGTGGAGACACATGAATGACATCATTCCCGGCTAAGGCCGTTTGCAGCGCTTTCACCGACTGCAAACGGTGCCAGTAGTCACCTTTATAGTCAAGGTAACGCCAACTCATTCGATAATTCTTTCCCCAGCGAGACGTTCTGCGGCCGGCTTTCTTACCACCACCGCCACGATGCACTCGGTATCCGCGGAGCGTCAGCGCCGGAGCCACCAACTTGCTGAATCCGTAATTGTGGGCCGAAATCAAAATCACGCCCTTGCCTTCTTGCAAAGCGCTTTGCAGATGGTTCTCGCCGTCAATGGCGATCCACTCTCGGTGGCGCTGCTCCCAATTACCCCAGGCGAGCTCCAATTCTTTGAACAGCCGCAAATAAAGAAGATAGCGCCGGGCGAGAACAGCAAGTTTCCTTTCGTCGAAACTATCCCGCAAGACAGCGCGAAACGGCTGAGCCAGTTTTTTTGTGTGCGGCCAGTACCAGCTCGACAGGGTAACGCTGCAAAGCGTTAGTTTGAAAAACCATACCGGATGAATTCGCCTGACCACGGACCGAAGGCCGGGTGTTCTGTGCGCCAGTCGCATCATGGTTAACTTCATAACGAGGACACGTGCTGTAAACAGGATCGCTCAGAGATTTTCGTTCGCCAACTCATCATTAAGCACACTGCGCG
This sequence comes from Binatia bacterium, assembly GCA_036000865.1. Taxonomy (GTDB): domain Bacteria; phylum Desulfobacterota; class Binatia; order UBA9968; family UBA9968; genus DP-20. The sequence goes on along the minus strand of DASYUV010000166.1, from coordinate 5,064 downwards.
CCAATTTGCCGTGCGGCGTGCGCGGCAGAGATTTACGAAAGGCAATTTTGCGCGGGCATTTGTAACCGTCTAAACGCTCGGCGCAGTAACGAAGCAAATCGACGATCTTGATCGCCTTGGCTACGACTAAAGCGCCCACAGTCTCATTGGGCCGGCCTTGCGCGACCGGATAGACAAACGCTTCTTTCACGTCGGGATGGGAACGAAGCACGGCTTCGACTTCGGCCGGTTCTACTCTATTGCCGCGGACTTTAATAAATGGACTCTTCCGCCCCACGATAAAAACATTCCCGTCCCTGTCCATCCGTCCCAAATCCCCAGTGAAAATATAACGCCCGCGCCGATTCGGATTGTCTTTCAAATATTTCTTCCAGGGCCTTGTCACTCTATAGTAGTCGAAAGCCAATTCGCCGATCGTCTCCGCCCCCTGCTCGTCCCCATTCTCATCCACAACCGCGATCGGGAACGCGCCGAAATTTTGGCCTACTGCTCCCGGAGCACCATTGACGTTGTAGGTGAACGCCGGATGAATATGGCTGCCGCCGTATCGCTGGCGAATTTCGACCCCGAATCGGCGGTAAAAGGACGCCGCCATACTCTCGGTCAAAGGCGCGCTGCCGGAGATGCATAAGCGCAGAGAGGAAAAATTGGTGGGATAATCGCTTGGAATCGACGCGAGCATTTCAAAGACAAACGGCACCGCATAGAGAACGGAGACTAGCTCACGGCTGATAGCATCGGCCGCCTGAAAGCGCTTGAAGTTTTCTTGGACAACGATTTTACAACCGGCCACGAGCGGCATGATGATGTGGCTGTTGACGCTCGAACCGCTATTGAACGGCCGCGCCGAGAGCAGAACGTCATCGGCGTTGATCCCCAAGGCCTTAGCTCTGAATTCAGCACGCCGAACCAATAGCTCTTGAGACCGATAATAAATCGACGGCGTGCCGGTGCTGCCGGAGCTCGAAACGCCGATCACGCATTGGTCGCGAAAGACTTGCACTCTGCGTAATCTTGATTTGCTGCGCTGAAACTCGAGGCCGTGCTCCCGGTTCCACGAGATGGTGTATTTTAGCGCGCGGCAATGCCTGCGGGCTTGCGCCAAAAATCTTTCGTCCCCGACGGCGAGGACCGGTTTTCGCTCGACGATCAACTGTGGAATTCGTCCCGACGGCAAAACGGGCAGAACGATGAGACCGAGCGCCGCGGCGGCGTAAAACACTACGTAGAATTCAGGCGACGGCGGTATGCCGATCATGATCGGGTCACCGAGTTTGACGCCCTGCGCCTGAAGATAGGCGGCGACCGCGGTGGACTCCTCGAATAACTGCGCAAAAGTCAGGTTGCGCGTCTCGCCGCTGATCGCGGTTTTGTTACCGTGAGTTTTGGCTTGCTTCGCTAATCGTTGGTAGAGCATCGCAGTATTTTGCGTTGCAGACAGAGAGAGACTATTGACCTCGTAATCCTTCGGCCGTCGAACCTCGATCACGGGTGAAACTGGACCCGTTCACTAATGTCCGTAACCAGGAGCGCTCTCAATCCCTAATATCCTGCAGAAACCACTCCGTCGGGATCTCTCTACCCAATCCGCGCTCCTTCGCCAACTCATAAACTTTTCCCGCCACGGCGAAAAACTGAGCCCCCTGGATGTTGCCGCGCTCGGAGTAGGTGATCTGCTTGTCTGAAGTCCGTCCCTTTTTTTTGCCGGACAACAGTTCTTCCAAAAAGACCGCCCGATCCTCAGCGATCACCCCGTGACCTCGCTGCCCCGCGCGCTTCATCTGAAAATCGGCGTTCTCATTAGGTCTGGCGGCATAGGTCAGGTATTCGTCCGCAAGACCGAACTCGGGAAGTCCCCAAGGATGGGGCGCGTTGCCGAGCCGCAAAGATACATCGATTCGTTTCAACGTGTCGTCGTCCGGCTTACCCCCCACACAAGTGACATGTGTGCCCTCTTCCAACCACTTGCCGTATATGATCGGCACCGAAGAGTCGGTACAACCCGCGACGATGTGCGCTCCTTTGTAGGCGTCCCGAGGATTGTTCACAGGAACGACTTCGAGACCGTATTTGTCGCTGATCTCTTTGGCATACGCTTCGCGATTCTCTTTTGTCGGACTATAGACCTGAATTTTTTTGATCTTGCGCGCCAACAAAAATGACTCCACGTGGGAGCGCGCCATGCCGCCCGAGCCGATCATGCCGACGACTTCAGCTTCCCCGCGGGCGATATACTTGGCGCCGATGCCGGAGTCCGCGCCGACTCTCATATGTTGTAAATACCCGTCGTTGATCAACGCCAGCGGCTCACCGTTTTCAATGCTGTTAAGTAGAATTAATCCGCAGAATCTCCCTGGTTGCACGCAATATTTTTCTTGGGTAATCGCCCCGAGGTATTCCTGTTCGTAAATAACATCCGACTTCATGCGAATGGCGAAGTAGCCGGACATCGAACCGCCTTCCATGGTTCCCCACTGATAGATCTTGTTTGGATCTGTAGTCGGGATCTGCATGTCTATGCGCGGCCGGCACACCGCTTGCTTTCGCGTGAGTTCCCGGTACGCCTGATCCAGCGCGTTCATCGTAATTTCCATGGTGAGAACTTGTTTCACGTCGTCATTGTTAAGAATCAGTGTCATTCACGTGCTTCCTTTCGGGAAATGCAGGTTAGGGATTCCTACCCCACAGCTTGGTGAAAAACCCCTCATCCACCAGCTCCTGCACTAGACTGTTGTCGAAGAACTGCTCCGGCTTAGCCTGCTTGGCTTTCGGATTGTTCTTGGCGGCTTGATCCAACGTCACTTGGAATGCCTGTGCCTTCACCAGTGGGATCTTTTCCATGAAATCAAAGGCGTACTGAATGCTTCCGTCAAGCATCCCTTGATCTTGAATCTTAGTGTACCGGGCAAAGATCGCGCGCGTTTCTTCTTTGTGCGTGTACATAAATTGAATCGACTTGCCGTACGCTCGCAGAAAACTCTTTGCCTGCGGCCGATGTTCTCTGAGAAATTTTCTTGTCGTGAGGAAGCCCAAGTGCATGAAGGGGATTCCCTCCTTGGCGAGATTGGCGATCATTTTGAGCCCTGCCTGCTGCGCGACGTACGCCATCGGTTGGGACATAGGCGCGGCCAACACCGCTTTCTTCGTAAGCGCGGTGGTAAGCTCCGGCATGCCGCCGATCTGCACTAACGGAACATCTTTAACTGGCTCCAATCCGTATTTGTTTAAGAGAATACGCATTCCGAAGTCCGTCGCGGCGCCGAAGCGCGTCACGCCGACCGCCTTTCCTTTCAAATCGGCAACGCTCTTTATTTCCGGGTGAGCCATTACATAGAACGCCACGACGTTGGTAACCGCTCCAATGGCGATCAAATCCGCACCATTAAGACCTGCATCAACAATCACCTGTCCATTAGAAGCGGAGATCGCGAGATCGCCGGCCAGAGTCGCACGCGCGACCGTCGGTGAACTGGCGATATAGACGAAATCGATGTCCAAACCTTCCTGTTTTAGAAAACCGGCATCGTTCATCACCCAAAACGGCGAATTCAAGGCGCTGACCGCCGCCCACGCTACAACGAATTTCTCGGCGCGCGCTACGTTGCTAAACAGGAGCACCGATACGGCGAGGCAACACAACGCGACCCGAACATTTGTGCGGTAACTGGTCATATTCGTCCTAATCCTTATTTTCGCCAGTCGTACCGACAGCCCTTGCTCCTGTCAAGCCAATAATTGTCCTTGAAAAGAGGAATCGGCTGTCCTATGGTCCGCCGTGAACGTATGAGTATTCGTAATAAGGCTGCAATCGTTGCTATCGGTGAAACGCCAACAGATCGTCTTGGATCAAAGCCGGGGGAGCCGCGCAAGTCGAGCGCGGAATATATCTCGTGGGCGATGCACCTGGCGTTCGAAGACGCCGGCGTAAGCTTAAACGACTTCCAGGGCCAGGGCCTTGGCGTCACCATTCCTACCGCTTACCCTCAACCTTTCTGGCCTGAAGAGGTCGCAGAGATTCTCGGCATCACGCCAGGATTTCTTCTCGGCGGCGCCACCGGCGGCGCTGGAGCGGTATCGCTACTCGGCGGGATGGCCGCGGCGATCAATTCAGGTCTGATCGATGTCGCGCTCGTGGTCGGCGCAGCGGCGCCTTTCTCCGAACATTTCGGCGGTGGCATCCAGCCCGGCGACATGCGCGACTGGGAAATCCCCTACGGCACCATGGGGCCGAACAGTAAGATCGCCATGGTCATGCGCCGCTATATGCACCAGTACGGCGCGACGCTCGATCATTTCGGCAAGATTGCCGTCGCCGGCCGTTATCACGCGAGCTTGAATCCGTTGGCGTACCTGCGCAAACCGATCACCATTCAGGACTACAAGGAGTCGCGCCTGGTTGCGGATCCCGTGCGTTTGCTCGATTGTGTCATGCCGGCGAATGGCGGCAGGGCTTATATCTTGGCATCGCCCGAACGCGCCAAGACATTGCGCAAGAAGCCCATCTATCTAAAAGGCTTCGGCGAACGGAGCAATCCATCCTACGGGCCGCGCGCCGGCTCCGATGCTTTGGTCATGGGTGTAAAAGACGCGGGCAAAGTGGCGATGGAGATGGCCGGGGTCAAACACAGGGACATTAATTTTCTGCAGCTTTACGACGACTACATCGTCGTCGTTTACTTGCAGATCGAAGATCTCGGCTTTTGTGTCAAGGGCGACATCGGCTATTACGAGCGAACCGATTTCACATTCAAGGGCCAGCTACCGATCCAAACGGGGGGCGGCATGATCAACTGCGGCCAGCCGTCGACTGCCGGCGGCACGCTGCATATCATCGAAGGAGTGCGTCAGCTCCGCGGCGAAGGCGGCGAGCGCCAAGTGCCGGACGCCAAAACCGGCCTTGTCAGCGGATTGGGCGTTCTCCCTTACGGTAAAAATCTCGGCTGCTGCGCGGTGGCTATTTTGGGAAACGAAGCCTAGACGGTTATGGCTGAAGCAACAATCAAAAAACCTTTGCCGGCTATCACGACCGAAGCTAAACCGTTTTGGGATGCCGCGGCGCAACAG
>DASYUV010000165.1:0-20210 GCA_036000865.1 Binatia bacterium | reverse complement strand
AAGAGCCACTCTTTAAGCGGGCGAAGATCCTTCCCTAAGCGGCTATTCCGCGGCATTCCATTGGCAAAGAAATCAATTAACGCATACGGCCTCAAGTCGTCATGGTCGCCTTCCGTTGGCTTTTCACTCCCCCGCCAAGGCGACCAACCTTCGCGCCAACCCAGATAGAGCGGATGCCGAATCTGTTCAATCGCAGCTGTTAACTCCGGAAGGACAGGTAGTCGACTGATTGCGGCTTGAACAATTGCTCTTATTTTCTTCGGCATGTCCCAATCGCGAGATGACTTCCAGAAGTACTTACGCGATTGGGCTGGCGACTCGAGCCAATGGCATTTCGGCGGGTCGGACTTAAGCTCGCACACATAGAATTCCTTGGCGGCGAGTTCTACTTGCTGCCTCTTCGCCGGCGTCGTCGAATATGCGATCCGCTCCCATAGCTGGCAGTGTTCCTCTACTGCCTTTGCAAATTCAGTCGGCGACATAGCGAATCCCTCCCCTCGTGGTGGTCTTGTTCCACGCCCATTCACGCTGCCGGCGGATCTCGTAATCGCCTTTCGGTAGCAGAATGTCTTCGTGCTCTTCGTGGTAGAGCTTGGCAAACTCCGATAGCACGCGGAGATAAAGAATCCCGGTTGCGAGGCGATAGAGAAAAGCTTGCCCCTCAACAATCCGGTGAGCGTGTCCCGTGACTTCTCCGCGCGCCAGTACGAGCTCGCCGCGGACTTTTCGCGCCTGTTTTGGCACGCGATTGACTGCCATAATTGAAACGTCTCCTTGACGATATGCTTCCATGTGTTCTTCTCCTTGATTCCAAGCTTTTGTTAGTAGGTTTTAGAAATCAGTTCTCCGTCTGGCGCAAATTGAAGCGGGCTGTCAGAGTCTTGTCCTGCCACCGTGTTAGTACGTCCCGGTTTCATCTCACGCGCCGGCCGACAGCTATGCCGATGTGGAACTTCACCATCTCCTCGATGATCGTCAGTTCCGCGGCAACGTCGCCTCTCTCACCCCTCTCGAAGCGCTCCCGACAGTCCGGGTATCGTGAATCGATCGCGATACGGAGCGCCAGCAGATCGGCCGCTTCGGCTTCGTCGTCCAGGTAGTCCAAGATGTAGTTGGCAAGCGCGCGCGGCTGGAGTGCTTTATCGACAATCCGACGCGAAAAGTTAGAAATTTGCACATCGTCAAATTTCATGGAGTCTTCCTCCCGCGCGGTTTCCGAGCAATCGCTCTGCTTCACGCTGTCGTTCCAGCACCCGACCGAGTCGCACGGCAAGCCTAAAATAACCCCGGCCGACCGTGCTCCAGTATTCCTCTACTACTTCGGTGTACTCTGAAAGCACATCTCGTCCCTTATCATCCAGGCAGTTTTTGAGCGCGTTCTCGAGTTCATCCCGGCGCGAAAGCTTTTGCTTTTCAAAATCATCCCCGCTGCTTTCGGACAAACAGCCATGGGGCCTGTTGATAAAAGCTTCAAACAAATCATCTTCGTTGCTGTCGGACATACCCACGACAACAGCATCAACCAGTTCTTCCATCCGTCGCTTTTGTGATGCGTACATAAAGAAATTCCTCCCCTTGGTTTGAGTGGTTGGGATCGATTGGTTCAGGCGAACGGAGAAAAAGGCGGACCGCGGGGTAGGAAGGGAAAGAACGGTTTACGGTTTACGTTTCGAGCAGAGGCTTGATCACGCACTTAGTGTATTGCGAATGGGTAACGGGTGCAAGGAAAAAATCATGAGAATCAGCTTCGCGTGAGCGAATGTAAAGTTCGCCCATGGTTCGTTTCTCCGGCCTGGTCAAACGAATTTCGTCGACATGGTTCTGCCGGTGGCAGAGGTAGAACTAACCGTCAACCGGCCAACGCTATTTGACTCAAGAATTCAATACGAAAACCGTTTTCAGGTGCTACCGGGTTTGCTACCATGCTGCTACCCCAATGCCCCAAAATAAGAGAAACGAGGAAGAAAAGTAGGAGGGGACGGAAGAACAAAAGCCCGGTTTTTATTGGGCTTCCGTTCTTCCTCGTCGGGTTTGCGCGATCATCTGGCGAGATTAGGAATCCTGTGCTCTATCCACCTGAGCTACGGGGGCACAAGGAAGATCAGCTAGTTACAGTTATATTTTTTTCTTTGCGTGTCAAACTGTGTCAATCCGTGACTAACGAGTTTGACTGACCCTGCCAGATGAAGAATTGAGGATGCTCCGCGCGGCCATGCAATGTCTGCGAAACTGCTGCCCTCTCACCTGGATTGTCGCTAAATAAAAGATCTTGAGTGCGTCCTTTCCGAGCGCTAGGCTTATTCATCATGGCTAGCCATCGCCAACCGCCAATGTGTCCTCTTTGCGACAGTATGAACGTTAGACGATCTCATCTTGTGAATTTATTGGAGAAGGTTCTGAGCTTCGCGGCATTGCGACCTTACCGTTGCAAGGATTGTCGACACCGATTCTGGAGGATTGCCTAAGATGCGGCGTGAAAATGTTGTTGGAGCCGGCTGACCTTGCCGGCAGTGAACCGACCGCGGCCTTTTCGACTTATGCCTCGACTGGCGAAAAAATTTTCTGGCACAACTGAGAGAAAAATATCTGCCGGCACAAAGCTTGATGCACTGGTCGCGAAAGAAGTTTTCGGTTGGAAAAACCTGCGGCATCATGCGCCGTCTCTTTACGGGAAAAGAGCCGATAAGCTCGGGCGTTTGCGGACTGCCAAGGTGCCCAACTATTCCACGAATCCCGTCGACGCGTATGCAATAGAGCCGCGAATGAAACATCTCGGGTTATTGAACGGCTACAACAAAGAATTGTCCAAGATGACACACGCCAAGAGCATTCCCGCTGAATGGGCGACCCCGGAACAGCGGTGCCGGGCAGCAATTAAAACCGTAAGAAGCCGCTCTCGGCTTCGGGTTGTGAAAAGCTAAGATTTCAGACGCTGGGTAATTTGACCGCTAGGTGCGCCGCGTGCTTCTGAAAGGCTAGACAATTCAGCCCGCTTGAAGCGGCCTGTTCAACCTGGTCTGCGCGCTCGACTTTTCCGCGGATATGGCCGCCCGTTTCTCGGTCGCAGCTTGAAATCCGTCGAGTCGTCTTTCCAAATTCGCCAGCTGACTAGTCAATACTATCAGCCAAACGAGCATAACCACCGACAGAACTAACAGCACGTGGCCGAACTTGATGTTCAAACCCTTGATCTGAATGCCGAGCATCATCAAGTCTCTGGCTTTTGATTCCATCGCTTCGCCCTCCTTCTTTTCAGCCACGATCAAGAAGCGTTTCATATCGCAGTCCGGGAGCATTTCGCTGTCCGTATAAGGTCCGCTTCGTTTGATGTCAAAGCCGTTTTCGTCAAGCCAGGCAAAGCACTGACTCCTCTCAGTGATCGGGCCGGTGATCCTGATCCGCTCGATACGCATTGCCGTGATGTCCGGATGATGACTTTGCGTTTCCATTATCCGCCTTCCTTTTCATTTCCGAACTGTAGCCTTCAATTGCTCTTCGACCTGAACACCATTCTGTTTTGCAAAGTACCGATTTGTTCCGATCCACCCAGCCCTCAATCGACTCATACTTCCGGCAGCTGAAAAGACCGACAAAGCGCGTTGTACTTTACCGTGGCGTTTTTCTTGCGCGTAATGACCGCCGGTAACTCCGGTGAGAAAGTGATTCATAAGGTTTGGGGCGTTCTTATTCACACCGTCACGGTCGCTCTCATTGGTGAAGTACTGCTGTGGACTTCGGTACGGCACGTGTAATTCACCGCAAAGGCTATTCACTAATCATCGGAGTTACCAAAAAAGGATCTGCCGCAATCTGCTAGATGAAATCCACCAGCCGGTCCGTCATGCCGTGGCCATGTAGCAACTAGTGGCCTGCCTCTAACCATCCCGCACAACGCAAAAAAATCGGCCCTCATCAATCTTTTCACTTTTCAGCGGGCTTGTACCTGAGCTACTACGGGGCAAAACTGTCGGCGGATTGAGCACAAGATTCCTGATCCAGCCTGACGCTGACATGAGGTTAGCTCGCGTGAGGCGCTATAGAAATTGGTTTTGTCGACGGCGCTGCTATTTGTTACCATCAATCGCAAAGGTGGGTCAAATAGCGATGAAATTTTTTCCTCACGGCAAATTCAAATGTTTCGTCCCCGAACACGTGGGTGATTGGCAGCGACAACCGTCGCGAGCATTACGATTTAGACTGCGCTTAGGCTGGCTTGGTAGCACTCTGCTGCTGCTCTCGAGCTGCGGCTCCGCCTCAGCGCCGCTATCGATCAAGATGGTTAACCCGGAAACGAATCAGACGCTCACTTGTTCCGCGAGCGACCAGTCCTCCCGGACCGATCCTTCGGTGCTCGCCGTTGCAGTCGAAACTTGCGCCAGACAGCTGGAAGCCAGAGGTTTCGTCCGGGAAAGATAGCTCCCGAGGCATCGCCGCCAAATTCAAGCGCCCGTCGTTAACGGCTCGGGTCTCCGATCCTGTTGGATCTTGACGCGGACGAAAGATTCCAGCTAATCTCTGCGCTGAAATTTATCGATGCCATTTTACGTGGCGCACTTATCTTGACATTCCTAAGGGCGAAGCATAACTTAGACTCATAAGGTCTATCTAGGAGGAAACATGGCCAAGAGTTTTCAGGATATTATGGCCGAGGCGCGTAAGGATGTCCCTGAAATCACGCCACAGCAAGTCAACGATTTATTGACGAACAACGGCAAATCTCACGTTCTACTTGATGTCCGTGAAAGCGATGAGTGGCGCCAGGGACACTTGGAAGGAGCGCTCCCGTTGCCTCGCGGATTTCTCGAAATTAAAGTCGAGACTGCCATACCCGACAAGAATGCCCCGATCATCGCCTACTGCGCCGGCGGCGTCCGTTCGCTGTTGGCGGCCAAGGCCATGAAAGAGATGGGTTATCAGAATGTCTCGTCGATGTCGGGCGGTTATACGGCTTGGAAGAACGGCGGCTTCAAGTGGGTGCAAGATTTTCAGTATACCCCCGAGCAGTTGATTCGCTACAGCCGGCATTTTCTCCTCCCGGAAGTCGGCGAAGCGGGTCAGGCAAAGTTGCTTCAAGCCAAGGTCTTGATGGTCGGCGCCGGCGGTCTCGGATCACCGTCCGCGTATTATTTGGCCGCAGCCGGAGTCGGTACCTTGGGCATCATCGACAATGACGTCGTCGATATTTCCAATTTGCAGCGACAAATACTTCATGCCAACGATCGGGTCGGCACGCCGAAAGTCGAATCCGCCAAGAAGACTCTCGAAGCGCTCAACCCGGATGTGAAAGTTATTCCCTATAACGCCAAGCTGACGTCGGAAAACATCATGGATATCATCAAAGACTATGATTTGGTGGTTGACGGCTGTGACAACTTTCCGACCCGCTACTTGGTCAATGACGCTTGCGTACTCGCTGGTAAGCCCAATGTGCATGGCAGCATCTTCCAATTCGAAGGGCAGGCAACCGTCTTCTACCCGGGCAAAGGGCCATGCTATCGCTGCCTCTATCCGGAACCGCCCCCCGCCGAAATGGCGCCAAGTTGCGCCGAAGCCGGGGTTTTAGGCGTGTTGCCGGGTTTAATCGGCGTGATCGAAGCGTTGGAAGCGATCAAGATCATCCTGGATAAAGGTGAGACTCTGGTTGGGCGCTTGGTGCACTTCAATACGCTCACCATGGAAATCAATATGCTCAAGCTGCGCCGCGATCCCAGGTGCCCCATGTGCGGCGACCACCCGACAATCCACGAGCTCATCGACTACGAAGAGTTCTGCAGTCTGCGCCATTAACCTGTAGTCTTGCGGGCAAGTGCGAAGGGCGGCGATTAAAGCCGCCCTTTTTTTTACGCTCGGCGCGTCGTCGAGCCGACGAGCTTGGATTGCGAAAGCCCGACAGCGCGTTTGAGCGACTGAATCTCACTTTGACTGAGTGGGCGCAGCTCTCCTGGCGCCAAAGCGCTCAACGAAATCGGCCCCACACGAATGCGAATTAGTTTTTCAACGAAATATCCTAACACCTCGAACATGCGCCGGACTTCACGCTTGCGTCCCTCGTGAACCTCGATCTCCACCCAGGCATTCTTTTTGAGTTTTTCAATGACCCGGATGCGCGCCGGAGCGGTCATACCGTCATCCAAGCGAATCCCTTTGCGCAAATGGGTGAGAGCCTCTTCGGTCGGACACGCGCTCAGTTTGGCACGGTAGAGTTTCTTCACGCCGAAGCGCGGATGCGTGAGCCGTAGCGCCAGCTCGCCATCGTTGGTCAGAAGCAGAAGGCCGGTCGTATTGTAATCGAGCCGCCCCACCGGGAAGACACGCCGCTTTTCACCCAAGCGCACGAGGAACGGCGTAAGGTCGGGACGGTGTTCAGGATCGTTGAGCGTGGTGATGATGCCCGGTGGTTTGTGAAAGGCGTAGTAAAGCGGCGCCGCCGCGGGTTTGACTCGCTTGCCATCGACTTTGATGCTGTCTTTGGCCGGATCGGCCTGGGAGCCGAGCTTGCGCACGACGGCTCCATTGACCGTAATGCGCCCTTCTACGATCCAACGCTCCGCCTCCCGCCGCGAAGCCAAGCCCGCGCGAGCGAGGATTTTTTGTAGGCGTTCCATCGTCCAGCGCGGCTAGTTCTCCTCAAGCTGGTCGAGAGATATCGTATCGCCCGGAATTTCCGGCAGCGAGATCTCTTCCGTCTCCTTGAGTGTCGGCAGCTGAGAGAGGTCTTGGAGATTAAAAAGTTGTAGGAACTCCGCCGTGGTGCCATAGAGAAACGGCCTTCCAGGAACGTCTTTTCGGGCCACGGCTCGAATCAGGTTACGTTCCAAAAGCGTTGCGATCACGCCGTCGACGTCGACGCCGCGAATCGCTTCGATTTCCGCTCGGGTGATGGGCTGGCGGTAGGCGATGATCGCCAGAGTTTCTAGGGTCGCTTTTCCCATTCGTGCCGGCCGGCCACCCAAGAATTTCTTGACCCAGTCGGCATTTGCCTTGGGCGTACGCAACTGGTACCCACCGGCGACCTCCACTAAACGGATTCCTCGGTTTTGCGTCTCGAACTCGCTCTGCAGTTCTCTGAGAGTGCTCTCGATGATGTCCTTGTTCGTTCCATCGAGCACTTCGCTGAAGCGCTGCACGGACTGCGGCCCGTCGGCGACGAGTAAGAGACTTTCGAGGATGGATTTTACGTCCTCACGCTCCATGTTGGCTTTCCCCGGTTTCGTCAAGCGCGACTTGCTCCGCCGCTTCATCCATTCGCGCCGCGGCCTCGATCATGATGGGCCCCGCCATTTCTTCTTGAAAAATTCGAATTGCCCGCACTTTAACCAGCTCCAACATCGCCAGAAACGTCACCACGACCTCGACGCGGCTTTTGACCTCAACGAAAAGAGACTCGAAAAACACGCTCCCCTGAATCCGCAATGTTTCCAGCAGCAAGGTCATCTTTTCCCGCACGGTGATCTTGTCCAGCGCGACCTCATGGACGGTGTCCTTGGGCAGGCGATCAATGATGCGTTTGAGGGCGCCCAAGAGCTCGAAGACCGATACCTCACGAAAGCCCCGCGGACCAACTTCTTCGGTCGGTGTCGGCGAGCGGACAAAGACATCCCGAGTGAGAAGGTCGCGCTGCTCCAGCTCGGCGGCGGCTTCTTTATAGCGCTGGTATTCCAACAATCGCCGCACCAGTTCCTCGTGCGGATCGACTCCTTCGTCTTCGTCGCCCTCGTCATCGCCGGCCGGCAAGAGCATGCGCGACTTGATGTGAATCAGGGTTGCGGCCATGACGAGAAACTCCCCGGCCACGTCGAGACTGAGATTTTGCATCAGCTCCAGCGTGGCCAAATATTGCTCGGTGATCGTCGCGATCGGAATGTCGGTAATGCTCACTTCGTTTTTCTTGATCAGGTGGAGCAAGAGGTCCAAAGGTCCCTCGAATATCTCCAATTGTACGCTCGTGCTCACAACCCCAACGTCTCCCGCACTTCGGCCATGGTCGCCGCGGCTATTTTCTGAGCCGACTCGTTACCCGCCGCCAACACCTCTTCGACCTCGCCCGGTTTGTTTTGGTACTGGGCACGCTTCTCGCGAAACGGCGCGAGATCATCCACCACATGTTTTATCATAATTTTCTTGCATTCGAGACAACCGATACCGGCGGTCCGACAGCCTTTGGAGACTTCGGCAATCTCCTCCTCGGTGCAGTAAATCTTGTGCAATTGAAACGCCGGACATTTCTCCGGCTCGCCGGGATCGTTTCGCCTCACCCGCGCCGGGTCGGTCATCATGCGGCTCAGTTTCTGATCGATTTCCTGCGGTGAATCGGACAAAAAAACCGCATTGCCGTAGCTCTTGCTCATCTTCCGGCCGTCCAGCCCCGGCAATTTCTGCGACTCCGTGAGCAAAACCTCCGGCTCGGGAAAGATCGGCTGGTAAATTTGATTGAACCGGCGCACGATCTCGCGGGTCAATTCGACATGCGGCGCCTGGTCGACGCCGACCGGAACTTTATTCGCCTTGTAGATCGTGATATCAGCCGCCTGTAACACCGGATAACCGAGGAAGCCATAGGTTGACAGATCCTTGCCGACCATTTCTTTCATCTGCTCTTTGTACGTCGGATTGCGTTCGAGCCATGGCACGGGAGTGATCATCGAGTAGAGCAGATGGAGCTCGGCGTGTTCTTTAATGCGCGATTGCCGAAATAACACCGACTTGGCGGGGTCGAGACCGATGCTGAGCCAGTCGGTCACCATTTCGAGAGTGCTCTCTTTAATGCCTTGCGGCGTCGCATAGTCGGTCGTCAGCGCATGCCAATCGGCGACGAAGAAGTAACACTGATATTGCTCCTGAAGACGAAGCCAATTCGTCAGCGCGCCATGCAGGTGGCCGAGATGAAGCCGCCCCGTGGGTCGCATGCCGCTAACGATGATTTCCATAGGGCCGCACCACTCTAAAGTACTCCGAGATAAAGTTTCAATAAGAATTCGGTCGGTGGATCAATGATCCTATCGAGCGTCCGGGTCATGAGCAAAATGATCAAGATGATGAAACCGAATGGTTCGATGCGCGCCAATTTTCTCGAGAGCACGTCCGGCAACAGACCGACCAACACTCGGCCACCATCGAGCGGCGGCAGCGGCAAAGCATTAAACACCGCCAAAGTGATGTTAATCAAGATGCCGCTTTGAGCCATCAGCACAATGGGCGCAAGGAAGGCAGCAGAACCGGAAGACAAAGCTTTTACCGATTCGCCTCCTGTCGGTCCTGCCAGCGACCTCCAAAGTATGGTAAAGCCCAAGGCAAGCAAGAGATTCATGATTGGGCCGGCCGCGGCCACCCATATCATGTCGCGCTTGGGATTGCGCAAATTGGCATAGTTGACCGGCACCGGTTTGGCGTAACCGAATACAAACGGAGAGTTCGCCACGATCAACATCAAAGGCACGAGGAGGGTGCCAAAGATATCGATATGGGCCAACGGGTTGAGCGTTAAACGACCCAATCTTGCAGCGGTCGGATCGCCGAGCCGATAAGCCACCCAGCCATGCGCGACTTCGTGAAAAATAATTGCCGCGAGAACGGGCAGCGCCCATATAGCGATTTGGCGGATGAGGTCTTCCAAAGGTATTTCGCCGGAGAGGACTTTATTATGAATACGGCAACGATTGCGAAAAGACAAGGCGGAGGAAAAATAACTGGAGTACTGGAGTGTTGGAGTATTGGAGTGATGCGTATCCCAATCCCCTCCTCCCAATACTCCATTACTCCATCACTCCATCACTCCCTTGCTTCGAGCCGCCCCGCTCCCGCGGATGAAACTTTCGGTGAACCGCTTTGAGTCGCGCGCCATCGACATGCGTATAGATTTGTGTCGTCGAGATGTCGGCGTGACCCAGCATCGCCTGGACCGATCGCAAGTCGGCGCCGCCTTCGAGCAAGTGCGTGGCGAACGAGTGGCGCAATGTATGCGGCGTGACTCTCTTATCGATGCCCGCGATCAGCGCATAGCGGCGAACGAGCTTCCAAAAGCCTTGTCGGCTGAGAGGTTTTCCAGACCGATTGATGAATACAAATGAGCTGGATTTTCCTTTGAGCAGTCTCGGTCTGACTTGGCTCATATACGTCGCCAGCTTTTCTCGCGCCCATCTGCCGAATGGTACTGCCCTCATCTTCGAACCTTTGCCTTTGATGGTCAGGTAATCCCCCTGAAAGCTGACTCGCTGGGTCTGCAATTGAACCAGCTCAGATACCCGTAAGCCGGTTGCATACAACAACTCGAGCATGGCCTGATCCCGCGCTCCGAGCGGCTCCGTCCGATCCGGTTGGCCCAATAGCTTGCGGATATCATCCCCCGACAACGTCTGTGGCAGCTTTATCGGCGCCCGCGTGAGCAAAAGATTGGGCATAGGATTCTCTTTGACTAGCCCCTCGCTCTGCAGGAAATGAAATAACCGCCTGAGTGTTACCGAGTGCCGAGCGACACTTCGTGGAGCCAGGCCTTTGCGCCGCAGCGTGGTGAGATAGGAACGAATCTGGTTGGAATCAACGTCGAGCCAAGCCGACACATGTTGCGCGACAAGGAAGTCGGCGAGCCCGGCTAGATCACGACTGTATGCCTCGACGGTATTCTTGGCCAGGCCCTTCTCGACCGTCACCATGGACAAAAAAGCGTCAATGGACGGACTGAGCAAGTCTTTCGCTTGTTTCATCTCGGGGCGCTAGGCTCTGACGGAGAAATTGACGCAAGGTTTCCACTCGGTGCGCGTCCTCTATTTTGGCGCTGAACTGGTCGGTCACGTAGAAAATATCGGCGACCTGATCCACATTGGTGGAAATTTTTGCGACATGAGTCGACAATCCAAGCCGGTGCAGGCTATGGGCGATCGTAAACAGCACACCGATGCGATCCTCGGTAAAGATTTCCACGATCGTGAAGTCGTCCGAAGCATCGTTATCAATGTTTATCACGGTTGCGACCTTGGGCACCCGCTTTTGCAAAAAGAGCGCGGGCTTGGACGATTCCACCAAACGCTCGACATCGATTTTACCGTCCAGAACGCCGTCCAGCGTTGTGCGGAACTTGGCCCACTTTTGCTCCGCCATGACCATTTCAGATCGCCCATGATGGGAAATCCGAAAAACGTCGAGTATGCGCCCGTCGCTTGCAGTAAAGATGCGCGCGTTGAGAATGTCGAGATTGAGCGCGGTCAATACGCCGGTAATCGAGGCAAACAATCCGGGACGGTCCTGAGTGCAAATGACCACCGACGTGCAGTCGCGGTCGGGAAAATGTTGCACCGTTAGCTCCGCCTTCTTGCCGCGAAAACGCTGCATCAGCTCGAAGTGATCCGGAATGTCGTCTTCCGATGTCGAAAGAAAGTAGCGCTCCGGCATGGCTTCCAAAAACTGCTCGACTTTCTCTTCGTCGTGGTCCTTTGTCAATTGCCGCCGCACTCGGGTTTGCACACGGCGAATCACGGCGCGCACGTCGCGGCGCTGGAATTCTCCCTTCTCCACTTCCTCCAGGAGATTCAGAGCCTTGACATACAGCTCGCCGAGCAACGACGCTTTCCAGGGATTCCAGACATCCGGGCCCACCGCTTTAACGTCGGCAAACGTCAGCAAGTAAAGCATCTTAAGATTGTTCACGCTGCCCATGGTCCTGGCGAAATCGAAGATGGTTTTGTCGTCTTCCAAGTCGCGGCGAAAGGCTGTGTGCGTCATCAGCAGATGGTGCTGCACGAGAAACTCGACCAGAGCGCCGTCGTCGGCGTTAAGACGCATGCGGCGCGCAATCGATCGCACCATGCGCGCGCCGATTTCCGAATGGCCGCCGCCGAATCCCTTGCCGATGTCGTGGAACATCAGCCCGAGATAAAGTAGCTCCATCTGTTCGGCTTCGCGGGCCAGCTGTGTGAGCAGCGGCAAACTCTCCTTGTAGTCGCCGGCCTTCAGTCGTTCGATCTCCTTGATCAATAGCAACGAATGCTGATCCACTGTGTAAACATGATAGGCGTCGTGCAGCACCATGCAGAGGAGCCTGCCGAACTCGGGGATCAGCGCGCCCAACACTCCCGAACGATGCATCTCCAACAGAGTTTCGTAAACCGATTCCTTCCATTTGAGGATATTAAAAAACGCCTCGTTGGTCACCGCTGAGCGGCGAAACTCGTCGTCGATCACGTCCAGGTGCTGGCGTAAAAGCTCGCGGGTTTCATGAGTCAACTGGCAGTGGTATTTCTGGGCGTCGTCGAAGATGCGGATGAGATTTTCAGGGCTGGATCGCAGAACCTCCGCCTTGGTGACGGTCAGATGGCCCTTCGAAAGGCGAATACCTTCCCGCAGCACCCGGCCGAAAACATACTTTGCGCCGAAACGCGGTTTATCGTAGTCGGTGACGCGATGAATGATCAGTTCAGACAGGCGGTTGGTTTGCGCGGCATGCAAATAATACGCTCGCATAAACACTTCGACGCCGCGCAATGTTCCCTCCCCTTCGAAACCGAGCGCGGCACTGACGTGTTCCTGTTGGTCAAAGGTCAATTGGTCTTGATGCTTGCCGGTCGAAAAATGCAATTCGTTACGGACCCGCAACAAAAAATCCTGCGACTCCTTTAAATTGGCGATGTCCGCCGGGTTGACGATGCCATTGAGAGCGAGAGTGTCCAGATCTTTGACATTTAGTTTTGCGCGAGCGATCCAGCGCGCCGTTTGAACGTCTCTGAGCCCGCCCTCTCCTTCCTTCACTTCAGGTTCGAGCATATAGACCGAACCGCCAAATTCTTGGTGGCGGACGCGAGTTTCGCTCAGCTTCTCGCGAATGAACCGGCTGACGCCCTTTTTTATAAGGCGTGATTCCACGCTCTTGTCGAACGTTCCATAAAGTCCATAGTCGCCGCACAGGAAGCGAGCATCGAGCAGCGAGGTGCGCACTCTCATGTCGCTGTACGCCAGACGGAGACAATCGGCAATGCTTCGGGTGGCATGGCCGACCTGTAGCCCGGCATCCCACAAGGTGTAGAGGAGCTTTTCCGTCACCGCCTCGGCAAACGGAGAAACCTTCCATGAATAAAGAAACAGTAAATCGATATCCGATTGCGGATTGAGCTCGCCGCGTCCGTATCCGCCCTGGGCAACGAGAGCAAACTGCGAGTTCGCTTTCGGCAATCGGTTGCTCCATTCCGCACTGATGGCCGCGAACAAACGGCGGATCAGGTGATCCATGACCGTCGACCAGGCCGCCGCGACTTCCAATCCGCCCGCGCCAGCGCGGTGCCTGTCAAGGAGCAAACCGCGCCCTTTGTCGACGTAAGTACGCGCCAGACGCTTCAGGTCGTGATCGGCCTGGGCGTCTTCGAGCAGCGCAAGCGAAATGGCTACCGCATCCATGGAGGTTTTAAAGTGTCCGGGCGATGAGATTCGACTGGCCGTATTTTTGAATGCCTTCAAAAAGCGCGTCGACCATGGCGTCTTGGTAAGTGGCTTGATTCATGGCGCGACCTTCGCTCTGGTTGCTGATGAAAAACATCTCCACCAGGACGCTCGGCATGCGCGCGCCAACGAGAACGTAGAAGAGCGCTTTCTTCACGCCCAGATCTCTGACATCGCCCATCGCCTTGCCCATACCGGCGACCATAGAGCCCTGCAGCCGATGCGCCAAAGTGATCGAGTCTTCCAGTTTCATATTCTGCGTCATGTCGCTCAGAATGAACTGTAAATCGGAGATATTTTTTCGCGAGGTGCTATTTTCACGGGCGGCCAGGCGGATCGCCGCCTCGTCGGTGGTTTTATCGAGATAATAAGTCTCGATGCCTTTGGCCTCGGCATTTTCGCTTGCGTTCACGTGCAGCGAGATGAACAGATCGGCATTTTCCTTGTTCGCCAACTTCGTTCGATCTTCCAGTTCGACGAAGCGGTCATCCTTGCGCGTCAACACGACTTCGACGCGCATTTCGTTTCTGAGTTTGGCCGCCAACTTCTTTGCGATGCTCAATACGATGTCCTTCTCAGCGATGCCGCCGGCGCCGATGGCACCCGGATCTTTGCCGCCGTGACCGGGATCCAACACAATTTTGCGCAGGCCGGAAGGCGCCGGCGCCGGAGAGCTTGGAATGGTTACCTTGGCGACAGCTCTGCGTCCGTCCGTTGTCGGTGTTCTCGCCACTTCTTTCACCGCCGCGCTCTCTTCAGCCCTTTGTCCATAGACGTCGATCACCAGGCGATAAGGGTCGGCAAGAAGAAAAGCCTTATGATCGCGAAGGCTGTTCATATCAAGAACCACACGCACGACGTCGGCGCTGTACTGGCCCAGCCGAACTTGGCGCAGCAGACCATCGTCAACCGGCACGGTTTCCTTGGAAACGAGCGCCAGCCGCGCGCCCATGACATCGACATAAATTCGCGGCGGCACTCCTTTCGCCGGATCTTCTTTCAAGCGGCGCACCTCATATTTCGTTTCCTGAGACAGGTCCAGCATGATCCGGGTGTAACCCTTCCAAGATAAAAAACGCAGGCCGGTCACTTGGGCTTTGTCGGATGGCGTCGCAGCTCCAGTTGGATCTTTTCGTTCTTCATCAACGCTCCGCAGCGCGTCGCTGCGTGGAGCGATATCGCTCTCCTCCGGTCTTGATCGGGCCGGGTTGGCAGGCCGGCCCTCCTTTCTCGGCACCTCGGCTTTCTGTTTCTGGGCCAGAGCCGGTCGCACACGAAACAAAAACACTTCAAACGCCAGCAGAAACAAAAGCGCGCTGGCAAAATATAGATACGGTGCCTTTTTCCACGTCATACAGCTCTCGCCTTCTGATCCTTATTTCTTGGCTTGTTCCGTCAATTTATGCAGAACATTCATCGCTTCCATCGGGGTCATCCGGGTAACATCGAGGTTTAGCAGTTGTTCGCGAATGGGATCCGGCTCGGCGTTAAAAAGCCCCATCTGCGCCGGCGAGTCCCCTGCCACGCGGCCGCGTGATTTGAAACCCTCGCCGCGACCATCCTGACTGCCGTCCAATCGGGCCAGGATCTCTTTGGCGCGAGCGATGACATCCGCCGGCATACCGGCTAGACGGGCGACATGAATGCCGTAGCTGTGACTGGTCGCCCCTTCGATTAAATTGCGCAGAAAAATAATCTCGCCGCGCCACTCCTTGACTGCGAAGTTGTAGTTTTTGATTCGTTCCTTGGTCTGGGCCAGATCGGTGAGCTCATGATAGTGAGTGGCAAAGAGCGTGCGCGGCCTGGCCGGAGCGTCGTGCAGCGATTCGGCAACGGCCCAAGCGATCGATATACCATCGAAGGTGCTGGTGCCCCGTCCCACTTCGTCGAGCAGGATCAGGCTCCGGCGAGTTGCATGGTGCAGAATATTGGCGGTCTCCTTCATTTCCACCATGAAGGTCGATTCGCCGCGCGCCAGCGAATCGGCAGCCCCAATCCGCGTAAAAATCCGATCGACGACACCGATGCGCGCTTCGGCGCAGGGAACGAAGCTGCCCATTTGCGCTAGAATCACGATCAACGCCACTTGGCGCATATAGGTCGATTTGCCGGCCATGTTCGGTCCGGTGAGCAAAATTATTTGCTGAGACTCGGGATCGATCGCGCAGTCATTAGGCACAAACTTGCCGCGGCCGACTGCGGCTTCCACGACCGGATGGCGCCCTTCGCGGATCGACAAGCAAACCCCGTTGTCAATCTGCGGCCGAACAAAATGTTGCCCTTCGGCGACCTCGGCCAGCGAAATCGAGACATCTAAAATCGCCAATGCGTTGCTCATCGCTTTCAGAGCGGGATAATAGCCGGCGACTTGCTCGCGCACCCGAGCGAGCAGCGTCGCCTCCAATTTCTCGATCAGACTTTCGGCGTTAAGCACTTTGGTTTCGTATTCCTTGAGCTCGGGAGTGATATAGCGCTCCCCATTGGTCAAGGTTTGTTTTCTTAGGTAATCCGCCGGCACGGACTTGAGATTTGAATTGGTGACTTCGATGTAATAGCCGAACACACGGTTGTAACGCACCTTCAAAGATTGAATGCCGGTGCGCCGCCGTTCGCTTGCTTCAAACCGCGCGATCCAGTCCCTGGCGTGCGCGCGCATGCCGCGGATCTCGTCCAGCTCGGCATCAAATCCGGCGCGGATGAAACCGCCCTCTTTGAGGGCGAATGGCGGGTCGTCGACGATCGCCCGCTCGACCAGACCGACAACCTCGGGTAGATCGGCCAAGCCGTCGCGCACGCGCAAGAGCAGATTCGATTCGATGCCGTTGAGCTGCTGCCGGAGTTGGCTCACGCCACGCAAAGTATCCCTGATGGCGACGAGATCCTTGGGCACTGCGCTTCCCGACACGACTCGGCCGGCTAATCTTTCTAGATCTTGCATCTTCGCCAAACCGGCCTTAAGTTCCTGGCGCAGCGCGATGTGCTCGACCAATTCTTGCACTCCGTCATGACGCTCGCGGATCACCTGCTCATCGAGCAGAGGATACAAAAGCCACTGACGCAGGCGCCGCGCGCCCATCGACGTGAGCGTGCAGTCGAGAATTGCCAACAATGATCCCTTTCGATCTCCCTGAGAATTAGCGACAAGCTCGAGATTGGCGCGGGTCGCTTCATCCAAAACGAGATGATGAGAGACCGCGTAGGATTCGAGATCGCGAAGCAGCTTTAATGACTCAGACGCATTGGCTTCGAGATAGCTCATGATCGCCGACGCGGCGCGCAAGCCATTGATGAATTCTTCCGATGCCGGCGCGGCGTTCGGAGTAACTCGGCTATTCGCGGCGTCGCTGAATGCCTCGTCCGAAACCGCCGTGAAATGAATCAAGGGAAATTCCTTGTAGAGACGCTCGCGCAACCGCGTCTCGCGGCTCCCCAGCAACAACTCGCTCGGCTGAATACGACTTAGTTCGTCGAAGAGCGCGAGTTCCCCGGCGATCTCGGTAAAACGGAATTCGCCGGTGGTAATATCGGTCACAGCCAGGCCGAAACCGCCCTCCCCTTTAGACACCGCGGCCAGGAAATTGTTAACATGGGCATCGAGCGCTTCCGCCGCCGTCACCGTTCCCGGCGTAATGACGCGGACCACCTCTCGCTTGACGACGCCCTTCGCGGTAGCCGGATCTTCTACCTGCTCGCAAACCGCGACTTTATGTCCTGCGTCGAGCAATTTTTGTATGTAGGGTTCGGCGGAATGATACGGCACGCCGCATAAGGGAACCGAAGTCTCGTCGCTCTTGTTACGCGAGGTGAGCGCGATGTCGAGAATCTTGGAGGCGGTGTGCGCGTCCTCGAAGAACATTTCGTAGAAATCGCCGAGCCGAAAAAACAAGATGGCATCACGGTATCTCTCCTTGATCTGGAGATACTGCTGCATCATCGGCGTGACCTTCGTCGATTCCATCAAAACCTATGCCGATCCGCTACGTTTCTCTTCGAGCCGCTGAGATTTGGCGCGCTTGCGCCGGGCACCGAGCACGGCGCCCTTAGCCTGCGAGTCCAACTCACGAACCAGATTGCCGATCCCCAGTGACACAACGAACCGTCGCTCGATCGCGGCAAGAATTTTTTGCCGATCGTCGGTAATAATAAACAGCTCTTCGCCGTCGGTTAAGTATTTTAACGATTCGGCCGGATGTTCCGTCTGGGATGAATGTTCTTTCAGAGGCCGTAAGCAACGGCGAATTTTTTGTAAACTGAGGCCGTGATGCGCCAGATCTTTCATGACTCTGAGGCAGATGAGGTCGTGAAAAGAATAGAGCCGCTTGGTGCCACGCCCCTCGGCCAGTTTGATTGACGGCCGGATGAAATCCTGTTCGTCCCAATACTGCAACTGGCGCAGGCTCACGCCGACAATGCGGCTGGCGGTCTTGCTATCGTAAGTGTCCATGGGTGGTTGGAAATGAAAACAAGTTTGTTTTCATGAAATTAGACTGATGGCCAGCGATTGTCAATGAAACAGCTGTTGACCGGCACGCGGGTGTTATGTGAAGAGTGGCTATGAGTTTGCCGGAAAATCTTTTAGTCGGCACATCGAGCTGGTCGAGCAGCGATTGGGTCGGTCCCTTTTAGTGGGAGAAGGTATGACTACCATCGCTTGACTTGAACATTACCTTGACCTGAGATCCTTGCCCGACATATGTTCCGGTTAATGCATCGATCTCCATTCGTCTCAGTGCTTAACCCTGGAGGTGCTTCATGGCGACGGACGAAAAAACAAATGACGCTCTTCACCTAGCAACCCATTCCGGATGGTATCGATTTGAACGCCGGGGTGAAGATTGGGTCCAAGCCGATCGCGCTCTCACTTTCTGGCAGATGTCCTGTATCCAAGTCGATCCAGAGGATCCAAAGAAAGTTTATATCGGCACCGAACACTCGGGGATGTTCGTAACCCGCGACGGCGGCAAAGAGTGGACACGCGCCAATCCAAATGTTCCGTGCCTGACCATGTCTTCGATATTGGCTTTGTCGGGCAAACTCTTAGTCGGCACGATGCCTGCGGCTCTCTACGCGACCTCTGAAGGCGGCGGATGGCAGGAACTAAAAGGCGTTCGCCAGGGAGCAACCGGTGGAACTTTTCCACCGAACCCGGACTTCGCCCCACGCACTCGCGTGCTCACGGTCGAGCAAAAACCAGCCGGCCGACTCTACGCGGGAATTGAAGTCGGGGGTATTCTCGTCAGCGACGACGAGGGGCGAAGTTGGACATCCGCTAACGAGGGCTTAACCGATCCCGACATCCATCAAATTCAGCCTTGCCAAGCGCAAGAAGGCCTTGTCGTCGCCGCGTGCGGCGAAGGCGTCTCCCGGAGCACGGATCGTGGCAGCCACTGGGAGAAAGTCACACCTCCGGGCGGACGCAGTTACGGTAACGCGCTCGCCGAAGACGACAGGGGCAACATTTACATGGGCATCACGCAAGACCGTCCTCGCACCTGGACTCGCGCCGGACGGGCCAATTCAGCCATCTTCAAGTCCAATGACGGCGCGAATTGGGAACTACTTACGGAAAAAATGACGGGCGGCGTTATGGACATCTGTCCTGCCGCGAATGGTAACGGCGTGCTAGTCGCAACCGCTGATGGCGAAGTCGTTACGGTAACGCCATCGGGCGACACGCGTACGATTATCAGCGGCTTGCCGTGCATTACGGCGCTGGCGCTGGGAGAATAAGAATAGTTTCGGGTTTCAATCGTTCCAGGAGTTCCATTTGTTCCATCCGTTTTTTTGGAAATCATTCTGTTGGACGATTGAAACGACTTGAACCACTGGAACGGCTGGAACTTTCAACCCTGATCCTAATCCGGCAATCGCTGATACTTACCTTTGAAGAACAGCAGCGGCCGGTCGCCGCTCGCGCTGACACTTACGATCTCGCCAACGACAATCGTGTGGTCGCCGCCGTCGTGGCATTGGGCAATCTTGCACTCGACGTAGCCAATGGCCCCGTCGATGATTGCCGCGCCGTTTCTGCCAGGATGCCACTTGAGGCCGGCGAACTTGTCGATGCCTTTGGTAGCGAAACGGCGTGAGATTTCTTCTTGACCTTCACTGAGAAAATTGACTGTAAAGCCGTTTTGCAATTCAAAGCAGGCGTAACAAGTCGCCCCTTTATCGACGCTGATGAGCACCAGCGGCGGATTCAATGAAAGCGACATAAACGCGTTCGCGGTCAGACCGTTGGGGTTGCCGTCAGAATCCTTGGTTGTGATTACGGTTACGCCGGTGACGAAGTGTCCCATCACTCGGCGCAGCTCTTGCGAATCGATCGTCATTTTCTCTCTCGATCATTTTGAAACAATTCAAACAGGTAGCAGAGCGCGCCTCGCCCTGTCAATGCGCCGCGTATCTTCTTCATTGGCCTGGACGGCTGCGCGCGGAAAATGTTAAAAGATTGAAGCGTCAGAGGGAGGATCGCTTATGGCTGTACAAGAACAGAACGCGGAAAACTCGTTGGATCGCTATATCGCGGAGATTCGCGCCGCATGGGGCGATGGCAAAGATCCACAGCTGCCATTCAAAGTCGCCGCTTTAATGGAGAAGCTATTCGCCTCGACAAGCCCCGATGATCGCTGGATGGCTGCGCTGATTCGCGAAGGTAAGCCATCGCGCGAGCTTTACCGCGATCCTGACTTGGGGTTCATCCAGATGGGCCATACTCACAAACAAGGGCATGGCAATAGACCCCACGATCATGGGCCCTGCTGGGTGGTTTACGGTTCCTACAAAGG
>DASYUV010000164.1:0-62985 GCA_036000865.1 Binatia bacterium | reverse complement strand
ACCCCGCTCGATCACTAAATCCGCAACCTCTGTTGTCGGGCTTGCACGAACTTCAACTTTGACAATCGGATTGAAAGCGCTTACCCAAACGATGCTAGTTCTTCACACGATTTCCAAAAACCATGAATAATGCGG
This sequence comes from Binatia bacterium, assembly GCA_036000865.1. GTDB lineage: Bacteria > Desulfobacterota > Binatia > UBA9968 > UBA9968 > DP-20. The sequence goes on along the minus strand of DASYUV010000164.1, from coordinate 62,850 downwards.
GCTAGCTATGTTGACTTTCCTCTTTCGAGTGCTAGCGTATTTTGTAATTTCGCAAATTGTTGTGAAAGTCAGCCTGCTTAAAAAAACCGTTGCCGCCGCAGTTCTGCTGTTTATTTTCACCATCGGTGGCTTCGCTCTAAGTCTGGCGCATGATAACGCGCTGGCCGGCGTCGCTTTTTCGCGTGAATCGCGCCTCGGCTTGGCGAATCGAGGGTGGCAACTCGCGAGCGAGAGCTATCCCCTGCGGCTGTGCTTAGAATCGGCGATCGGCACTGTTTCATCCCTTATTATTCAAAGCTTGGGAGACGGAACTCGCCCTATTGGCACCGTCCCTCCGGTGCGCCGCCTGTCGTCGATTTACTCGCGCGCTCATGCGCGGAAAATTTCGCTTCACATGCTCGATTCGATCTTGCTGATTTAATCCCTCACCCGATTCGTTTCCCTATCCGTTATCCGTACGGTCGCCCGGCAGAAGGGTAGGCCACGGATTGATTGGCATTGTTTTCTTGCCCTGGAGTCCTCGCGCCATCCGGCAACGTGGAGCTTTAAAACGAGGGCAGTCAAAAAAAATGGAACAATGCCAGTGAAAGGTTTGTCTAACAGCTTCGGAGGTAATGTCATGATCGTAAAGAAGCAGGTCAAAACGCAGGCATCTAACAATGGCGGCCGGGCGCCGTTTTGGCTGACGGGACTGGAGCAGCCCAGCGTTCCGGTTACAGAAAGAGCCATGGCGGTATTTCAGCCGGACATCCTCGTCGACGCTCAATTTCAGTCTACTTACCGGCGGCGTTTCTATCTGGATCCCGAACGGGTGCTCATGCTCGCCGTGCTGCAAGACGCGGTCGTCTGTTTTCAAGAGAACTTGACCGCCACGTGCAAGCGCAAGCAGGTGATGCATGTGGAAGCCGAGGAATGGATTCTAAGTAAAGACAAATCCTATTTGTTCTCGTTTGAAAATGTTTGTGAAATGCTGGGATACGACGCCGGCTACATGCGAGAAGGACTGCTGCGCTGGAAGCACGCGGCGCTCGCCAATCGAAACGAAAGACGTGGACGGCAAACCATGAGCCGGTTGGGAACGGGGTTAAGAAATAATATGGGAGCGATGTCGCCGGGTCGGATGAGTGACCTGCGAGCGCATGCGTTAAAAACCGGCGATCGTTCCCGGCAATGATGGAGGATGTAAAATGGCAACGGAGTTAAGTCCAAAAAGAAGTGTCAGTGTCTCATCGCTTGTCGTCGGCGGCGCACTTTGCGTGTTGGCGGGAGTCGGCGTTAGCGCCGCGATTGAGCGGTATCATTCGGCTAGCCAGATGATACAGGTCGCAGGCGCGGCGACCAGCGCCACGCCGCAGAGTCTACCCGACTTTGCCAGCCTGGCCAAAAAAATCGGTCCGTCTGTGGTCAACGTTTCGACCACGCAGATTCGCAGGCGGGCGCAAGATCCGTCGTCGCCCTTTGGCGGCGAAGATCCCGGTAGCCAATTCTGGGAGAGATTTTTCGGCGGGCCCATGCCACGCGGGCCGCAACGGCAAAACGGTTTGGGTTCCGGATTCATCATAGACGGTAACGGAACGATACTCACTAATTATCACGTCGTCGACGGGGCTCAGAAGGTCGCCGTGACTTTGTCGGACGGAAAAAATTACGATGCCAAGGTGATCGGCAAGGATCAAAAGTCCGATATCGCGGTAATCAAAATCGACGCGGGTCATGATCTGCCAGCGGTAACGTTTGGCGACTCCGATCGCCTTGAAGTCGGCGAGTGGGTGATGGCGATCGGTAATCCTTTCGGTCTTGACCATACAGTGACATCCGGCATCGTCAGCGCCAAGGGACGGCAGATTGGCGCTGGTCCATACGATAATTTCATTCAAACCGACGCTTCGATCAATCCGGGCAACTCAGGTGGGCCTCTGATCAATCTGCGCGGTGAAGTAGTGGGCATCAATACGGCCATCTTTAGCCAGTCCGGTGGCAACATCGGCATTGGCTTCGCGATTCCGACAAATTCGGTTAAGGAATTGTTGCCGCAACTCAAAGACAAGGGGAAGGTCGTACGCGGCTATCTCGGTACGACGGTGCAGAAGATTACGCCGGAAATCGCCGACTCGCTCGGCTTGAAACAATCCAAGGGCGCGTTAGTGGCAGAAGTTTTAAAGGGCAGTCCGGCGGAGCGCGCCGGGATTAAGCTCGGCGACATTATCACCGAGTTTGACCGTAAAGAAATCAAAGACTCAGCGGACCTGCCAGCACTGGTCGCGCGCGTGGCACCCGGAATGACGGTCCAGCTGAAAGTTCTGCGCGATGGCAAAGAAGTGACCTTGCCGCTGACGGTCGGTGAAATGAAAGAAAATGAAATCGTTGCCTCGACCCAAGAAGGCGACTTAGGCCTGGCGGTTCAACCCGTGACGCCGGAAATAGCGGAAAGTCTGGGGATCGATCGCGCTGAAGGGCTCGTTGTTACTTCGGTGACTCCGGGCAGTGCCGCAGACGAGGCGGGCTTGAGAGCCGGCGATCTGATTGCACAGATCAATCGCCGTCCAGTGAAGAATCTCGCCGAATATAACCGCGAAATAGCGCGAAGCGAAAAAGGCAAATCGGTGCTATTTCTGGTCCGCCGCGGGCAGGGAAGCCTGTTTCTGGCGCTAAAGCGCTAGCTCAAGAGCGATTCTATCTACCAACCCGCTCAGCTTTCAGTGGCTCTATTCTCCACCGTTCTGAAAGCTGAACGGATTTCTTTATCTCGTGCCCGCACTGCTTTAAATTCAGACGGATTTCATTCGGATAACTTTTCCTGGTAGATTGCTTTCTTTGACTAGAGTAACCGGGAGAGAGCTAAATGAAAGTGGGTCTGATCGGCCATCGAGGCGCGGGGAAAACAACCATATTCAATATGTTGACGGGGCTTAAAGCTCACGTTGGCGGCTTTGGCGGCAAGGAAGAAGTTCATCTCGGTGTGATCAAAGTTCCCGACCTGCGCATCGACAAGCTGTCGGAGCTTTTTAAGCCGAAAAAGACCACTTACGCCGAAATCCGCTTCACTGATTTTCCGCCGAGCGAGACCGAGGAGAATCTTAAGTCGAATAATGCGATCGTTACACAGATGCGGGAAGTCGATGCCATTGCGCTGATATTGCGTGACTTCGACAGCGATGCCAATCCTATAAGAGAATTAAACAATCTGCTCGCCGAAATGATTCTCACCGATCTCGCTGTGGTCGAGAATCGACGCAGCCGTTTGAAGAAAGAAAAGGCGCGACCCCAAGAAGAGAGCTTGCTCGAGCGCTGCGCAAACGCGCTGGAAAATGAGGAGAGCTTGAGAAATCTGAACTTCAGCGCGGACGAAGAAAACCTGGCCGCTGGCTTCGGCTTTCTCAGCCGCAAGCCCTTGCTGGTCATCTTCAATCAGTCTGACGAAAAAGCCGGAAGGCCAGTCGATGCAGCCTACCAAGAAGACCTCGAGCGGCGCGGATTGGAAGGGCTCGCTCTCGCCGGCAAGGTAGAAATGGAAATCGCGCAGCTCGATGAAAGCGACCGGATGGCATTCCTCAAAGAGATCGGTATCGAGGAGCCGGCGCGTGACCGGTTTATCCGCGCTTCCTACCGACTTTTGGATTTGATCAGTTTCTTTACGACAGGCGAGGATGAAGTCCGCGCTTGGACGATCGCTCATGGCACAGCCGCAAAGAAAGCCGCAGGCAAAATCCACAGCGATATCGAGCGGGGATTTATTCGCGCCGAAGTGATCGCGTACGACGAGTTCATCGCTTACGGCAGCGAGGCGAAGTGCAAAGAAGCGGGCAAGCTCCGCCTGGAAGGCAAAGATTATATCGTCAAAGACGGTGACATCGTCCATTTTCGGTTTGCGGTCTAGCCGATCGCCTGGCATTTCTCATCGAGAACTCTTTCAAACTGGAGTTTGAGTGAAGTCGTAAAATAGACTATTATCCGCCGCTGCCAATGCTCCAGAAGGAGATTGCGAGGAGGAAGGAATTGCATTGTCATGCCGGAGTTCGTTCAACCCCGTTGCGAAGAATTGTGCGGTGCTTAAATGCGTCGCTGTGGCTGGCGCTGTCGATCCTAGGCACCCACAGGATCGCCTCCGCCAACCCCTATCTCGCGAAGCCGGGTGAACGGCCGATCCATATTCGCATCGCGACCTGCGCGGTTTCCGGTGGCTTTGCTCATCTGTACACAGCGTTGGAAAACAATCTCTTCGATAAATACGGTTTCAAAGTGGAACATGTCTTCATTCGCGGCAGCGGACCGGCGCTGGCGGCTTTAATGGCGGACGAGATTCAGTTCCTTTACTGTGCCGCCGACGCGACTATGCCGTCTCTCGCGGCGGGGGCTGAAGCTAAGCTCGTAGCGACCCCTTTGATAAAACTCCCCTACGTGTTGGTTACTCGGAAAGAGATCCGCAGGCTCGAGGATCTTAAAGGCAAATCCATAGGAGTGGCGCGGGCCGGCGACCTAAGCGATCGGCTGTCGCGTATGGTGGCGAAAAAGTTCAACATCCCTGACGTTGCCATGCGGCCCATTGGCGGCAGCCAGTCCGAGCGCTACCAAGCGATGGCGGCCAATATCGTCCAGGCAGTCGTGATCACTCCGCCGCTGGATGTCCGGGCAAGGAATGACGGCTTTAACGTGCTTTTTCGCTTGATCGATTTGGATATTCCTTTTATCTACAGTTCCCTTCACGCAAGCACGCGGACGATTCGCGAACGGCCGGAGATGGTGCAGCGGATGGTCGCGGCGTTCGGCGAAGCGATTATCTTTGCCAATAGAAACCCGGCCAAGACCAAGGCGGCGATCTCGAAAGTCATGCGCGTGAAGGACGAAGAAGCGCTCCAGGTGGCCTACAACGTTTATACCAAGGACATCGTCGATCGGCGCATGATCGTGCCCTCAACGGCGGTCGCCGAATCCGTGGAACTACAGCGCGGTTTGGGAACTCCAATCAAACGAAAAGCCGAGGACATCTACGACAATTCGTTTGTTAACAATCTAGAGAAGAGCGGTTTTCAGCGAGAATTGTGGGGGAAAGTAACACGTTAGGAGAAGACTAGCACAAAGGGCCTGAGATCGATAAGGCACCTTAGCCAAATTAGGCGATTCAATTCATCAGCCAGTCATCTTTCCTGATCTTCGGCTTTTTCTGACAATTTCATCGATTATCGCAGAGCCAATCCTTAAGCCCGTCGACCCCTCAGACAACCGGTTCGGAACGGTGATCAGTAGAATTCGCTTACGCTGAGGGCGACCAACCACGGAGCTCGCCATGAACAGTTTCCACCTCTCGATTGACAGTCATTCTCTTACCTACCGGCGCTTGTCTTAGCGTGCTTCTTTTGTTAGTCCTGCGTCTGTCTAAATTCCGGATCTGAAAGGTTTGAGCGATGAAAACACTCATCCAAGGCGGCTATGTGGTCGGCTTCGACGGCAAAGAACATGAAATTATCAAAGACGGCGTTGTTGTAATCGACGACAATCGCATCGAGTTCGTCGGCAAAGGATATGCACAATCGGTTGACAAAAGGATCGACGCAAAAGGTTGCCTGGTTTCTCCGGGGTTTATCGACACGCACTTTCACTCCGGCATCAACGCCAGCGATTACATACTCAACGATTCGACGAAGACCGATTTTTTCGCGTCCAACTATCTAGCCCACGGCGGGCCGACGCGCGAAGGCGCGCACTCCGCGCACTTGAAAGACGTTGATATAGGCCAGCGTTTTTCGCTGATCCACGTGCTCAAAAGCGGCGTGACGACGACCTTTGACATCGGCGGTGCCGGTGGTGAGCCGCAGCGCTACGTGGACATGATCGATCAAGTTGGAATTCGTTGCGCTGCCGGCCCGAGCTATAAGAACGTCAATTTTTTCCACGATCGTGAAGGGCGGTTGGAATACGACTGGGACGACGAACGGGGCGCCAAAGGACTAAAAGCGGCGGTCGACTTCGCCAGCAAGTTCAAGGACGCATGCAAAGGACGCATGATGACGATGCTCTATCCCGGTCACGTCGACTCCTGTACACCTGCGCTTTTGAAAGACACTCGCAAAGCGGCGAGGGAGATCGGCGTGCGCGTGCAGATTCACGCTACAATAAATCTCTACGAGTTTCACACGGTCATGCAACGCGAGCGCTGCACGCCGATCGAGCTGCTCCAAAAGATCGGTTTTCTCGACCCCGAGGTTTCGCTGTCGCACTGTATTTTCGTCAGCGGCCACAGCTGGCTCTCCTATCCCTACGGCGACGATCTAAAGATCATTGCCGATTCTGGCGCGTCCGTGGCGTACAGCCCGCTCAAGTACTTGAAGCTCGGCATCGTCATGGAGTCGTTCGATAAATATCGCAAGGCCGGCATCAACATGGGCATCGGCACCGATACTTTCCCCAAAGATATCCTTTCCGATATGCGCTATGCCGCCATTGCCTCGCGCGTTGCCGACAAGAGTTTTCTCTCCGGCCACCCGCGCGATGTCTTCAACGCTATCACACTGGGGGGTGCCAAAATGCTTGGACGCGACGACCTAGGCAGACTGCAGAAAGGCGCGAAAGCCGACATTACGATCGTCAATCTCCGCGATATCGCCTTCGGCGCGGTGCGCGATCCGATCCGCTCGCTCATGGAAACCGCCGTTAGCCGCGACGTTCGGACCGTGATCGTGGACGGTGAAACGCTGGTCGACAACGGCAAATATCTGCGCCTCAACGAAGAAGAGCTGCTCGACAAAGTCCAAGCCAAAGGTGAACAAATCTGGGACAGCGTGCCCAAATGGCACTGGACGGGTAAACCAATCGATGAAGTCGTGCCGCCCAGTTTTAAGACGAAATAGTTTTGTAAGTTCGTGCTGCTTGCCTGCGACGGAGCTGCAACATGGCTGGATGGAAAATCGACAGAATTACGATATTCCTTTAGAAATCATAGAACGCTCGTCTCAATCAGTTGCTGCAATTTGGAAACCAGCCCTTTCACTTCCTCAAACCCCTTTTGCCAGAATTCCGCATCGTGAATGTTCACGCCCAGCGGATTCAGTAATGTCTCCGGCGTGTCCGATCCGCCGGCTTCAAGGAGAGTGAGATATTTTGGAACAAAACTTTTGCCTTCGTCTTTGTACATTCGATAAAGCGCCAGGACCAAGAGCTGGCCAAAGACATAGCTGTAGCAGTAAAACCGGCTGTGAATGAAGTGCGGAATGTACGACCAGCCCCAACGGTAGCCGTCGGGCATCTCCACGACATCGCCGTAATACTTGCCGTTGGCTTCGAGCCACAGGCTTCCTAACCTATCCGGCGTGAGCCGATTTTCTTTTCTTGCCGAAAAAGCCAACTCCTCGAAACGGGTGAGCACGTTCTGTCGAAAAACCGTGGCGAAAATGTCTTCGATCTTGCCGGCGAGAAGAGCGATTTGAACTTGGCGATCGGTTTGGCGGGCGAGCAGATGATCGAAGACGAGCATCTCAGCAAAGACTGAGGCGGTTTCGGCGGTGGTGAGCGGCGTGTCGTAGTTGAAATAGCTTTGCTTGCGACTCAAACAACCGTGCAGTCCGTGGCCTAACTCGTGGGCGACGGTCATGACGTCTCTTAAGTTATCGTCGTAGTTACAAAGGATGTACGGATGCAGCTGCGGTGAAGGCGAGGCGCAGAACGCGCCACCGCGTTTGCCTTTGCGAATCTCCGCGTCGATCCAATTCTTCGCGAAAAATTCCGCTGCGAGTTCCCTAAATCTTGGATCAAAGGCTGCGAAAGCATCAAGGATCGCTTGTTGGGCCTGAGAGTAGGGAAACGGCCTGACTTCCTTGCCGACGGGCGCGTACTGATCGTAAAGGGCGAGTTGCGGTAGGTCGAGCAATTTGGCTTTGAGACGAAAGTAGTCATGGGCCAAGCCGTAATTTGACTCCGTCACGGTCATCATGGTGTTGACCGCTGCGCCGTCTATTTCATTGAAAAGGTGACGCTGGGCCATCGGGTTTGGATAGGCACGGAGACGATCCATGGTTAAATGATCTTGAATCAGTGTGTCATAAGTGAACGTCAGCACCTGGCCATGCTGCGAAAGTCCTTGGTAGAGCGTTTCCAGCGCGCGCTGGCGCAGCGAGCGGTCGGGTTCGTGGAGCAGCGAAAGGATTTGGCTCAAATTGCGATCTTCGGATCCGCCGTCCTTCTCAAGGGTGAACGTCAACGACGAGGTGATTTCAGAAAACAGCCGGCCGAAAGCGTTCCGGCCGGTGTTGTTTTTTTCGTTAATGACTTTTTCTTCCGGCTCGGAGAGCGTATGCGGTCGATACCGACGCAGGTTTGAAAGATAGTGTTTGTATGTCTTGAGTCGCGGATCGCCGATAAGTCGGTGGGCTGCTTCCTCGTCGCACTTTAGCCATTCCAGCTCGAAAAAGAGCAATTGGTTTCTTATCTCTGTCGATCGTTGCTCGACGCGCTGCTCCAAGTCCTGATACTCTGGCTTTGCTGTGTCGGCGGCGTACAGGAGACCCGAGTAACTTCCGGCGCGACAGAGCGCTTCGTAAATCACTTCCAGTTCGTCGAGCGCGTGAAGCAGAATATCGGCCGTCAGAGCATTCGGCTGTTCCATCTGCGGCCGGAAGCGCTTTGCGAAGGCTGTGGCGCGCGCATGACAGGTTTTTAGCGTCAGCTCGATCTGCGGATCGTTATGTGCGGCAAAGAGATCGCTCAAATTCCATTTGATGCCTTCGGCGCTATTAGAGCCCATAGAGAGATGATTTCCTTTCCAAGTCGTTCGTTCGACCCGGTCGACGCTTGGCAGATATCATGGCATCGGTTCATTTGCATGGAATCGCTCCATGGCGACGCGCCAATTGGGTGGCACTGCCGAGCCGATGATTTTCCAGCGCAGAAAATGGCTGCCGCCCATGGAACGGCGCAGGATCATCATGGCTTCCCGGTGGGGATCTTTGTGGACGAAACTCATCAATGAAACTTCGTCTTCCCAGACCGAAATGGTCCAAAACCTTTTGGCCACCACGTGAGCCATTAAAGAATAACCAAGGAGGCCGCGCGCTGATTTCAGTTGGGTCTGAATACGCCTGGTGTAGTAGAAAAATTGTGGCAGCGCCCAATAACTTCTAAGCGGTAGGTAGGAAAGAATCGCGACGTATTCCTTCTCCGGATTCGGCTTAGCGAAAGATGTCCAAGTTGTTTCAGCCATCGGGCAACTCGTGGAGAGGCGACAGTTGAACTGCAGTCGAATGAAAGATATAGCACAAAAGCATTAAGCCGTAAGAGAGGAGCCTCATCGTGACGGATTTATCAGAGCTCAAGATGAAACTCGCCATGTCATCGCGCATGCTATTTAACGCTGGTTTGGTCGACTACAGCGGCCACATCAGCGCGCGAATTCCCGGATCGGATCATCTCTTGATCCTGCCGCATCCTATAAGTCGCGCGACCGTGAAGGCCGAAGACATGGTGGTCGCCGACTTTGAGGGCAAGTGGGTCGAGGGCAAATACAAGGCACCATCAGAAGTTTTTATGCATGCACGCGCGTACAAATCGCGCGACGACGTTCAAAGCGTCGCTCATTTACACAATCACATGGTCGCCACGCTGACGATGGTGGACAAGCCGTTTTTTCCCGCCTCATCTAACCCCGGTGCTTTTTTCGGTCCGGGCCCCTTGCCCGTTTATAAGGATCCGGCGCTGATTCATACCATTGAGCAGGGCGACGCGGTCGCTCACGCCCTTGGCAAGGGAGATGCGGTTTTGCTGCGTGGACACGGCTCAATGGTCGTGGCGCAATCCGTCGAGTGGGTGTTCGCCGCCTGTGTCGACTTGGAAGAGGCAGCATCGAGATTTTACAAAGCTGCTCTATTGGGACCGGTGCTCGTTTATAATGATGACGAAACGGAGCGAGTTATGAGAGGCCGACGCAAACACTCTGTAGTACAAAAAATCTGGGATCATAATGCCGCGAAAACCAAATTGGCGGGCCTCATGGGCGCAATTTAGTGTCCTGATATTCTCGGTTTCTGTCGAAAATTCGATCGTTCCTATGTCGCTGCCGAGTTACACTAATCCGTAGGGTTTTTGCTAATTGTTAATTTAGGCTTGATAATTCGTAGACTTAGCTGATGTAGTAGTTTTTGCCTTCATCCGCGGCTTGGTTAAATATTATTTGCAAGCCCGCCACCACCTGTGGTATAAACTACGCTTCAAGTTAACTAGGAGTATGTTCTCAAATGTACGATGATTTTTTGGCAAGAATTCTCGAACCCGACATTTTCCTGCCCTCCCAGTTCTATGGGTCGGGCGGGTTATCGCGCCAGCTCGAAGGCGAAAAGCGACTTATGATCGCAATTTTAAAAGACGCGGTCGAATGCTTGGAGAAATATCGGAGCGCCAGGAGCAGCGCCGGTCGGAGCCACTACGAGAATGCCATCGATTGGATCAAAGGTACTGATACTGAATGGCTTTTTTCGTTTACCAATATTTGCGACTTACTCGGTTTTGACCCCGATTACATGCGTGAAGTGCTGCTCAAGCGGGAAAATAAGTATGATAAACCCCTGCGTCCCAGTGTACTTTCCTTTACGGCCATGGGTAGTCCGCAGTAAGACCTATTTTTTTCTGTTTTTCAGGATTTTTAGTTCTTCTTTGATCAGCTGAGCGTGCGGTGAGTTCTCGCCAAGGATCTTTAGCGCTCGTTCAAAGTCGGCGATCGCTCGTTCGTCTTCATCCTGGAGCATAAAGGACCGCCCGAGGTAGTAATAACCGTCTCCACGACGGTCGAGTTTGCCATAAACGATTCCGAGCCGGTATGGCGGGCGGTCCCAAAGTGGCGCGAGATTTTGCGCATTGAGATATGCTCCTGCCGCGCTTCGAAGGTCGCCCGACTTTTCGAGCATTTCCCCTAGGTAAAGGTACGTCAGCGGCTCGTTTGGCTCGAGCGCCAATGAGCGGTCAAAAGCGGCTCGCGCCGCGGTGAACTCGCCGCTTTGCGAATACAGGCGGCCCAGGTCGCGCTGCAGGCCGGAATTGTCGGGCCTGAGCTGCCGGGACTTTTCATAACTGCGTTTAGCCTCTGGCAACTGTTCTTGAAGCTGCTGCGCAAAGCCGAGCAAGTAGAGAAGTTCAGGATTTTGCGGATCTTGTTGGACTAGTTTTTCATATTCGCTCACTACAGAGTCACCCGCGGGCCGCTCCATTCGGATGACAAGCTGAACTTTTTTCAAGGACTCGGGGTTTTCCACTCGCGGCGGGGTTGTGCCCAGGGATCGCACGACCAGTTCAGCGTTGGCCACCCGTTCTTGTGTTATCGGATGGCTCATGATGTAGGCAGGAACGTCAATCGGGTTGCGCTGTCGCTCTTGATCCAAGGTTTTAAGAAAGGCGATGGTACCCTTGGGATCGAAACCAGCAGCCGCTATATACCGCGTTCCCAATGTGTCGGCTTCCATTTCTAGCTGTCGGCTGTACGCCGCTTGGCGCGTGGCGGCGATTGCTTGCCCCACGACTCCTGCCGCTTGACCGCCGCTACCGGTGCGCGCCAGCAAAACCATGCCAAGCAGACTTAAAACGGATATTGCGTCAGGTCCCGACGAACGTGCCATGTGTCGCCCCTTGATATGGACGATTTCATGACCGAGCACGCCGGCCAATTCATCCGTGCTCTTTGTCCGCTCGATCAATCCTGTAAAAACGTAAATTGACCCGCCGGGGACCGCGAAGGCGTTGAGCTGGGAATCATCGACCACGAAGAAACGATAGTCGAACGCTTGCGGTCCGGTGGCAGCCAGGATGCGCCGGCCGAGACGGTCGACATAGCGCTCGACTTCGGGGTTATTAATAAACTTCAAATGCTTTTTGGCTTCCCGGCGAAATTCTCGACTAATCCGGGTTTCTTCATCTTCACTGGGTGGACTGATGGAGGGAAGAGATGGGAGATTGGAACGATCAAATAAACCGCAGCTCGTAATGAGTAGGGCCACGACGAGGCCGAGCGCGCATAGAGCACGCCATGGCTCAGCGTGAGCAGGCCATCTTGTCATTGGCAAAGTATAGTGAGTGACTACCAGCCGTTCAATAGCGGTCTATAAGTTAAGCGGCCGGAGTTGACGACCTAAGGTTAAGCCCATATTGTCTGGCTTTACGAAATCCCTGAGGAGCGAGTGATGCCGACACGATTCGAAATTCCAGCGGATCAATTAACCTGGCGCTGCGATCTCTCTTATCTACCGTTCACCTGCACGGCCGAGATGACACCACTAGAGGATTTTATCGGCCAGGACAGGGCGATTCGCGCCATTGAATTCGGTCTGGGCGTGAACAAGCCCGGTTTCAATATTTTTGTTACGGGGCTCACGGGTACGGGCAAGACCAGTATCATCAAGGCGTTTCTCAAGAAGGCTACCGGCATGCAAGCGGCGCCGATCCTCGATGCTCCGAAACCGGAGGATTGGTGTTATGTCTACAACTTCACAGACGCCGACCGGCCTCACGCACTAAAAATTCGACGAGGTTGGGGTAAAGCGCTGAAAGCGGATATGGACCAGCTTGTGCAAAATCTGCAGCGTGAAGCGAAAAAGATGTTTGAGAGCGACGAGTACGCGCACCAACGCCAGGAGATGATCGAACAGTTACAAAAAAAACAACAAGTGATGATGGAAGGGTTGATGGAAGAAGCCAGCCGCAACGGTCTCGCCTTGCGTATGACTCCTTCCGGTATCGCGCTTTTGCCGGTTAAAGACGGCAAACCGATGCAGGACTCGGACTATCTGGCGCTATCATCGGCCGAGAAGAAACGACTGGAGGAAAGTCGCGGCGAGATCGAGAAAAAGGTGGAGGACACGCTTCGAGAAGGGAAAAAACTTGAGAGAGAAATTGCCGAGAAATTGGAGGCTGCTGAAACTCAGGCAGCCGATTATTTGGTTCGGTTGCCGTTCGCTGAGCTTAAGCAGAAATACGAGGATTATCCGAAAGTGCTCGCCTACCTCGACGGCGTGCGTGATCATATACTAAAAAATTTGCAGCGCTTCAAAACTGCCGATGCAACCCCGGCTGCGGGAGCGTTGATGGCGATGCAGCTAGGGGAAGCGCCAGGCGATCCGTTCCTACCCTATCGGGTCAATGTTTTCGTCGATAATAGCGACGCGCAAGGTCCGCCGATTATCGTCGAGACCAATCCTACGTATCATAATCTTTTTGGAGTCGTCGAAAAAAAACCGATTGTCGGCGGTTACGTTACTGACTTCACGCTGATCAAGGCCGGCTCGATCAGCCGGGCAAACGGCGGTTATCTGGTGCTTTATGATCGCGACGTGTTGTCAAACGCAGGAGTGTGGGAGGCGCTGCAGCGAGTGATCAAGAACCGCGAGTTGAGAATCGAGGAACCGGGTACGTTCTTCGGCTTTATGCCGCCTCAAGGCCTTCGACCCGAACCGATTCCGACCGACACGAAGATCATCCTGATCGGCGACCCATCCTTGTATCGGACTTTAGCTTCCTTAGATCCGGATTTTCGCGAGACGTTCAAGGTCAAGGCCGATTTCAATTTTGAGATCGACCGAACCCAGGAAAATATCACAGCGTTCGCGTGTTTTATCAGCGACTATTGTACTCGCGAAGGCTTGCGCCATTTCGATACGGGAGGAGTTGCGAGGGTCATCGAACAATGCGCCAGACAGGTCGAAGACCAGAATAAGCTTTCGACACGCTTTAGCGATACTGTGGATCTCTTGATTGAATCAGACTTCTGGGCTGCAAAAGACAAAGCCGAGTTAGTGTCGGGAAAACATGTCGAGCGGGCCATCGTCGAAAAAACTTTTCGGCTCAATCTCATTGAGAAACGCCTACAAGAGTTAATCGCCGAAGGAACCGTGCTGGTGGACGTCGACGGCGCGGTCGTCGGCCAGGTGAACGGTCTAGCCGTATATCAAATGGGCGACTTCAGTTTCGGCAAGCCGTCGCGGATTACCGCGAAGACATTCATGGGACGAGGCGGGATTGTCAACATTGAGCGGGAATCCAAGCTCAGCGGTAAAACTCACGACAAGGGCGTGTTGATTCTCGCCGGCTACTTGGGTGGTAAGTATGCGCAGCAAAGTCCGTTGTCGCTGTCGAGCAGCATCTGTTTCGAGCAGTCCTACGACGGCGTCGACGGCGATAGTGCATCCTCGACAGAGCTCTACGCGATCTTGTCGAGCCTGTCCGAGATCCCGGTCTCGCAAGGTATCGCCGTCACGGGATCCGTCAATCAAAACGGTGAAGTCCAAGCGATCGGCGGAGTCAATCAGAAAATCGAGGGCCATTACGATGTCTGCCGTCTCAAAGGACTCACTGGAAAACAGGGCGTCATGGTTCCGCGCGCCAACTTGCGTAGTTTGATGCTCCGGTCAGATGTCGTCGAAGCCGTCAAATCCGGCAAATTTCACATTTACGCGGTTAGCACGATCGATGAAGGAATTGAAGTCTTGACCGGGACTTCGGCGGGCGAGCGCGATGGCGACGGCGGGTATCCAGAGGGATCCGTCAATCATCGTGTACAGAAAAAGTTGCAGCAGTTCACCGAGCAGCAAAGGCGTCTCTCAGCGGAAAATCAAAGAAGGTCCCCTGATGACGCAGTCAGTCAGCGTTAACCTTCGCGGGCGTTGGTCGAATCGGGTCTCATGCCGAGCGGAAATGACAGCTGCAGGGTCTTGCCCTTGCGCAGGATCGTCACGCGGACGACTCTTCCCGCTTCTAAGCCGCCGATCATGCGCGCCACATCGCGCGGGCTGTCGACTTGGGTGTCGTTAACCGAGAGAATTACGTCTTGCTTCTGAATGCCACCGCGTGCCGCCGACTGCCCGGGCAAAACCGAATTGACCACGACTCCCTTGGCCGGGAATATTCCCAGACTTCTTGCCTTCTCCAACGAGATATCGGACATCTGCACACCCAACCAACCCCACGCAAACTTCTCGCCGTTCGCCAGACGAGGGAGAATGCGTTTTATAACATTGATCGGCGTCGCAAAGCCCATATTACCGCGCTCTGATGCCATGGTAATCATACCGATCACGTGGCCATTGCTATTCAGGAGTGGACCGCCGCTGCCGCCCGGATAGGCGCCGGCGTCGGTCTGGATAAATTCATAGCTCGCCGAGTCGGCGTAGCTGCGTCCGGACCGGCTGATGATGCCCAAATTCATCGAACTCTCGCGACCGAAAGGATAACCGAAGAGAACCGTTAAATCGCCAACGCGAATCACGTCGGAATCGCCCAACGGCAAAATAGGAAGTTCGCGTTCGGTTTGGATTTTGAGAATCGCCACGTCGATCTGGCTATCGGCGGCGATGACTCGCGCCGGCAAGCGTTGCAAATCGGCGAGCCTGATTTCAATTTCTTTGGTCTTGTCGATCACATGTTGGGCCGTGAGAATGTAACCCTGCGGGTCGATAATGAACCCGGAGCCGCGACTGCCTTGGGATTGATTCTGGGCAGTCTTGGTTTCCTGACCGATCACCCGGATCTGCACGATCGCCGGCCGAGAATTACTGGCTAATTGGACAAACGCCCGATTGAGCCTGTCCAACTCCGAGTCACCGGTCGCGGGCTGTGCATCCCGCCAATTGATCGCGGACGTTTGGTGTGGTGAATCTTGTGCCGAGAGATCGGCGGGCAAAATACCGAGGATGAGTATGAAAAAAATCAATGCAGACTTCACGATCAAGCCTCCAAAAAATTCTGGCTGCATTCCCTTTATCCGAAAGCCGTCCCGACCTCAAGCCGGCGCACCCGCTGTGATTGCAATTCAAACGGTGGGATGTGTTATCCTGCATTGCGATGAGTGGCTTGGAGCAAAAGATAGCTCTGGTTACAGGCGGAAGCGGCGGTTTAGGCCGAGCGTTAGCGCACGGTTTTGCGGCGCAGGGTTGCCGTGTCGTCGTCACGGCTCGCGATGCGGTAAAGCTCAATGCGACGGCGGTGGAAATTGCCACAAATGGCCGCGAAGTCCTCGCACTGCCGTGCGACATTACGGATCGACAGCAAGTCAAACGCCTCGCGGAACAGATCGCTTCACGGTGGGGCGTGGCGCAGATCCTTATCAACAATGCCGGCATCGCCCGCGCTGTAAACTTTGCTGACATGCCAGACGATCTGTGGGACGAAACGCTGGAGACGAATCTAACGGGTGCGTACAACTGCTGCAAAATTTTTTTGCCGGGCATGATTGAAGCCAAATGGGGGCGCGTCATCAACATCGCTTCGACGACGGCGAAAGTCGGCTACCGCCACGTGAGTGCTTATGCAGCCTCGAAGCATGGGCTGCTCGGTTTGACGCGCTCATTGGCGTTGGAGACGGCGCGACAGGGAATTACAGTGAATGCAATCTGCCCCGGTTACATCGACGATGAGCGCACGCATAAGAACGCAGAAATTTTCGCGGCAAAGACTGGAGAAAGCATCGACGAAGTTCTCAGACTCTTCGCCGCCAGCGCGCCGCAGAATCGTTTGATCACTCCCGCGGAAGTGGCGTCGCTTGCGTTGCTGATGGCTTCAGAAAAACTTGCCGGCATGACCGGACAAGCGATCAACGTCGACGGCGGGGCGGTGATGGTCTAAAAGAATATTGAGGTAATGGAGTGTTGGAGTATTGGAGTGATGGCCGTCACGCAAACTGGCCATCACTCCCGTACTCCAGTTCGTAAAAAAGGTTGCATCATGGCTTATCTAAGTTTCATCTACGAATTGGTGGACGGAATAGCGACAATTCGCCTTAACGATCCCGATCGGCTCAACGCGTTGACTTTCGAAACCTATGCGGAGTTGGAGCAAGTATTTATGGCCATGGCGGATGATGCCGCGGTCAAGGTCGTCGTGCTCAGCGGCACGGGCAAGGGGTTTTGCTCCGGCGGCAGCGTGCATGAGATCATCGCCAAGCTTATCGAAATGACCAGCGAAGAACAGCATCGCTTCACGCGGCGGACCTGTGACGTGGTTAAGCACATGCGCACTCTCAAAAAACCGATCATCGCGGCTGTGAACGGCATCGCCGCTGGCGCCGGCGCGGTGTTGGCGTTGGCGAGTGATATTCGCCTGTTGTCGGTGCGCGCCAAATTCGCTTTTCTTTTTACCAAGGTGGGATTATCGGGCGCAGACATGGGCGCGTGTTACTTGCTACCCCGAATCGTTGGACAAGGTCGGGCGACAGAGCTCTTATTCGCCGGTGATAGCATTGACGCACAGGAATGCTTTCGCATCGGTTTGGCGAATCGGGTTGTCGAACATGAGAAGCTGTTGAATGAAGCCTACGGCTTGGCCCGAGCGTTAAAGAATGGGCCGCTAGCCGCGTTGGGAATCACCAAAGACGCGCTTGAACGGGAAGCCGATATGGATTTGATTCACGCGCTCGAAGTCGAAGCGATGGAGCAAGCGCGCTGCATGCAATCGGCGGATTTCGCAGAAGGCTATCGGGCGTTCGTCGAAAAGCGCCCGGCCAAATTCAATCAATCCTAAACTTATCGAGTCCATGCTGCCTTTCTTCGAGCAAGATCATTTGTCGTTGCGCGCGCGGGCGCGTGAGTGGGTTGAAAAGGAGCTTTTTTCCTCTCACGATCGAAGCAGCGCGGTTGATCGACGCGCGCTTCGCTTGGCAAAAGAGCTCGGTAGCGAAGGGTTTCTCAAGTATACCGTGCCGCAAGATTTCGGCGGCCTTCGATCAAAGATCCAAGCGCGGGACCTTTGCATATTGCGCGAGGAGCTGGCGCGCGGCGATGCCTTGGCCGATACGATGTTCGCAATGCAAGCGCTGGGCGGCTACCCGATTGTGCTGGCGGGAAATGAGACACAAAAGCAGCAATTTCTTCCGGCGATCGCCCAAGGCGATTGTATCGCCGCATTTGCCATCACCGAACCCGACGCAGGTTCCGATGTGACGGCGTTACGGACCAGGGCCATGCGACGTGGAAAGGAATTCTGCGTGAGCGGCACCAAGCGCTTCATCTCCAATGCGGGCATCGCCAATAGCTACGTGGTCTTCGCGTCCACCGAACCGGAAAAGAAGGGAAAAGGGATCACCGCTTTTGTGCTCGAAGGCGACACTCCGGGACTACTCGTAAAGGAAAGGACCGAATTACTTTCGCCGCACCCCATGGGAGTCGTTGAGTTCGAGAACTGCGTTGTTTCCGAGGACTCACGGCTCGGTGCGGAAGGGCAAGGATTGGCAATTGCCTTTGCAACTCTCGACCTTTTACGCTGCACGGTCGGAGCTGCCGCGGTTGGCCTTGCTCAGCGCGCTTTGGAAGAAGCGATTCGGTACAGCCGAACGCGTCGGCAATTCGGCCGGCCGATCGCTGAGTTCCAAGCCACGGAATTCAAGCTTGCCGAAATGGCGACGGAGCTTGAAGCGGCGAGATTGCTGGTTTATCAGGCCGCGTGGGTTCATGATTGCGCCGACGGTGACTCCAAGCTGAAAGCGTCAATGGCAAAGTATTACGCCACGGAAGCCGCGCAGCGCATTGTCGATCAGGCGCTGCAGATCCACGGTGGCAACGGCCTGATTGCGGGAAGCATCATGGAGCGGCTTTATCGCGATGTGCGGGCGTTGCGAATTTACGAGGGCACGACCGAGATTCAGAAGCTGATCATTGCGCGCCGTCTACTGAACAAGTCATGAGGATCGAGAATTGAGGATTGAGGATCGATCTTCTATCCTCCATCTTCCATCTTCGGTCCAACGAGGAGGGTGAATGGATTTCGAATTGTCGGAAGAACTGGCTGCTGTGCGCGACCTGGCCCGGGAGTTTGCCGAGAAAGAAATCGCGCCGAGCGCGGCCAGAGATGACAAGGAAAAGAACTTTCGCCGCGATCTCGTCGGGAAGATGGGCGAATTGGGCTTCTATGGCAGCGTCATTCCGGAAACCTATGGCGGCAATGGACTTGGATTTCTCGCCATGGTGCTGATCACGGAAGAGATTGCGCGCGTGCACAGCGCCATGCGCGTGGCGATCAATATGCAGATCGGTCCAGCGATGACCGTCCTGCACTTCGGCACGGAGGATCAAAAAAAGCAATTTATTCCGCCTCTAATGTCCGGCGAAAAGATCGGTTGTTTCGCGATTACCGAGCCCGACGCGGGATCGGATGTCGCGGGGTTGCGCACCACGGCGACGAAAAACGGCGATAACTATCTGCTTAACGGCAGCAAGATTTTTATTTCAAATGCGCCGGTGACCGACAGTGGGCTGGTATACGCTTACACCGACCGGTCGCAGAAACACCGCGGCATGTCGGCTTTCTTCGCCGACTGGAAACAGCCTGGTTTGACACGCAAACCGCTGGAAACGCTTGGCGCCCATTGCTCGCCGCTTGGCGAATTGATCTTCGACAACTTTTCGATCCCCGCGGCAAACCGTCTCGGCAACGAAGGCGACGGCTTCAAAATCTGCATGTGGCAGCTTAATCAGACGCGGCTTAACTGCGCCGCTGGCGCGTTGGGTGTGGCGCGGGCGGCGAAAGAAGCCGCTGTCAACTATTGCAACCAGCGCGTGCAGTTCGGCCAGAAGATCGGTGAGTTCCAGATGAATCAGGATATGATCGCGCAGATGATCGTGCATGAAGAAGCCGCGCGACTGCTCGTTTATCGCGCCGCATGGCTAGCCGATCAGAAGAAGCCAAATAACTTGGAAACCTCCATCGCCAAGTACACAGCTGCGGAATCCGCGAATTTCGCCGCCGACGCCGCCATGAAAATTCTCGGCGCGTACGGCTATTCCACCGAATTTCCCGTCGAGCGCTACTATCGCGACGCCAAGTCCTACCAGATCGTCGAGGGTTCCTCGAACGTCCAGAAAATGATCATCGCCCAGGATGCGCTGGGATATAGAAAAGCGAATCGGTAGTTTTTAGATTTACGAGGACGGGCAAACAAACAGCTGCGGTTTTTCCCCGGAAGGATCTGATTCGACTCGAACTCGGATGCCGTAGACCTCATCGATGGTCTTTTCCGTCAGCACCTCCCTCGGTGAGCCGTCTCGATAAATTTTTCCTTCACGCAACATCACCAGGCGGGAAAAGAACAGCGCCGCGAGGTTGAGATCATGCAGCGCGCCGACGATGGTCAGACCGCGCTCGCGGTTGAGCCGGCGCAGGAGCTCGAAGACTTGGACCTGATGTTTGAGATCGAGAAATGCGGAGGGCTCGTCCAGCAGAAGAATTTCCGGCTCCTGGGCCAAGGCGCGCGCAATCATCACGCGCTGTTTTTCGCCGCCGCTCAATTCATGCAGGTAGCGATCTGAGAGAGATAAACAATCGGTTAACTCCATGCTTGCTCGGGCGATCTCGAGGTCCTTTTTACCTTCGAGGGCGAAGGGACTATGATAATTGGCTCTGCCCATCAAGACGATTTCGGCCACCGTGTAGGGAAAATTGACGTGGCTTTCTTGCGCCACGACGGCGAAAAGTTTGCTCAGCTCCCGCCTGCCGTAGGTTGCGATATTTCTGCCGTTGAGTTTGATTTCGCCTTGCGCTCCCAGTACCGCCGAAAGAACTCTCAGGAGAGTGGTTTTTCCCGAGCCGTTGGGACCGAGAATACCGACCATTTCACCTTTTGCGACCGAAAGAGACACGGCGTGGAGCACTCCTCGGTCTTTGTAAGCGAACGACAGGTCGCGGGTGTCGATCGCCGGGTTCATAAGGCCAGCTTTCTGCTGCCCTCGCGGTAGAGAAGGAAAAGGAAAAAGGGGCCGCCGAAGAAAGCGGTGATAATGCCCACTGGCAGCTCCGCAGGGGCGAGCAGGATGCGCGCGAGGGTGTCCGCCCAGCACAAGAAGATCCCGCCGGCCAGAAATGAT
Organism: Binatia bacterium; assembly: GCA_036000865.1. Lineage (GTDB taxonomy): Bacteria > Desulfobacterota > Binatia > UBA9968 > UBA9968 > DP-20. The sequence continues at coordinate 42,037 of DASYUV010000164.1, read as the reverse complement.
GCCGGCAGCAGCAGCCGGTGATCGCTGCCGACGATCAGGCGCACAACGTGGGGAATCATCAATCCGACGAATCCGATCATGCCGCTCACGGAAACCATGGCGCCGATCATCAACGACGAAGCGACGAAGATCTGACGCTGGAGCGCAACGGTTTCTACGCCCAATTGCATGGCCGCTTCTTCGCCCAGTGTGATCAGATTGAGCGAAAGTCCTTTTGCCCACAGCCAAAGAAAACCGACAATGATGTAGGCCCAAATGAAAGCGACGGTGAGATAAGCACGGGTCGACAGGCTGCCCATGAGCCAGAAAAGCAGGCCCTGGGCCTGGTAGAAATCGACGATGGAGTTCAGAAACATGATTACGGCGGCGATGAAGGAATTGAAAATCACGCCGGAGAGCAGCAGGTGATAAGGATGGAGACGCCCGTGGAATAATGAGAAGCGGTAAACCAGCATCATGCTGAGCAGTGCGCCGAGAAACGCCGCCAATGGCACCCAAGAAATTTCACCGAGGAGCCCTCCGGCGATGGGCAGCAGCCAGTGGGGAAAAAGGATCAGTCCCAAAATTCCACCCAAAGAAGCGCCCCCCGAAACGCCAAGCATCTGCGGGCAGGCGAGCGGATTGCCGAGTAAAGCCTGCAGCACAACGCCGCAAGCCGCCATACCGCCGCCGATGGCGACTCCCAGAAGGATGCGTGGCAGCCGCGCGCGAAAAAGTATCTCCGCGTCGGAGTTCGCGGAAAACACGTTCTGCAAAGCTTGCGAGAGATCGAGACGAACCGGTCCGAGCAGCGCACAGCCGACCACGGAGAGCGCCAGTAGCGCCAACAGCACCCCGTTGACCAAAATCATCCTCCTACGGTCGAGAACCTTCACATCCACTTCCTTTATTGCGTCCGCGTTTGGATTCTGCGAAGCATTCCGGATGCACGAGGCGCGCGATTTCTTCCAGTCCCTCGCCGACCCGCGGTCCTGGCCGGAGAATCTTGTCGGACGGATAGGCATACACACGCCGCTCTTTTACGGCGGGAATGGACTTGAGATCGCCCCAATATTTGGCCGATCGTTCCCGCTCTGATCCCATACCGGCCTCGATGATGACTTGCGGGGCTTTCGCCACCACGTACTCGTCGGGTAGATTGAGCCAGGGCTGAGCCGCGTTGCCCGCAATATTTTCACCGCCGGCTAAAGTGATCAGCTCGTCGATGAAATTTTTTCCTCCCACGGCGACCAAGGGCTGGAGCCCCACAGCCAATAGAGTGGCGCGGCGCGGCGCGAGTGCAACTCGCGCCTTTACTTCGTCAAATTGCTTGGTGATTTTGTGCACGAGTTTTTCTCCCGCATCCGGGCTTCCCAGCAATCGGGCGACGCTCTTGATGGAATTTAAAATGTCGCTCAGACTCGCCAGTGAAATCAAAGTCACTTTAAGGCCGAGGCGTTCCATCTCTCTTGCCTTCACCGGATCGGTGGCGCTGCTGACGCCGATTACGACGTCCGGCCGCTTGGCGACGATCGCTTCAAGGCTGGGACTCATAAAGCCGCCGATCTTGGGAAGCTTGAGCGCTTCGGCAGGATAGTCGCAATAGGTCGTTACCCCGACCAAGCGATTGCCGAAGCCCAGGGCAAATATGGTCTCGGTTACGCTGGGCGCGAGAGAAACGATTCTTCGCGGAGCCGGCGTCGGTGCCTGGGCGAAGACGTTGAGTCCGCACAAAAGACTCAGGCTTCCGACAAAACAATGGACAATCAATATTCGCTGCGAAGGATTCATCGTGATCCCAGTGCCAAGAAAACTATCACCGAGGTCTCGCTCAATTCTCCAACGGCGCCGAAAGCATCGCCGGTCAGGCCACCCAAACGACGGTGAAAATAGCTTTTGCTCGCCAGGGTAAAGATGGCGACCCAGGCCATCATGGCGATGCCGGTTCCGTGCAAGGTGGCCGCAACCAGAAGCAGGCTGATGAATGTCGCGAAAAGAAAATGTTTTGTCCCTAGATGATCGATCAAAGTCGAACCCAATCCCGCTTTCGCCGCCTTGGAACGATAGCCCAGCAGCACCATCGCCCAACGGCCCAAGACCGGCGCGATCAAGAGCGCCCGCCAGCGATCGACGTCGATGCTCGCGAGCGCGTGGATTTTCAAAAACAGCACCAGGACAATTGCCATAACACCAAAGGCGCCGATGTGACTGTCATCCATGACGCGCAAAATACGTTCACGGTTGCCGCCGGCGCCCAATCCGTCGAAAGTATCGCCGAGGCCGTCCAGGTGAAGCCCGCGCGTCAGTAGGGCAAGTATCGTCACAAGCGCCACGCTCGAGAGCACTGGGCTTGCAAACGGCGCCAACAGGAAGTTCGCCAACACTAGGATCAAGCCCAATAAGAAGCCGATCACGGGAAAAAAAATCGTAGATCGTCCAACTTCATCGGCCGAGCGCTCCTCACGCTTCGGCCAGGGAAAGATCGTCAAGAACTGGAGCGCCGCAAGAAAAGAGCTCACGGAAGCTTCTCTTTCACGCCGGCGGATTGGAAGGTCGCCATCTCGCCCAGGATTCTTACCGACGCTTCGATCAAGCCCATGAGCAAGCACGCGCCGGTGCCCTCGCCGAGGCGCATCGATAAATCCAGGACCGGCGCGAGTTTGAGCTCGTCGAGCATTAACCCATGGCCTTTTTCCGCGGAAAGATGCGAGGCGAAGAGAATTTCCCGGACTTGTGGAGAAAATCGTTGCGCGAGGAGCGCCGAGGCGCCGCATATGAAACCATCCAGCAACATCGGCACGTGAAACACTGCCGCGGCCAAAATCACTCCCGTCATGGCGCCGATTTCCAGGCCGCCGACTTTGGCGAGAACGTCTAGCGGATCGTTGGGGTCGGGCCGGTTGAGATCGAGACCTTTTTCGATCGCGGCGATTTTTCTTCCGAGCGTCGCATTGTCGATTCCGGTGCCCCTGCCAACAACGTCGGCCGGTGCAGCGCCCGTCAAAGCACAAAGAATGGCTGCGGCGCTGCTGGTGTTGCCGATTCCCATGTCACCGGCGCCGAGCAAAAATAAATTTTGCGCAGTAGCTTCCGCGGCTGCGAGCTGAACGCCTAGTTCAACAGAGCGCAGCGCCTCGGCGCGCGTCATCGCTGGTCCTTGAGCAAAATTCGCCGTGCCGCGGCGCACCTTACAGTTGCGCAGCCCGCGCGGCGCGGCAAAGTCGTGATCGACGCCGACGTCGACGACTTCGGTGTCGACGCCGTGACAGCGCGCCAGTACGTTGATCGCGGCGCCGCCATGAAGAAAGTTGTAAGTCATCTGAGCCGTGACTTCTTTGGGGTACGCGCTGACGCCTTCCTGGGTAATGCCGTGGTCCGCGGCAAAGACGAACAAGAGTTTGCGCCCAAGCCGCGGCGGGACTTTTCCCTGGATGACGGCGATGCGGCGCGCCAGCTCTTCCAATTTACCAAGGCTTCCGTGTGGCTTGGTCAGGGAATCGAGCCGCTGCTGCGCTTCAGTTTCGATGGAACGATCCAAAGGACGGATTTTTTTAATCGTGTCGTCCAGGAGCATAGCGTTCACTTCTTTGCGACCATCGGAATTCCCGCAACCATAAGAATGACTTCGGTCGCTATTGCAGCCATTCGCTGATTGGCCCAACCCGCGAGGTCACGAAATTGACGCGCCAACGGATTATCCGGCACGATGCCCCAGCCGACCTCGTTGGTGACTAACAGGACGTGAAAATCCAAGCGCGGAAGTATTTCCACCAATGTCTCGACTTTTTCCTCGACATAGTTTTCGTCGGACCGAATCAAGAGATTACTGAGCCAAAGAGTCAAACAATCCACCACGACGCAGTCTATTTGGTTACGACGCGCGAGCAGCACATCAGCGAGTTCTACGGACTCCTCGATAGTGATCCACTCGCTCCCGCGCCGTTTCTGATGTTCAGCGATTCGCAGCGCCATTTCTTCGTCTTTGGCTTCGGCCGTCGCCAGGTAGAGCTGCCGGCTACCTAATTCGCCGGCGCGTTGTTCGGCGTAAGTGCTTTTTCCCGAGCGCGTGCCGCCGGTGACCAAAATAATTTGATTAGCCATGGAACTACCCGATGGATGAGGCCGTCCATTCCTCGAGCGCCCGGAGCAGACACCGATTGTCCCTTCGCCTTTTCACAGCGACACGGAAATAATCGTTACCGAGTCCCGCAAATGAATCGCAGGCACGGATGAGAATTTTCCTGCGTAATAGAAAAGAACGGAGCCGAAGCGCGTCGCCGGCGTTCCGCTCGATCTTGACGAGCAAGAAATTAGTTTTTGACGCAAAGGGCTGGAACCCTTCGAGCGCTTCCAGGCGCTCGAATAAAAACTTTCTTTCCCGTTCCAACCAGCGCGCAGTCCTCGTCGTGAAGCTTGCGTCTTCAAGACATGCCAGAGCCACGTTCAGGGCGGGGCCGTTGACGCACCAGGGTTCCTGATAAGTGGCGAGCTGTGCGACTCTGCAAGCTGCGCCGAGCAAATAGCCGAGACGGAGCCCGGGTAATGCGTAGTACTTGGTCAGCGAGCGCAACACGATGAGATAGCCATTCTGCCGAACGAGCGCCTTAACGGATTCGTTCTCGACAAAATCAATGAAAGCTTCGTCAACGACTATAAAACATTTGCGCGTCAGCGCAGCGTCAGCGATCTTTTCTATCTCAACCCTAGGGATCAACTGGCCTGTCACACTGTTAGGCGTAGGGAGAAAGACAATGTCACAATCTTTGTCCCAGGCGGCCATAAACCGCTGGATCGAGAACTGAAAGCCGTCATCGGCGCCAAGAGTAAACTGGTGGATACCCGCTCCGGCTAGCGTCAGAGCATTGGCATATTCCGAAAACGCCGGACCAACAATCAATGCCTTGCACGGCCGCAGTGCCGCGCACAATAGGTATATGAGCTGGGTCGAGCCGTTGCCGATGAGGACTTCCGCCGGGTTCATCCCATGGTGCTTGGCCAAAGCTTCCTTGAGTTCTTCTCCGTGAGGATCAGGATAGCGCGAGATTTCTCCATAGCTGTTTACAAAAGCCCGGCGCGCTGACGGCGGCGGCCCCAGAGGATTGATGCTGGCGCTGAAATCAAGAATCTCATGGGCTTCGATGCCGGCATTGCGCGCCCACCGATCGACATCGCCGCCGTGTTCTCTGTCGAGCCGCGGCTCTAGCCGCGCGCCGTCGACAGCAGCGCGAAAGTCGCGAGCGAGAGAATCGCCGTGACCAGACATAAGGCACGTCCCTCCTTCAACATTTCGATTCTGACCGGCTGCAAGTCGTCGCCCATGTAGGGCTTGCAAATTTCTTGGCCGAAGTAAATGCTCGGGCCGCCGAGCCGGATGCCGAAGGCGCCCGCCAGCGCGGCCTCGGGATAGCCTGCATTCGGACTAAGGTGATTGGCGTGGTCGCGCCACGCGATGCGCAAGGCGCGGGCCGGATTCAGACGCGCCGCCAGAGTCGCGAGGACGATGAACAAAGCCGTTAGGCGCGCAGGGATAAAATTCATCGCGTCGTCCAGGCGTGCGGCGACCTTGCCAAAGTAAAAATACCGTTCGGTGCGGTAGCCGATCATGGAGTCCAGTGTGCTCACTGCTTTATACGCCATCGCCAGGGGAACACCACCGAGAAAGAGATAAAAGAGCGGCGCGACGATGCCGTCGCAGGCGCTCTCAGATAGAGTTTCCAGGCTGGCGCGCAACACTTTGTCTTGGTTCAAGTTTGACGTCTCGCGCCCGACGATGTGGGAGAGTTTTTCCCGCGCCGCGACGAGGTTGCCGGCGCGGAGCGGCGCTTCGATGAGCTTTACGGCGTCAAGCAAGCCGCGGGTTGCCAGAGTGGTGGAAGCCAAGGCCGCGGTGGCGCTGAATGAAAACCAAAGCGGCAGTAACTTAAACAGAACAACCAGCCCTAACGCTACCGCTACCGATAGCGTAACCAAGAAGAGTGATAGTGTCATGCCGGCGAGAAAGTCGCGGCGGGCGTTGCCGCTTCGCAACCACCGTTCGCCATGCGAAATAACTTTGCCCATCAAGACCACCGGATGAGGCAGCCAGCGCGGATCACCGACGGCGAGATCCAAAAGGAAGGCGCCGATCAAGAGCGCCGCCGAGGAGTTTAGGAGAGATTGCCAGTCCATCGATATCTTTAGTCCCCAGCGACTATGCCGTCCCAGGTTTCGTCGAAAACCACATCACGTAGCGGCAGGCGGTCGAGCCAGCCGACGGTTTCGAGCTCTGGTTTGGATTCGAAGCGTTGCGGATAACCGACGCACAGGTAGCCGACCACGGCGATGTGATCGGGGATGAGTAAGATTTCTTTCAAGCGCTTTTCCGAGAGAATGCTCACCCAACCGACGCCGAGACCTTCCGCCCTGGCGGCGAGCCAGAGGTTCTGAATCGCGCAGCACGTGGAATAGATGTCCGTCTGAGGATTGAGACTGCGCCCGAGGACCGCAGGACCGTGGCGCTTCGAGTCACAGGTCACACAGATATTGACCGGCGCTTCTTCAATCCCTTCGAGCTTGAGACTGAGATAAAGTTTTTTCCTGTCATCGAAAAACCGTTCCGCTTCCTGAGCGCGCGCCGACAGGAAAGCTTGCTTGATCGATGTTTTCGTGTGCGGGTCGCGGATCACGATAAAATTCCACGGCTGCATGAAGCCCACGGTGGGCGCATGATGCGCCGCCAGCAGAATGCGTTCGACCGCTTCCGTGGGAACCGGCGCGGAAACAAAGCGCCGGACGTCCCGCCGGGCGAAGATCGCCTTGTAAACCGCTTCGCGCTCGGACGTCGTAAACGTTGCCGCCGCAGATCGACGTTCATCCATCATTGGATTCGCCTCCCGGCGCTGCACCGTTCTTGCTCGGTGCTTGCGCCAGCCCGTTTTTCACGGCGGCATATGCCGCCCGGCCGATCAATTCGCCGAGCTGAGTATGCTTGCCGCAGTAGGGCTCGCGTTCGCGGCCGAGAGAAGCGACGGCAATGCGATCGGTGCCCGTGCCGGCGGCGGCGAGATTCGATACCGAGCTCGTGATTCCCGCTTCGTAAAGCGCGCGCACACGGCCTTCCGTAACGATCTGGATCGCTTCCACCATGGCTTCGTCCGTGAGTCCGGGCTGAACCGCGAGTATCATATTGATGGTGTGGAGCGGTGACGGCGCGGGTTCCTCCAGCGTAACGGATACGGGGTCTCCCACCGAAAGGGCGTTGCCGCAACCCACCGTCGCAAAACAGGTCACCTTGACGTTGCCGCCCGAGAGTGAAACTGGAACTAAATTTTTCATTTCCACGGCAGTCGCCATGGCGACGACTTTCCCTTGAAGTCCCAATCCCCAAGCGGCCTGCTCCAGCCACCGGCCCGGCTGGGCGCAGAACTCAGGATCGTTACCGCGCACGCGGTGATTGATGACGTAATCAGCATAACAAAAGCCGCCGTTCAGAACCGCCCAACTCAAAGTTCGCGCTGCTGAGGGACAACTCACGATTAAAGTATGCTGATCGCCGCGAACGGTAAATGATGAATTCATGGTTGATACTTCAAATCGAGGTTACGATTTCTCGGCTCGACAGGCGGCGACGAAACTGCTGGCGAACTCGAGATTCGAGCCAAAATGTAAATGCACGTAACTGCCCAGACAGTTCTTATAACGATAGCCCTCGGTTATTCTCTTTCCACCTCCGCCGTTGATGAAGTAGGAAGCTTCGATCGCCTTTGCGCCTGCAGAACCATGAATTTCCGAGTAGTGAAACTCGTGACCTCTGATTTTTTCTCCCGGGCCGATAAATGTTTTCTTCCCTGATATTACTTCGCGATACCCTAGCGCGCGCAAACGTGGCAGCATCCTGGTCTTAAATGGATAGGCGCCGACCATCGGATATTCTTTCCTCGCGCAGTTCGTCAGCGCCGCGGTGAGATACATGAGGCCGCCGCACTCCGCGTAGACGGGACCTCCGGTTTCGATAAAATCTCTGATGGCTGCTCGCATCGGCCGGTTGCGCGAAAGTTCCTTGGCGTAAAGCTCGGGATAACCGCCGCCCAGGTAAATGCCTTTAACGCCTTGTGGAAGGCTACGATCGAGGATCGGACTGAAGCTTTTGATTTTCGCGCCGGCGCTTCTCAGAAGCTCCAGGTTATCCGGATAATAAAAACAAAACGCTCGATCGTTTGCGACCGCAATCGGCACTTCGTCATCCGGCAGTTTGTTCACCGGCGCTTCGGCGGGCGCGGCAATTTTGGTTCGCGCGCTCGCGAGTAAACGATTCAACTCGACATGCGTTTCGATCAGCCGGGCAAGGCGCTCGACGAGGCGCTGATTGAGAAAACCTTCCTTGGCGACGGTCAAGCCGAGATGGCGCTCCGGGATTGTTACGCGATCGTCGGTCGGGACGCCGCCGAAACACTTGAGACCCGGCAACGATTGGAGAGCTTCTGTGAGATATTGGAGATGGCCTTTTCCAGCAACGCGGTTGAAGATGACGCCAATTAGACGGACTTTCGGATCGAATTGGCAATAACCCAGAATCATGGCGGCGGCGCTGCGGGCCATCGCCGCGGCGTCAACGACCAGAACTACCGGCAACTCGAGCTGCTTCGCCATCTGCGCCGTGCTGCCTTCTTCCGTGGCGCCGCTGCGGCCATCGTAAAGCCCCATCATTCCTTCGACGACGGCGACGTCTTTGCCTTGTAAGTTTTTCCGCAAGGAGCGTCGATTGTAATCTCTGGACAGCATCCAACCGTCCAAGTTGTACGACGGGACGCCGCAAATTTTCGCGTGCAAGCCCGGATCGATGAAATCCGGGCCGATCTTGAATGGCTGGACTTGCAAGCCGCGCTGCCACAGCGCGGCCATGATGCCAAGGGCGACCGTGGTCTTGCCGACACCGCTGTGAGTGCCGGCAATAACGAATGCAGGTATAGATTGCATGGCGGTTGCCGTCTGTCAGCCTTTCTATTGTCCCGGCGGAGTGACGATCCAACTCTTGATGAGATTCATATCCAGCGATTTCCTGAGATGATCCGCCAGACGGTCGATGCGCGCGTCGCGTTCGGCGCCGACATTCATCCATTTTTCCGTTGGAGCAAGATCGACGGCGGCGCGGGCGGTTTGAATAAACGCATGGCGAAAATCGTCGTTGTCGAAAAAGCCGTGCGCGTAGGTGCCGAAGACGCGGCCTGATTCGCTCACGGCGCCGTCGGGAACGGACTCCATCGTTCCCTGGCGCTCAATGTCGGCGAGAGGACGCGCTCCGGTTTCATAGAGCGTTTCACCAACGTGGATCTCGTAGCCTGCGAAAGGAACTTGCGGCGAAGAATCGTTGCGGAAAAAATTGCGTTGCAAGGAGCCTTGAACGCCCCGCACGGTCTTCCATGCGCGGAGCACGGTGCGCACCGGCAGAAGACCAAGCGCCGTTCGGATACAGGGCTCGCCTTGATTTTCGATACCATGGGGATCTTCGATGGAAACGCCGAGCATCTGAAAGCCGCCGCAGATGCCGATGACTGGGACGCCAATTTGAGAGAGCCGGCAGAGCTCTTGGGCAAAACCTTGATGTTCAAGCCATTGCAGATCGTCAAGCGTTTGCTTGCTGCCGGGTAAAACGAGCACATCGGCTGCTGCCATTTCATGCGGTTGCTCTAAATAAGCCAACGACACCGACGGCTCTAGGGCGAGAGCGTCGAAGTCGGTGAAATTCGCCATGTGCGGCAGAGCGATGACGCCGACGCGCAGCGCCCGCGCCAGTCCCGTTTCAAGGTTTTTCCACCGGCGTGCCGCTGCTGGGCGGTTTTCCAGAGCAACGCTGTCTTCTTCGTCGAGGCCGAGATCCGGGAGAAAGGGCACGATGCCAACGCAGGGCAATCCAAGGCGGCGTTCGATCATCGCTAGGCCCGGCCGCAGCAGCGATTCATCGCCGCGAAATTTATTGATGACGAAGCCGCGGATGCGCGTGCGATCTGCCGGTTCGAGCAATTCCATCGTTCCGAGCAGCGATGCGAAGACTCCACCCCGATCGATGTCGCCGATTAGCAAGCAGGCGGCATCGGCGGCGTGGGCCATGCGCATATTCACGATGTCGTGTTCGCGAAGATTGATCTCTGCAGGCGAGCCGGCGCCTTCGAGCAGCATGAGGTCATGATGCGCCGACAGGCGTTTGTAGGCGTCGAGCACGTCAGGAAAAAGCTGCTCGACGCGCCGCGTATGATAATCCGACGCCGTAACCTGTCCCCAAATCTTTCCCAATAGGATCACTTGTGCGCCGGTGTCAGTCGAAGGCTTGAGCAGGACCGGATTCATCTCTACACGCGGAATGGCGCGGCAGGCTTCCGCTTGCAGCGCCTGCGCGCGGCCGATCTCGCCGCCGTCCGGCGTCGCCGCGGAATTGAGCGACATATTTTGCGCCTTGAAAGGCGCGATGCGATAACCATCGTCGGCAAGAACGCGTCCCAGGCCTGCGGTGATTATTGACTTCCCCACGTGCGACGAGGTGCCCAATATCATCAAAGCATCTTTGCGTTGGGGTGCGTTCATTTCTACTCGTTCACGTTTACGAGCAGGACCCGACGCGGTAAAGCCATTTGATCCAGTCGCCGTTCTTTACGAGATACCGCTCGGCAGGAACATTAGATCTACGGCCGTTGACCTCGAAGCGCCAGCCGCGGTCGCTGGCGAAGTCATTTTTGACTCCGTCAATATCCTCGACAAAATGTTCCATGCCATATCGAGGCGACGTTGTTACCGGCAGCCGGTTCAACAAGACGTCGAGCACCGTACTCTTATCAGGCACGGTGACCACCGCTTCGAACGGCCGCCTGCCTGCGAGTCCAAAGTCGATAGTCACCGTGACTTTGATCATTTGCTTCTCAAATTCCCCGGCGTTTAGGTTTTGACCATAGCGCCGGAGAGCGAACGCATTTACTCGCCGAAGGTGGCGCGAACGCCGAGCAAAAAATTCAGCGGTCGAGCACGGAACCCGTCGGCTTCTTCGTATTTCTTGTTGAATAGATTTTCGATCTTGCCGAACAGCGTAAGGTTTTTTACTCCCGGTACCTTCCAGGGTAGCGAATAATAAGAAGCTAGATCGAAAATTCCGTAACCGGGTTTCGTGATGTCGCCAAAAGGAGAGGATGCTCTAAAATCATCTCGGCTTCCGATGAGATTGGCATTCAGATTGATATTCAATCCTTCGTGGAAAAAATTCAGGTTCATACTTCCCCTGTGCCTGGGTCGGCGCCGGAGTTTGCCATCCGCCGTATCCCAGTCAAGATAAGTATAATTGGCGTTCACGGTGAGTGATGAGAGGAGCTTAATGCCTAAGTTCCACTCCACACCGTCGAAGCGAGCGGTGCCGACATTTTCGGCGCGAAAACAGCCAAAGGGGTCCCCGGGAATCGGCCGGCCTTCGATCAAATCTTGCACCTCCCGATGAAAGTAGGTTACTCCCAGTTTTACACGGTCGCGCAGAACCTCTTGCTCAACTCCGGCGTTCAGTTCCCAGCTTTTCTCGGGGCTGAGATTGGGATTGCCAAAGGCGGGACAGCCGAAACCCGGCGGAAAAAACAATTCGTTCAACGTCGGCGCTTTGAACCCCTTGGCGTAACTTCCCTTCACCTTCGTTCCGGTTTCTCGAAAAAGGTAGGCGGTGGAAAACGAAGGTGTCAATACGGTACCGAAGCTCTGGTTGTCGTCCAGGCGAATGCCGGGAATCATGATCAAGCGGCGGTCAAGAAACTGGAATTGTTCCTGCAGGTAGTAACCGAGATTTCTAATCGCTTTGTCGATTCCGCCGCTGGTGCTCGCCGACCGGCGCTTGTATTCGACTCCGAAAGTCGTCGTGCTCCACTCTTCAAAGCGGTAGTTAGTCTGAAATTCGCCCGTATCGATGCGCGGCCGAAAACGATCCCTCGTGCGCGAGTCGCAAGGAAAACCGAAAAAGGTGCACGCGTCGACATCGTCGCTGTCTTTGATGTGCTCCTTAAACATCGATCCCGAGATTCGATAGTCCCAGTTTTTGAGGATTTTTTGCTCCCACTCCAATTTACCCAAATATTGCGTGCCGGCCTCGCGCGCGTTGGGATCTGGCTGCGAAGCGAAGTTGTTGTTATTGAACAGCCCCAGATCGGTCTTGACGAAGTGAAAGATCCCTTTGAGGCTCGCGTCCTCCGTCACTTGATAGTCGAGCCGCGCCGACGCCGCGAGGTTTCGGTAGTCGTCGTTGACGCTGTGAAAGCCCTGGCTCTCGATGCGAGCCGCACTGAAGGAATAGCCGAGTTTGCCCGCACCGCCTCGCAGACTCAGGGTCTGACGATGGGTCGAGCCGTTGCCGCCTTCCAGAGATAGGCCGGCTTCCAGCGGGCCCTGGCCTTTCTTCGTGATGATGTTGATCACTCCACCGATTGCTTGCGAGCCGTAGAGAGTTCCACCGGCGCCACGGAGAATTTCGATCCGCTCGACGTTGTCCGTAGTCAGGTGGGCGAAATTAAAAGCGCCAAGAGTCGTACTGTTGACCTCGACACCGTCGATCAGAACCAAAACATGATCCGACTCAGAGCCTCGAATGAACACGGACGTAGCGGTGCCGCGCGAACCTGACTGGACCACATCCAGCCCAGGCACATTGCGCAAGGCCTCCAGGACCGTCTCTGCCTGCTGGTCCTGAATGTCCTTTGCCGTGATCACGGACGCCGACGTTGTCACTTGCTGCAGGGGAGTTTCCGTGCGCGTGGAAGTCACGAAAACCGGCGGAAGCGTGGGCTCCTGCGGTTCTGCGACAGGCAGTCTAGAAAACGACAACCAAAATAGAAATAAGAGAAGTAAACCAACCTTCATGGAAACCTCCTTTTCCCGCGAAAGGGGAGTTGTTGTGGCAACACGGACAGGTCTCCTGGCTTGAGCTTCGAACCTACTCGCCGCGCCTTCCCATCCTTCGCTCGGGCTCGGGACAGTGGCTATTACGTGCGGCTTTCGTAGCTCCTACAGTTGCGGGGCAGCAGGGGAATTCTTCCCCCCTCAACTTCCCCCATCCAATTTTGGATTTTGGATTGCTGATGCTTCGACTGTGCTCAGCACAGGTTTTGGATTGAATCTAAGACCCAAAATCGAAAATCAAAAATTGGCGGCGGGTTAGTGAGGAGGTGAGTTACCCCTTTCCCTTGCATCCGTCTGCGGTTAATAAGACTGGGCTTTATGACCTCCTAAAATTGTTTACCAAGATTTCGCATCCGCGAGGCGAAACTCGATGGGAATGCGCAGCCAGCTTTCGACCGGCTTGTCGCCGTGACGCGCCGGATGAAAGCGCCAGCGTTTTATCGCTTCGGCGGCGGCGCGGTCGAGCGCATCGCTGCCGGAGCTGTTGTTGATTTCCACTTGTTTAGAACGGCCTTGATCGTCGACGAGCACGCGCAGGAGCACGCGACCTTCGCGGCCGTCGCGGCGCGCGCTCTCCGGATAATCCGGTCTAGGCGTTTCGCGATAGCGCGCTTGCGTCAGAGCGATGCCAGCGCCGAATGAACCTGATCCATTGCCGTTACCGCTGCCTCGTCCAAAGCCAGTACCGGACGAACCGAAACCGTTACCGTTGCCGGTTCCGGTAAGACCCGTACCGGCGCCATTCGCATCGTTTCCCGCGGGACCGGAAATCGCCGCGCCGACGGTCTCGGCAGAGCTTGCTATCGCCGAAACCAACGCCATGCTGCTGTCGCTGACCTTTGCAACAGTTTCAGCAGGCAAAGTTTGCGGCTCCGGATTGCTAGTTGTCTTCGATTCGAATCTTAGTTCGACTGCAGGCGGCGTACTGCGATGCGATTTCGCATCGCCTGGGCCAACGGGTTTTCCTTTACCGCCTTGACCGCCCGCGCCTCCCTCTTCTTGCTCTATCGGCAGAATTTTCACATGAATCGTGTCCACTTGGCTTCGACCGCCAAATGAAACCGGATACACCAACGCGGCGGCGTGCAAAGACAAAGAGAGAACAAAGAAAAAGACCAATCTCATGATCATCGATTGGCCTCAACCGAATTGAGGAAAGAGATATGGAAACCTTTCTCTCTTCTCCGGAGAGGCCGGTCGTAACGCGCTAGGCAGGTTTCCTGACTCAGGCTTTTTTCTACTCGCCGCGCCTTCCCATCCTTCACTTTAACTTAGGACAGTGGCTGGTTGCGGCTTTCGTAGCCATCACAGTGGCGGGACCGCGCCGGATTTACACCGGACTTCCCTATGAACCTAGCGCTGTGATTTGATTCAGGCGGAAATTACAACGAGTGTCAGATGCTGTCAAGAGTTACGCTCACCGTTTAACGATTCTCCATTCACTTTAGAGAATTAGCCAGAACACGATCGGTATCGTCAGGATTGAGGTCATCGTGCTGATCACGACAATGGATGCCGCCAGTCCTGGATCTTGACGATATTTTTCAGTGAGGACGAAGGTAACCACTGCCGCCGGCAGAGCGCCGTAGAGAAGTAGGACCTGTCGGTTTACGCCCGTGGCGCCGATTAGATTTACGGCAATATTGGCCGCCGCAAAGCCGCCGAAAATCCTCAACAGCGCGCCGCCGAGCGCATGGCTCCATTGCAGCGATTCTACATCGTGAAGGCGATAGCCCAGACTGATCAGCATAATCGGAATCGTCGCCTGTCCGAGCATCACCACGGGTTGCAACAGAAGCTCGGGAATTTGTATTTTGAGCCAGGTTGAATAGCAGCCCGGCGATCGCCGCGTAGATTAATGGCAGACGGAAAATTTCGCTCCAGCCGCCGCGCCCAGTCAAAATATAGATTCCCAGCGAGTATTGCAGAAACGTCAGCATCACGAACAGCAAAGTGGCCCGTTGCATGCCGGCCGGGCCAAAGGCGAACAGCGCCAGGGGGATACCCATGTTGCCTGCATTCATGAACAGCGTTGGGAGCGCAAAACCGCGGGAAGTGAAACGAAAAAAGAAAAAATAGAAGCGGATGAGCAAGCCAACTGCGGCAAAAATTATTAATATGCCACCGAATAGAACCGCGATATCTCCGGCGAAAAGCGGTTTACCCGCGAGCGAGCTAAACACTAACGATGGCGTGCCCAAATAGACAATGATTTCGGTTAAGGATGTCAGATTAATTCTTTTCCACTGGGCAAAGACAAACCCGCAGAGAATAAGCATAAAAACCTGAATAACTGGGGAAAGGGCCTTGAATAGTTCCATGTTGCGGGAGCCGGTCGCCGGCCTTTAGAGCGAGGCTAACAGGATGAGGCTAATCACCTCTCCGAGTTCGACGATGGCGCCGAAGTTCTCGTGTCTCAGGACGGCGTGCCGCCGATGTAGCAGAGTCCGTGTCATCAAAGTAAAGAGCGAAAGCAAGAATCCGACCCAAAGTCCCTTGCGACCGAGAAAATAGACGGTGAGCGTTAGCGTCCCTATTGTCGCGAGGCTGAGATGCCAAAATTTTACATTTTCCGCGATGAGACGCGGCGCTTCCTCACAGCGGTCATGGTAACCGTAGATGAAAATTACTAGCGACCATCGCGCCAGCACCGGCATCAGCAATAAACTCAAAGTGAGCTTTTCATCCATGCTGTCTGCGGCAGCAACCTTGAAAAAAATCACCAGTACAATCGCGACAAACCCCAAACTTGCGTTCGCTTGCCTGTGTTCGGCGGGCGTTTTTATCGTCATTCCGTCAAAAGTATGTTTCACTCCCTCAAGATGAATGCCGCCGGTGGCGACGATCAGAACCGTGATCAAAACAACACTGAGAATTTCAGCATGCAGGTAGGGTATGAGAGCATAATTTGAAACGGCAAGTAACAAACCGAGTACCAGACCGACGGCGGGAAAGTATGCGGCGGCTGACCCGATCAGTTCTGCAGCCGGTTGGGTAGCAGCAAAACGGCCCCAAATCGTTAAATACTTGAGCGCAGTTGCGAGACTTTGCACCGCATTCTTTTCGCTTGTCCACCCGAAGCTGTCAACATGTTTTACGCGCAAAAGCGCGGTTTTCTAGTCAGGCGCGGAGAAGGTGCCAAAAATCGAGAAATTATCTTTAAAAATCAAAGGCTTATGAAATGCTTTGAGCTTTACTTTTCGAGCTGTTTCGGGTACTATATAAAATACTTTAAAGCTTCCTAACTCCATAACTTTACAAGCAAAAATTCTAGCTCTGCATTGGGCAAAAATGGCTGAATCTAAATTCCCACAAGGATCCGAGTATAACGCCGACAACATCAAGGTGTTAGAAGGCTTGGAGGCGGTCAGAAAACGACCGGGCATGTACATCGGCGATACCAGTGAGCGGGGTCTGCACCATCTCGTTTTTGAAGTCGTTGATAACTCCATCGATGAAGCGCTCGTGGGACATTGCGATTCGATCGAAGTCACCATTCACATCGATAACAGCGTCACGGTGATCGATAATGGTCGCGGCATCCCCGTCGACATCCATCCCACTGAAAACGTTTCCGCCGCGGAAGTCGTGCTCACCAAGCTTCACGCCGGCGGCAAGTTCGACAAAGCCTCTTACAAAGTTTCCGGCGGTCTGCACGGCGTGGGTGTTTCGGTCGTCAACGCATTGTCCGAGACTTTGGAAGTCGAGATCAAGCGCGATGGAAAAGTCTATCAGCAAAGTTATAAGCGGGGCGACCCGCAGGAGAGTCTGAAAGAGGTCGGCAAGTCCAAAGAGCGCGGCACGCGGGTAACGTTTAAACCCGATAGTAAAATTTTTGAAACGACCGAATTTAGTTTCGATATTCTCTCGCAAAGATTGCGTGAGCTGGCGTTCCTTAACCGCGGCGTCAAGATCACCATCGAAGACGAGCGCACACAAAAAAAACACGAGTTCTTTTACAAGGGCGGTTTGGCGTCCTTTGTCGAACATCTCAATCGCGCCAAGACTGCGATTCATTCAAAGGTGGTTTATTTCGAGGGCGAAAAGGATGGCGTCGATGTCGAAATCGCCATGCAGTGGAACGACGGCTACTCGGAAAGCATTTTCGCTTTCGCCAATAATATCAACACCATTGAGGGTGGCACGCATCTGATCGGGTTTCGCTCTGCGTTAACGCGCACGATCAATAATTATGCGCTGAGCAGTGGCCTGCTAAAAAAGGACGAAGAGAATCTCCAGGGCGAAGACGTTCGCGAGGGGCTGACCGCGGTGATCAGTGTGAAAGTGCCCGAGCCTCAATTCGAGGGACAGACAAAGACCAAACTCGGTAACAGCGAGGTCAAAGGTATCGTCGAGGCGCTGTTGAATGAAAAATTCGCGAGCTTTCTCGGCGAGCACCCAAGTGAAGCGAAAAAAATCGTCGCCAAAGGCGTCGAAGCTGCACGCGTCCGCGAAGCTACCCGAAAAGCCAAAGATTTGGCGCGGCGCAAGGGCGCGCTGGATTCCGGTTCCCTGCCGGGCAAACTGGCAGACTGCCAGGAGCGCGATCCAGCCTTGAGCGAACTCTATCTGGTCGAAGGTGATTCCGCCGGCGGTTCGGCAAAACAGGGCCGCGACCGGCGCAATCAGGCGATCCTTCCCTTGAAGGGCAAAATCCTCAACGTCGAGAAAGCCCGCTTCGATAAAATGCTTTCGTCCCAGGAGATTCGCCTGATGATCACCGCCTTGGGCACGGGCGTGAAAGAAGACTACGACGCGGCCAAGCTGCGCTATCACTCGATCATTATCATGACCGACGCCGATGTCGATGGCTCGCACATTCGCACCTTGCTGCTGACTTTTTTCTATCGCCAAATGCCCGACCTGGTCGAGAAGGGCTATCTCTTTATCGCCCAGCCGCCGCTCTACAAAGTGAAACGCGGCAAGCAGGAAAGATACTTGAAAGACGAGCAGATGCTGGAAGATCATCTCATTGAGCTCGGCACCGAGGATGTCCGTTTGCGTGCCAGCAGCAACGGCAACGGGATTGCCGGACAGCCGTTGCAAACCTACATAAAGAAAATCGTACGCTGGGATAAACTGATGGACTTGCTCGCCCGCAAAAGAAAAAACCGCACCGTTATCGACGCCTTGCTTTTGGAAGACGGCTTTAGCGAAGAGACATTGAAAGACCAGAAAACACTCGAGCAGCTCGAGGGCCGCTTAGCCTCTTACGTGGCCTTAGTAGCCCCGGAACAAGCGCCGCTATCCTGCACTCTGGAAGAAGACGCCGAGCATAATTGCTTTAAGCTGATCGTTACGACGCGAGCCAACGGCACCGGCTTTCAAACGGCCATTGACCGAGAATTTCTCACCAGTCCGGAATTCAAAGAGGTGAAAAGACTCTTTGGTGACCTCATCAGCATCGGTATGCCGCCCTATGCTATCGAAAACGGCGAACAGAAGGCGCAGTTACGCTCGCTCCGCGAAGTGCTCAACTACTTTATGGAAGGCGGAAAAAAAGGGCTCGCTATCCAACGCTACAAGGGTCTCGGCGAGATGAATCCGGGTCAATTATGGGAAACCACGATGAATCCCGAAACTCGGGTGCTGTTGCAGGTGCGCATCGAAGACGCCGTGGAAGCCGACGAAATCTTCTCGACGCTAATGGGCGACGAAGTCGAGCCGCGGCGCAAGTTTATCGAAGAGAATGCTCTGACGGTCAAGAATCTGGACATCTAGCAGGCCGCTGAAAAGGACTCATATGCTTCGTTGCGCTCAATTGGCTCGCTCCAACGTACTGGATAAGTACGCCTGCGCTCGCCAATTGTTTCGCGCGCCTCGCCTCTGAGATCTTTTTGAGCAGCCTGGACGACGAAGTTTTTCAGCCACCTGCTGAAACACAAGAGCGTTCAAGCCGTTTGAACTTTCAAGAGCCTTAGCCACTCCGACAGGCGAAAAATACATGGAAGCCACCAGCAAACCGCAAAAGGTACCCGTCTATATCGAAGAAGAAATGCGCGAGTCGTTCATGGCCTACGCCATGAGCGTGATCATCAGCCGCGCGCTGCCGGATGTGTGCGATGGGCTGAAACCCGTCCATCGGCGCGTGCTCTACGCCATGTACGATGCGGGCAACACGTCGGACAAAGCCTACAAAAAATCGGCCCGGCTGGTCGGCGATATCATGGGTAAATACCACCCTCATGGCGACACGGCGATCTACGATACGATCGTGCGCATGGCGCAGGACTTTAACCTGCGTTATCCGCTCGTTGACGGCCAGGGCAACTTTGGCTCCATCGATGGGGACAATCCAGCGGCGATGCGGTACACCGAGATCCGCATGACACCACTCGCCGAGGAAATGCTCGCCGACATCGAAAAGGAAACTGTCGACTTCATTCCCAACTACGACGACTCACTAAAAGAGCCGGCGGTTTTGCCGGCGCGGATTCCGAACCTGTTGATCAACGGCGCCGCGGGCATCGCCGTGGGCATGGCGACCAATGTTCCGCCGCATAATTTGACCGAAGTCATCGACGGCTTGATCGCCCTCATTGAAACGCCCGATATGACGATCAAGCAATTGATGAAGCATATACCGGGGCCGGATTTCCCGACCGCCGGATTCATTCACGGCACTGAGCCGATCGTCCAAGCCTATAACGAAGGCAAGGGCGTCATCCAGATGCGCGGCAAGGCATTTACCGAGACGGTTAAACGCACTGGTAAAGAGCAGATCATCATCAGCGAGATTCCCTACATGGTCAATAAAGTCCGGCTGATCGAGCAAGTCGCCGGATTAGTTCAGGAAAAAAAGATCGAGGGCATCGCGGATCTACGCGATGAGTCGGACCGCGAAGGCATGCGCATCGTAATCGAGCTCAAGCGCGACGCCGTATCGGAAATCGTCATCAACCAGCTTTACAAACACACCGCGCTACAGGAGTCCTTCGGTATCAACATGCTCGCCATCGCTGACGGTAAGCCGAAGCTCCTAAATCTCAAAGAAGCGCTCAAAGCGTTTATTGATCACCGTAAGGAAGTCGTTACGCGGCGTACGGCCCATGACCTGCGCAAGGCCGAAGAGCGGCTGCATATTTTGGAAGGCTATCGAATCGCGCTCGATAATCTCGACGCGGTGATCACGTTGATCCGCAATTCTTCCGACCCGAAAGTCGCCAAAGAGGGTTTGGTCGCGGACTTCGGGTTAAGCGAAATTCAAGCCCAGGCGATTTTGGATTTGCGGCTCCAGCGTTTGACCGGGTTGGAGCGCGACAAGATCATGGAAGAGCACCGCGAGACCCTCGAGCTCATCGCCAAGCTGCGTGCTATTCTCGCCGACGAAAAAGAAATCTACAAGATCATTGTCGAAGAACTGACGGAGATCAAGAAACAATACGGCGACGAGCGCCGCACACAAATCATCGACCGCACCGACGAGATCTCGATCGAAGATACCATCGTCGACGAAGACATGGCAGTGACCATATCGCACGATGGTTATATCAAACGCAACCCGATCACTCTTTACCGCGCGCAACGGCGCGGCGGCAAAGGCAAGATCGGCACGACGACCAAAGAAGAAGATTTTGTCGAGTACCTTTTTATCGCCTCGATGCATTCGTACATTTTGTTTTTTACCACCATCGGCAAAGTCTATTGGATCAAAGTGCACGAACTTCCCCAGGCGAGCCGCGCGGCCAGGGGAAAACCGATCGTCAACCTGCTCAACCTCGAACCGGGCGAGAGAGTTTCGGCTTTCCTTACGGTACGGCAATTTCAGGAGGGCCGATATATCGTATTCGCGACCAAGAACGGGCTGATCAAGAAAACCGAATTGATGGCCTACTCCAACCCGCGCGCGTCGGGAATTCGCGCTATTGGGCTTGAAGACCGGGACGAAGTGATCGGCGTGCGTCTCACTGACGGCCAGCAGGAGATCATTCTCTCGACGGCGGACGGCCAATCGATTCGTTTTAAGGAAGAACAGGTTCGTCCGACCGGGCGCGGCACCTTCGGCGTCGTCGGTATGAAGCTCGATCCTGGGGACAAAATCGTCAGCATGGAAATACTCACTCTTGGCTTTGATGTTTTGACGGTTTCCGAAGGCGGCTTCGGAAAGCGCACCGCGACGGAGGAGTACCGTCTGCAGTCGCGCGGCGGCAAGGGCATCATCACGATGAAGACCACGGATAAGACCGGCCGGGTCATCGGGGTGCAGCAGGTAACTGAAGAAGATCAGCTGATGCTGATCACGAACATCGGCAAAATCATTCGGCTGCGCATTAAGGATATTCGAGTCATCGGCCGCAACACCCAGGGTGTGCGCTTGATCGAGATCGAGGAAGGCGAACGGGTCGTTTCGCTGGCACGCTTGGCGGAAAAGGAAGAAGAAGGGGACGAGGAAGAGCCGAAAGTCGAAGAATAGTTGCCTGCCTCTCCGGGAAGTTTTGCAGTGCAAATTTCGCAATTTTGTCCATCCAATATATCTTCCGCATGATCGGTCATGCCTAGCGGGATCGGAGTTGTTGGCGCTGGCGCCTGGGGAACCACGCTGGCCAAGGTCCTCGCCGAAAAGGGCGAGCAGGTGGTGCTCTGGTGCCATGGCGCCGATAGCTGCCGGCAAATAGCCGACAAGAGAGAAAACCAGACCTATCTTCCGGGCATCGCGCTCCCGCCCAATATCGAAGTTACTCAGTCCCTCGACGAAGCCGTCGAAAGCAAGTTTCTGGTGATTTGCGCGGTGCCGTCGCACGCAGTGCGGGAAGTTTTTACTAAATCCGCAGCCAAGATCGAGCCGGAAACGATGCTTCTCTGCGGCACCAAAGGGATTGAAGAAGGAAGTCTGAAGACGATGGGGGAATTGTTGGTTGAGATTCTTGGTCCGGAACGGAAAACTCGTCAGGCGTTCCTTTCCGGTCCAACCTTCGCGATTGAGGTGGCGCGCCGGCTTCCTGCGGCTGTGACAGTTGGGGCGTATGACGAAGGGGTGGCGAAAACGATCCAGGAAATTTTCAGCACGCAGAACTTTAGGGTCTACACCTCGCCGGACATCGTCGGCGTACAGATGGGTGGCGTCGTGAAAAATGTTATCGCCATCGCTGCCGGCATCAGCGATGGTTTGAGCTTGGGGCAGAATGCGCGCGCAGCGTTGATCACGCGGGGATTGGCGGAGATGACCCGCCTGGCAGTGCGCATGGGCGCGGATCCGATGACGCTTGCGGGGCTCCCGGGATTGGGCGATTTGATTCTCACTTGTACGGGTGACCTGAGCCGAAATCGCACGGTCGGGTTACAGATCGCTAGCGGTAAAAGCTTGCAAGAAATCACGGCATCGACCCGTACGGTGGCCGAAGGCGTTCGCAATACCCGCTCGCTGCATTCCTTGGCCGCGCGCCTGAGAATCGAAATGCCCATTATCGACCAGATGTATCAAGTGCTTTATGCCGGCAAAAAACCTGGCGCGGCGGTGCGAGACTTGATGCAGCGCTCATTGAAGCCTGAAGCGGGCTAAAATTGACATCACTGGGTCGGTATGATTCATATAACTACTTGGCTGTTTAGGCGGCCCGAGGGAGCATCATTACTATGAAACGAACCTATCAACCGAGCAATATACGGAGAAAACGGACGCATGGTTTTCTCGCCCGCATGCAAACACCCGGTGGGCGAAATGTGCTCAAGCGCCGCCGCGCCAAAGGGCGCAAAAGACTGACAGTAACCGTACCACCGAAGCGCGCACGTACGTAATTTCGTCACTGGAGATGTCGCTGAAAGGGACGGAACGATTCCCGAAAACGGCCCGCCTGAGAAGTCGAGCGGAATTCTTAAAACTGTCGCGCGCCGGCAGCAAGGTTCAAACCGCAAATTTCGTCGTTATCAGCAAGTCGAACGATAAGAATGAGACCCGGTTGGGGATCACTGTCAGCGGCAAAGTCGGCAATTCGGTCGTCCGCAATCGAATCAAGCGACAGGTCCGTGAGGTTTTTCGCCGACGCCGTGCCGTTTTTCCGCCGGCCACCGATTTTGTCATCATCGCGCGCAGAAGTGCCGCCGGCCTCCCTGGGAATGCGATTGCCAATGAACTCCAAAGTGCCCTGACTGATCAACGCAATCGGCAAAAATTATGAGTGAAATGGTTCGCAAGCTTTTGGCCATGCTGCTCTCGGGTTATCACCAGTTCGTGTCGCCTTTAATGCCACCTGCCTGTCGGTTTTATCCCAGCTGTTCAGCATACACGGGAGCCGCGATTCGGCGATACGGCGTCCTCAAAGGAATTGCCAGCGGCCTCTGCCGGATCGGTCGTTGTCACCCGTGGCATCCTGGTGGATACGATCCGGTGAAATGATTTTAATCGATGGATAAACGCGCAATCATTGGCATCGCACTTTCGATCCTCGTGCTGATCGTTTACCAACAATTGGTGACGCACTTTTACGGCCCGCCACCTACCGATTCCGCTCCAGAGGCAGAAAAAGGTGGCCCGGAAAAAACTGCTGAGCCGGCGCAAAAAGCCGCGCCATTTCCGCCGGCGTCAATACCCGCCGCACCCGCCGCCCTTCCGACCTCCCGGTCGGCCAAAGAAATTAGGGTCGAGACCGACAATTACATCGCGGTGTTCACGACCCAGGGCGCGCGGCTTAAGAGTTTCAAGCTCACCAGGTTTCGCAGCTCTGTCGACGAAAACAGCCCGCCATTGGAAATCGTCCAGACTGCTCCCGGCGTGCCGCTACCGTTGGGAGTTCGATGGCAAGCTCCTGCACCGTTCGAAGACAACGAATTGGTTTACTCGGTTCAAGGCGGCGATCTTAAGTTAACCGGCGAAGCCAAAGCGACGTTGGTTTTTCAAGGACACACTTCCAGCGGCACAGTGATCACCAAATCGTTCGCTTTTTCCGGTTCCGCTTATCCGATTCAACTCGAGGTTTCGGTGAAAGCCGCCGACGGCACGCCGCCGATTCCGGAGGTCTTGTTGACTGACAAGAGCGATCATTCCGTGCCAAATCACGGTGCTCCTTTTGAAGGATTTATCGCGTTGGTCGATAGCAAGATTCGACGTGAACCACCGGCGGAGGCGGCGAAGGGACACGAGTTTTCCGGCGACGTCTCATGGGCAGGGTTCGGGCATACTTATTTTTTCTTTGCGTTGCTGCCGGATAACGGGACGCAGCATAAACTATCGGTCCATCAAGACGGCGCAGCGCTAACGGGAGCCATAAGCGGACCGGCAGGGAGCGACCGCTATACGCTATTCATCGGGCCGAAGGAACTCGATACTTTGAAGCCCTTGGGCAGAGGCTTTGAACGTTCGATCGACTTCGGCTACTTCGGGTTTATCTCGATCCCGTTTCTTTACGTGCTTCATTTTTTTCATCGTTTTACGGGAAGCTACGGCCTGGACATTATTTTACTGACGTTCGTGATCAAGCTCTTAATGGCGCCATTGACCCACAAGAGTTTCGTTTCGATGAAGCAAATGCAAAAGCTCCAGCCGCAGATGGAGCGGTTGAAAGAAAGATACAGCGACGATAAGGAGAAGCTGAACAAAGAGATCATGGAGCTTTACCGTCGCAACGGTGTCAACCCGCTCGGCGGCTGTTTACCAATGGTTCTTCAGTTTCCCGTCTTCATCGGCTTATATAATGCCTTGAGCACGCCCATTGAACTGCGCCATGCGCCGTTTATGTGGATCAAAGATCTCTCCCGCCCGGACTGGGAATCACTGCCTTTTACCTTTGGGAGTTGGCACCTTGGCATTCCCATCCTCACCATATTCATGGGAGCGAGCATGTTCTTGCAGCAATGGATGACCCCCTCGGCCGGCGATCCCAATCAACGAAAGATGATGATGCTGATGCCCTTAATGTTTACTTTCATGTTCGTGTCATTTCCAGCTGGACTGACCGTTTACTGGCTGGTCAATAATCTTCTCAGTATCGGCCAGCAATATTGGATCAATCGCAACGTCAAATAGGCCGATTGAGGAAAGGTTTGAGTCATGGATTTCGTGGAAACCGAAGGCGATACCATAGATGACGCCATCGAAAATGCGCTCAGATCGCTCGGCGTGGCGCGGCATAGGATCACGGTCGATATCGTTTCCGAGGGACGAAAGGGAATCTTCGGGTTCGGCTCCCAAAAAGCCAAGATTCGTGCGGCGCTGACAAAATCGACTTTCGATTCGAATGCTCCCGAAGCGACATCGACCATTCGTGACGAACAGGCCGTACCGGTCGATGATTCAATAGCCGTCGATAAGGCGAAGACTGCTCTGCGGCAAATCTTGGACCTGATGGGCGTCAAGGCAACGATAGAAGAGAAACTAGCCGCGACCGGCGACGAAACGGTCCTGGAAATCCAAGCTGAGAACAGCGGCCTTCTGATCGGACGCAAAGGCCAGACTCTGGAAGCTTTACAGTACCTTATCACTCGTATCGTCGGCGAGCGCCCGGGCAGTGAAGGACGCCACCTCGTAGTCGACATTGAAAATTACCGTGCGCGACGCCGTAAGTCGCTCGAGGACATGGCGTTGCGCCTGGGCGAAAAAGCCAAGCGGCAGCGAAAGACGGTAACAGTGGACGCGCTCAGCGCCGCCGACCGGCGGATCATTCACGCAGCGCTGCAAGACGATCCCTGGGTGTCGACCAAGAGTCTTGGCCAAGGCTCCTATCGCCGGTTGCTGATCATTCCGGAAGGGGACCGCAAGAAAAAGGAAGCAGCCAATCCAGCTACAACAGAAAGACCGGACACAAGAGCGCAAGAAAAAGGTGGAAAACCCACTCCCGCTCGCGTCACCGAAAACGAGGGGTAGCGGAGCTGCAAATGTTCTGGAACACATGACACTCCAATAACGCTTTGTTGACCGACTTTCGTCCGTTCTCTATAGTGAATCTATGATCAACCGGCGCAAGACTAGACAGATTCAGCTCGGCAAGTTGAAAGTGGGCGGAGACGCGCCGATTACCGTCCAGTCGATGACCAAAACCGACACCCGCGACGTGCGCGCCACGGTGCAACAAATTTGGGATCTAGAGGCGGCGGGCTGCGACATCGCGCGCTGCGCCGTGCCCGTGCGCGAAGCGGCGGAAAAGCTCGGCGAGATCAAGAAAAAGATCCGAATCCCGCTGGTCGCCGACATCCACTTTAACTACAAGCTCGCCTTAATCGCGATCGAGCAGGGGGTCGACGGCTTGCGTCTCAATCCCGGCAACATCGGCGCGCGAAAGTACGTCGAGGAAGTCGTCAGGGCCGCCTCCGAGCGAAAAATTCCGATTCGTATCGGCGTCAATGCGGGGTCGTTAGAAAAAGACCTGTTGCAGAAATACAACGGACCAACCGTCGAAGGCATGGTCGAGAGCGGGCTACGCCATATCCACATTCTCGAAGACGTCGGCTACAACGAAATTAAAATCTCGCTCAAGGCTTCCGACCCATTGATGATGATCGAAGCCTATCGCATGCTCGCCGGCAAAGTCGATTATCCGCTTCACCTCGGCGTCACAGAAGCCGGCACGCCGACTGTTGGCACGATCAAGTCCGCAGTCGGCTTAGGCACGTTACTGGCCGAAGGCATCGGTGACACCATCCGCGTCTCTCTTGCCGCCGATCCGGTGGAAGAGGTACGCGTTGGCAGGGAGATACTCAAGGCACTCAAACTCAAAACGGAAGGGCTTACCTTCGTGGCTTGTCCTTCTTGCGGCCGCGCCGACGTTGATCTAGTCGCCCTGGCCAAAAGTGTCGAAGAACGAATGCTGCCCTACAGCAATCTCGATATCCACGTCGCGGTGATGGGTTGCGAGGTCAATGGTCCCGGTGAAGCGCGTGCGGCCGATCTCGGCGTTGCCGGTGGCAAGGGCATCGGCTTGATCTTCAAGAGAGGCGAAGTCATCCGCAAAGTTCCCGAAACGGACATCGTCGACGCTTTGATGGAAGAAGTCAAAAAGTTCGCCGCGGAAAAAAAGGCTGAGCAAGCCGCGGTTGTGGCGGACGCCTAGCTTTTACTATCTCGCTTCGCTAAGTTCTCCCAGTCACATCATGCGCTGGAGCAAATCACTCATACCCACGCTCAAGGAAGACCCTGCCGATGCCGAAGTGATCAGTCATAGACTGCTTGTACGCGCCGGCTTCATTAGGCAAATCAGCCGCGGCATCTACGACTACTTTCCGCTGGCGTTGAGGGTCATTCGCAAAATCGAACAAATCGTGCGCGAGGAAATGAACCGGGCCGGAGCTCAGGAGTTGCTCATGCCGATCGCCTCTCCTGCCGAATTGTGGCAGGAAAGCGGCCGCTGGGAAATCTACGGCAAGGAGCTGCTGCGCTTTAAAGACCGCCACGAGCGTGATTTCTGTCTTGGCCCGACGCATGAGGAGATCGTGACGGATCTGGTGCGACGCGCTGTGCGTTCCTATCGCGAGCTGCCATTCAATCTTTATCAGATCCAAACCAAGTTCCGCGACGAAGTGCGGCCGCGCTTCGGCTTAATGCGCGGTCGTGAGTTCATCATGAAGGACGCTTACAGTTTTCACACCGATGTTGAAGACTGCCGGCGCGAATACGACAACATGTATGAAACCTACAAACGGATCTTCACCCGTTGCGGCTTGCGTTTTCGGCCCGTTGAAGCCGATACGGGCACTATCGGTGGAAGTCTATCGCATGAATTTCAAGTGCTCGCGGAATCCGGCGAAGATGCGATTGTCAGTTGCAACAGCTGCGACTACGCCGCGAATATTGAGAAGGCCGAGGTAACGACGCGGCGGCCCGGCGGTCGTGACATCGCCCAGGAGTCGCTGCCATTGGAAAAAGTTCCGACGCCGGGAAAGAAAAGCGTTCCCGATGTCGCGGAGTTTCTCAAACTTCCCGTAGACAAATTCATCAAGACGCTCGTCTATAAAACCGAAGATGGTGAGATCGTCGCGGCGCTGGTACGAGGCGATCACGAGATCAATGAGCTCAAGCTTCGCACCGTGTTGGAATGTAAAAGCCTTACCTTAGCTGATGAAGCGGCGCTAGCGTCGGTGGCCGGTGTTGTACCCGGATTTCTCGGACCGATCGGGTCGACGCTGCGCACGGTGGCCGATCTATCCGTTCAGGGCATGCGCGACGCCGTTACCGGTGCCAATGAGATTGACGCCCACTTCATTCACGTCGATCAAGAGCGCGATTTCACTCCATCGGTTTTTGCCGATCTGCGATTCGTGATAGCCGGCGATGCTTGTCCGCGCTGCGAGCGCGGAGTGCTCGAAGCCCACCGGGGCATTGAAGTAGGCCAGGTGTTTTATCTTGGTACCAAATACAGTGAAACGATGGGGGCGACCTATCTCGATGCCGAAGGGCGCGGACGGCCCATCGAGATGGGTTGTTACGGCATTGGCATCAGCCGTTTGGTCGCCGCCGCCATCGAACAGAATCACGACGTTAATGGCATCATCTGGCCGTTTTCTATCGCGCCGTTTCATGTCCTGTTGCTGCCGATCAACTACAAAGACAAAGTCATTCGTGAAGCGGCCGATAAGCTCTATCAAGAATTGCAACAACAAGGCGTCGAAGTGCTGGTCGACGACCGCGACGAACGGCCGGGAGTAAAATTCAAAGACGCCGATCTGGTGGGGATTCCCTTACGCGTAACAATCGGTGCCAAGGGTTTGGAAAAGGGTTGTATCGAACTGCGCTGGCGCCACGATGGTAAGACCGACGAAATTCCCGTCGCCGATAGCGCAAAGAAACTTCACACGATCCTGACGCAAGGACTGCAGGCATAAACGATGGCTTCCACGCTCGAGCTGGTTCGTAAACGCGGGTCCATGCACGAGCGTTTGATCGTCGCTCTCGACGTCGACGATCTGGAGCAGGCCAAAGAGTTGGTACGGGTTCTCGCCGGCGAAGTGGGTATGTTTAAAGTCGGCAAGCAGTTATTTACTCATGCCGGTCCCCAGGCGGTGCGTTTGATTCAGGAGCTCGGCGGGGAAATTTTTCTCGATCTCAAATTTCACGACATTCCCAGCACCGTCGCCAAGGCGGCCATCGAAGCGACTCGCTTCGGCGTCAAGATGTTCAATGTCCACGCCTCAGGAAGCCTTGAGATGATGCGCACGACGGTGAAAGAAGTGCGTCGTGTTTGCCGGCAAGAGCAGCGGCGCAGGCCGATCATGTTGGCGGTGACCGTGTTGACGAGCTTGAATCAAGACGATCTCACGCGGGTCGGCGTCGAAGCTAAGGTCGCCGATCAAGTAGTCCGTTTGGCGCTGCTCACCAAGCAAGCCGGAATGGACGGCGTCGTTGCCTCGCCCCATGAAGTTGCCGATATCCGCGAAGCCTGCGGCCGCCGTTTCGTTATTGTCACTCCCGGTATAAGACCCACGGCAGCGAACCGGAACGATCAGCTGCGCGTGATGACTCCCGCCGAGGCCGTGCGTGCCGGGGTCGACTATATCGTCGTTGGCCGGCCAATTCTGGAAGCTAAAGATCCGGTGGGCGCCGCGCGCGCGATCGTCGCCGAGATGGAGACGCGGCGGTAAGTCAGTTTGTCTAGGCCCCGCGCGTTGTCCTTCGCGAATCCGTCTCGCTTCCCGTCAAGACCATCAGTCCTCGTAGCGGTTGCGGTGTGACAAACCACTGCTATTTCCAAAGACGATGAAAGTGATGCACGGGGCTGTGACCGGCGCCGACCGCGAAACCTTTTCGGATTGCTTCGGTGATATATTTCTTGGCGAGGGCGACGGCTCGTTCGACCGATTCACCTTTCGCAAGATGAGCAGCAATCGCCGCAGAAAAGGTACAGCCGGTCCCGTGCGTGTTCTTAGTGCGAATGCGCGGCGCGACCAGCGCCGAAAATGTTTTTCCGTCGTAAAACAGGTCGAGAGCGGGGCCTTTGCGATGACCGCCCTTAATCACGACGCTTTTCGCCCCCAACTTAACAATTCGCCTGGCGGCCTCTGTGATGTCCTCGGACCTGCGTAGCTCCATGCCTGTGAGCTCTTCAGCCTCGGGAATGTTCGGCGTTACCACCGCCGCTAAAGGAATCAGACGAGACAGCAGCGCGGCGACGGCTTCTTGCTCGATCAACAGATCACCAGAAGTGGCTACCATCACTGGATCGACAACCAGATTTTTCAGACGATGCCCGCGGATTTTTTTCACGACGGTGTCAATGATCGCCGTGTTGGCCAGCATGCCCGTCTTCACCGCGTGCGCGCCAATATCGTCGATCACGGCATCGATCTGAGCACCGACAAGACTCGGGCCCAATGCCAGGACTTGCGTTACGCCGACTGTGTTCTGCGCCGTGATCGCAGTAATCGCCGACGTGCCGTAGACACCCAGGGCGGCAAAGGTCTTGAGGTCAGCCTGGATGCCGGCGCCAGCGCCGGAATCGGAGCCGGCGATGGTGAGCGCTTTGCGAATGGATTTCATCGAGGTAATCGTAGCAAAGCCAGGCGGATGTTACGAGGGTGTTTACTTCCATCGTTTCGACCTCAGCTGTGGAGTTGGATATAACTTGGCGACTTCTCTCTTGCGTGCGTATCCAGATGTCGATGGCCTGTACATGCCGTGCAACAAGGGGCGCACGGTGTCGGTGATCGAAAGAATCGAAAAGAACGAAGGTAAGCCGGTCGTGACGAATACCCAAGCGTGGACTTGGGAAGCGATGCGGGCCATGGGGATGCACGATTCCATATCAGGTTTACGGCCGGCTGCTGAGCGAACGTTCTCACCTGTAAGTAAAAATCGTGAGCGGTGATTATTTGAAATCTCTCCACGACAAAAGGACGAGTTCGTCTGTTCGAGTGGAGAAAATTTCGGCCAAGCGCGATCTAGGAAAAGCCTTTGCCATACGCATCGGTGTGTTTGTGAAAGAGCAAGGAGTGCCAGCGGAAATTGAGCTCGATCGTGACGATAAGCGTGCGATTCATTTCTTAGCTAGTGAATCTGGAAAAGCGATCGGAACAGCACGAGTGGTTGTGCGTCACGGCAACGCGAAGATCGGGCGCATGGCGGTGCTGAAAAGCCACCGACGCAAAGGCGTGGGGATGAAGTTGTTGGAGCGGGCGGTTGCGGTGGCAAAGAAATTGGGCGCGCGCAGGATTTATCTTCACGCACAAGTTCCAGCGATCGGTTTTTATGAAGCTTTCGGGTTTCATTGCGTTGGTCCCGTGTTCGACGAAGCCGGCATTCCTCATCGAAAAATGATTTTGGAAAAGGGAATTAACCGCAAAGGCATGTCCTGAGCCCTTCGACGGAGTCTATCCTGAGCGGAGTCGAAGGACTCAGGATAGACTTCGGCGAAGGAACGCAAAGAGGGCGACCGGCCGGTCGCCCCTGCCCCGGCTACGACTGCTTGGAAACTAGAACCATCGGACCGGTGGGCGCCGCGGTCGTGCCGACGGGTTCGAGGGTAACGGCGAAGGTTTCCATCGGCAATTCACTCCGTGTCGTTTTGATGTGCAAGCCGCCTTGTCCTTTTGGATTTGTCTCTACCGTACCGACGTAGCGCGGCGCAGACTGTTGCGCGATGGTCCACACGGCATACATCTTCCCTTCCGGTGCCGAAGGTAAATCGCTCACGAAAATGTGACCCTCGCCGGATTGGTTCCACAGAAAGCGTCCTTTCGCGGTCGGCGTCGGTCCTGCTCCGTAGAGCGGCAAATCACGCGTTGCCGGATCGCGCAGAAGATTGACCACAGAGCCGTCTACCGAGTATCGATAATTGTAATAGGTGCCGGTTAGAACCACGCCGATGATGCAAGCCGCAATGGTTCCCGTGATTCTCTGCCAGCCGCGCGTTTGTTTCGGTTGAGCGATTGTAATGGGAACGACTTTGTCGCCGGCGATCTGCTGAAGGATTCGGTCCTTCACCGCCGTTGAAGGAGTCGTGGGTTGTAGCGAGCGGTGAACGAGATTGAGCGTTTCTCCGGTCTCACGCAGATAGGCGTCGCACAGCGGGCAGCCCGCGGCGAGATGAGCTTCGAAATCCTTTAGCTCTTGGCCGTCGAGCGCGCCGAGAGCGTAGATTTCGCCCTGCTCGCGCCAATATTCGTGTTCCGCCGTGGCCATTACCTTACCTTCGTTTCCAACAAGTCCCTTAGACGCTGAATGCCCGAGCGCATTCTGGTTTTCACCGTACCTAACGGCTCTTTCAACCGATCGGCAATCTCGCTTTGGCTTAGTCCGTCAAAGTACGCCAGTACCAAGACCTTTCGCTGTGCCTCCGGCAAATTGGCCAAAGCACTATTCATCGTAAGCTTGGTTTCGGATTCCGCCGCGCTGGATTCCACGTTATCGCTGGACTCCGCCTTGGCCGGATCATCCGTCAAGACAAAGCTTCTTTCCATTCTACGTATGGAACGGAGCTTATCGATTGCCCGGCTGCGCGCGATATTGACAATCCATGCTTCCGGGCTGCCGCGCTCTTCGCTATATCGATTGGCTTGGTGCCAAACCTGTACGAAAACTTCCTGAAGAAGATCCTCTGCATCGGAGCTCATCCTGAGCATGCGCATCGCCAAGGTGTAAACCAGGGAAGAGAAACGGTCGTAGAGCTGGCTGAATGCCTCGCGATCTTGATTCGCAGTTTGGCGAATTAGATAGACGGGTGAATTTTGAGAATCGGCGCTCAGGGTGTTTCCCTCGCTCGTCAATGGATAGTCGACATCGATAAACGGCGGCATTCTAGCCCCGCCAATCTTCTAGCACAAACCCTGTCCTGATTACTTACGCTCCAGCCAGGTCGATCGGATTTACCGACCAAAGAAATTATTTTCTTTCAACGACCGTTCTCAAAAACAATCCAATTCTTCAACCGGACCGTAAAGCAGCACAGAAGGTCGAACATTCTAATCAACGATTTTGAAAAGAAGGAGAATCGAAAATGAGATCGATCAAGAAGCATCCAATCCATCGAGGGATGGCGATACTGTTGGGCGGGCTCATGGCACTCACGAGCGTGTCGCCGGTCGCAAAGGCGGCAAGCCATCGGGAGGCGCCACTGATCGCGCTCGATCCCGCAGCGGATAACACCGATACTTATGCCTTTCGAAGCTGGCAGGACCCAAGCAAGGTAGTCTTCATTATGAACGTCATCCCCGGCCAAGATCCCGCCGATGGTCCGAACTATTTCAACTTCGATGACGAAGTCCTTTACGCCGTCAACATCGATAATAATCAGGACGGCAAGGCCGAGGACATTGTCTACGAGTTCAGATTCAAGACCGAAAACCGACCGGCCTTGGGACAGTTGGAGTTTCCGCTGCCCTATGTCGGTAATCCGAAAATTCCGGTCGCTCAGCTCCAAGGAATCACCAAGCTGGACGGGCCGGGGTCTGAAGGCTTGACAAGGCGGCAAACCTATACGGTCACCGAGGTGCGTGGCAAGAAGCGCACCGAACTGTTCAAAGGCCAGAAGCTTGTCGCCGTGCCCACCAATGCCGGACCGGCGACCTTCAAGAACTATGAAGATCTCGCGTCGCAGGGCATTTACACGGATGCTTCCACCGGGATCAAAGTCTTCGCCGGAGAGCGCGCCGAAACTTTTTACATCGATCTTGGCGCGGTGTTTGACACGGCGAATTTGCGCCGGTTCCCGCCGCTATTGAGCGCTGCTGAGGATGCCGACGATACAAAAGATCCCTTCGGCATCAATCGTTTCAGCGGAATAAACGTGAATAGTATCGTCATCGAAGTGCCGATCTCGCGGATTACCCTGGATGGTAAATCCGTGGAGCAAACCAGCACACCGGTCATCGGTACATACGCCTCGACCGCGCGACAGAAAGTAAAAGTTCTGGGCGACGATGGAACGGCGAAAACCCAGGGACCGTGGGTGCAAGTCTCGCGCTTGGCTAATCCTTTGGTGAACGAGTTGATTATCGATACACCGTTCAAGGATCGATGGAATTCTCAGGAGCCTGAAGACGAGGCGCAATTCCAAGAGTTTTACAAAAACCCTTCGATCGCGGTCGCGCTGGAGTTGATCTTCGGCGTGCCGGTAACAACCACGCCCAGGACCGATTTGATGAGTGTCTTTCTCAAATACCCGGGCCAATCTCTTTCGGGTAACAACTGCGGCAATCCGTGCGCCGAATTGTTGCGCTTGAATTTGAAAGCGCCGACCACCCAGCCGGAAAGTCAAAAACGGCTTGGCGGCTTGGCCGGAGATGCAGCCGGCTTTCCCAACGGTCGTCGCCCGAATGACGATGTTACCGATATCGCACTTCGCGTGGTCGGAGGGGCCAACTATATCGCCGGGCTGGCAGGCGACGGCGTGAACTTCCTCGGCGGCGCGCCTGGCGCGGGCGTCAACGATGGTCCGGGCTACGGCGCTATTCCGGGCAACCGTCTCGACGTGACGGTGAACGGCATCGCCAAGGAGTTTCCTTATCTGCCGACACCTTACGATGGCCGAGGCCGCCGGCATATCGACTGCGTCCAGTCGACCGGAGCGCCATGCGTCGAGCCCTAGCAGCAAGTGAAACCGGAGGGAGAATTTCTCCCTCCGGGCGGCTTGCAAGAGGAGACCGAACCATGAAAACGCCGCAATCCCTGATCGTAGTCGCGCTGACCGCGTTGGCTCTCTTTGAACTCAAACCAGCCTTGGCCCAAGCGACGCGGACAGACAATCAAATCGCTTATTATGAGCAGCTGTTGAAACGAGATCAGCAAAACACCCACGCGCTTTACGCACTGGGCGATGCAATGATTCGCAAAGCTCGGGAAACCGGCGATATGGGGTATTTTAATCGCGCCGAAACAGCGCTCGAGAAATCATTGGAGCTCACGCCCAAGAACGCCGGCGCGCTACGCCATCTGGCCTATGTTTTCTACTCAAGACATGAGTTTGCGCCCGCTGCCGTTCATGCTCAACGAGCGATTGCACTCGATCCGACTGACGCCAACGCGTACGGCATTCTCGGCGACGCGCTGATGGAGACGGGTGAGTACGCCAAGGCCGAAACTGCGTATGGCAAGATGATCGGCTTGGACAAAAGCCTCTACTCCTTCAGTCGCCTTGCGGGTATCAAAAGCATGCGGGGTGACGTCGCAGGTTCCAAGGAGCACCTGAGAACCGCCATTGCCATCGGAAAGATGACCAAGCAACCCGTGGAAACCATTGCCTGGGCACAATGGCAACTGGGAAGCGATCACTTCGGCGCGGGCAGTTTACTCGAGGCCGAGACGCAGTTTGGCGAATCTCTTCGGACTTATCCAAATTATTATCGCGCGCTGGCGGGTCTCGCGCAGGTGCGCGCGGCGCAGCGGCGTTTTGATGAAGCGATCGAGCTCTATCAAAAAGCGATTGGCATCATTCCCATGCCCGAATACATCGGCGCGCTGGGAGACCTCTATATAAGAGCGGGAAGATCGGACGACGCGCTAAAGCAATACGACCTGGTCGAATACATCGGCAAACTGAGCGCTTTGAACCAAGCGATGTACAATCGCGAGCTCGCCTACTTCTATGCCGATCACGATATCAAATTGGCTGAGGGTTTAACGCTGGCAGAACGCGAGCTCGATTATCGCCGAGATATTTACGCGTATGACGTGCTCGCATGGAATTTCTATAAGAGCGGCAGGATCGATGAAGCCCGGTCGGCGATCGACACAGCTCTCCGGTTGGGCACCAAGGATGCGAAACTCTTTTATCACGCCGGCATGATCTTTGATCACCTCGGCGATAAGGAAAAAGCTAAAGACTATCTCGGTCGCGCGCTGGCAACTAATCCGCACTTTCATGTGCTGTTTGCCGATCATGCGGCTCGAACACTCAAAGAGCTCGAGAGCTCCGGCGTGCCGCTCGCGGCGAACCAGCAGAGCGAGGAGCGATAATCCAATGCGCTCGCGCCGACTTATTTTGGGAATATTGACGATTTCATTGATCGCGGCCGGCAATGCAGTTGCCCATCCGCTCGGCAATTTTAGCATTAACCAGTACTCAGCGATTCGTATCGGCAAAACCGAAATCGAGCTGCGCTATATCGTCGATATGGCGGAGATTCCTACTTTCCAAGAGATCCAGCAGACCGGGCTGGTGCCGCAGGCTGGCGATGCCAGCGCAACAAGTTATCTGCTGCACAGGGTGGAAGCGTTGCGTGATGGTTTGTCGCTCGAAGTGAACGGCCGAAGAATCGCGCTTCGTACCGTGTCGCGTGAGATCCTGTTTCCTGAAGGTGCCGGCGGGCTGCTCACAATGAAAATCGGAGCGGTTTATAAGGGCAAGCTCGACCATCCCGTGGGCGAACCGCACCAACTGTTCTATCGCGACGAAAATTTTCCCGGGCGCGCCGGCTGGAAGGAGATCATCGCCATCGCCGCCTCCGGCTCCCGATTAATCGACAGTTCAGTTCCGACTGAGGATCGAAGCGCACAACTATCGGACTATCCCACCGATCTGTTGAACAGCCCGCCGCAAGCGCGGGAGGCACGGCTGACTTTTGCATCCGGCGGAATCGGGCCAATTCACGTGGCTTCAGCGCGATCACCGCTGGCGATCCGGCAATCGATCGCAGACAGCGGCCATTTGAACATTGCAAACCCGCGGGATACGTCAGGAGCCCAGGGCGTGACCACGCCGACGGATATAAGCTCGTCAGCCGAGGGACCGAAACCCGGAGGTAAATCGTTGGATATTGACAGAGCTACATCATCCGATTCGCTTCAACCCAATAAGCGAGCAATGTCGAGAAATTCATTCATGGAACTGATCGCGGCCAAGCGGCTTGATTGGCCCATGATCTGGCTCGCCTTTCTAGTCGCGGCTGTGCTGGGCGCGTTTCACGCCTTGGAGCCGGGTCACGGTAAGACACTTGTCGCCGCTTATTTGGTCGGCTCGCGCGGCACGATGAAGCACGCGTTGATCCTCGGATTGATCGTCACTGCGGCGCACACCGGGGCCGTGTACTTGCTTGGAGGCGTCACGCTCTACGCCTCACAATATATCGTACCCGAACGACTTTATCCTTGGTTGACGCTGGCATCGGGGTTGATGATTACTAGCTTGGGTGCCGCGCTATTTCTGCAGCGTTATGTCGGAAAAGCTGGGCAAGCCGCGCATCACCATCACGGCGATGTTCATGATCATCACCATCACGGTCACAGTCATCACCACCATGGTCATAGCGGCCATTCGCATGACCATCACGAGCTGACTCAAAAAGTGTCCCGGCGCCAGTTACTGGCTTTGGGCATCAGCGGCGGCATCGTGCCGTGCCCAGCGGCCTTGGTTGTCTTGCTCAGTGCACTGTCGATGCAGCGGGTCGGTTTTGGACTCTTGCTGATCGTCGCATTCAGTCTAGGACTCGCCGCAGTTCTGATCAGCATTGGCCTCTTGATGGTTTACGCACGACAGTTCATGGTTAGGTTTCAGGGAAACGGCCAACTAATCACGCGCTGGCTGCCGCTGACATCGTCGGCATTCATTGTGCTTTTTGGAGTCGGACTTACAGGGCAGGCGCTGATGAGCGCTGGTTTCCTGTGGTTGTGATAGTGGGACTGCTCAGGCTATGTCACTTAATGCGCACCGAAAAATCTATCGCTGGGAGGAACGGTGATGAAAAACAAATTTCGCCTCAGAATCGGATTGGCAATCTTGCTTGCTTTACTGTGTGGGACATTGGTTGCAAATTCGCTTGTGCAAGCGCAAGCAACCGGCGCAGCGCCGGCACTTTACAAACGCCTCGGCGGCTACGATGCGATCGCCGCGGTGACGGACGATTTTCTTGGCCGGCTTGCTGCGGATAAACAGATGACGCGATTTTTTATCGGCGTCAGCGCTGATTCGTTGAGAAAACTCCGCCAGCACGTGGTTGACCAGCTATGTGAAGCGACCGGCGGTCCTTGTTACTACTTCGGACGGAGCATGAAGACTGTCCACGCGGGATTGGGCATCACCGAGTCCGACTGGCAACTCGCCGTGAAGCACCTGACCGCAACCCTGGACCGATTCAAAGTGGCTGAGAAAGAGCGGGGTGAAGTTCTCACCCTGTTCTCGAGCCTGAAGAGCGATATCGTTGAGAAATGAACGCGGTTGAAGCGTGGCGGTCCAAAAAGGCCATGCGCACTGGCTAGCAAAGCACCGGACCGCCACCCGCCACTCAGCGCGAACGGAATTTATTCGCTCAGAGCGAAAGTCGCTCAGTTTCGTGTTGCCTCTTGCTTCGCCCTGTCTTTACGCTTTACGATACGCTGCATTGATTCAGCCGAAGCAGGGGGAAAACCAATGGAACCAATCCAAGCCGCTATTCTTGCTGCGGCCAATGAGAAAAGCCGCAAGCTCAAAGAATGGGTCCGTGCGCCGGAGATTTTGATCATGCCAGGAGCCTATGATGTTTTAAGCGCGCGATTGTTTGAACAGATGGGTTTCAAGGCGATTCAAGGCACCAGCGGCGGCATTGCCGCGGCGCTGGGCTATCCTGACGGCGAAGTGATGAGCCGAGATCTGTTTATCGAAGTTAGCGGCAACTACGCCGCAGCGGTAAGCGTACCTTTCAATGCCGACGGCGAAAGAGGCTATGGCGATGAAGTTGGCGTCAGAGACACCGTGCGCGCCCTGGTGGCGCGCGGTGTAGCCGGCATGAATCTCGAAGATGGCGCGGCCAAAGGCCGCGGCGGATTGGTCGAGCTCACGCAGCAACTGCGCAAGATCAAAGCGGTGATAGAGACCAAGCGCGAGCTTGGAAGCGAGTTTTTTTTGAACGCGCGTGTCGATGCGTTCCACATCATCACCGATGATCCTAACAAAGCACTCGCCGAAGCGATTGTCCGCGGCAACGCGTACGCCGAAGCCGGCGGCGACTGCATTTTTTACTTGAACCTCCATTCATCCGAAACGATCGGGCGAGTGGCAAAAGAGGTCAAAGCGCCGATCAGCATTCTTGCCGGGCCACAGTCGCCGAGCGTTAGAGAGCTGCAAGATCTGGGCGTAGCACGCGTGAGCTACGGATCAGGTTTCATGAAGGCCGCGATTACCGGCACAAAGCGTTTGGCGCAAGAGATTCTGGAGAAGGGCACATGCAGTTTGCTCAAGGAAGGCATGCAGACACCGGAGATCGCCGCCTTGGTCTCAAGAAAGCAGTAGATTCTCTCCATGAGGGCCACAGGCACCGTCGTGTCACTTCATATCGCGCCGACAGGCGCGGCCACGATGCAATCGGTAGATCAAGTGCGAGCCGTTGCTGGCCGCGGCCTGGAAGGTGACCGCTACTTCAGCAAGCTCGGAACTTATTCTAACGATCCCGGCACAGGACGCCACGTGACTTTGATCGAGATCGAAGCGATCGAAGCGTTGAAACGAGAATACGACCTCGACATCGCTCCCGGTCTTTCCCGCCGCAACATGGTCACGCGTGGTGTTGCCCTCAATCATCTCGTCGGGCGAGAATTTACCATCGGAGAAATCGTCTTGCGCGGTATGCGTCTGTGCGAACCTTGCGCCCATCTGGAAAAACTGACCCGACAAGGTGTGATGCGCGGTTTGATTCATCGCGGTGGGTTGCGCGCCGAGATCCTGAGCGGCGGAACGATCCATATCGGCGATTCGATCGTGTCGCTCGGGGAACACGCTTTCTAGCGAAGCGCGCGTTCGTATCCATGACAGGTTCGGCTCTTACACTTATCCTCGTCGCAGCGGTTATCCACGCCACTTGGAATCTGCTCAATAAGCAGGCGAGCGGACACGCGACGTTTACCTGGCTGGTCGCGGTTCTCTCGGCTGTGCTTTACGCGCCGGCGACGATCACGGTGATTGAAGTTTGGCGCATGAAGATTGATTTTGTCACCGTCGGTATGATGGCGGGAAGCGCGGCGCTGCACACGGCGTACTTCGTGCTGCTGAACCAGGGCTATCGCGTTGGCGACCTGTCACTGGTCTATCCTCTGGCGCGCGGCACCGGTCCGTTACTATCGAGTTTGGCGGCAATTTTATTCTTGGGGGAACGGCCATCTGCGATCGCGCTCGGCGGCGCCCTGTTAATTATCGG
The DNA here is from genome assembly GCA_036000865.1 of Binatia bacterium. Lineage (GTDB taxonomy): Bacteria > Desulfobacterota > Binatia > UBA9968 > UBA9968 > DP-20. Next base: position 2,206 of record DASYUV010000164.1, on the reverse strand, counting down.
CGGCGTCGTCGTCTTGACGACGAACTTTTCACAATTGCGCCAAAGCGGTGCTCAAGACGCCGTGCTCTGCGCCGTGGTCACGGGATTGTTCATTGCGGCCTATACTCTGTGGGACAAACAGGCGGTGAGTCACTTCGCGATCGCACCGCTGGTTTTGGATTGGGGCGCCAATGTGGGTCGCGCGCTGTTGCTCGCGCCGTTCGCCATAAAGTACTCGGATCAAGCCGTTATTGAGTGGCGGGAGCATAAGTACGAGGCCATCGCCATCGCTATTTTGATACCGCTCTCCTATATCCTGGTGCTTACGGCGATGCGTTTCACACCCGTGAGTTACGTCGCGCCGGCGCGCGAGATCAGCATTCTGATCGGCACGGCGATGGGAGCGCGTCTACTCGCCGAGGGCGACGCACAGCGAAGATTGATCGCGGCCTGCGCGATGGTATTGGGCGTGGTGGCGTTGGCGGTCGGTTAAAAGATAAAACCGTTCCAATCGTTCCAATGGTTCCAATTGTTCAAAACGGATTGCTGTGATTCTGCGTTCGCAGCGAAGCGAATGAAAGATGATTCGTTCAAAGATTTTGTCGTCGACCAGCTGCAGGAGTTAGATAATGTCGAGGCGCGGCGAATGTTCGGTGGTTTCGGTGTCTATCGAGACGAAATCTTTTTCGGTATTATTCACAAGGGCGAGCTTTATTTTAAGGTCGATGAATCCACGGTAAGAGAGTATCGAAGGCGAAAGATGAAGCCCTTTCGGCCCAATGCAAAACAGACGCTCAAAAGTTATTATCGAGTGCCAATCGACATCATTGAAGACGGTGACCAGCTTTGCGAGTGGGCGGAGAAAGCGATCGGCTGTCAGGAGACGAAGCGGTAAATTGCAGTAGAGGTATAAGCTATGAGTAGTTCGCTAACCGGGGGGTGCCAGTGTGGCGCAGTTCGTTATGAGTGCGCGGCGGAGCCGCTGTTCACCGGTAACTGTCATTGCCGGGATTGCCAGAAATCGACCGGCAGTGCCTACGTTCCGGCTTTGGCTGTGCCGGCCCGAGCCTTAAAGATCACGGGCGATGTTAAGTATTATGAAAATCGCGCCGATAGCGGCAATACCTTTAGCCATGGATTTTGCCCGAATTGCGGTGGTCGACTGTTCGGTAAAACATCCGCTATGCCGCGATTCATGTTGATTACCGCGGGCAGTTTGGACGATCCGAGCCGCTTCAAACCGAGCATGGATTTTTTCACTGCCAGTGCGCAGCCCTGGGATCACATGAATCCGGAACTGCCGAAGTTTCCCAAACAGCCGAAAGCGTAAAGAAACAGAGTTCGGTAGAAAACAAAAATCGGCGGACTCAAACCGACCGCAGTTCAAATCGCTCATGTCCTACTTTCCATTTTATTCCCCTATAGGCGAAGCCTGCCATGCCGCACTTTGATTTTTATCCCAAAAGCGAATGGCCATTCGTTGATACGGTAGGAGCGTAAACGGGCAAACATAATCGTGTCCTACCCGTAGAGTCTCATGTCCGTCCCGATTCGCAAAATCGACGTACACACCCAATTCATCGGGACAGTTAACCGTTACCCTAGCACCACTTGTTGCGTACTTTATGTGCATGAAAAAGTATCCGTTGCGCGGATATACCTCCTCGAACTCGCTTGTAATCGTAACCTCCTGATCTTTTTCGAGCAGCACGGATGGTATGTCAACAGGTAGATTCATCCCGAAATCACTTTTTCGGGATTCACCACTGTGAAACCAGCTTTGCCCTTCGGTTACAAAAGAAAATTTCAAAATGCGAGATTCCCCGTCGCTGCGAAACCATTGGTCAATTCCGAGGCCAACTTTTAATTCATGACGATTCTGCCCAATGTTTTTAACAACTTGTTTTCGGTAGACATGAAATTTTACGGAATCGCCAATAGGAGTGAGCGCGCATACCATTACGTCTTGGGTGCACATTTCGTTTAACTGGCACAACCAACGCATTTCGGGACGCAATTCCCTGGGCAAAACATAACCCACGCTTGCAAGGAAAACCTCCCGACCAAATTCCCGCAGTAGCGCTTCTTCTAAAACGAATCCGATAACCGATGCGATTGCTACGGCATCAAGTGACTTGAGAACTAACTCACCCCACCAAATGTCATGGAATGGTTCGTGTAGGACGACCAGCAGGAATATATAAACGATAAAACCAACAAAGAGCCA
>DASYUV010000163.1:0-9099 GCA_036000865.1 Binatia bacterium | reverse complement strand
GGCGCCAAGGTTTGGAGAAATAAGTAAAAATCTTTCTTTGCGCGCTTGGCGTCTTGGCGCGATAACATTTTTTGTCACTTCAGTTGGGAGCAAAAATGTTAGAGATAAATTCTCAGACTTCGAGGTGTAAGAATCTAAAATCGAAAATCCAAAATCTAAAATGGGGCGGGTTTGTCGCCATCGCTGTCACATTCGCAATGTGTGGGGCTGTGGCTCAGGCGCAGCAACCGGCGAAGAAAGTGTACCGGATCGCCATTCTCTCACCATCCACCCGGCCGCGGTCAGTGATCGAGGCACTCCGGCAAGAGTTGCGGGATCTCGGCTATACTGAGGGACAGAACGTGATTTTTGAAGATCGGTACGCGGAGTTTAAAGCGGAACGCCTCCCACAGCTAGCCGCCGAGCTGGTTAAGCTCAAACCCGATGTCATCTTCACGCATTCAGTGACTGGTGCAACGGCGGCCAAACAAGCCACCACAACCATTCCCATCGTTATCGGCGCTGCTGGCGACCTGGTTCAAGATGGAATTGTTGCCAGTCTTGCCCGACCGGGGGGAAATATTACCGGGATAACGCTGCTGAGCAGCGATCTGGAAGGAAAGCGTTTAGAGCTGCTCAAGGAAGCGTCCCGGAAGCTCTCTCGTGTCGCCGTGCTTGTCAATTCGGCCAACCCCGCTTGGGAACGCTATCCGCAGATTCTCGGGCCGGCGGCTCGCGCTCTCGGATTAAAACTTCAGCGAGTCGAGGTCGGCAATCCCGCCGATTTCGACCGCGCGTTCTCCACGATTGTCCAGAACGACGCAGACGGCATCCTAGTCGTCACCGATGCAATGTTCACCGATCAAACACGTATTACGGAGTTCGCGGTGAAACACCGCCTGTCCAGCATTTCTGAACTTCCGCGCTTCGCTGAGGCCGGCGGTCTGATCCAATATGGCCTGAGCATACCTGATATGGGTCGCCGCGCCGCCGCCTTAGTCGATAAGATCCTGAAAGGGGCCAAGCCGGCGGATCTTCCGGTGGAACGACCGACGAAGTTCGAATTCGTCATCAATCTGAAGACCGCAAAGCAAATCGGCCTGATAATTCCGCCGGAGATGCTGGCGAGAGCGGACAAGGTCATTAAGTGACAGTACGCGGTGAGCAGTAAGCAGTGGGCAGAAAAACAGGATCGAAACGAGTGATTAGAAGAATTGTTGTCTGCTTACTGCCTACTGTCCTTCTGCTTACTGTTTCTTTAGTCGAGGCGCAGGAACCGAAGAAAGTTCACCGGATAGGGTTCCTCCGGGCAGCAGCGCCTCCAGAGCCTTTCATAGAGGCATTCCGTGAAGGGCTGCGGCAGCTCGACTATGTTGAAGGAAAGAGCATCACGATTGAGTACCGATGGGCAGAGGGGAAACCGGATCGTCTTGCTGAACCAGCAGCTGAGTTGGTCCGCCTCAAGGTGGAAGTCATCGTTGCTGCTGGTGCGAATGCGATCCAGGCTGCCAAGAACGCGACCAGCACGGTCCCTATTGTCATGGCAGCCAGCGGCGATGCTGTAGGGAGCGGGCTTGTTGCGAGCCTGGCCCGGCCGGGTGGCAACGTCACGGGCTTGACTCTACAGTCGCCGGAGTTAAGCGGGAAACGGCTGGAGCTGGTCAAAGAAGTTGCACCAAAGCTATCCCTCGTGGCGGTCCTCTTGAAGTCAGGCAATCCACTCCACAGTGTTGCGTGGAAGGAGACGCAGGCCGCGGCGCAGGCACTGAAGGTGAAACTCCAATCCGTGCAGGTACGGGAGTCCGACGAGTTCGAAAGAGCCTTCGCTATAATGACAAGAGACCGAGCTGATGCGCTCGCTGTGCCGCTAGATCCGATGTTCAATGATCACAGAGCACGGATCACAGATCTTGCGGCAAAGAATCGGCTTCCAGCAATGTACGCGGAGAGACAATACGTGGACGCCGGAGGCCTCATGGCCTATGGAGCGAACGCGGCTGACACCTATCGGCGAGCCGCCCTTTACGTCGACAAAATCTTAAAAGGTACTAAGCCGGCTGACCTACCGGTGGAGCAACCGACGAAGTTCGAGCTGTTCATCAATCTGAAGGCGGCTAAGCAGATCGGACTGACGATTCCGCCGAACGTGCTGGCGCGGGCGGACAGGGTGATTCGGTGACGAACTGAGCGAGATCGAAGTGTCCTGAATCCAAAATGGTCAGAGGAGGTATCAGATGAAACGCCACCAATTGCTCTTAGTCGGAATCCTAATCTCGATTTTCGCTGGGGCCGGAGCGATGGCCCAAGAAAAACTGGGCAAGGTCGATTTTCCAATCTCGTGCAGCCCTGAAGCGCAAGCGCAGTTCAATCGCGCCGTCGCCATGCTGCATTCTTTCTGGTTTCCCCAGGCTCCTAAAGCTTTCGCCGCGGTCAGTGAGACCGATCCCGGCTGCGCGATGGCTCACTGGGGCATCGCCATCAGTCAGCGCGCTAATCCGCTGGTCGGCCCTCCCGACGCAGCGGCGCTAAAGCGTGGGTTGGCGTCCATTGAAAGGGCAAAGGCGATCGGCGCCAAGACTCAACGCGAGCGAGACTACATCGCCGCCATCGAGCTTTTTTATAAGGATTCTGACAAGCTCGATCACCGCACGCGAGTCTTGGCCTACGAAAAAGCTATGGAACGGCTCTACCTCGCCTATTCGCAAGACACCGAGGCGGCCATCTTTTACGCCCTGGCGCTCAACGAAGCGATCGATTTCGAGGACAAGACCTATGCGCGGCAACTCAAAGCCGCTCGGATTCTTGAAAGCGTATGGGCCAAGCAGCCGGAGCATCCCGGCGTGCTCCATTATCTGATCCATAGCTATGATTTTCCGGCGCTGGCGTCCCGCGGCCTTGGCACAGCCAAACGCTATGCCGCGGTCGCCCCTTCGGCGCCCCATGCGCTGCACATGCCGTCCCACGTCTTCTCGATGCTTGGTATGTGGCAGGAATCGATCAAATCGAACCGGGAGGCCCTCGGCGTAGCCAAGAATTATGTCCATGCGATGGACTTCATGGTCTACGCGCACCTGCAGGGGGCACAGGATAGCGAAGCGAAGCGCCTTCTAGAGGAGAGTACCGCGCTCTACAAGACACAAGCGCCCACGGCCGAGCTGACCCCGACCGGAGGTGTGCTGACCGTGCACACCGCCTTTGCTGCTATCCCGGCGCGCTACGCGATCGAGCGCGGGGCCTGGGCCGACGCAGCCGCCCTTCAACCGCGACCCACCACTCCCGCCGCCGATGCCATAACTTATTTCACTCGCGCCATGGGCGCCGCGCGCAACCGCGACGTCAATGGCGCACGCAAAGATATCGAGCAACTGGAGTCGCTCAAAAATACGTTGACAACGGCTAAGCAAAAATATTGGGCGGATCAGGTGGAAATCCAGCGCCGGGCCGCGGCCGCTTGGGTAGCACACGCGGAAGGCAAGAAGGATGAGGCGCTCAAATCGATGCGCTCTGCAGCGCAACTCGAGGACGCAAGCGAAAAACACGTGGCGATGGAAAACCGGCTATGGCCGATGCGCGAGCTGCTTGGAGAGATGCTCCTTCAGCTAAACGAGCCCGCGCAGGCGCTCAAAGAATTCGAAGCCTCTTTCAAGGCAGCGCCCAACCGCTTTCGCGGATACTACGGCGCCGCGAAGGCCGCTGAGGGTCTGGGCGATCAGAAGAAAGCAAGGAGTTATTACGAGAAGCTGGTGGAGCTGTGCAAGCAGGCCGATGCCGAGAGACCAGAGCTGGTGGAAGCCAAGGCGTTCCTGGCGAAGAAGTGAAGCGCTGTTGAAATTTGGATTGGCTATTTTTAGATTCTTACACTCTCAAATGTGAGAATTTATCTGTAACAATTCATGCTCCCGATCGTACTGACAAAAAATGTTATCGCGCCAAGACGCCAAGCACGCAAAGAAAGACTTTTACTTAGTTCTCCGAACCTTGGCGGCCTTTGCGCCTTTGCGCGAGTCACAGTTTTTCCGAATCCCTTGATCCAAAATTCCTCTGAAAATTTCAAATATCTTTGGCTAGATTTGGGGCGAAGAGAATGAATAGAAGATCGTGGGTGCGACGGCTGGATTCTTTTTCCGAAGATCTAAAACCTATCCTGAGCAGCGTCGAAGGATCCAAAACCTGTCCTGAGTCCTTCGACGCTGCTCAGGATAGACTCCGTCGAAGTATCGAAAAAACAAAATGGGCATGGGTTGTCGCTATCGTCGTCGTATTTGTAACGTGCGCAGCTGTGGCTCAGACGCAGCAGCTGAAGAAAGTTCCGCGGCTTGGTTTCTTGGTTCCCGGGAATCAAGCCGCGTTTGCTACTCGGATAGACGCCTTCCGGCAAGGATTGCGCGAGTTTGGGTATAGCGAGGGTCAAAACATCATTGTCGAATACCGTTATGCGGAGCGAGGGTTAGATCAGCTGCCCGAGCTCGCCGATGAGCTGGTCCGGCTCAAGGTCGACATCATCGTGACGGCGGGCACCGGAACACGGGCTGCAAAAAATGCGACGAGCACGATCCCTGTAGTTTTCGCCGCCGCCACCGACCCGGTGGCAACCGGGCTTATCGACAGCCTCGCGCGTCCAGGCGGGAACATTACCGGCGTAACGAACCTCTCCGAAGATTTGGACGGCAAAAGGTTAGAGCTGCTTAAGGAAAGCGTTTCCAAGCTCAGTCGGCTGGCCCACCTATGGAATCCAGAGAGTCAAAAGAGCGATGTGCAGAGCACGGCTCAGGAGATAGGTCTGAAGCTTCACACTTTGGAAGTTCGGAGTTCCAAAGAGTTCGACGGCGCATTTCAAACAATCCTGAAGGAACGAGCGGAGGCCCTCATTATTTCCCCTAGTCCGCTCTTCATTACTTTTGAGACGCGCATCGTGAATTTTGCGGCCAAAAACCGTCTACCGTCGATCAACCAGAGCTCATCGTACGTTGAAGCGGGAGGTCTTATGTCCTATGGATTGGTATTTGGCTTTAATTTCCGCCGTGCGGCTTATTTCGTGGACAAGATTTTGAAAGGCGCTAAGCCCGCCGATCTCCCGGTCGAACAGCCGACGAAGTTCGAGTTCGTAATCAATCTCAAGACGGCCAAACAGATCGGCCTGACCATTCCCCCGAATGTGCTGGCGAGAGCGGACAGAGTAATTCGTTAGGCGTGAGTCGAGTCGTAAGACGTGAATGGAAAGACAGGAGTAAAATCAATGAAAAGAAAGACTTCGACCTGGTTACTGGCAGCTTTCTTTTTAACAACTGTTTCTCTTGCCGAGGCGCAGCCCGCAAAGAAGATCCCGCTCGTCGGTTTTTTAGTTCCTGGCTCCCATTCCTCTTACTCAGCTCGCATAGAGGCATTCCAGCAAAGTTTGCGAGATCTCGGATACATCGAGGGCAAGAACATCAACATCGAGTACCGCTACGCCGAGGGAAAGTTCGATCGGGTTCCCGATCTCGCAGCCGAGATGGCCCGGCTCAAAGTCGACGTTATTGTTACCGGTGATACACCAGCGATCCAGGCGGTCAAAAAAACCACCAGCACGATCCCCATCGTCATGGGCAATGTCGCGGATGCAGTCGCGGCCGGACTCGTCTCCAGCCTTGCACGGCCAGGAGGGAATATTACTGGGTTGACCACTTTGGCCCCCGAATTGGACGGAAAACGATTGGAACTGGTCAAAGAAATGTTGCCGAAGGGCGCGCGAGTAGCCTTCTTCTGGGATCCAGGCATTACGGCTATGAAGATCAGATTCAATGAAGTGCAGGCCGCAGCCCGGGCCTTGGAGATCACCCTCCAATCGCTCGAAGTCCGAAATCCCAAAGATCTAGAGAGCGCTTTCGAGGCCGCGACGCGGGAAAGGCCGGGGGCTTTCATGATGCCAAACACGATTGTCCTCGCCTACGGAAAACAAATCGTCGACTTCGCCGCAAAAAACCGGCTCCCGCTGATTTATGACACGAGAGAATTTATCGATGACGGAGGCTTGATGTCTTACGGACCGAGCTTCCCTGACTTGTGGCGGCGCGCGGCGAGCTATGTCGACAAGATACTCAAAGGCGCGAAGCCCGCCGATCTCCCGGTGGAGCAGCCGATGAAGTTCGATCTGGTGATCAATTTGAAGATGGCGAAGCAGATCGGCCTGACGGTCCCGCCCAATGTGCTCGCAAGGGCGGACAGAGTAATTCGGTGAGGCACGAGGGATGAGGCGGAAGGCGTGAGCAAAGAACTGGAGTAAGACCAATGAGACAAAAAGTTTCTATCCGGCTATTGACAACTTTGTTGCTGGCGATTGTCTCTCTCGCCGATGCACAACAGTCGCCACCGTTCCGTATCGGCTGGATCTCCAATGACCGCGGTAGCGGGAGCTCGCCCATGTTCGAGGCATTTCGCGAAGGGATGCGCGAGTTCGGCTATGTCGAAGGACGCAATGTGATGATCGAACCCCATTGGGGTGAAGGCTCCAACGAGCGCCTTGAACAGCTTGCCGTCGAGTTAGTCAGGTCCAATCCGCGGGTGATCGTCACACAGGGCGGGCCTGCAACCTACCCTGTGATCCGTGCCGGGGCCACGGTGCCGATCGTCTTCGGATTTAGCGGCGATCCCGTGGAGGGGAAAGTGGTGGAGAGCTTCGCTCGTCCCGGCCGCAATCTGACGGGAGTGTCTTTCCTATCGCTCGATCTCGTCGGCAAACGGATGGAACTACTCAAGGAAGTGATGCCGTCGCTCAAGCGCGTCGCGATTCTCGCCAATCCGCAGCATCCCGGCGAGCAGGGAGAGTTGCACGCGTCACAGTCCGCCGCCAAGCAGCTCGGCCTTGCGCTGGAATATTTTCAACTTCCCATCACAGCAAAACTTGATGACACGCTCCCCGCGGTCGCGAAATCGCGCAGCGAAGCCATCGTCGTGTTTCCGGACGCATACATGATGCGACTAAGCGGACGGATCGCCGAGTTCGCGGTAAAAAATCGCACGCCGGCGATCTCTGGCTGGGCGCAGTTTGCCGAAGGCGGCAACCTGATGACCTACGGGCCGAATCTGCGCGACTCGTTCAAGAGACTCGCCTACTACGTCGATAGAATACTCAAAGGTGCCAAGCCCGCTGATCTGCCCGTCGAGCTACCCAAGAAATTCGAGCTAGTGATCAATCTGAAAGCCGCGAAGCAGCTCGGCCTGACGATGTCGCAGTCGGTGCTGTACCGGGCGGATAAGGTGATTCGCTAAGGCAAGATCCTTCACATTCGTTCAGGACAAGTTTTGGATTTGCGATTTTGAATTTTGGATTGGGGAAGCGAAACACATGAATAAAAAGTCTTGGCTCCGAGTTCTGAAATCTGGCTCCGACAATCTAAAACCTGTCCTGAGCCCTTCGACGGTGTCCACCCTGAGCATAGCCGAAGGGCTCAGGATAGACTCCGCCGAAGGATCGAAAACCTCTACTGAGCTAAGTCGAAGTATCAAAAATCGAAATTCCTAGGGCGGGAGGATTACCATGATAGTGAGAGATCGGCGTTGGTGGTTTTCAATCTTGCTCATCGTTGCACTCGCTGTGAGTGTCGACGCGCGGGCGGCGCAGAAGGAGTTACAGAAGCTGACTGTCGGCTACACTCCGATCGCCGGCGCGGCGCTGCCGCTCTTCATCGCCGTGCAAGAAAAAATCTTTCAAAAATACGGTTACGATATTTTCCCCGTATTCATGGGCGGCTCGCCGCTGATCAACTCGGCGATACTCGCCGGAGAATTTCCCATCGGGTACACGGGCGGAGGTGCGGTCATTGCAAGCCGTCTCGGTGGCAGTGATCTGATCGCGATCGCATCGCCGTTGCCCGTTCTAACCATTGACGGTTGGTCAAAACCTGAAATCAAGTCGATCGCCGATCTCAGGGGAAAAAGAGTCGGCGTGACCCGTTTCGGTGCATCGAGTTATTTCTCGGCGCTATCGATGTTGGAGTCGGGCGGGGTGAAACCCAGTGAGGTAACGTTCATCCAAAACGGCGGCGTAGGAGAGTCCTATGCCGCGCTCGTCGGTGGCCGAGTGGATGTATGCATGATCGGCTATCCCTTCGGGCTAAACGCCAAAAACGCCGGCTTCAATCTGCTCTTCCGGCCTTCCCAGACCGAATACGGTCTGTTTCCTACCGCAGTCATTGCTGCGCGCGAGTCGTGGCTCAAGGACAGCAAGAACCGCAAGGTCGCGGTCGACTTCTTGCGCGCATTGAATGAAGGACAGCAGCTCGCCAGAGAAAATGCCGCGGCAACCAAGCGCGCGCTCAGGAAATTTACCCGAGTGGACGACGACGCTTCCTTACAAGGCAGCTTTGAATATTACAAGGACGCCTTCCCTAGTTCGCTCAAGGTCATCGAGAAGGCGATGGCAAATGCACTGAAGTTCGTCGACCATCCCAAGGCCAAGCAGTTCGACGTGAGGCAGTCCTTCGACAACAGTTTTGTCGACGAAGCGATGAAATGATTTTGGATTTTGGATTGCGGAGAAACACGAATGCGTGAGAGAAAGCGATCTGCGAGTTCTTATTCCGAGAAGCCAGAATCAAAAACCCGTACTGAGCCACGCCGAAGTATTCAAAATCTAAAATTGGGCGTCGCCACAGCTGTCACATTTGGGATGTGTGGGGCTATGGCTCAGGCGCAGCCGCAGGCGAAAATCCCGCGGATAGGTTACGTGTCAGGAACCGGCGACGCGACTAATCAGGGGCCGTACGTCGAGGCGTTGCGGCAAGGGCTGCGAGATCTCGGCTACGTCGAGGGAAAAAACATCGTGATCGAGTATCGCGGCGCCGAGGGGAAATCCGACCAGATGCCAATCCTCGTCACCGAGCTCGTAGAACTCAAGGTCGATGTCCTCGTCCTGACTATAGGAGCGATCCGCGCTGCCAAGCAGGCGACCAAGACGATTCCCGTTGTCATGGTGACTCAGGTGGATCCAGTTGCGACTGGGCTAGCCCGCATTTCTCACGAAGGAAACAAATCTAGCGGTTGAGGGCGTCGAGGCGCAGCAATTAGCCGATCATGGCGAGTGTTTTGCCGCAAACGGCGCATTTTCCAGTAAGGGGAGGGTTATTCATTTCCATAAACAGT
>DASYUV010000162.1:0-20443 GCA_036000865.1 Binatia bacterium | reverse complement strand
GAAAGTTAAATTACTTGTCATCACGGTTTAACTTCGGCGCCAGCATTATTGCGTCAAATCGAAAGAAAAGGAGGCCATTATGGAACAGGTAAACTTGGGCTCGGTGATCGAACAAGCGATCACAAAATTCAGCCGCAACCGGATCGGTGAAAAACCGCCGGTTTTCGTCGTGCTTTCCCCTGCCCTCACGCACGTTCCCTGGAAAGATCGGACTCTGGGAGAATTCCTCCAGTATTTCCTTTACGAATCGTTGCTGACCAGTCATCCCGACGCCGCCGTCGAAATATCTTTGCGCCGCCGTCTGCTGTTGAAAGATCTGACCGCCTTCGTCGGTGTGCAACCGTCCTACTGGGTTCGACTTAGAGTCTCCGGGAGGGGTCTTCGCATTGCCGAGCCGCTCATCGAAGATCTTTTTTCGGAAGTGGGTTATCGCTGCGAAGAATGGGTCGGCATGGGTAGAGCTGACGCGCGCTTGGGAATCTTCGGCGCCATCGATGCGCCGAAACTCAAAATGGTCTTTTGCCTGGAATCGACGAGACATCGACTCAGATGCGATCTATTACTCCCGATCGTCGATGATTGCCCGGTCCCGTGTCTGCTGGAAAATACACCGCAAATTGACTCGGCACGGCCGTAACGAATAAATCACGTTGCCGTCACGCTGCGCTAATAACGAGATTTTATAATGCCTCCAAATAGAATGACGAGGAGGCCTTATGAAACGGTTAAATAAAATCTTGGTGCCCACCGATCTATCCGAAAAATCGCTTCGCGCGTTACACTATGGTTCGGGACTCGCAGCGGAAGATCAAGCTGCCATGGTGATTTTGCACGTGGCCAACGATCTCAACGCGTGGGAGCTTTATTCCGAAGATCTCGCATTCATCGAACTAAACAGCAAGCCTTGGCCCATCGATCGCGTATTGGCCGAAGCCAGTCTGGATCTGGCGCGATTCTTAGAGCCGCAGCTTCAGCGCTTAAAAAAGGTGCCCATAGTAACCAGGCGCGTCGTACTGGGATCGGTGGCGAAGCAAATCGTCGCTGTAGCGGAACAGGAAAACACGGATTTGATCATTATGGCGCCGCGCCGGCATCGTGGGCTCAGACATTTTTTGAACGGCGGCATTACCGACCGGGTCACCCGGTTAAGCCCATGCCCGGTGCTGTCGATTACGGCGCCGCAGCCGTCAAATCCGTCGCGCGGCAAGTTGATGCCGCTACTATTCGGCTGGCTGCGCCAAAGTGAGGCTAGCGTTTAAATGAATTCTAGGAGTATATTTCTATGAAAAGGCTCCCGGGCACGAGTTCGCAGAGCACTCCCGGATTTCGCAAGAAATGTGAGATCAAGCAAGTGCCGGCAGAGATTCATCAGATCGCCCACAATCTGTTCAATCAGCTGAGCGTCATCAATCTATGCAGCTTCAAACTACGCGGCGCCGTGCCAGATCACGTTGGGCCCGCTGTCGCAAACGACTTGCAAACGCTCGAACGCGCGGTTGAAGATGCGACATTACTGGCCGAAGAGTTGTCACAAGCAATCGCAGCGTTGGCGGCGATATCCGAGGCAAAGGCACCACGCCTAGTCAAGGCACCCCCTCAAAACAACAACGTCTTGCCGCTATTTGCCGCGAGTCGGCGCCCACGTTAGCCGGCCGGTCATTGCCGCCGTCAAGAGCGGCGCTAATGTCTGTCGGAACGCACGAAAATGAATCATCAGCGAATGTTAATTCGCCAACCGACCTTTTCTCTTCATGAAATGTTTCCCGTCGAGGCAAACCAAAGCAGGTGAATTGCCGCGCGGCTGAACTTTGGGTCTGCGAAAAATCGCTCTGGGGCAATTTTGAGCTTGGCTTCTGACGCGATACTCATTAACATAGCTTTCATCCAAATTTAACTAAATTGTAACGAAGCTCTGGCTAACTGCGCCGGCTTCGTATGCTATGAAACTGTTATAATGGCGGACCACTTTGCAGTCATGGATGTCGGCAGCAATGCGATTCGGTGGCAAGTCGCTGCGGTCGATCACCCAAAACACTATCGCATTCTCGATCAAGTGCGTGAGCCCGTTCGCTTGGGTCTGGACGTCTTTCGCACTGGTAAACTCAATCCGCGCACCGTCGACGCGGCGTTAGAGGTTTTCACCGACTTCAAGGCCGCCGCAGATCGCCACCGCGTGAAGGCGATACGAGTGGTCGGCACCGCTGCGATGCGCGAGGCTTCTGATAGCCGCAGGCTGGTCAGACGCGCGAAAGCCATCGGCGTTCCGCTGGAAGTTTTGTCTGAAGAAGACGAGGCGCGATTGATCAGCCTCGGCATCATGAGCGGGTTACGTTTCCACCTGCCGCTCGGCCTGTTTCTCGACATCGGCGGCGGAAGCGTTGAATTGAGCGTCGCCGATAGTGCTAACACTTATTGTCTGTTTAGTTTGCCATTGGGAGCGGTCCGGCTCACCGAGGAATATTTGACGGCTGATCCGCCGCAACGAAAACAAACAAAAACTTTGCGGCGCTATGTTAGAGAAAATCTCGAGCCGATTGCGCGGCGCATTCAAAAAGAGAAATTTACCATGGCCTTTGGCAGCGGCGGAACCATTACCGCGTTGGCCGAGACTGACACGCGAACCGCCGGCGAGGGCAAAGCCGGGTCACTGATTGTGCTGCGGCGACAACGTTTGAAAGCACTCCTAGATTTGCTCATAAGCCGTCCCATTACCGAGCGCGTGGAGATGATCAGCGGCGATCCCAAGCGCGCCGATATTATCATCGCCGGCGGGCTCGTGCTCTATGAGGCGATGTCGGAGATCGGCCTGGATTATTTATTCGTCTCTAAACGAGGTCTCCGCGACGGACTCATGGTCGATCTGCTCCGACGGCAGTATGCGGAATCCGGCCCGTGGCACGCGGATGCCGATCGGACGGAATCTCTCGAGCAGGTTTGCCAGAAATACTCCAACGACGCCGCCCATTCCCAACATGTGAGCCAGTTGGCTCTCAACATGTTTTATCAGCTACAAGCAGCGCATAAATTGCCCGAAAGATATGCGAGCATTCTCCATGCCGCCGCGATGTTGCATGACATCGGGCTTTTTATCTCTCATCCGAAACACCACAAACATTCATATTATTTGATTAAGAGCGCCGGCATGAAATCGTTCAACAAGCTCGATTTGGATCTCGTGGCGAATGTTGCGAGGTATCATCGCAAAGCCCACCCGAGCCAAAAGCATCTCGGTTTCAGTCAACTTTCCCCCGCTAACCAAGACGTGGTGCGCAAATTGAGCGCGCTCCTTCGAGTGGCCGACGCTTTGGATTTCAAACGTGAACAACGGATCGAGTCGGTAAGTTGCGCTCTCGATAAGAGTAAGACCTTGACCATCGCCGCGTCTTCGAGCTTCAACCTCGACGAAGAAATCGATTGGGCGGCAAGAAAGGGTAAACTCATCGAAGAAGTTTTCAATGTCGGTCTTTCAATCAAGAAAGCAAAATTGGCTCGGTCCTGACAACACCCAAGGAGGTCGTAATGCGCCGCGAAAATCTCGAACGTAACATTCTATTCCTATGTGAGGACAACGCTTGCTTTAGCCAGATGGCCGAAGCCGCCGCCAAGCACCTGGCGCCGCCCAAGACGAAGATTTTCAGCGCCGGCGTTAAACCCAGCGTTATTCCGCCTCACGTAGTCGAGGCCATGAAAGAGTTAGGAATCAGTATGACCGGACAAAGGAGCAAAGGCCTTTCCGACGTTCCCATGCAAGACATCGATTTGGTGGTCAGTTTTGGTGACGCGCATAAGAAATGCAGCAATTTACCGGGCCGAGTAAAGATCGCGTCGTGGCCGTTTCCGAGCACTTGTCAAACGACGAGCGCCGATGCACCAGGGCTGTCGACCCTGCGCGACGAAAGGGACGCGATCGACAAGAGAGTGTTTGCCCTATTTCTAGACCACTGGCGTAATCCCGTTTGATTATCTTGACGGCTTTGATAAAACGCGTGGGGGATGAACCTCTACATCATGCGGCACGGGATCGCTTTGCCCACGGACGATCCGTCAGTAGCGCACGACGGTGAGCGCCCGCTCAGCAACAAAGGCATCAGGCGAATGCGCAAAGCGGCAAAAGGTCTTCGCCGCCTGAACATTCGCTTCGACTCCGTCCTAACCAGCCCTTTGTTGCGTGCGCGCCAGACCGCGGAAATCGTCGCGAGCACACTCGGTATCGAAGCACAGCTCGAAGAGATTTCAGGGCTCGCTCCCGAGAGTACATTGGAACACCTGATGTTTGGCCTGACCCGCTACCAAGATCGCGAGCATGTTCTGCTCGTCGGTCACGAGCCGTTGCTAAGCAATACCGGCGCTTATTTGCTCAGCGGGCGTCAGCCAGCAAACCTAGCCCTCGACCTTAAAAAAGGATCGCTCTGCCGCATCGAGATCGAAACGCTTCCTGCCAGCAGTCCCGGCAA
Source organism: Binatia bacterium (assembly GCA_036000865.1). Taxonomy (GTDB): domain Bacteria; phylum Desulfobacterota; class Binatia; order UBA9968; family UBA9968; genus DP-20. The sequence continues at coordinate 15,989 of DASYUV010000162.1, read as the reverse complement.
ACTCCACTGGCTGCTAACACCTAAACAGCTGCGCTTGCTCGCTTAGCACCCCACTGGGAACGGAGTTGCTCTATGTACGCGCTTCCAGCTGAATCGATTAACGGAGTCTTAGTGAAAACCAAACTGTCGAAATTAGCGCGAAAACGGCTGGAGCGCTTCGTTACATTATTCGCCAAAGCTCTCGTCAGCGAGACTCCGGACACCATCCATGACCTACGCGTCGCGAGTCGGCGACTGCAGCAGGCTCTCCGTCTAGCGCTGCCAGGAGCCAAATCCGGCGCAAGTCGAAAACTTGTGCGCACGTTGCGCAAAGTCCGGCGTGCATTCGGCAACTGCCGTAACCTGGACGCGAGCATCGACTTGGTTCAGAAAAAGCTCGAAGCCGCCACGACAGCCTCATTGCGACAGTCGTGGGACACGGTAAGGCTTTGGCTGGAGCAAAAGCGCGCAACGGAAATCGAAGAAGGGCGCGCCGAGCTAAGACAGTATGACGTTATCGATTTTATCACTCGCGTCCAAGCGCGTATTGAAAATATCGATCAACCGGCCGACGGCGTCGGCCATCTGTGGGAGCGCTCGCAGGACGCGCTCGCCGAATGGCGAGATGCTCTCGTTTCCGCCAAAGAAGATCCTCAGGTCCAACGGATTCACGCCTTTCGAATCGCCGGCAAACGGCTCCGCTATCGAGCCGAGTCGCTCGCGGAGCTGGGCCAATCTTCGGTGAAGCCGTTGGTCGAAGGTCTTAAGGCGCTGCAGAATGATCTCGGCGATTGGCATGACCGCTCCGTCCTGCGCCAGTACATCGCTGAATTTATCGGACGCCCCGGCGTCCTAGCCGAAGAGCCTGGCATGTGTCGCGCGCTTCTTTTAGAAATGGAGCGGGAGAAGCAGCGCGATCACGCGACCGTAAACGACGTGATCGCAAGAGCCGAAAAACTCGCCGAAGACTGGACCGAGCTCACCTTGAAGGAGGAGCCCGTGGAAGAACCAATCAAAGGCTAGTAGCCGTTGCGAGCGACCACTCGGTCGACACGTTCGCGCAAATTTTCAAAGACCTCTTCGACCGTCCCCGAAGCGTCGACGATTTCGAATCCGTATGTTTCGACCATCTTGTCAAATTCGGCCAGTAGCCATTTCTGATAACGCACGAAGCTATCGTACATGTCCTCACCCATGTGCAGATCCCGGCCCGACTCCCAGTAGTCGAAGCCCGTGCTCTGTAAGACTCGCGTGACCAGATCATCGATGCCGAGGCGCAGATAGAAGACCGCGTCGGGCCGCAATGCAAAGCCGTAGACTTCACTGAGCCATTCCGGATCGGAGCCGCGCACGATTGCGCGCGCCATGAGTGAATAGATATAGCGGTCGGTCAAGACAATGAACCCGGCGCGCAGTGCGGGGATAATCTCCTGCTCTAGCCGGTCGGCAAAATCCGTCGCGTAGAATAAGCTCATCGTGATGCCGCCCAGCGTATGGCCTTCCTTCGCTTGCTTGAGCCTTTTGCCAGCCAATGCCGAACGAGTCATGCCGGTGTCGAGAACCGCATGACCGTGGTTCTCCAGCCATTGCTTGAGCAAACCGATATGCGTCGAACGGCCAACGCCGTCGGTCCCTTCGAGGACGATCAGCTTTCCCTTCAGCTCATCGAGATCTATATCCGGGAGCCCTTCGCCAAAGAAGTTAAATCGAGCCATCTCCTGACCTTTGTTTTTTTGGTACCGGTAAGTGCCTCAGAAACGATGCGGCGCACCTCGGCTTGCTGATCTTCGATGGAGCGGGTGGCGTCGATCGTGACCAAACCGAACTCATCGATCATTCCTTCATATTGATCAATGATTCGACCTTGAAAGAGTCGAAAACTTTCCTCCAGGTCGTCGCTCAGATCCAGGTCCATCCCCGCCTCGTAATACTTGATCGCATCACGGCCGCCTAAAATTCGTTTCATAGCGATATCGAGCGGCGTGCGAAAATAAAAGGCGACGGTCGGCTTCACCGCGAATGCGTAAAGCTCCCGCACCCATTTGGGACTGACGCCTCGGACAACGTCGCGAGCAAAGGCGGTGTAAATATAGCGATCGGCCAAAACTACCGCGCCTGCTTTCAACGGCGGAATGATGTGATGTTCGGTGCGATCAGCGAAATCCGTCGCATGGATCAAGCTGAACGTCATCGGGGTGAGCATTTTTTTCTTTTTTCCCCGCTTCGTGACATCGTGGACCAAGGGCGAGGAATTCCACTCGCTCGAGTAAACTACGTACCCTTCCGAGTCCAGCCATTTGTGCAGCAGTGAAAGTTGCGTGCTTTTGCCGGAGCCATCGATCCCTTCGACAATAAACAAGCGTCCCGGAAAGCGGTGCTTGCCATACATTTTCATTCCGCCAGCCATGGACAGTCACTCCGTTTACAATTATTTCCGTTTCAGTCGGGTATATCTAGCAGACAACTCCAGGCTAAGGCTAGCGATCGACCGAGGTGTTTTGTTAAATTTATGTTAAGCGCCTTTACGCTCTAAAACGCGCACACGATTCGCTCTACTTAATAGTATCTTAACTGCACATTAACAATACAGTCATGCTCCGTCCCTATTGTCAGATCCAATCGATCAAATGGAACCGACTTCAGTCATTTTTCGCAAGACTAAGTTCCGTTGTCGAAGTCCGTGCAGCGCCGTTCACGAAACCTTAATCTGGGCTTAATATATTTGTAACAATAGATCGTTAATCGGTTAAAACAAAAGGAGAAAATCATGAAACGTACACTCGTGGCACTGGCCGCCATTACCCTACTGGGACTACTACCGAAGACAGCCAAGGCGCAGATCATTCAGATCGACGGTTCGAGCACCGTCTTTCCAATCACAGAAGCGGTCTCCGAAGAATTTCAAAAGGCCAAAAAAGGCGCGGTTAAAGTGACCGTCGGTATTGCAGGTACGGGTGGTGGATTCAAAAAGTTCTGCCGCGGTGAGACGGATATTAGCGACGCGTCTCGACCGATTCTCAAGCAGGAGATGGAAACCTGTAAGCAATCCGGCGTTCAATATATCGAGCTGCCGGTGGCGTATGACGCGTTAACGGTCATGGTAAATCCAAAAAATGATTGGGTGAAGGCTTTAACCGTACCAGACCTGAAGAAAATGTGGGAACCGGCGGCTCAAGGAAAAGTAACGACCTGGAACCAAGTCCGATCCGACTGGCCGAATAGCCCCTTGAAGCTCTTTGGTCCGGGCGCTGATTCCGGAACTTTCGATTATTTCACCGAAGCGATCGTCGGCAAGGCCAAATCCAGCCGCGGCGACTTTACCGCCAGCGAAGACGATAACGTGCTCGTTCAAGGTATCGCCAACGACCGCAATGCCTTGGGCTATTTCGGTTTCGCCTATTACATCGAGAATCAGAAGAAACTGAAAGCGGCCCCCATCGATGGCGGCAAAGGTCCCGTATTGCCCTCGGCCAAAACCGTCGAAGACGGCAGCTATCAACCGCTCTCTCGTCCGATCTTCATCTACATAAGCAAGAAGAGTCTCGATAGCCGGCCCGAAGTCAGAGAGTACGTGGAATTTTATCTGAAAAACGCGCCCAGCTTGGTCAAGCAGGTAAAGTACGTAGCGCTGCCGCAAAGTGCTTACACGGTCGCCTTGGAGCATGTGAAAAAAGGCAAAGTCGGAACGGTGTTCGGCGGAGAACCTAAAGTCGGTATAAAAATCGACGACCTTCTCAAACGTGAAGCCAAGTACTAACTTGCCTACTAACCTTCAGGGGATGCCCGGGCGTCCCCTGAAGCCAATCTAGCGACACCACAGCAAAGGAAACCAAGTTGGAAACCAACCACGCAGATGCCGGTTATCTCGCCGCGCAAGCGCGTATAAGAACGATTCCCGTCGGTCTGACTGTGCAAAAAGTTCGCGAACGCTTCATCGAATTTTTGATGTTTCTATGTGCTGCCTCGTCCATTGCCATCACGTGCGGCATCGTCTGGGTTCTATTAGCTGAATCGTGGCATTTTTTTCGAAATATTTCCCTCGTCGACTTTCTAACCGACACTCAGTGGACTGTTCTGTTCGAGAACCCCCGTTACGGTATCATGCCTCTGGTGACCGGAACGTTGGTCACTTCAGGTATTGCGTTGTTGGTTGCCTTACCATTAGGGACAACCATTGCGATTTATCTGAGCGAATACGCTAACGCTCGGGTGAGGGAGATACTAAAACCCGTACTAGAGCTCCTAAGCGCGGTCCCAACTGTTGTATTCGGTTACTTTGCACTGCTGTTCATTACTCCGTTATTGCAGCAAATTCTTCCGGATTTGCCCGGTTTTAATATGCTCAGCGCCGGAATTGTAATCGGCATTATGATCATTCCGTACGTTAGCTCTCTCAGCGAAGATGCCATGAAAGCGGTTCCTGTGCATATCCGCGAAGGCTCGTACGCGATGGGGGCGACGCGATTTCAAACCGCCGTCCGCGTCCTTATTCCATCCGCCTTTTCCGGCATCGCCTCAGCGTATGTCCTCGGCTTCTCAAGGGCCGTGGGAGAAACGATGGTCGTTGCCGTCGCCGCTGGCACCCAGCCGAATTTGACCCTGAACCCTATGGAAGGCGCGGCAACGATTACTGCCTATATAGTTCAAGTCAGCCTGGGAGATCTCCCGCACGGCAGTGTTGCCTACCAAAGCATTTTCGCCGCCGGTTTGACGCTCATGTGTATGACGCTGGTCTTCAACATCGCCGGTTACCTACTGAGAAAGCGTTACAGGGAGATTTACTAGAATGGTCGAACCCGAAAATATAGAAAAAAGACTGTCGGACAACAGAAGGTTTGATACGATTTTTGCCGTCATCGGTCTCATCTCGACTTTTGTTGGGATGATCACGCTAGCCGCTTTACTCTTTGATCTTTCAACCGACGGCTTGGGGCGAATCTCCTTTCAGTTTTTTACGTCATTTCCGTCGCGCTTTGCGTCGCAAGCGGGGATCCTCTCTGCTTGGGTCGGCACTACGCTCGTCATGATCGTAACGGCATTAACGGCGATCCCCATGGGCGTCGGCGCCGGTGTTTATCTTGAAGAGTACGCCCCAAAAAATTGGTTCACCGGCCTGATTGAGATTAACATCGCAAATCTCGCAGGCGTTCCTTCCATCGTCTATGGCCTGATGGCCCTAGGCTTGTTCGTCTATCAGTTCAGGCTCGGCCAAAGCATCCTTTCGGCCGGCCTGACTTTAGCTCTGTTGATCTTACCGATCGTCATCGTCGCTACCCGCGAGGCCATCCGGGCGGTCCCTTCGAGCATGCGCGAAGCAGCGTACGCGCTGGGCGCCACTAAATGGCAGACGACGCGGGACCATGTCTTGCCCTACTCCACGGGAGGCATCTTGACCGGCGTGATCATTTCGCTGTCTCGTGCCATCGGCGAAACCGCGCCGCTCATCACTATCGGCGCATTGACCTTCATCGCCTTCCTGCCTGACTCGCCGATCAAGGGCGAGTTTCCCTTTGTGTCCTTTGACTGGCTATGGTCGCCGTTTTCAGTGATGCCGATTCAGATGTTCAATTGGGTTTCACGACCGCAACAAGAATTTCATTTGAACGCGGCGGCCACGGGTCTGATCCTGATGGTCATGACTTTGCTCATGAACGGTATCGCGATCTATTTTCGTTATCGCTTTAGAAAGAGAATCAAATGGTAGCGATCAGAACGAACGGCTGGAATACCGAACCCCTCGGAGGTATGATGAACTTGCAACTTAAGATTGACGTGCCCGAAACGTCGAGCCCCTTATCAGTGAAACCATCCGCTCAAGCTACTGCGGCGCAATTGCAAGAAGAAAGATCGATCATCGAAGTCGAAAATGTCGACTTTTACTACGGATCGAATCACGCGCTTAAATCGATCAACGTTGAAATCCCGGAAAAAAAGGCGACGGCCTTTATCGGTCCTTCCGGCTGCGGCAAGACAACGCTCTTGCGCTGCCTTAATCGGATGAACGATCTGGTGTTGAACACCCGCCTAACCGGCAGCATCAAGCTCGACAGTAAGGATATCTATGATCCATCGACGGATGTAATCAGTCTGCGCCGTCGAGTGGGAATGATCTTCCAAAAATGGAATCCCTTTCCCAAGAGCATTTATGAGAACGTAGTTTACGGTTTGCGCATCGTCGGAATAAGTAATCGTAGTCTTCTCGACGAGGTGGCCGAGAAAAGCTTGCGTCGCGCCGCCTTGTGGGACGAGGTCAAAGACAATCTCAACAAGAGCGCCACTGATCTGTCCGGCGGCCAACAACAACGTCTGTGCATTGCGCGGGCTCTGGCAGTGGAACCTGAAGTGCTCCTTATGGATGAGCCCTGTTCGGCTTTAGATCCGATTTCCACGGCGAAAATCGAAGAACTGATTCATGAGTTGAAGGACACGTTCACAATCGTCATCGTGACTCACAACATGCAACAAGCAGCCCGCTGTGCCGATCGAACGGCGTTCTTCTATCTGGGCGAATTGATCGAAGTCGGCGAGACCGGAAAACTGTTTACTGCCCCGGAAAAGCGGCAGACGGAAGATTACATCACTGGCCGCTTTGGATAAGGAGGAGCCCATGGAGAGTCAACATACCGATAAGCGATACGAAGAACAGTTGAAAAAACTCCGCGAGGAGATTCTTTACATGGGCGGCCTCGTTGAGGACCAGATCCAGAAAGCGGTAAAAACTTTAGTCGACCGCGATTCCGAACTGGCGCAAATCATCATCGAGCGCGACCACGAAGTCAACCGGCTCGATGTCGACATCGACGACCTCTGCATTAAGCTATTGGCACTCCATCAACCCGCCGGACGGGATCTGCGTTTTATTACCACGGGACTCAAGATTACCACGGACCTAGAACGGATCGGCGACATGGCGGTCAACATCTGCGAACGGGCGCTGGAACTCAATCAGGAACCCCAACTCAAACCCTACATCGACATCCCGAGAATGGCGCGTATCTCTCAGCGAATGATTCGCGAAAGCCTGGATGCGTTTGTGCGGGAGGATACCGAGCTGGCTCTGAAGGTTTGCAAGGACGACGACGAGGTCGACCAGTTAAACGCGCAGATTTTTCGGGAAACCTTGACGTTCATGCTGGAAAACACCCAAACGATTAGCCGGGCCACGAAAATTGCTTCCGTGTCGAAGTACTTGGAACGGATCGCCGACCACGCGACCAACATTGCCGAAATGGTCATTTTTATGGTTAAGGGCAAAAGCATTCGCCATATGAAAGATCTGCCGCCTTCGGTTTAGTGTATGATCAACAGTGGACAAAAGATTCTGGTGGTTGAAGACGAGCCCGACATTCGGAAGCTCGTCCAGTACAATCTGGCCCAAGAGCATTTTAAAGTCCTCGAAGCTGAGGACGGTGAACAGGCGCTGAAGATCGTGCACCGCGATAAACCCAACCTTCTCATATTGGATTTGATGTTGCCGGGCTTGTCCGGTATCGAGCTTTGCCGGATTCTAAGGGACCGCAGTGACACCGCAAAGCTGCCGATTCTCATGCTCACCGCCAAAGCGGGCGAGACCGATCGAGTCCTCGGTCTTGAGATGGGCGCTGACGATTATTTGACAAAGCCGTTCAGCCCCAGAGAGTTAGTCGCCCGAGTTCGAGCCATCCTCAGGCGCGCCGCCAGCGCCGCCGAGACAGAACCACTACCAGCCTATGACAGAGGCGGGCTAAAGATTGATTTCACTACCTACGAAGTTTTCGCGCGCGGAAAAAATATCAAACTGACGCTCAAAGAATTCGAGCTTCTGCGCTTTTTGGTTCAAAATCCCAACCGGGTGCTCAGCCGCGACCAACTCCTCGATCGCGTCTGGGGCGGCGAGACTTTCGTGACCCCCCGCACCGTCGACGTTCACATCCGCCGCTTGCGCAAAGCCATCGAAAAGGACGATAGTCATCCCAGATGGATCCTGACCCTTCGAGGAGTCGGCTATAAGTTCGATGAGAAGGCTCTGGAGCAATAGCCTCGTCGCAAAGGTTTTTCTTTCCTACCTCGCCGTCATCGCCACCCTCTTCGCGAGCCTGTACTACACCTCCAGCACGACGCTGCGCGAGTTTTACATCCAATCCCTGAGCGCGCGCATGGAGCAAGAGGCCCACCTCCTTGGGCGGGTCGTTCCATTCGATGTGGTCGGCGAGGCATTGGACAATGTCTGCGGCCAGCTCGCGGGCGAGCTCGGCTCACGAATCACCGTCATCGCCCGCGACGGCACCGTTCTCGGTGACTCCTCCGAGGCTTCGGCAAAAATGGAGAACCACGCCGGCCGGCCCGAAGTCGTCGAAGCGCTGCGTCAGGGCTCGGGCACGGCGCTGCGCTATAGCACGACGGTTCACTACGAAATGTTCTATCGCGCTTTCTATCAATCCGGTGCCGGCAAAGAACGAATCGTGCGGGTGGCCACGCCGCTCAAGGATGTCGAGAGCGTGATATTCGCGTGGCGGCGTACGCTGGTTGCCGGACTGGCGCTCGCCTCAGCCGCCGGGTTGATATTGGCGTGGCTGTTCTCTCAATATCTGAGCCGGCGTTTTCGCCGCCTGGTGCAGTTCTCGACGCAAGTGGCTCGGGGCTCCTATCCGCAGAATTTTTTCCCGAACCGGGGAGGGGATGAAATTGCCCTGCTCGAACAGCATCTCAACCACATGAGCACCAGGATCCGCCAGAATCTGCGACAAATCATCGATGAAAAGGAAAAGGCCGATTCGATTCTGCGTTGCATGATCGAGGGTGTGCTGGTGTTGGATCCAAAGGGCCAAGTGCTCGTGATCAACGACAGAGCGAAGGCGATGTTTTACGTGCCAGAGCAACAAGACATTCATGGCGCCTCGGTGCTTGAAATTTCTCGCCATCCGGAAATTCACAAAATACTCGAGGAAGTGCTCAGATTCGATTTTGTCAATCAAAAATACTCAAAAGAAGTGGAACTCGACAACGAGCGTTGGTTTCGAGTGAACGCCGTAAGTCTGAAAGACAACCAGGGCAGTTCTCTGGGCTCCATTTTAGTTTTTCATGACATCACCGACATCAAACGTTTTGAAACCATGCGGTCCGATTTCGTGGCCAACGTCTCTCACGAGCTTCGCACCCCGTTAACCGCGATACGCGGCTATGTAGAAACGTTGCTCCATACACCCCCATCCAATCCGGGAGACGGCCGTCAATTTCTTTCGATCATCGATCGCCACGCCGAGCGGCTCAGCCGCTTGACTGAAGATTTGTTAACCTTATCGGATCTAGAGTCCGGCAAGATACAACTCTCGCTTCAACCGATTGACGCTGGCCAATTGATTCAGCGCGTCCTGGAAGTGTTTTGGGATCAAGCCAATAGAAAGAAAATCAAGCTTACCTCCAGTGTTCCCCCGGACCTACCTAAACTCATCGGCGATCTCGACCGCCTGCAACAGCTGTTTATCAATCTTGTCGACAATGCCATCAAATACGCGCCGGCCGGCGGCCAAGTGACGCTGACTGCCGTCCACGCTCCACTGCAGAACGGTGGCCCCTCTCATATTGAGATCGCCGTGAGCGATACCGGACCGGGCATTCCGGAAAAAGATTTGCCCCGATTGACCGAGCGCTTTTACCGCGTCGACAAGGCGCGCTCGCGCGATCTCGGCGGCACGGGCTTAGGGCTGGCCATCGTCAAGCATATCGCTCAGGCACACAAGGCCGAGTTAAAATTTGAAAGCCAGTTGAATAATGGGACGACGGTCCGCGTTCGACTCCCCAGGGTTCCGGCCGAGGCAAGCCAAAAGACAATCTTGTTTCTATGCACCGGAAACTCCTGCCGCAGCCAGATGGCCGAGGGCTTCGCGCGTCAGTTGGCTGCCAACCATTATCGAATTTTCAGCGCCGGTACCGCGCCGAAAGAAATTCATCCGTACGCCGTGCAGGTGATGCAAGAAGCCGGCATCGATATCACGAAGCAACGCTCAAAAGGATTGGAAAGTATTCCCCTCGATACCCTCGATCAGATTGTCACCCTGTGCGGCGATGTCGACGAACAATGCCCGGTGCTGGAAAACCGGGTCGAACGCATTCACTGGTCGCTCGCCGATCCCGCACTGGCGGTCGGAGACGAACAGCAGATCCTGGCCATTTTTCGCCAAGTGCGCGACGACATTGCCGGCCGGGTCAAAGCACTCCTTTCCTGATTCCACCAGGGAGCGGTTGAAGCCGCGCCTGACGCGTGCTAAATTCCGTCGCGTCTCGTTTTTCTAATTCTTAATTTCCACCAATATTTACAGTTTGGAGCAATCACAGTGAAATTTCAGTTCTTGCCAGCGGAAACGAAATTCTACGAATGGTTCGAGAAAGCCACCGCCAACTTACTCGAAGCCGCCGAAGCGCTACAAGATCTGTTCGATCATTACGAGCGCGTGGAAAGCAAAGTTGCCCGCATCACCGAATTGGAGCATCGCGGCGATTTTATCGTTCATGAAGTGATGGACCTTTTGATGCACACGCTGATTATCCCGCTAGACAGCGAGGACGTCGAGCGACTCATCTCCGCCCTGGACGACACCGTGGACAAGATCGAAGCGACCGCTGTACGGATGCTCATTTTTCGCATCGAAGCGCCGACCGAGACGGCACGGCAGATGGCTCATCTGATCCGCAGCGGCGCCAGCGAGCTCCAAATGGCTATGCCCAACCTGCGAGAAAAGAAGAATTTTCGTCTGGTGACCGAGCACATAAAGGAAATCAATACGATCGAGAACAACGGCGATCTTCTCTTGCGTGAAGCGCTCGTGGATATCGTCAACCACAAGGACGACTTGTTCAACTTGATTCGCTGGAAAGAGATCTACGAGATGCTCGAGGAAACCACCGATCGCATGGAAGACGTCGCCGATGTGCTCCAGCGGGTGGTCATCAAAAATGGCTGACCCGGTTCTGGTTTTGACGATTCTAATTGTCGCGATTGCGCTTGTTTTCGATTATGTTAACGGTTTTCACGATGCGGCGAATTCGATTGCGACTGTGGTATCCACGCGGGTCTTGACACCGCTTCAGGGCGTGGCATGGGCGGCCTTTTGGAACTTTATTGCGGCGTTTACTTTCGGAACCGCAGTTGCCAAAACTATCGGTAGTGGACTTCTCGACGTACAGCAGGTCGACTCCTATGTGATCCTCGCGGGACTCATCGGTGCGATCGCCTGGGATCTCATTACTTGGTCCGTCGGTTTACCGACCAGTTCTTCTCACGCGCTCATCGGCGCCTATGCGGGCGCCGGCATCGCCAAGGGCGGCTTGGGGATCATCATTCCGGCGGGGTGGTTGACTACGCTGATATTCATCGTCCTGGCGCCTGTGCTCGGGATGGTGCTGGGAATGTTGAATCTGGTGGCGATACTCCATCTCTTCAAGCATTCCACGCCATCCAGCGTCGACCATCTTTTTCGACGCGGGCAGCTTATTTCTGCCGCCGCCTACAGCCTCGGTCACGGCACCAATGATGCGCAAAAAACTATGGGCATCATCGCCGGCGCGCTGTTCACTGTTCCCGAATATCGTTACCTAGTTAGCGACGCAATAGGAAACCTCTTTATTCCCTTTTGGATAGTTCTGCTCGCCCACGCAGCCATTGGCTTAGGCACATTATCCGGCGGGTGGCGCATTATTCACACCATGGGATCGAGAATCACTCGGTTGCAGCCCATGGGAGGATTCGCCGCGGAAGCGGCGGGGGCTATTACGCTATTCAGTGCAGCTCACATGGGGGTTCCGGTGTCAACAACACACACGATCACCGGTGCGATTGTCGGAGTGGGTTCGCTTAGACGGATTCGTTCTGTTCGCTGGAACGTTGCCGGCCGGATCGTCTGGGCGTGGATTCTAACGATCCCGGCATCGGCCGCCATCGCCATGTTCTGCTGGCTCTTGATCAATACGCTCAGAAAAATCTTCTGATGACATCAGAAAAGCGGTAGAGCAGCGGGGAGAACGCGATATCGGGAAAGGACGGAGTCAGATTTCCCGACGCCCTTCCAGCGCTTTTCCCAAAGTCACCGCGTCGATGTACTCGAGGTCTCCGCCCATCGGCAGACCTCGTGCGATACGAGTCACCGAGACGCCTAAAGGTTTGATGACCTTGGAAAGATAGAGGGCCGTAGCTTCGCCGTCCATTGTCGGATTGGTCGCAACGATGACTTCACGCACCACACCGTTGCGCAAACGTTCGAGCAGTTCTTTGATTCGGAGCGCGTCAGGACCGACTCCGTCGAGTGGTGAAATGGTTCCATGCAATACATGGTACAGACCTCGATACTCTTGTGATTTCTCCACTGCGATCAGGTCGGAGGGTTCCTCGACGACACAGATTGTCTCTTCTGCGCGCTTGGGGTTGCGGCAAATCTCGCAGAGCGCGCCATCTTCGTCCGGATTGACTTCGCTAAAACCAAAACAGCGGCGGCACAGTCCGATTTCTTGTCTCAGTTTGGCGATACTATCGGCGAGACTTGAAACGTCATCCTTGCTGCTCTTCAACATGTGAAAAGCCAAGCGCGCCGCGGTTTTTTCGCCGATACCCGGAAGTTTGGATAATTCTTGCACCAATCGAGCGAGAGGCGCCGGATACGTGCTCATGACACCACCTTGCCAAATTGGCCATTACGGATCGCAAAAGTCATTGCCGACTCCGGTCAGCGGTCGATGCTTTGCGCTTCAATTCCACAGGCTTCATCACGGCATCAAACCGGGAATTTTGAAGCCGCCGGTGAGTTTGCTCATTTCCGTGGACACCAGCTCGCGCGCCTTGCGTGTACCGTCGTTCACCGCAGCGAGGATAAGATCTTCCAACATCTCCTTTTCGCTGCCGTTGATCACTGACGGCTCGATCTTGACGGCCACGAGATTGAACTGGCCATTCACTGTCACCTGCACCATCCCGCCCCCCGCAGAGCCCTCTACGGTCTTTTGGCCCAGCTCTTCCTGGATTTTCGCCATCCGTGCCTGCATTTCTTGGGCTTGCTTTAGTAAATTGCCCATTCCGCCTATGCTTGCCATTTCCTTACCTCCTACTGATTAACCCCTACTGGGCTCGGCTTGGCCGAAGCATGAGACACTAGCCATTATCCCTGCGCATGTTACGAATCGAACCGCCGAAGATGCGTAACGCCTCTTTGACCATTGGGCTCCGTTCTTCGGCTGCGTTCATCGGCCCAGGCATAATCATCTCGGGTGACCTTGGCGCGCTATCTGAACCCACGCTCGCGATCTGCAGCGCGACATCCTGGGCGAAGAACCGCTTGGCCAGTTCTTTGAGCGTTGCGAGGTTATCGCTATCTTGTAAAAAAGCCAGGTGGTGACGCTCTGACACGCCGATTCGTAGCTGACCGGGTGGTAAAGTTAGCGCCGATCCTGAAGCCAGGTGCGATGCCAAAAATTTTTGTTCCTTGCTGACGAACGCCACGAATTCCTGCCAAACCTGAGATTCGCCGCTACGCGTCGAGCCTTCGTTCGGCGATGACAAGGACGGAGGCTCAGCTGACGGCGCCAGCCGTTCTTTCACGCGCGTCGTTGATTCGTCGGCAACACGCGCCATAGACTTCCCTTCCAGGCGCTCCAACCGTTCGATCAGTTCCGCCACCGGCAACGCTTTTGGCAAAGTCGCTAGTCGAACCAATACCGATTCCAGGGCAAAGCGCGGCATGGCCGAGCGACCGACTTCTTCGTCGCCGTCAGCCATGAAATCGAAATAGTCGAGCAGCATCTCGACCGAGACATGCTGCGCTTGCTCGCGCAAGTCGACGATCTCCTGGTCGGGAAGATCCAGCAGAGGCGCATTGCCAATCATCGAGAGATCTTTGCCCGTTGCCGACGTTACGCTATCTTGTGCCAAACGCACCACTAGAAGGTTTCTAAAATGCTCGACGAGATCGCGCGAAAAACGATTGGGATCGCGTCCTTGATTCACGACCGTAGCCACCAGCTCCACGCATCGCTGGGCATCGCCTCCGAGGACGGCCGCCGAAAGTTGATAGAGAATACGTCGCTCAGCCAGGCCGAGAATCTCCTGCAGCAGCGATTCATCGACACACGCCGACTTGTCCGTGCCGTCCGTCGGTTGGGCAAACGCAAGCACTTGCTCCAGCAAAGACTGCGCGTCGCGCATGCTGCCGTCGGCTTCCCGCGCAAGTAAGACCAGCGCGCCTTCGGTTATATCGAGTCCTTCGCTATTGGCGATGGTGACCAGGCGCTGCACGATTTCGCGAAGACTAATCCGGCGGAAGTCGTAACGTTGGCAACGTGAAAGAATGGTATCCGGCAAGCGATGCGGTTCCGTGGTCGCGAGGATAAACTTTACTGACGGCGGCGGCTCCTCCAATGTTTTCAAGAGCGCATTGAAGGCATCCTTGGTAACCTGATGAACTTCGTCGATGATATAGATCTTAAACCGGCAGTTTGCCGGTTGATAGCGGACATTCTCAATGATCTGCCGAACTTCATCGATGCCGCGATTCGACGCGCCGTCAATTTCGAGAACGTCGATCGAGTTTCCCTGAGCAATTTCTTCGCAATGGCTACATTTGTTGCACGGAGTCGCCGTGGGCCCGTCGTCACAGTTCAACGCCTTGGCTAGAATGCGAGCGGCCGTTGTTTTGCCGACTCCGCGCACTCCAGTAAAAAGATAGGCGTGCGCGATACGTTTGGTCCGGAGGGCGTTTTGCAATGTTCGTGAAATATGCTCCTGCCCGGCAATATCCTCGAACCGTTGTGGCCGCCATTTCCGTGCGATTACCAGATAAGACATAACGCCCTAGAGGAATGAATGTTTAGCTCCTCATTCCTTTTTCCGTGCTTCGTCACTCTTTGCGGGATGCCCATTGCTGACAGCCAGGTTACCCTGTGGCACAGGGGTGATCCGTTACCGCTGCTTCCTTCCGGATCTGACGGAGTTCACGGTGCCGCCTTGCACAGGACCTAACTATCAGCAATCGACATCCTACCCTTTGAGTGCTGAGTACTGGGTCACGACGACTGAAGATTATTAACCGACTCTGGCTTCATTGAGCCCCCAGCACTCGCCCTTCTTGCTGGCGGAGAGGGGGGGATTCGAACCCCCGGTACCCTTATTAGGGGTACACACGATTTCCAGTCGTGCACCTTCAACCGCTCGGTCACCTCTCCAATCGACCGAATTTTATAACGCATCCCGGCGAATGCTTGAAAGCTACCATAGAGCTGACCGGTTTTCTACAAAATGGCGATCTTCGATCGAAATATCTTAGCTTTGATGAACGACCACGCGCGCTGATCTTTTTGTACACAGTGTTAAATCATTTAACGTTTTCCAGATGACGAGATTTTACTTGGTAAAGCCGTTCTAAGTAATCAGGCACAATGAAATTTCAAAAGACAATTTGATTAGCGCTTTCATCTCGGGAAATATCTGTTAGATCGGTTTACAAAATTCTTTTGCATCGCCGAATGTGAAACAACTTAAGTAATCGATTCTGCACAATTTGTGACTCGTGGCATCTCGATTGCTGTTGCAACGTGTGGCTCAGATCGTATCATCCGCGATTTGTTCAGAACACTTACACTTCGATGAGAGGCAGATTGACGCGATACAGCAACAATGGTCATGGTGGAACCGATCAGGATTCAATGAGTACAAGCGCCGGCGAGCGATCAGACACGCCCAACGACACTCCCCACTTAATAGGCAACCACATTCGAATGAAGCTGATACCCTGGGCGGATATCTGGACATCTCTCAGGGTCGCAAAGATACGCGGCAATGGCGAGATGATCGAAGTCTTCTACGACACGCTTTTCAAAGAAGCCATCTTCGACGATAACGGCGCCTGGGCGCTAGCCCGCATTTCTCACGAAGGAAACAAATCTAGCGGTTGAGGGCGTCGAGGCGCAGCAATTAGCCGATCATGGCGAGTGTTTTGCCGCAAACGGCGCATTTTCCAGTAAGGGGAGGGTTATTCATTTCCATAAACAGT
>DASYUV010000161.1:0-7921 GCA_036000865.1 Binatia bacterium | reverse complement strand
GGCGAGATATATCCCGCGCCGGGCTTTCGATGACTGGAAACTAATTTGCTCTATGCCGGTTTTTTATAAAAATCCGGATTCATCCGGCTGTAGGTTCCCGACTTGGCGAGTTCCTCTTCAAACATCTTGCGGATATTCGGGTCCTCATCGAAATACTCGATCTGATTGCCGCCCGCCTTAACGTCTTTGTCAACTTTGGTGATATCACCAAAGCCCTCGCCCAGACTGTATTTGATCCCGCCCAAACGCGGCGGCAGATAACGCGCCCCTGTAGCACCCGTGTTAAAGTGCTGGTGCCACATCATCGCCGGTGGGGTAAAAACGCTGCCGTCCTGCCAATCATAGCGTTTGGGCTGCTCTCCCTGTCTCCAAAACATCGAGAAGCCTTTGCCTTTGATTATGATGACGTTGAAGCCTGGACCATGGCGGTGGGCTTTCTTGTACGTGCCAATGGGGAATTCCGAGATATGCGCGGCCATCGAGCCATTGGCCATCTCCAACATCACGTTCTTTCCCCCGCCGCCGCGCTCTACCCAATCTTCCAACGCAAAGTTGCGCGCGTCCGCGATGAAATTAGTATCCCAAACTCGGCCGGGATAAGCTTTGCCTTTGCCGCTGAAGTATTCCGGGTCGCCGTCGAAGCGATCGGTGAAATCGCGCGGCGTGTTGAAAACAAAATCAGCATCGTGAAACAAGTTAAAAACGATCGGCATGCTGTTGACCGAAAAGAACCGCGCCGGCTCGCTGCCCGAACCGTTGAAATGCTGATAAAAGCAATTGAGCGGCAGCGCGAAAAGGCTGCCCTCCTGCCATTCAAAAGTTTGCTTTGCGCCCTTATCGTTCGATATCGTTGTTCCGCCCCGTCCTTTGAGAACAAAATTTAAGTCTTCGTAAAGATGTCTCTGGGGATTGAGTTTCTTACCCGCCGGGATCTCGCTTACATAGGCGCCGGTGGCTCCCTCGGCCCCCTCCATATTGATGAATGCGCCATTGCCTCCGGTTCGGTCCCACGGTTTTAGATCAACCTTTTTCAAGTCCTGGACGAAAAAAGTCTTGATGATGGGAATCCCTTCGCCGAGTTGCCATTTGTCGTAGTACGGGATGTTATCCATTACATTTTCAACTTGAGTCGCCGGCTTGGCCATTGTCTTCCTCCGAAAAAGCTATGCAGAATTCATATCTTATAACATTGATGAAAGCAAGATAAGTCGGGCGGTTAGATACTGCAGCGCGCCGCGTCTACCGACATCGGGACGCAAGATCAAATTTGCCCAGATCATTGACAACTAACTGGAAAGTCTACTTAATGGCACCTTAACGCAGCGAAGACGCCCGTCGCGAGAATAGCGCCGCCCGAAACTGATTTTTCACGCAAACCAAAAAAGGAGAGTTGCCTTGGCCACAACCGTCGAAGCACCTATGGTAGGTAAGATCTTGAAGATCGAAAAAAATGTTGGAGATCATGTCGACGAGGACGAAGTCATGATTGTCATGGAAGCAATGAAGATGGAGATTCCCATCGTTGCGCCGGTAACTGGAACGGTGAAAGAGGTAAAAGTCGCAGCAGGCCAAGCTGTCGAAGCGGAGCAAGCGCTCGCCGTCATCGAGTAAACCTCGAAGCCAAGCTCACGGCATTATTTTTTAGGAGAACGAACCAATGGATAGCTGGACGTTTGGCTGGACGTTGGCGCTGATCGGCATGACCGGCACGATGCTGGTGCTGTGGATCTTGAGCCTGCTCATCCTGCTGCTCAAAAAAATCTTCCCTTACCAAACCGAAGAATCGGCAGCCAAGAAAGGCTAACTTTATCTCATGGAGTCTGCGCTCGTTTCCGGCCTGCAAGGCCTTTTCCTCGGAGTTTTGAGTCTCCGCCCGGAACATGTGATCATGATCGTGATCGGCTCGGTGCTCCTCTATCTCGGCATCAAAAAAGGCTATGAGCCGCTACTCTTAGTGCCGATTGGTTTCGGCGCCATTCTGGTGAATATTCCCTTGGCCGAGATGATGGGCAAGGATGGCTTTTTGCGTTTCTTCTACGATGTCGGAGTCCTTACCGAAGTGTTTCCCCTGCTGATCTTTATTGGCATCGGCGCTATGACCGATTTTCAGCCCCTGTTGGAGAATCCGAAGATTATTTTATTGGGCGCGGCCGGGCAATTTGGCATCTTTCTCACGCTCCTGCTTGCTCTCGCGGTCGGCTTCGACAAGCTGGATGCCGTCGCGGTGGCGATTATCGGCGCCTGTGACGGGCCGACGGCCATTTATGTGAGCTCAAAGTTCGCTCCTCATATGCTCGGCGCAGTGTCGGTGGCGGCGTATTCGTACATGTCGTTGGTGCCGCTGATCCAGCCGCCGATCATGCGCGCTCTCACCACCCAAAAGGAAAGAACAATCGTCATGGGCGCTATCAGACAGCCCGTATCGAAAACGACAAAGATTGTGTTCCCGATCGTCGTGACGATATTCGCTTCGATTCTCGCTCCCAAAGGCGCGCCGCTGATCGGCACAGTGATGCTCGGGAATTTGATGAAGGAAAGCGGCGTCGTCGATCGTTTAAAAAGTGCGTCTGAAAATGAGATCGCCAACATGGTGACGCTGCTTCTGGGGCTTTGCATCGGCGCGACCATGGAAGCAGACAAGTTTCTGCTCCGCCAGACGTTGTTGGTATTGGCTCTCGGTTTTATCGCGATCTGCCTCGACACCGCGGTCGGAGTCTTGTTCGGCAAACTCATGTGCTTTCTGACCGGCGGCAAGATCAATCCGCTGATTGGCGCGGCTGGGATTTCTGCGTTTCCGATGTCCGCGCGCGTCGTCCAAGTGGAAGGGCAGAAATACAACAAGAAGAGTTACTTGCTGATGCATGCGATGAGCGCTAACGCCGGCGGGCAGATCGGTTCCGTCATTGCTGCAGCCGTGATGCTGTCCGTGCTTCAAGGCATGGGAATCGTCGGCGGATAAGCGAGCGAAGGTATGGCGCAGTCGAGAGCGGACCTGGAAAAGAAGCTTGCGGCACTCGAAAATGTCGCTCGCGATGCCGACCCCAAAGTGGCTGCCAACCAGCACGCTGAAGGCAAACTCACCGCTCGCGAGCGCATCGACCAACTGCTCGATCCTGGCAGCTTTGTCGAAGAGTTTATGCTCGCGGAAACCCAATGCACCGACTTCGGCATGGCGGAGAAGCGGCTGCCGTCCGACGGCGTCGTCACGGGCTTCGGCAAAATCGACGGCAGGCCGGTCTACGTTTATTCGCAAGACCGCGCCGTTCTTGCCGGCAGCGTCGGCAGCGCCCACGCGGAGAAAATCGCCTATGTAATCCAGACCGCGCGCAAGCTCGGCGTTCCGGTCATCGGCTTGAACGACTCCGCCGGCGCGCGCATTCAAGAGGGCCTTTCGGTCACCTCGGCCATCGGCAAGATTTTTTTTGAAAACAGCATTGCGTCCGGCTGCATCCCGCAGATTTCAGCAATCATGGGACCCTGTATCGGCGTCGGCTCTTATTCGCCCGCGCTCACCGACTTCATACTCCAGGTACAGAACACGAGCCAAATGTTCATCACCGGGCCGGCAGTCATCAAGGAAGTCCTCGGCGAGACGGTGACGATGGAGGAGCTTGGCGGCGCAAAAATTCATTCGGAAGTATCGGGCGTGACCGATTTGGTCGCCAAGAACGATGAAGAATGTCTCGCGATGATTCGACGCCTGATGAGCTTCTTGCCGCCGAACTACGAATGTCCGCCGCCGCGCAAAGAACCCGTCGAAGATTCGGCGCGCCCTGTCGACTCGCTCGAAAAGATCGTGCCGGAAGACACCAAGCGCGCCTATAACATCCTTCAGGTCATCAAAGCGATCGTCGACGGCGGCGACTTCCTCGAGCTCAAAGCGAAATTCGCGCGCAACTTAGTAATCGGCTTCGGCCGCCTCGACGGTTATCCGGTTGGCTTCGTCGCCAATCAGCCGATGTTTCTCGCCGGCAGTCTAGACGTCGACGCGTCGGACAAAGCGGCGCGCTTCATCCGTTTTTGCGACGCGTTCAATATCCCGATCATCACGTTGATGGACGTCCCCGGTTTTTTCCCCGGCAAGCAGCAAGAAGAGAAAGGTATCATCCGCCACGGCGCGAAAATGCTTTACGCCTACGCCGAAGCGACCGTGCCCAAGATTACCATCGTGCTGAGAAAAGGTTACGGTGGCGCCAAGCAGGCGCTTTGCACGCGCGAAATGGGCGCCGATCAACTGCTCGTTTGGCCCGGAGTCGAGCTGGCGGTGATGGGTGGCGGCGGCGCGGTCAATGTTTTATACAGGCGCGAGATCGAGCAGTCCGCCGATCCGGCCAAAACCCGCGCGGAAAAAATCGCCGAGTACCAGGACCGCTTTAATGGTCCGTTCGAAGCTCTTTCGAAGCAATTCGCTCAGGCGGCGATCCGGCCGCAAGAGACACGCAAGCGGCTCGTGCAATCTTTGGAAGTTTTGCGCCACAAGAGAGAGGAGCGACCGAGAAAAAAACACGGCGTTATGCCGGTGTAGCACAGGTCCGATTGTGGCCGTTGACCGGCAACGATAAAAAGAAAGTACTGCCCTTTCCTACTTCGCTCTCGACCCAGATACATCCGCCATGAGCTTCAATGATCATCTTACAGATGACCAGACCCAGACCGGTTCCTTTGTCACTTGAGTGCTTGACATTGCCGCCCTGGCGATACTTTTCAAAAATCTGGCCAATCTCATCGGCCGGGATGCCTTCACCGTTGTCTCGGACCCGCACGTTGACTGTAGTTGCGTCGGTCACCGCTGCTTCGACCTCGACCTGACCGCCCGCGCCTGTGAATTTTATCGCATTACTGATTAAATTATTTAGCACCTGATCCAAACGGCGGGGATCGGCATGAATGGACGGAAGAGCCGGGTCCAGGGTTGCTTTGAGCGAAATTTTTTTATCCTGGGCCAGGAGCCGGAAAGTTTCGATGTTTTTTTCAATCATCTCCGCGAGACTGACCACTTCTCTGTTCACATCGACATAGCCGGACTCCAATTTGGAAACATCGAGAAAGTCGCTGACCAGATCCACCAGGCCGCGGCTGCTGGCCTGCAGCCGCCGGAGCCATTTTTTTTGTTCCTCAGTCACGTCGCCGAACATCCCTAACATCATGACGTCAACCACTCCCATGATGTTCACGAGCGGAGAGCGTAAATCATGGGCAATCATCGCGGCGAAGTCAGCCTGCAACTTATTGGCCTTTTCGAGTTCCACGGCCTGCCTTCTCGTTTCTTCATGGAGTTTGGCCTTCTGCAGCGCGACACCCATTTGGTTGCCGATCGTCTCGAGAAGATTTACTTCTTCAGGTCTAAATTGGCGGGGCGAGCGGCTTGCCAGTTGAATAATTCCCAACATGTCACCACTCGCTCGAACGGGAACGTTGATAAACGATTCAACGCCCTCCGTTTTCAGCGTCCTGAATCGTCCGGATTCTTGCACATGCTCTTCGATACAGGACTCGTTGAAAATGCGGTCGCCAAAATATGATTGCCGGCCTACCATCGTCCGGCTAAGCCCGCGATGGCCCAGAGCATTTTGTGGATCTCGATAGCCTCGGTTGGCCGCAACTTCAAGGGTCTCACCGCTACGGTCCAGCAATCGGATATTGCCAAGATCGAACGAACCGCTCAGCATCGCCTCCTCTAAAATGCTCTCGGTAACCGAGCGCAAATCCAAAAAACCTAAAATGGTCTCGCTGATTTTTTTGAGCACCAGCAGCTCCCGGTTGCGCTCCTTCAGCCGCTCCTCGCTCCGATGCCGCTGAATCGCATAGCGCAAAGAGCGCGCTAACAAATGGCCGTCCACTTGTCCTTTGATCAGATAATCCTGGGCTCCCTGCTCGACGGCCTTAACTGCCGCTTCCTCATCGTTGAGACCGGTCAGAACGACTATTGGAACGCCGGGAGCTTGGCCGTGCACACGGCCGATGGTATTCAGGCCTTGCGCGTCCGGAAGCGAGAGGTCTAGCAAGATCGCATCGAACCTCCCTGTTGCCAGCTGTTCCAATGCCGTGGAAAGCCTCCCGGCGCACTTGATTTCCAAAGTCGTCTCAGACAGCGTTTCCCGAATTAATAGGGCGTCGTCTTCGTTGTCTTCGACGAGTAAGACTCGCATCTACTTTGCCTCTTTACCTAGAAGTGGAAGGAACCCGGGCGAACAACGCTTAATAAAGGATTCTTCCATCGTCTTACGCGCCGGTGAGCTGGAATGATCACAGCAAGCTACAATGCGATCGGCAGAGTCACCGTAAAGGTGGAACCCTTGCCGAGCTCACTGCTTACGCTAAGCTCGCCACCGAGCCTTTCAGTAAATTTCTTCACAATAAAAAGGCCCAGCCCGACGCCGCCATAAGTCCTGGTCGCCGAGCTGTCCACTTGGTGGAATTTCTCGAAGATAAAGGGGAGTTGCTCTTCGGAAATTCCGATCCCTGTGTCCGCGACCTTGAACGCAACCTTCCCGCTATCGGTGAAGTAACCGCAATAGATGGTGATGCTGCCCTGGTCGGTGAATTTGATCGCGTTATTGATGAGATTTTGTAGGATATGTTTGAGCTTCTCACCGTCGGTCGCCACGGAGGGAAGCTCAGAGGGGTAGTTCCATCGGAGAGTAAGGTCCTTATCTAAAGAGCCAGCGTAGGTCGATTTGATCTCGTTCAGTAGCTCGCCGAGTGCGACCTCTTCCTTCGCCACTTTAACCGCCTCAGCCTCGATCTTGGTCGCCTGCAGGATACCGCCTATCATTCCCAATAGATCCTTTGAGTGGCCGAGGATCTTTCCGAGGGCATTCTGCTGCTCCGCATTGATCTCCCCGAAAATTCCCCGCTTCGTCATCTCCGCATAACCGGCGATCACATTGAGCGGTGTTCTTAACTCGTGCGACATGACGCTGAGAAATTCATCCTTTCCCTTATTGGCCTTCTTCAGCTCAATTGCCTGGTCTCTGGTCTCCTCATAGAGCTGGGCTTTCTGGACCGCGACGCCCACCTGGTTGCCAATGGTCTCAAGGAGATTGACTTCCTCAGGCTTGAATTTACGCGGCGTCCGGCTCGCGAGCTGAAAAATCCCTAGTACCTCACCACCCGCGCGAACGGGCACCATGATAAATGATTCCACGCCCTCCATTTTTAACGTCCTATTACCACTGCCTTGTTGCACCTGTTCTGTGATGCAAGGCTCTTTAAAAAGGCGATCTCCGAAACTTGACTTCGCGCTTGCCGTCGTCCGGGAAAGCGCGCGGTGGCGCAAGGCGTTTTCCGGGTCTCGATAACCTCGACTGGTCGCCACTTCGAGCATTTCCCCGCTTGCGTCGAGCAAACGAATATTGCCGAGATCGAAAGAGCCGCTGAGCATGGCCTGCTCCAGGATCTGCTCAAGAACCAACTTGAGATTCAAAGCTCCCAAGATATTCTCGCTGATTCTTCTTAGAACCAGCAGCTCTCGGTTGCGCTCTTTCAAATTCTCCTCGGCCCTGTGCCGTTGGATCGCATAGCGCAGAGCGCGCGTGAGCAGAGCGCCATCCGTTTGTCCTTTGATAAGATAGTCTTGCGCTCCCTCTTCGACGGCTTTGACCGCGACCTCCTCACTATTGAGGCCCGACAGCACGACGATCGGTACGCTCGGACCGTCGCGCCGCATCCGCCCAAGGGTTTCCAATCCGTGGGCGTCCGGCAAAGAAAGGTCCAACAGAACCGCGTCGAAGCTTCCTGTGGCCAGCTGTTCCAGCGCCGTCGACAGCCGCTCGGCGCACTCGATCTCTATCGTCGTCTCAGACAACGTTTCTCGAATCAGTAAAGCGTCGTCTTCGTTATCTTCGACGAGTAAGACTCGCATCTACTTTACCTCTTTACCTCGAAGTGGAAGGAACCCGGGCGACCAACGCCCAATAAA
>DASYUV010000160.1:0-4437 GCA_036000865.1 Binatia bacterium | reverse complement strand
AAGAATTTGATCGGCGCCTTTTACCAGCCAAAGCTGGTTCTCATCGACGTCGCTGTCCTTAGGACACTGCCACACAGGGAGCTTGCCGCGGGTCTCGCGGAAGTCATCAAGTACGGGATTATCCAGGATCCGGCGCTTTTCGAACTGCTCGAACAGAGAATGGAGAAGCTTCTCGGCTCCGATCGCGAGCTCCTGAGCCAAGTCATCACGGTCTCTTGCGCGATCAAGGCGCGGGTCGTGGAAGCCGACGAGCGTGAGGAGGATTATCGCGCGGTGCTTAATTTCGGTCATACCATCGGTCATGCGTTGGAAGCGGTGACCGGTTACCGGCAACTGCTTCACGGCGAGGCGGTTGCCGTCGGTATGGTAAAGGCGGTCACGTTATCGATGCAGCAGGGGTTCTGCGATACGGCGAGTTTCAACCGGGTGGCTGCTTTGGTTAGAAAGGCCGGCTTGCCGGTGGAAATACCGTCGGGCGTTTTGCCACAGAATTTGATTCAAGCAATGGAAGTCGACAAAAAAGTCGCCGGGGGCAAAATAAAATTCATCATGTGCGAAGGCATTGGCAAAACCCGATTTCACTGGTTGGCGCCCAACGAGGTTCTCAGCGCGCTCGGCGTTTAGGGTCGGGACAGAGATAGCTATGGCTGGGTCCGTTTGAGGGCAAGATTGTAACTCCGAGGCAAAGCCGAGGAATGGTGACCATGAACTAGTGGCGCGTCTTTCGAAGATCTAGGGGCGGGTTTGAAACCCGTTCCTACTAGATGCCGGCGTTTGCCGGCAAGCGGCGAAAAAACGAAAGGGCATAGCTAACGACCTTTGGTTATAGGGTCACCAGTCACGCCCCATTGGCTGAGGCGCTGAGACCTAAGGAAGCATCCATGGCAAAGCCAAAAAAAATCTTGGTGCTCAACGGACCCAATCTCAACCTTCTTGGCAAAAGGCAACCGGAAATTTACGGCAAGGCGACGCTTGCGGAAATCGAACAGAAAGTGCGCGCTCTTGCCCAAGAGCTTAAAGTTGAAGTTGATTTCCGGCAATCGAATAGCGAAGGCGAGTTAGTGACCTGGATCCAGCAAGCGGTGGGGAAATTCGGCGCGATCCTGATCAATCCCGCTGCCTACACACACACGAGTTTAGCGATGCGTGACGCGATTTCGGCGGTGGGTATTCCCGTCATCGAGATTCATCTTTCTAACATTCACAAGCGCGAGCCGTTCCGCCATCACTCTTTTATTGCTGAAGTGGCGGTGGGACAGATCGTTGGGTTTGGACTGCAGAGTTACTTGATTGGCCTACGCGCGGCGGTAGCACAGCTATAACCAGCCCGATAGCTAGAAGGAGCTGGTTGGGACGTTCTTGCTCTTCATTTCCTCAATCAAACCGTCTCGCTCTTTTTGCAGACGATCGATTTGGGTTCTCAAATCGCTGAGTTCTTTTTCTTTGGCGGTGTAAACGGGAGCATAGGGAGAACTGGGTGGTGTAGAAATTGGGCCTCCGCCCCCGGGTATCTTCTGGGAGTCATGAATTCTGGACGCGAAATCCATCGCCCAACTTCGAAACCCTTCCTTGCTCACATTTGAAGCCGTCCCTCCGCCCTGTGTAGCGTCAAAATATTGTTGCTTTGCTGCTTCCAGTTTCTGGGTAACTTCGGCAAGTCTTTTTTGATATTCCTTTACTTCTTCCACATCGGCAAGGGGCTTTGTCTCTTCAGAACTCGACCGTTGCGATGCGTCACGCGCCGAGGGTGGTGATGGCTTTTGCGGGACCGTTGCAGATTGCCGCGATGGTGCTTCCAACTCTGAGATACTCAGCCCCGTTCGATCCGTTTGTCCAGGCTTCAAAATCGCCTGGATTTGATCTTTGGGTATACCGATTTCGCCGCCCAGGCCAACGAATTTTATCATCGAGCCCTCTTCTCGGTAGCTCTGCACGGTAATTTGCCGGCCATTTTTTAAGACAATGACATGCTGCGCCTGGGCCAAGCTTACCCAGCCACTGATGCCAATAAACGCAACCAGGAATATGACGATCATGATGGCATGAAGTATAGCACATTGAGCGATGCCGTGACATCCACGCCTTTGACATCCGCTGGCCTCTTTTCCGACCGGGTTAATCGTGTTAGCGTTTGCGCTGTCGGAGACATTATCATGAACCTGTGTCGTGCATTGCGCGTCGGAATTTGTTGGCTATTTATTTCTATCATCGCCATCGCTCATAACCTCGGAGCCGCGGAACCCAAGGTGCAAATAGTCTCACCCAAGGATGGTAGCCGGATCACCCAAGATCAGAATGCCATCTTCGTTAGCGGCAAAGTGGTTCGTGACGCGGCGCGATCAGCAAACGTCGATATCTTCTTAGTTATCGATGTCTCAGGGAGCACGGCTATGTACGGCGGCGCCGAATTGGGAGATGCTGATCAGCCACCGGAAAGCTCCGGTTTTGGCACGCCGCAGATTACCATTGGCGGCATGAGTCTCGGAAAGCCGCCGATGCGAAACCCAAGGAATTCCATTCTGGCAGCGGAGGTCGCGGCGGCGCGCCGCCTGCTTCTCCAGCTCAATGGCGAATCTACGCGTGTCGGAGTATTAACGTTCAGTGAAGGTGCGAAACTAGTGCAGCCGCTGACCCATGATTTCGAGCAGGTTCGCCGAGCTCTTAGCGAAATTTTGCGCGCCGGTCCCTATGGCGGGACCAATATGGTCGAAGGAATCCGCATGGGCATAACCGAGTTGATGGGGCTGGGAAGCAGTGAAAAACGAACCGATGCGATCAAAGTCCAGTTTCTTCTGACAGATGGTTTTCCGTCACTGCCGATTGGCGGCGGCAAAAGAATGACTCCCGAGGACATTAATCTGACGATCAATGCGGCGCGGCTTGCCGGCAAGGCCGGGATCAAAGTTCATGTGTTTGCCCTAGGGGAAGAAGCTCTTTCATATCCGACCGCAGCGGTCGGTATCGCCAAAGAAAGCGGTGGGACGTACACGCCGCTAATGCGACCTGCGGATGCACTGGCGGTGCTCGAGAATATCTCGGTCGTGGGTGTCGACTATATTCAGATCGTCAATCAGACCAGCGGCCAAAAGGCCCTGCAACTTCGACTTGCCGCCGACGGTTTTTTTTCGTCCGCTGTGCCGGTCGTGGAGGGCCGCAACCAAATCGAAGTCGTAGCGCGGGCGAGCGATGGATCGAACGGCCGTGATTCCGTTACGGTCTATTACCAAACGGGAACCCAGAAATCATTGGAGCTGGAAGTTTTCCTGGAGAAGGAACGAAAGCTCAAGCTCGAGGTAGAGCGACTAGGAAGAAGTCCTGCCGAGATCCAGCGTGAAGTCGAGCGAAACCGAGAAGACAGCCTGAGACGGCCACAACAATTGCCCCCGCCAACGGAAGGACCGCCGCGCTAAACCCGTCAACGATTCGGCGATTGTCTAGCGAGCTTTTCTTTCGGCCTCGGCGGCGATGGCGATCTCCGACGCGCCGGCCCGCTTGATAATTGACATGATTTTGACTGTATCTCCGAGCAGCACGTCTTTGTCGCCGCGCAGAACGACGGTCTTGTCGGGACTCGTGTTCAGCGCCTCTTGAAGAGTTTTTTCGAAATTTTCCTCGCCCACTTTTTTCTGATTAACGAAAATTTCCCGTTTAGGAGTCAGCGTCACTGTGGTGCCGCGTGACTCCGACTGAGTGGCGACAGCCTTCGGCAAGTTGACTTTTCCGCCAGACTCGATCATCGCCGAGCTGGTGATCATGAAAATGATCAGCAGCACCAAAAAAATGTCGGTCAACGGCGTGATGTTGATCTCCGCGACGATTTCGGAGCCGTCATCGTTGCCGCCGAGCGGGGTCATAGCCATGGAATTACCTCAGGCGCCCATGCTGTGCAAAACTTTGCCGACTTGAATGCGAAACAAGCCATTGAGGGTGGAAATTCGAGTTTGAAAGTAATTGTAGAACATCACTGCAATGATAGCGATTCCCAGGCCCAGTGCCGTTGCCACCAACGCCTCCGATATGCCGGCAGCGACGACGGCGAAACCGCCGGTGCCGGCGATCGCCATGCTCTCAAAGGACTTGATGATGCCTACGACGGTTCCTAACAGACCAATAAATGGAGCGCTGCTGGCGACCGTGCCGAGGATCCAGAGATGTTTTTTTAGTTTTTGAGTTTCTTCGAACATCGCTTCCGTGGCGATGTTATTGGCACCTTCCAACCCGGCGGCTTCTCGGTCCAAAATATTAAGGAAGATTCTGCCCGCCGGACATTGAGAGTTCTGCTTGCAAATGGCAATTGCCAGGTCCCGTTGGCCTTTTTTGATCGGTTCCAGTATCGATTCGGTAACTCTCAATGTCGCCGAACCGATGTTTCTGAGCGACCAGAGCCGCTCAAATACAACGGCGACACTGACGATCGACAAAAGAATCAGCGGATAG
>DASYUV010000159.1:0-38881 GCA_036000865.1 Binatia bacterium | reverse complement strand
GTTGCAGCAGTAACGCCGCTCGGTCCTTCGCCACCGCCCACTGTTCAACGGCTCTATGTTGGAGTTACAGAACGGGTTCTGACACCTGCCAGAATGGCCGCTGCTAGTCGTTAACGACTGGATAACGCACGATCGCGTGTCAGTGCTTGGCATCACCTTGGTCGGGTTCCCGCTCGTCCTCTTGACTCAACAGGTCGGATAGACTCGGCGTCTTGATCCGCCGATGAAGGCCAAGCGCTCTTAGATCTTCTCTGAGATGGCCGGCAAGCTTGGTTCGCGTGTCGACAACAGGGATAACCTTGCCCTTGCCCACGATCCCGCCGTCAAGGGAGATGAGGTATTCATCAAGTGTGCCGACGTAGAGCATTGTCTTCACGGCGTCAGCGATGATCACTCGTTCTTGTGGGCTTGGATCGCCGCCCAGCGCTGCTATCAACTCACATTCCTTCTCGCGCAAGACTTTGTGTAAAGACGTGCGTCCATCGATCTTCGTACCGCTCAACATCCGTCTGTAAGTGTGAAGGGAATGCTTGACGGCTAGCTTATTGCCTTTGGGGGCAGGAAAAACTGCCTTATCGCCCTTTTTAAACGACATTGTGCCTCTTAGTTGCCCCCAACACTTGCCCCCAAAAGAAAAAGGTCATGAGAATCAACAACTTTCATCGTCGTCACCGCGGCTCATATCCGCGGAGTCGACAGTTCGAATCTGTCCACCGCCACCAACCTTTTTCCGCACCAGCTAACTTAAATTTTCGAGTTCGCGGCGCCCGACCTAGATTGAACTGGGCTATGTCTAGAATTTTTTCGACCACTCCTCGCGACCATAACGCTCTGTTACAAGCGCCTCGATCCGCGCTAAGGGGACGTCGGAAAACTTTTCGACCGCATTCCAGCCGTCTCTGATGCAGTCGCGAACCTGCATCGATGTCAAATTGAGATTCGTTATAAATTCCAAGTGTGGCCGACGCTGCCGATAGGCAGGCTGTTTGGCGGGCATGCGTAAAAACCGCGCAATCATAGACAAATCGAAATTCAAAAGAAATGTCCCGTGCACGAGAACGTAGCGGGCTTTCCGGTATTGCGCGTTACCTGAGAATTTGCGCCCCGCAACGGTGAGATCGCTAA
The DNA here is from genome assembly GCA_036000865.1 of Binatia bacterium. Classification (GTDB taxonomy): domain Bacteria; phylum Desulfobacterota; class Binatia; order UBA9968; family UBA9968; genus DP-20. The sequence continues at coordinate 37,756 of DASYUV010000159.1, read as the reverse complement.
ATCCTTCGATGCGCGCCTGCACACCGGCTAGTTTGCCAATGAAGCGGCAATGACGCGCTAAGACGTAGCGAAAGGCGGCACCGATACTTCGGAGCCGAAGTGCCTGACTGCTTAATATTAAACAGTAGTTGAGACAGCCGGGGCCCTGCATTACCGCTCCGCCGCCGCTCACTCGGCGCAAAATGGATACTTGATCCCTTCGGCAGGCCGAAATGTTGACTTCGGAATGCAATCGGTTTGAGTGGCCGAGAACGACGAAATGATCGCGCGGCTCCCAGACCCGCAGCAGCGCGTCATCGGTTTTTTCACTTTCATAGAGTTCCAACAGCGCCTCGTCGCAAGCGAGATTTGTCGCTGGGTTAGCAAAGGTCAGATCAAGATATTTCATTAATTTCAGTTGATTTTGCTTGTATTTTGTTGTCTGCTTACAATGCAAGGAGCGCGCGGATGGAACCCGAAAAGAAAGATCTCGTCAACGGAACCTGGCTAACTGGTGACCGCGACAACGGTAAAGGCGGCCCAAACGACCGTAACAAATGGATCACATCTCTGGAGCATGTCCTCGAATATATTTTAAAGAACGAGCGATCGGAACAAGCTGGGCTGCTGCTCGAAGAACTGAGCGATCGATTACGAGAATCAGGGCTCAAAATTCCCCTTTCGGTTAACACTCCGTACATTAACACCATTCCACCGGAAAATGAGCCGATTTATCCGGGCAACCGCGAAATCGAACGGCGGATAAAGAGTTACATTCGTTGGAACGCGATGGCGATGGTCGTCAAGGCCAATCGTCTGCATCCCGATATCGGCGGTCATATTTCTACCTACGCCTCAGCCGCAACGCTTTATGAAGTGGGTTTCAATCACTTCTTTCGCGGCGGCGGGGAAAATGACCACGCCGACATGATTTACTTTCAAGGCCATGCGTCACCGGGCATGTACTCGCGCGCCTACGTCGAGTGGCGCATCAACGCGCCTAAGCTCCATCACTTTCGCCAAGAGTTATCCGCGGTCGGCGGCGTCTCGTCATACCCTCATCCCTATTTGATGCCGGATTTTTGGCAGTTCCCGACGGTATCCATGGGGTTGGCGCCGATTATGTCGATTTATCAAGCTCGCTTCGTTCGCTATCTCAAGAGTCGGGGCTTGCTCACCGGCGAGGAGCCGCGGATATGGTGTTTTCCCGGTGACGGCGAAATGGATGAGCCGGAGGCTTCGGGCGCATTGACGCTCGCGTCGCGTGAAAACCTCGATAATCTCATTTGGGTAGTTAACTGTAACTTGCAGCGGCTCGACGGCCCGGTGCGCGGCAACGGCAAGATCATTCAAGAGCTTGAGGCGCTTTTTCGTGGCGCTGGCTGGAACGTTATCAAAGTCATCTGGGGTTCCGATTGGGATCCCCTCTTGGCAGCGGACGATAAGGGTCTGTTGGGGAAGCGCATGGAGGAAGCCGTCGACGGTGAATATCAGAAATATACCGTCGAGCCCGGCAGCTATACGCGCAAAAACTTCTTCGGCAAGTATCCCGAGCTGCTGGAAATGGTCAACCATCTGACCGATGACGACATACGCAAGCTGTTGCGCGGTGGCCACGATCCGAAAAAAGTTTACACCGCTTACAAGGCCGCCGTCGAACATAAAGGATCACCGACGGTCATCCTCGCAAAGACTGTGAAAGGTTATGGTTTAGGCGAAGCCGGCGAGGGGCGAAACATCACCCATCAGCAAAAGAAACTCAACGAGCGCGAGCTGCGCGAGTTCCGCACCCGCTTCGACATCCCGCTGCCCGATGAAGAAGTGGTCGAAACGCCTTTTTACCGTCCACCGCTGGATAGCCCGGAGACCCAATACCTGCTCGAACGGCGCAAACAACTCGGTGGCTTCGTTCCGGCGAGAAAAGTCAGAGCAAAACCGCTCAGGCTTCCCGCCGCGGCGGACTACGCCGAATTTCTCAAAGGTTCAGGCGAGTACGCGATGTCGACTACCATGGCGACCGTGCGGCTGTTAACCAAACTCTTGCGTCACGATGAAATCGGCAAATGCATCGTGCCGATTATTCCAGACGAAGCGAGAACGTTTGGCATGGACTCGTTGTTTCGACAGATCGGCATTTACTCGTCCAAGGGCCAGCTCTACGAACCGGTCGATCGCGAGACCCTGCTCTATTACAACGAGGCGAAGGACGGACAGATACTCGAGGAGGGCATAACGGAAGCCGGCTCCATGTCATCGTTCATCGCCGCCGGCACAGCTTACGCGAACTTGGGAGTCAATCTGATTCCCTTTTATTTTTACTACTCGATGTTCGGGTTTCAACGGATTGGCGACTTGATCTGGGCGGCGGCAGACAGCAAAAGCAAGGGATTTCTCCTCGGCGCAACCGCCGGACGCACCACGCTCAACGGCGAGGGCCTGCAGCATCAAGACGGCCACAGCCATCTGCTAGCCAGCGCGATCCCAACTCTGCTGACATACGACGCCGGCTTTGCCTATGAAATCGCCGTGATCATTAGAGACGGCCTGCGCCGCCTGTATGCCGAAGGGGAAGAGTATTTTTATTATCTGACACTCTACAACGAGAACTATCAAATGCCGGAAATGCCGCATGGCGCCGAAGAGGGAATTCTCAAAGGACTGTACAAGCTGAAGACGGCAGCCAAAGGAAAGAAGTTTAAGGCGCATATTTTCGGCAGCGGTCCGTTGTTGCGCGAGGCGCTGCGCGCTCAGGAGATTCTCGCCGAGCAATTTGACGTCTCGGCCGATGTTTGGAGCGCCACCAGTTATAAACTCTTGCGTGGTGAAGCGCTCAGGACGAAACGTTGGAACATGCTGCATCCGACATCGGCGCCGAAAAAATCCTATCTTGAATCCGTGCTGCAGGACGAGGAAGGTGTGTTTGTCGCGGTATCCGATTACATGAAAATGGTTCCCGACCAAATCGCCCCCTGGGTCCCGGGAGGTTTAACCACTCTTGGCACCGATGGTTTCGGACGCAGTGACACGAGAGCGAATCTCAGACGATTTTTCGAAGTGGACGGCGAACTCACAGCCATCGCGACGCTTTACGCTCTTTATCAGAAGGGTTCTTTGCCGGCGCAAAGCGTCGAAGACGCCATAAAAAAACTCGACGTCGATCCGGAAAAGTCATTTCCGTTTTATCTCTGAGCCGCTGAAAACCTTCCGCAATTTTTTCGATGGATGTTAAACTCCCGCAGCTCGCTGAAGGTGTAGAGTCCGGCACAGTCGTGAGCATTCTCGTATCCGAAGGACAGGAGATCAAAAAGGATCAGTCTTTCATGGAGCTGGAAACTCAGAAGGCCGTTGGCTCCATACCCGCACCAAGCTCGGGCGTGGTGACCAAAATCCATGTAAAGCAAGGCATGGAGGTCACGGTAGGCCAAACGCTGATCTCGATCGATACCGGATCCGCTGCAGCAACTTCCGCCAGCGTCGCCAAGTCACCTCAGAACTCCGCGTCGACGGCGCCGTCGCCATCAACTCCCTCTCAACAAGCGCGCTCGGCAGGTTCAACTACGAGTGCGGCTACTGAAGACTACCGTTACGAGTCGAAGAGCGGTGCGCCACCGCCGGCGCCGCCGTCAATTCGCAAGATCGCGCGCGATCTCGATATCGATCTTACGAGAGTGAAAGGCAGCGAAGCGGGCGGGCGAATCACTCTCGCTGATCTACGCGCTTACATACAGCGACTCCAACAGAGCGCATTTCAGGGTGCGCCCGCAGCGACAATACCTCACCAAGGTCGTCCAGCGCCGAGCGAAGCCGTAGATTTTGCCAAATGGGGTCCGGTGCGGCGGGAAAAATTGTCCCCCCTAAGACGGACAGTCAGCCGGCGCATGGTTGAGTCGTGGACGACCGTTCCCAAGATCAATCAGTTTGCCGACGCAGACATCAGCGCACTGTTAGCGTTGCGCAAAAAACATGCAGCCGCTTACGAGAAAAAGGGTGCGCATCTCACCGTAACCTCTTTCTTGCTCCTGCTGCTCGGTCGCATGCTCAAGAAGCACCCGCGGGCGAATTCGAGCCTCGATGAGGCTGCATCGGAAATCGTCTTCAAAGATTACTGCCACATCGGCGTCGCCGTGGACACCGAAGGCGGTCTGATCGTGCCGATTCTACGCGATGTCGACAAAAAGAATCTTTTTCAACTCTCCACGGAGCTTCATGCGCTCACGGAGAAGACCCGGCAACGAAAAGTCTCCATCGAGGAGCTTCAGGGCGGCACGTTCACGATCTCCAATCAAGGCAGCATCGGTGGTGACCATTTTACGCCGATCATCTACGCACCACAGGTGGCGATCCTGGGCATCGGTCAAGGTAAGGCAAAACCCGTAGCGCTCGACGGCAAGATCGCCATTAGAACCATCCTGCCGCTTTGTCTCGCCTACGACCATCGCGTCCTAGATGGCGCAGACGCTGTGCGCTTTTTAAAGGATATAATCGCCGGTCTTGAAGCCTTCGAAGAAACTGATCTTCTGCTCAAGTAGAATTCATCCATGGAACCGACCAACACAGAAATCTTAGTACTTGGCGCCGGACCGGGCGGATACACGGCGGCCTTTTACGCCGCCGATAAGGGGAAAAAGGTCACGCTCGTTGAGCAAAATCGGCGGTTGGGCGGGATCTGCCTCAACGTCGGCTGCATCCCATCAAAGGCGCTGCTCCACGCGACTGAAATTCTCCGTGAGGCGACGGACTCCGCGCACCGCGGCATCGTGTTCGGGTCGCCAAAGGTCGACCTTGATCGACTACGAAACTGGAAAGAGGCGATTCTAGAAAAACTTGGCCAAGGCATCAAAGGCCTGGCTCAACACCGGGGCGTACAGGTTGTCTACGGTCGAGGCCATTTCGAAGACTCCCAGACGCTCAGGGTCGAGACCACCGAGGGTCAAAAATTCATTCGCTACCAGAAAGCGATCATCGCGGTCGGCTCGAAACCCGCAATGCCGAATGCCTTCGACCTCGGCAACAAACGGATCATGACCTCGAGCGAAGCCTTGGAATTGCCGGACATTCCCCAGGATCTACTGATCGTCGGCGGCGGCTATATCGGCATGGAGCTCGGCACGGTGTACGCCGCCCTGGGCAGTAAGGTCGTCGTACTCGAAGCGTTGCCTTCGATTCTCACGGGCATTGACCCCGATCTGGTTCGCCCGGTGGCGCGCGCGGCACAAAAGGCCTTCAAGGAGATTCGCGTCAATACCAAAGTCCTGAAGATGGCCACCGCCGGCAAGCAAATTAAAGTAACCATGGAAATGAACAAAGAGCCACGCGAAGAGTTATACGACCGCGTGCTGGTCAGCGTCGGCCGTTCACCCAATTACGCCGATCTCGGTCTCGAGAATACGAAAGTCACTAAAGACGACAAGGGCTTTATTCAGTGCAATCCTCAGCAGCAAACAGACGACCCTTACATTTACGCCATCGGGGATATCAACGGCGGAACGTTACTTGCCCATCGCGCCACCAAAGAGGCGAAAATCGCCGTGGAAGCAATGCTCGGCGAATCGAGCGCCTTTGAAAACATCGTGATTCCGGCGGTTGTTTACACCCACCCCGAGATCGCCTGGTGCGGTTTGACGGAAACCGAAGCGAAACAAAAAGGCATCGAGATCCAGGTGGCCAAATTTTTGTGGGGCGCCTCTGGCCGCGCGCTCACACTCGACCGGCCCGACGGTCTGACCAAGCTCGTCATTGACCCCGATAGCGAGCGCATCCTGGGTGTGGGCATCGCCGGCGCCGGCGCCGGCGAGCTGATTAGTGAAGGCGTGCTCGCCGTCGAGATGGGAGCGACGGCGCGAGATATCGCCGACTCCGTGCATCCCCATCCGACGCTTTCTGAAACCCTGATGGAAGCCGCGGAGAGCTTTTACGGCACGGCAACGCATACCCTCTCGCGGCGCGATTCGTAATAGTTCGGCGACTTTCCCGATTTCATCCTTCTATTTCCAGCCAATCCCAGAGGAGGTGTTCTTGTTTCATTTCCGATGTTGGATGCTATAATCAACATTGTCGACGGGGGGTCTCATAAACGTGAATCCCTCTCTCATAGAAATCTCCGGAGATGGCCTGACGATCGAGAAGGTCGCTTCGGTAGCTCGCCAAAACAGCCGCATCGAACTCACTTCAAACATCGACGTCCGAAAAAAAATCTTCGCATCTAGGCAGCTGTTGGAAAAAAAACTAGCGGCCGGAGAGATCATCTACGGAGTCAACACAGGCTTCGGCGGCAATGTGCGCTTTCTCATTCCCCAAAATGACCTGCCCTTGCACCAGGAAAATCTTTTCCGCGCCCTCACGTGTGGTGTTGGCCAGCCGCTCCCCGAGGACGCCGTCCGCGCAGCTATGCTTTTGAGAGCGAACGCTCTCGCCAAAGGCCTTTCAGGCGTAACAATAGAAATCATCGAGCGCATGGTTGATCTCCTCAACCACGGGATTACGCCGGTCGTGCCGCGTTACGGGTCCGTGGGAGCCAGCGGCGATTTAATTCCCTCCGCCTACATCGGCCGCGCCTTGCTAGGCGAAGGCAAAGTCCTCTATCAAGGCAAAAAGGTCGCCGCAGCCGACGCGCTGCAAAGCGCCAGGTTGAAGCGTTCCAAACTCATGGCCAAAGAAGGATTGGCGCTGATCAACGGCACGACGGTGATGACGGGCATCGCTGCCCTCGTGACCCATGACGGCGCCTATCTTGCCCGCCTTGTGCTTGGCTGTACGAGCTTAGCGATCGAGGCATTGCAGGCAACCGATGATCCGCTTTCAGAAGCGATCCATCGGGCCAAGAATCATCCGGGTCAGATGGAAGCGGCAGAGATCTGCCGGAAGCTCGTCCATCAGAGTCGTTATATTCGTAATCTCGACGAGATTCGGGCCAAGATCGGTCAGACTCGCACCGCGGCCAAGGGAGAGACCGTTCGCTCCGAAGAAGCGATCCAGACTCCCTATTCATTGCGCTGCGTGCCGCAGGGAATCGGCCCCGTGCTGGATGCTTTGCATGGACATCGACTCGTTTTGGAGCGCGAGATCAACTCGGTCAATGACAATCCGCTCATCGACCCGCTAGAGGGCCGTGTTTACCACACAGGCAACTTCTACGGCGGCCATGTTGCGCGCGCGCTCGACAGTTGGAAAATCGATCTGGCGACCCTGGGCAATTGGCTTCACGCGATCATGGCCATGCTCGTCGATGATAGATTCAGCAACGGGCTTCCTCCGAATCTATCGCGCAACCCGGGAGTGTCGTCGGGCTTTAAAGGGATGCAACTGTGTCTGACGAGTCTGGTTTGCGCGATGCGTCACTTGGCCAACCCGAGCATGATCCATACCTTGCCGACCGAACAATACAATCAGGACATGATCAGTCTGGGCACGCATGCGGCGCTCACGGCGATGGATATGACAGCGATGGCGCAAGATGCTGCCGCGATCTCACTGCTGGCTACTTGCCAGGCCATAGACCTGCGGGGCGGCGGCAACAACTTGGGAGTCGGTAATCGAGCCATCTTTGAGACTGTTAGAAAGGAGGTGCCCATTTTAGAGAAAGACAGACCGCTGGACGTTGATATCGCGCGGATCTCCGAATTGATTCGAACAAGGCTGATCCCCATTCCCGAATTGGAGGGCAGTTTATGAATATCTTTAATGCCTTGGAACGGAGCAAAAATCGTTACCCCGAGAAGGAGGCCATCGTATTTGGCAGCGATCGTATCACGTACGCGCAGCTTTATGAGCAAGCCTATCGCTTGAGTTCAGCCCTGAAGGAAATCGCGAATTTGCGCAAAGGCGAACGCGTGGCGCTCTTCCTCCCCAACCGGCCTGAGTTCGTGGTTTCGTACTATGCCGTGGTGGGCCTCGGCGCGATTGCGGTCTCGCTGAATGTCATGCTCAAGCGTGACGAAGTGAAATTCATTCTCAATGACTCCGAAGCGAAGATACTGGTCACCTCCAGCCGGCTCCTTGATCAAGTGCCGGATGTCAACGAGACTCCCTCACTCAAAAAAATTCTCTGCATCGATGCTGCCGAGCGCGCCGGCGTCATTGGAATCGATGGCCTATTACCCCTTGCCGCAGCGTCCGGCCCAGCGGCCGAGGTAGCGCAAGATGAAGGTGCGGCCATCCTTTACACATCGGGGACCACGGGCAAACCGAAAGGCGCTTTGCTTTCCCACGGAAATCTCAGATCCAACGTCGCGGCGACTGTTCTTCATACGCAAATGTCTTCCAGTGACAGGCTCATCTGCTACCTGCCGCTTTTTCACTGCTTCGGTCAAAATTTTATCATGAATGCATCAGTCAACTGTGGCGCGACCTTGGTACTTCATGAGCGATTCCAGCCCGATGAGATTCTCGATTCTCTAAAGTCGAACCGAGTCTCGGTCTTTTTTGGCGTCCCGCCGGTTTATCTGCGCTTGCTCGCGGCGCCAAACATCGAACAACACTTTCGCCAAGTCCGCTATTGCTTCACTGCGGCGGCGCCGATGCCGGTAACCGTGGCCCGTCAATGGAGAGAACAGGTTGGGCAAATTATCTATGAAGGCTACGGCCTCACAGAAACCTCTCCTTTCGCCAGTTATAACCACGACGTTCGCTACCGGGAGGGCAGCGTCGGGACCCCTATCGAAAATGTGGAGATGAAGGTCGTGGATCCCGAAGGACACGCGCTGCCGCTGGACGAGCAAGGCGAGATCGCTATCAAAGGACCCAACGTGATGTTGGGCTATTTTCGGCGGCCCGAGGAAACAGCGGAAGTCATTCGGGACGGCTGGTTTCTAACCGGTGACATTGGAAAGGTGGACAGCGACGGTTACTTCTATCTCGTCGACCGGGCCAAAGATATGATCAATTTATCCGGTTTTAAAGTCTGGCCGCGCGAAGTGGAAGAGGTCTTGCTGCAGCACCCGAGTCTCAGTGAGGTTGGCGTAGTCGGAATCGCAGATCCCGCTTCCGGTGAGGCCGTCAAGGCTTTCGTCGTCTTGAAACAAGGCCAGTCAATTAGCGAACAAGAGGTGATCGATTATGCTCGCGTACGCATGGCAGTTTACAAAGCGCCGCGATTTGTCGAGTTTATCGATGCGCTACCGCGGAATCCCGCCGGAAAGGTGCTCAAGCGGGAGCTCAGAGCACGCGCAAAAGAGCCGCGCAATGCCGCGTCCTCGTTAAAAGTAGCCTAAGACGGGCCCATCATGTCGGAACGGGTCGCCATTATTGGCATCGGCTTTACCCCACTCCAGCCGGCGACGCCACGGTGTTCGTTCAAAGAACTCGTTTTCGAAGCCGCCCAGAGAGCCTACGCTGACGCCGGCATTCGCTTTGACGAGATCGACTCCTTTGTCACCTGTGCCGAAGACCTCAACGAAGGCATATCGATTTTCGACGAGTACACGCCCGACCAACTCGGCGCCGTGCAAAAGCCGATGCACACGCTGACGCAGGATGGGCTTCACGGTATCGCGGATGCGCTCATGCAAATTCGCGCCGGGATCGCGGAGACCGTCGTCGCCGAGGTCCATAGCAAAGCCTCCAACATCTTGACGCCCGAGTGGCTGCTCGACTATGCGTTGGACCCGGTTTACAACCGGCCATTAGAATTTTCTCCGCACGCCATAGCCGGTTTGGAAATGAATCGGTTTCTGAGTCAAACCGGCATCACTGCGTCACACTGCGCCGAAGTGGTGACCAAGAACCGGCTCAACGCCCGACATAATCCGTTAGCGGCCTACCCTCTGGAGACGAATCTAACAACCGTCGAATCATCGCCTTACCTCTCCTATCCGCTGCGTAAAGAAGAGCTAGCCAAGACCGCGGACGGCTGCGTGGTTATCGTCTTGGCAAACGAAGCAAAGGCAAGCAAAGCTCGCAGCCAACCCGCGTGGATTTTAGGTACGGGCTTCGCCAGTGACAGTCCGACCATAGAATCGCGCCATTGGAGTAATGCTGAATATGCCCGACTCGCAGCTCAAGCGGCCTACCATCAAGCGGGTATTAAGGCGCCGCGTAACATCGATTTTTTTGAAGTCGATGACACCTATGCCTACAAGGAACTGCAACATCTGATCGCACTCGGGCTCTACGACGCGCCCGTTAAGGCCGGCCGAGCAATTGAGACGGGCGAAACCCGGCCAGATGGTAGAACGCCCGTTAACGTCTCTGGTGGTGTGTTGGGTATGGGTCTCCCGCTGGAAGCGAGTGGGCTGTACCGCATAGTCGAGCTGGTGCTGCAGCTACGCGGCCAGGCCGGCGAGCGCCAGTTGTCGCGCGCGAAAATCGGACTGGCGCAATCATGGCGCGGCATACCCAGTACGAGTGGCGCGGTGGTCATACTTGGATCGGAACCTCCTCATGTCTAAGCGTAGAGTGGCCGTCATCGGCGCTGGCATGACGAAGTTCATGCACCGCGCACTTGAAACTCCGAAGGAGCTTGCGTGGCTCGCGGCCCGATCCGCTCTCGGTTCAAGTCAACTGAAGCTCAAACAGATCGACTGCGTGGTTCTCGGTAGCGCGCCAGACGCTTTCGACGGGGTGCACATGAAAAGTGAGTATCTCTCCGACGGTTGCGGTGGATGGCGAAAACCGTTTCTTCGATGTTACGTCGGCGGCGGCACCGGTGTGTACGCAGTCGCTCAAGCCTGGTTCCAGGTCGCCTCGGGAATGTTCGACACCGCGCTTGTAGTCTGCGAAGAAAAGATGTCGACTTGTCAGCCTCATCCTCAGGCAGCGTTTCTGACGATCTTTGATCCCATCACCGAACAGCCCTTAAAACCAAATCTGCTTTGGATCTTTGCTTTGGAACAGACCCGTTATATGGAAACCTACGGCATTGCCGTTGAAGAGATCGCCCGGGTCTCGGTGAAAAACAAACGCAACGCTCTGAACCATCCCGCTGCTCAGCTCGGCGCGGAACTTACCGTGGAAGACGTTCTGGCTTCGGAAATCATGGCATGGCCGGTCCATCGCCTAATGGTGAGTCCGACCAGCGATGGCGCGGCCGCCATCGTCATCGCCGCGGAGGAAGTCGCCCGGCGCGTCGCCGAGAAGCCGATCTGGATTCAAGGCGTCGGTTGGTGTTTGGATAGCGCCTATTGGACCAACCGCGACCTTGCCTATCCCGAGTATGTCGAGAAGGCTGCCTGGATGGCCTACCGGATGGCCGGCGTCAAAGAGCCCCGAAAGGAAATCAACATCGCCGAGCCCTACGATCCTTTCGCCTACAAGGAACTACACCACCTCGAAGGGTTGCAACTCGCGCCGAAAGGCCAAGCGCCGAAGCTCTTGGCTGACGGCGTGTTCGAACGCGACGGTGATTTGCCGGTGACCCCTTCGGGAGGTCTGCTCGGAGTCGGCAACCCCATCGCGGCCGCTGGCATGATGAAAATCTGCGAGCTGTTCTGGCAACTCCGTGCCGAAGCGGGAAAACGTCAGGTGCCGGGCAAACCCGAGCGCGGCGTCGCACAGGCTTGGGGAGATCTGATGCAAGTTGGCACGGTCGTCGTTATGGGGACGAAAAAACCGGAATAAAATCGTTCAATGTTCAACGTTCAATGTCCGTGTCTCTCTCCAACCTTGAACTTTGAACCTCAACAGAGGGATGTCAGACGAAGCTATGACTGACAAATATCCCGGCACGCCGCTCGACAAACGCACATTGAAAGGCGGCAAGATTTTCATGACTTCCTATGTGCCGAAACTGCGCTACCGTTGGGATACGGGAGAAGCCATAGGTCGCTATCTCGAAGAACTCAGACACGGGCGGCTGATCGCTCGTCGCTGCGATGTCTGTCAACGCATTATGATTCCGCCACGCATGTTTTGCGAACGCTGCTTTCGCCCGACCGATGAATGGGTTTACGTGAAAGACACCGGCAGGATTCTCACCTTTTCTCTTTGCTACGTCACCTGGAATGTACGGCGCTTAAAGCAACCGCAGATCCCCGCGGTCATCGAAATTGCTGGCGCTTCGCCCGGCATGGGCATCCTGCATCTGGTCAAGAAGGTGCCATCGAAGCAAGTGCGGGTTGGCATGCCGGTGCGTGCGGTGTGGCGACCGCCTTCACAGCGCCGAGGGAGCGTAACTGATATTGCCTATTGGGAACCTGACAGGCAAACCAAGGAGCCTAAATGACGCCATCAGCGCGAAACGACGATCATATCGCGTGGCCAGGAGCAATCCCGCTGACATCTTTGTATACTGCGGGTCTCGGCGGCCACATTTTTTTTGACGCGCTCAAGCGGCACGGCAAGCTAGTCGGCACTCGCTGTCGTGCTTGCAAGCAGGTTTATCTGCCGGCGCGCTGCTTCTGCGAGCGCTGTTTTGGCGCACTCACCGAGGAGGTGGAAGTCAAACCAACCGGCCGGCTCGTGAGTTACACGATTTGTCAAGTTGACCGTGATCGCAGACCGCTACGGCGCCCCCGAGCTTTGGCGCTCGTGCAATTAGACGGTGCCACCACGGTGCTGCTCCACTATCTGCTCGATGTTACTGAACCCGACCAGATCAGTGTCGGCCGCCGCGTCGAAGCGATCATCAAACCAAAGAGGCGGCGCATCGGATCCATTCTCGACATCGAAGGTTTTCGCATTGTCAAATGAGGCGAAAATGTTTTCGGCGAATGGGACAAGGAGGGAAGAAATATGGAAGGCGAAAGGGATCGTTTCGGCGAATTCATGAAGCTGCTCGAGCGCGCCAAAGAGGATATCTACTTCGCGGCAAGGGACCAGGAGCTGCTCGCGCAACTCAAAGAACGGCTTACAAAGCTCGATAAACCAGAAGGCGATACATTTCGGCTGTATTGCCCAAGGTGCCACGGCGTCTTGGAAAGCTACATGTTCATGAAACTTCCCCTCGAGCGCTGCCAGGTCTGCGGCGGAGTTTGGTTCGATAAGGAGGAGATCGAAGCGATCGCGGGGCTTGTCGGCCGGAGTCCCCTGTTCTTCCCGATGCCGTGGGTTCCGTGAAGCAGCTCGCTCGCAGTGAATTGAACTAACTGATGGCTTCCGATGAACCAGTAAAAGGCGCAAAGATTTTTCGCCGAAGGAGGGTATTGTGCATTACAACGCGGAACCGAGCGTTCGGGACATCATGATGAGCTCACCGATCAGCCTGCAAAGGGACAACAAACTGAGTCTAGCGGAGGACGTGATGGCTGGTGGACGGATCCGGCATGTGCCGATTCTAGACGGAGAACATCTGGTCGGCGTGTTGAGCCAAGCCGACCTCTTCCATTCCGCATTCGCCAAGGCTATGCACCTTCGTCCCCGCGAACAACGAGACCTTGTAGATTCCATCAAGATCGAGGATGTCATGAGCAAACATGTAATCTCGGTTCCCGTCGATACCTCGATCCGGGCCGCCGCCCGTTTGATGATGGAAAAGAAACTTGGCTGCCTTCCGGTAGTCCAGGGAGAACGGCTAGTCGGGCTCGTCACCAAGGGCGATATGTTGCGTTATCTTGCGGAGCGGAAAGAGGAAGAAGTCAGGATCGTCGTTGATATCATTTGTTGAACCAAATGGGTTAGGACCACTTCTGTGGTTTCCTCGGTCGCTAGCTGGCACGACTGTTTTTCGACTTCTTCACGCAATCCGGTGTGACTTTGTTTCATTCCGATGCTTCGTTAAGTAGGGGATAAACGGCGTGCCGCCGGTCCCTATGGAGTTGGGATTGCGGGCATCTCCTCGGCTTTGCTTGTTAATATAGCTGTGCGCGTATTCCAGATGGGTGGAACGGAAACGGCAAACCCCGTCGATGGCGGCATTGTAGGCATCGCGCAGCGTCGGACGCGCTCTCCTGTGACGCAGGACATACTGGCGCACTGAAGGTCTTGCCTCCACCGCTTCGATAAATGCCCTGTGTCTGGGGGGCATGTAGTCACGCATTTCGTTTAGGTAACTGCGCAACATATCTTCGGCGTGCGTCAGACCAAGTACGGCGTCGAAGGCGGGAATAATCGAACTCTGCGCGCCGGTTTCGCCACGGAACTTTTGTGGCTCACCCGCGTAGTCCTCGACTCCTTCGTAGACTACCCCTGACGGAATGCTCGGCTGATTGGCCCAGCCATGGATGTAGGGCCTTACACGACGGAAATAAACGTAAGGGTCGCAGCGCTCCGGCATGCGCAAAAGGATTTTGTTCATTGCCTCGACGGCTCTGGCAATAGTTGCCAAGGAGTCGGCAACTCGCTCCGGCTCCTCATCTACGACTGCCCGCTGCGCTGCAACAATGGCCTGAAGCGCCGCACCCGCGGCGGCTTCGATAGCAACATGAATGAGCACAAACCACTCTTCATCCTGACCGCCGAGAAAATTCTGCAGCAGGACAATATTGCCAACCTCGATCGGATTATGGCTATCGACTCTTCTCCAGTTGTCGAGCACGTAGGAGGCGTAGGAGAGCACCGGCGGGCGCCCGAGCATCCGCGCCACCTGATGCCACGGCACGGCAAGGGATGATGGAAGCAAAGTAACCGTTTCCTTTTCTCCCCAGACATAGGCATGGCCAACGAAAGAAAGAATCACCATGGCTTTCTTTCTTTCCCGATCATGACCAAGTCTCGCTGCGTCAAGCAGCGGCAGCTGTCTAATAAAGCTTCGAATCCTGCCGGTCAGCATCAGCTTCGGCAACTCCCTGCCTATTTCTTCCCAAGCAGCGAACTCCTTGGGCAAGCGTTCCAGAGGGTCCGGCCTGGGCAAAAAGCCGCGCTCGGCATCCACTTCGTAAGAGGCCAATTGACTAAGCATCTCCGTCACGTTGTATTCACGATCAAATATTATCGATAGGCGAAAAGAATAGCCTCCTACTCCGGGAATGGCTAAGTTGCTCCTTGCGGATTTTTCAACTTACTTTTCGCACTTCATCTACTGCCAGCGGATTTTCCAGCGCGGATAAATCACCCGCTTCTTGGCCCAAATAGCTAGCGCGGATCACTCGTCGCATGATCTTAGCGTTTCGGGTTTTAGGCAAATCGCCGACAAACTTTACCGCAGCGGGCCTGAGCGGCTTGCCGAGATCTCGAGCGACCATCTCCTTGAGTTCCTCAGCTAGGTCACTGCCCGCATCGCCTCCGCGTTTGAGCACGCAGAAGCAAACAACCGCTTCTCCCTTTAGCGGGTCAGGAACGGCGATCGCCGCTGCTTCGCTTACTGCCGGATGACTTACCAGCACCGACTCGATTTCGGCCGGGCCGACGCGTTTTCCCGCCACCTTGATCGTGTCATCTGAACGGCCAAGTATGTACCATAAGCCATCTTCATCGATGGCCGCCCAATCGCCATGAACCCACGTGTTTGGGAATCGGTTCCAATAAGTCTCCAGGTATCGCTGGGGGTCATTCCAGAAACCGCGCGTCATGCCGATCCACGGCTGGCGAATGACCAGTTCGCCGACTTGATTGCGCACTGGCGCTCCATTCTCGTCGACGACATCCGCCGCCATGCCGGGAAGCGGACCTGAGAACGCGCATGGCTTGAGCGGCGTCAAGACGTTTCCCATGACGATACCGCCGCCGATTTCGGTGCCGCCGGAGTAATTGATGATCGGCAAACGTTTCCTTCCGACTTTTTCAAACAGCCATCGCCACGGCTCGGGGTTCCAGGGCTCGCCGGTTGAAGCCAAGATGCCCAGGCTAGAGAGATCATGCTGCTCTATAGATTCATCCCCATGGCGCATGAGCGAGCGCACGAGGGTTGGAGAGACACCGAGAATACTTACGCCATGGCGTGCGATGAGCTGCCATAAACGATCCGGATCGGGATAGTCGAGAGCGCCATCGTAAAACAGCATGCTCGCCCCGAGCAGAGTCGCGCCAAAGACCTCCCAGGGCCCCATCATCCAGCCCATATCCGTGACCCAATACAGAACATCGGTCTCATGCACGTCCAGACCAAAGCTCATGTCTTGCGCCGCCTTGATCGGAAAACCACAGTGGCTATGCAGAGCGCCCTTTGGTTTCCCTGTTGTCCCAGAGGTGTAGATGAGCATGAGCGGATCTTCGGCTTCGGTCTGTTCCGTGGCGGCTTCGGTGCTCTCCCCAGCAACCAATTCGTGCCACCAGTAGTCGCGGCCTAAGTGCCAGGGAATATTTCTTCCGACTCGGCGCAGAACAACGACATGCTCGATGGACGGCGTTTTAACCAGCGCTTCATCGGCGATTTCTTTGAGCTGCACGATTTCACCGCGGCGATAGAAGCCATCCGCCGTGATTAGCGCTTTCGCGCTCGCGTCCGTAAGCCGCGTTGCCACCGCCGTCGCACCATAGCCCGAAAAGAGTGGCAGCACGACGGCGCCAATCTTAGCGACGGCGAAAAGCGCGATGGCGATCTCCGGCGTCATGGGCATGAGAATAGCAACGACATCTCCCTTCCTGACGCCTAAGCGGCGCAGGCCGTTGGCTAACCGATTCACTTCGCAAAAAAGCTCGCCGTAACTCAATTGGCGGGTTACACCTTCTTCGCCTTCCCAGCGGATCGCCGTCCGATGGGCCGTTGGCGTTCCCATCCACTTGTCCAAACAGTTGTGCACGATGTTCATCTTTGCGCCGACGCACCAGCGCGCCCAAGCAATCCCCTGAGACATGTCGACGATCCGCTCGTAGGGCTGGTAAAACTCGATGGCGAGCTCTTGCAAGACAGCCTGCCAAAACCATTCTAAATCCGTGATGGATTTCCGCTGCAATTCGTCGAGGGTCGTAATGCCATAGCGCGCCATGAAGCGTTTAAGCCGGCTTTCCGTCACATAGCGTTCCGTCGGCCGCCAAACGATTTCGCCGCCGAAATTGAAGCGTTCCATTTGGCTAGACACCCAGTTTCTTCACCACACTCTCAGCCGCGGTATAGGGATCCATCTGCCTTTCACGCATCTGCTGGGCCAACTGTTCAATCAATTCTCCGTCTACTTTTTCCAAAACCCTCGTGAGAACATTGTCATTGATGAGCGCCA
Source organism: Binatia bacterium (assembly GCA_036000865.1). Lineage (GTDB taxonomy): Bacteria > Desulfobacterota > Binatia > UBA9968 > UBA9968 > DP-20. The sequence continues at coordinate 20,810 of DASYUV010000159.1, read as the reverse complement.
TGAGCTGCTGACGACAGAGATTTTGCATCCTCTTCTTGTGATCGCCGCTTGCCAGAAATTGGGCGCGATGGGCTTCGATGCCGGCGATGAGATCTTTGATTCCTACATTTTGGCTCGCCGAGGTTTTGAAAACGCGTACGCCGGAAGCGCCGAGCATATCGCGCAGCTTCAACACCATCTCCTCGGCGCCACTTCGATCCATTTTGTTGACCACCAGCAAATCAGCAATCTCAAAAAGGCCTGCCTTCAGCGCTTGAATTTCATCGCCGCCCTCCGGGGTCACGACAACAACGACCGTATGAGCGGCGCCAGCGATCTCGATTTGATCCTGACCCGTGCCGATCGTTTCGATTAAGATGTAATCTTTTCCCATCGCGTCGAGCAGATGGACGGCTTGGTAAATATAATTGGAAAGGCCGCCTTTGTGACCGCGCGTTGCCAGGCTTCTGATGAAAACACCTTGATCGAGGAAATGGCTGCGCATGCGGACGCGGTCGCCGAGGAGCGCGCCGCCTGAGAATGGACTGGATGGATCGACCGTTAGGACGCCAATTTCTTTCTTTGCGCGACGCAGCTCGGCGGTGATACGCTCGATGAGGCTGCTTTTGCCGGAGCCCATCGCGCCGGTGATCCCGACCACATGAGCGCGCCCGGTCCGCGGATAAAGCAGCTTAAGAATTTCCTTCGCTCGCTGCTCTCCGTCCTCGATCCAAGTCAGCACTTGTCCCGCGGCGCGCGCATCGCCCCGTAGGATCAGCGCCGCAAGCTCATCCCGCGAAAGAGCACCGCGAGACGTTTGTTTATTTTCCGGCTGTGACATCGGTTCGCCGCAACAGTTGTCTAGCGATCACCATCCTTTGAACTTCGGACGTGCCTTCGCCGATTTCACAAATCTTGGCGTCGCGAAAATAGCGTTCGACGGGAGAACTCTTCATATAGCCAGCGCCGCCGTGAACCTGAATCGCTTCCTTGGTCGCGCGCATGGCAACTTCAGAAGCGAAGAGCTTCGCCTCAGAAGCGAGCCGTCTATAGGGTTGGCCGCGTTGCCTGAGATCCGCGGCGTGATAGACAAGCAGCCGTGCGGCGTCGATTTCGGTCGCCATATCGGCCAGCTTCCACTGGATCGCCTCAAACGCCGCGATCGGTTTGCCAAACTGTCGCCGCTGCTTCGCGTACGCGATGGATTGCTTCAACGCGGCGCGCGCAATCCCCACCGCCATTGCGCCGATGCCGATGCGGCCGCCGTCCAGGATTGTCATGGCATCTCGATAGCCGCAGTTCAATTCACCTAGCAGGTTCTCCTTAGGTATTTGCACATTGTCCAAACGGATCTGCGCCGTGTCCGAAGCCCTGACGCCGAGTTTGTTCTCCACCCGCACGACTTCGAGTCCCGTGCGCTCGCGCTCGACGATGAACGCGGAGATTCCTTCACGACCGCGCGACGGCTCGGTCGCTGCCATGATCACGTACACCCCCGCCGTAGAGCCCTGCGTGATGAACGCCTTCTCCCCGTTAAGAACCCAGGTGTTGCCATTAAGCATGGCGCGACTCACTAGCGACTGGGCGTCGGATCCCGCCTCCGGCTCGGTGAGCGCCCAGGCCGCGAGCTTTTCGCCGCGTGCTAAGGGAACGAGGAATTTTCTCTTCTGCCCTTCGCTGCCAAAACCGCCGATATGTCCCGCGCTGAGTGAATTATGCGAAGCTACCATCAAGGCAACCGCGGCATCCACCGCGGCAATCTCTTCGATAATAACAGCCAGGCTCAGCGCATCGAGGGCGGCGCCACCGTAGGACTCGGGAACCATGATGCCGAACAGCCCGAGCTCCGCCATCTTTGGAATCAGCTCATGGGGAAAACGGCAGAATTCGTCTCGTTCCGTGGCCCCCGTCGCGATCTCGCGCTGTGCAAAGTCGCGCACCGTCTGTCGCAGCGCCGCTTGTTCTTGGGTCAATTCAAAGTCCATTGATGTGCGTTTTCACTGCTCTTTTGCGAGGCGACCAGGAATCGATTTTACGAACCGAACGATTTCTTCCAACGACGCTCCCGGAGTGAAGATCTCTTTAACTCCCATCTTCTTGAGACTGGCGATATCCTCGTTCGGAACGATCCCGCCGCCGAACACGATCATGTCCGTCGCCCTATTTTTCTTGAGCAATTTCATGATCTCTTTGAAAAGTGCCAGATGAGCCGCCGAGTGAACCGATAGGCCGATGGCATCGACATCTTCCTGAATGGCGGCGCAGACAATCTCTTCCGGCGTATTGTGAATGCCGAGATAAATCACCTCCACGCCGGCATCGCGGAGCGCGCGCGCGACGATATGAACACCGCGATCATGCCCGTCCAATCCAACCTTGGCGACGATGATGCGGAGCCGATGATTTCCCGCAGTGGCCATTCTTATTCCTTCACCAAGCTGAGGAGTATTCTCGAATGGAGCGCTGGAGTACTGGAGTAGCGGAGCAATAATTTATTGTGCCCATTACTCCAACCCATTACTCCGTTCTCCTTAAATCGTTCCAGTTTCTCGATATTCCCCATAAACTTTCCTTAGCACGTCGCAGATCTCTCCGACGGTCGCCTCCAACCGAACCGCATCTAAAATCGGCGGCATGAGAGAGCCGTTTTCTTCGGCCACGCGTTCGAGCCGTTGTAAAGCGTGGAGCACCTGCAGAGCGCCGCGCTGCTTTTTTTTCTCAAGGAGTTGCTGGATTTGCTGCCGTTCGACTGCCTGTTTGATTCTCAGCGTTTTGATCGGCGCCTCCTCGGGCTCCGTGAAGGCATTGACGCCGACGATGATGCGCTCGCCGGATTCAACTTCCTTTTGATAAGCCAGCGCGGAGCGATGGATCTCGTTCTGGGGATAGCCAAGCTCAATGGCGCGAACCATCCCGCCCATTTCATCGAGCTTAGTGAAATAGCTCACCGCCTCCGCTTCGAGCCGGTTGGTGAGCCACTCGATATAGTAGGACCCTCCGAGTGGGTCAACCGTATCCGCCACGCCGGATTCGTGGGCAATGATTTGCTGCGTGCGTAAGGCGATCTTCACCGCCTCCTCCGTCGGCAGCGCGAGCGTTTCGTCGAGGGAATTAGTGTGCAGCGACTGCGCGCCGCCCAGTATGGATGCGACAGCTTGGAGCGTAACGCGAACTACGTTGTTGAGCGGTTGCTGCGCCGTCAGGCTGCAGCCGGCTGTTTGCGCATGGCAGCGCAGTGCGAGGGAGAGGGAATCTTTGGTATCGAAGCGGTTCTTCATCTCCCTGGCCCACAGACGGCGCGCCGCGCGATATTTGGCAATCTCCTCGAAGAAGTCATTGTGGGCGTTGAAGAAAAAGGAGAGTTGCGGCGCGAAATCGTCGACCCTCAAGCCCGACTCGACGCCGGATTTAACGTAAGTCAATCCATCGTACAGAGTGAAAGCGAGTTCCTGGACGGCCGTGGATCCGGCCTCGCGGATGTGATAACCGCTGATGCTGATGGGATGGTAGCGGGGCACCGACTCGACACAGAAGCGCACCGTGTCATTGATGATCTTCAGCGAAGGAGCGGGCGGACAGATCCACTCTTTCTGCGCGATATATTCTTTCAGGATATCGTTCTGCAGGGTTCCGCGCAGGTTGCTGAACGGAACCCCCTGACGCTCGGCAACGATCAGGTACATGGCAAAGAGAACGATGGCGGGGCCGTTGATAGTCATCGACACGCTGACCTGATCCAACGGGATTTCGGCAAAGAGCTGTTCCATGTCGGCGACGGAATCGATGGCCACGCCGCACTTTCCCACCTCCCCTTTGGCTCGTGGATGATCGGAGTCGTAGCCCATCAAGGTGGGCATATCGAACGCTACGGATAGTCCGGCATTTCCCTGGGCCAAAAGATAACGGTATCTTCGATTCGTTTCCACGGCTGTGGCAAAGCCGGCGAACTGGCGCATGGTCCAGAGCTTGCCGCGATACATCGTCCGATAGACGCCGCGGGTGAAAGGGAACTCTCCGGGAATTCCCAGATCGCGCGTATAGTCGAGATCTTCGATATCGCCGGGCTTGTACAACTCATGGATTTCGATGCCCGAGAGATTTCTAAAGGCTTTCTTCCTGAGACTCATCAGAAGGCTCTCCTTCTCGAATCAGGTGGCGCGCGATGATCAGCCGCTGGATTTCAGAGGTTCCTTCGTACAGCGTCGTGACACGCGCGTCGCGAAAGAAGCGCTCCACCGCATACTCTTTGACGTAGCCGTAGCCGCCGAAGATCTGCACGGCCTTATAAGCAATGCGGTTGCATGCCTCTGAAGCGAAGAGCTTGGCCATGGCCGCTTCACAGGTCACCCTTCTCCCCTGCTGCGCCAGCCAAGCGGCTCGGTATGTCAGAAATGTGGCGGCGTCGATCTCCGTCGCCATATCGGCGAGCATCCCTTGGATGGCCTGAAAATCGGCGATCGGGCGACCGAATTGCTTACGCTGCTGGGCATAGGTCAGAGCTTCGTCGAGGCAGCCTTGCGCGATGCCGAGGGCTTGAGCGGCGATGCCGATCCGACCGCCATCCAGCGTGGCCAACGCGATCTTGAATCCTTGTCCTTCCTCTCCCAACCGGTTTTCTTGGGGAACTCGGCAATCTTCGAATAGCAGGCCCGCCGTCTCCGACGAACGGAGACCCAGCTTGTCTTCCAATTTCCCGATAATAAAGCCTGGTGTCTTGGTCTCAACCAGAAAAGCCGAAACGCCATGCTTGCCGTCAGCTGGGTTGGTCACTGCGTAAACAAGCGCAACGTCGGCGCGGCTGGCATTGCTGGTGAAAACTTTGCTGCCGCTGAGCAGATAGTCGTTGCCCACTCGTCGCGCGCGGGTCTGCATGGAGCCCGCGTCCGAACCCGAGCTGGACTCGGTCAGGGCGTAGCAACCCTGCCACTCGCCGCGGGCTAACGGGATAAGATATTTTTGCTTTTGCGCCTCATTGCCGAAACGGAGAATCGCGCCGCAAGTAAGCGAGTTGTTCACGCTCATAATCGTTCCCAACGAAGCCCAGGCTCGGGAGATCTCTTCTAGGGCGATAACGTAGGAAACAAGGTCCATGCCGGCGCCGCCGAACTCCTGGGGTACGAACATCCCCATGAGTCCCATGTTCGCCAGCCGTTTGACCAGGTCGGTTGGATACAAACCATCGCGGTCCATGCCCAGGGCGACCGGTTTAATCTCCTTTTCCGCAAAGGAGCGCGTCATCTCCTGGACCATCAATTGTTCTTCGGTGAGCCGGAAGTTCATTTTCGTTGAAACTCCAGAATTCAGAAGTCAGAATCCAGTATGCAGGAGTTGGTGAGTTTTGGATTCTAGCTTCTGCATTCCTTCTTGCAACATTCTTCCTCCCAACATTCTGACTCCGGGCTTCTGACTGCTTCTGTTCAAATGCTTTCCACCATCAGGGCCACCGCTTCTCCCCCGCCGATGCACAGACTCGCGACACCTCGCCTCAGCTTCAAATCCTCAAGGCTATGGAGCAAGGTTGTCAGGATTCGAGCGCCGCTCGCACCGAGAGGATGACCCAACGCCACCGCGCCGCCGCGAATATTGACCTTGCTCAGATCCAAACCGAGCTCCCGGTTAACAGCGATGGAGCAGACCGCGAACGCTTCATTAATCTCGAACAGGTCGACATCCGCAACGCTGCGATCCGTTCTTTGCAGCAGAGACGATATCGCTCGTGCGGGCGCCGTAGTGAACCACGCGGGATCGGTACCATAGGCGGTATAACCAATGATTCTTGCTTTAGGCTTGAGCCCAAAGAGACGAGCTTTCTCCTCGGAGATCACGACGACAGCAGCCGCCCCGTCACTGATTGACGAAGCATTGCCCGCTGTTACGTTCCCGTCTTTTTTGAACGACGGCTGCAAGTCACGAAACCTTTCGCAGTTGATGCGTTTGGGCCCTTCATCTTTGTCCACCACCGACTCATGGTCCAAACTGTGTGGCACTTTCACCGGGATAATTTCTCGTTTGAACTCCTCCAACTCTTGCGCTTTTAACGCGCGTCTGTAGCTCGTCAACGCAAAATCATCTTGCTCTTCCCGGCTGATCCCGAGGATTTCTGCGCAGATTTCTGCCGCCGCACCCATATGAAAATCATTGTAAACATCCCAGAGTCCGTCGCGGATCATGCTATCGACCAACTCCCCGGACCCCACGCGATAACCGCTTCTCGCTTTGGTCAACAGATAGGGAGCGTTGCTCATGCTTTCCATCCCGCCCGCCACGATAACTTCGGCGTCTCCGAGCATAACTGCTTGTGCCGCTAGCATGACTGCTTTCAACCCGGAGCCACAAACTTTGTTGATCGTGGTACAAGCAACGCTGTTGGGGAGTCCCGCCCCGAGACTGGCCTGGCGCGCCGGCGCCTGACCCAGACCCGCCGAAAGGACGTTGCCCATGATCACTTCATCGACCGCCTCTCTGGGCAGGTCCACCCTGCGCAGAGCCTCGGTAATGACCACGCTACCCAATTGTGTAGCGGATAGAGAACTGAGGCTGCCTTGAAAGCTTCCGATCGGAGTGCGGACGGCGCTGACGATCACGGCTTGTCTCATGACGGATCTCCCTTTCCACGATGTCGGTGCCCATTCGGGAGACGGGCCAACCACATCCTGTGGGGCTCTTGAGTGGCGCACCCGGCGGCACGGATCTCATCGGGGACTTCCGCAGATGCATCTTGCCAAGGTAACTGCTTTGCGAAACCGAGGTTGTTTTGCGAAGTCTTTTCAATGGCCGGTGAAAGGACAAGGATATCTGCAACGACGGGAGCGTTTGATTGGCGCCGGCAATCGTTGAGGAAGAAAACCTTAGCCGGGCCTGCCATGAGGCGATCGGCCGTTTTTGCTCAGGCCTTGCTTCCATTCGGGCGCTCCTCCCTGGCCCACAAGGTTGGAGCCACTGCCGCAACTGATTCAATTTTAGCAGAATTAATGGGACATTCAAAATAATCCAGTAGAGTGCTACACTACGGTTGGAGCGGGATGACAATGAAACCAGTTTAGCTCAGCCAAGGAGTCCGTCATGCCCAAGACAACGATCAAGAGCTTTGACATTGAACGGCTGCAAATCTTGGACGAGCATGGAAACTGCGACGAAGCTCTCCGCCCTGCGCTTTCTGACGAGCAAATTCGCACGTTATACGAAAACATCGTTCTTGCCCGCACCTTCGATGAGAAGGCTTTCAAACTTCAGCGCGAAGGACGACTGGGCACCTACGCCTCAATTCTCGGACAAGAAGCCGCGCAGGTTGCGAGCGCTCTAGCTCTCAAAACCACCGATTGGATGTTTCCTTCCTTTCGTGAAGCCGGGGCATCGATCATTCGAGGGCTGCCGCCGCGAATAATTCTTCAGTACTGGTCAGGCGACGAGCGCGGCAACGTTATTCCCGAGGGACAAAACGACTTCCCCATCACCATTCCCGTGGGAACGCAGATTCCCATCGCAGCCGGAGCGGCCTGGGGCGCCAAACTAAACGGCGATAATGTCGCTGTTCTCGTTTACCTCGGCGATGGCGCAACCTCAAAGGGAGACTTTCACGAAGGACTGAATTTTGCCGGCGTGTTTTGTTTGCCTGTGGTCTTTGTTTGCCAAAACAATCATTGGGCCATTTCCGTTCCTTTGAAGCGCCAGACCGCCGCAGCGACGTTGGCGCAAAAAGCGATTGCCTACGATTTTCCCGGCATTCAAGTTGACGGCAACGACGTGTTTGCCGTGTACAAAGCCACTGACGAAGCGCTCCAGCGCGCACGCGCGGGAAACGGGCCTACCTTCATCGAAGCCGTGACCTACCGGATTGGCGACCATACCACCGCAGACGACGCGTCGCGCTACCGCAGCAAGGAAGAAGTGGAGCAGTGGAAAAAGAAAGATCCTATAGACCGGCTCAAAAAATATATGGCGGCTAAGGGCCTTTGGGATGAAGCGTATGGCTTAAGAGTGGCCGGCCGCGCGCGCGAGCAAATCGAATCGGCGGTGAAAGAGTTTGAGTCCGCGCCACTCGCTGAGCCCAAGGACATGTTCCGGTATACTTTCCGAGAGATGACGCAAGAGCTAAACGAACAGATGGAAGCGTTCCTTAGCGGAAACGGGCGTGGCAAATAACAAACGACTCGGGAGGCAAAAAAATGCCCAAGCTGACTGTCGTTGAGGCAATCAATCTTGCGCTCAAGCAGGAGATGGAAAAGGATCCTAGGGCGCTGGTCCTGGGCGAGGACGTGGGCAAAGATGGCGGAGTCTTCAGGGCCACGCAGGGTTTGCTGCAATTATTCGGCGAGAACCGCGTCATCGACACGCCGCTTTCCGAATCCGCCATCGTCGGCGCATCTATCGGGCTGGCGGTGTATGGGTTGCGGCCCGTTGCCGAGATTCAATTCGAAGGGTTCGTCTACGGCGCCATGGAGCAATTGGTGGCTCACGCCGCGCGCATCAGAACCCGATCGCGCGGACGCTACGAATGCCCGATCGTGATCCGCGTGCCTTACGGCGGCGGCATCCACGCGCCCGAGCACCATTCGGAAAGCAATGAGGCTTACTTTGTCCATACGCCGGGACTGAAGGTCGTTGTACCGTCTACGCCGTACGAAGCGAAAGGATTATTACTTTCAGCCATTCGCGATCCCGACCCGGTGGTCTATATGGAACCGAAAAGAATTTACCGATCCATTCGCGAAGAGGTTCCGGAGGAAGAGTATTTAATCCCGCTCGGTCGTTCCAGGGTCGTCATGGAAGGTAACAACGTCACGCTGATCGCCTGGGGCGCCATGCTACAGGTAGCGCTCCAAGGCGCGAAGCTCATGGCGGACCGGGGAATTAGCTCTGAGGTTCTAGATCTGCGTACGCTCTCGCCTCTCGACGACACTGCGATTATCGAGTCCGTGAAAAAAACCAACAGAGCCGTTATCGTCCACGAGGCGCCGCGAAGCTGCGGCGTCGCAGCCGAAGTCATCGCCCGCATCAACGAGAAGGCCTTGTTGTATCTGGAAGCCCCGGTGGAAAGGGTGACCGGATTTGACACGGTCATGCCCCTGCCAAAACTGGAGCAGCATTTTCTCCCGAACGCCAGCAGAGTTGCTCAGGCGATCGATCGAGTCATGAACGCCTAATCCCCTCTGAGAAAGAACCGCGATGATCAAGGAATTCCATCTACCCGATGTTGGCGAGGGCATCAGTGAAGCGGAGATCGTCAAGTGGCTAGTCGCCGAAGGCGCGTGGGTCAAAGAAGATCAGGATCTAGTGGAAATCGAGACCGCCAAGGCTATCGTCACCCTGCACTCTCCGCATACGGGTAAAGTGACCAAGCTGCATTGCGGCGAAGGAGAGATCGTCAAAGTTGGCGAGCTCTTGGTGAGCGTCGATGAAGATGGGGAGAGTCAGCTCTCTCCGTCAGCGCAGACGGCAGATAGCGGCACCGTGGTCGGCTCTCTCAGCGATGAGGAAGCCGTAGAGATACCGGCGCCGGTTAAGGCAACGCCGGCGGTTCGCGCCCTCGCAAAAAAACTAAATGCCGATTTGGCGATAATTCGCGGCACTGGTCCGGAAGGAAGAATCACGAGAGAAGACGTCGAGCAGGCGGTGGCAAAGAAACCCACGGAGGAACCAACCGGCACTGACTCTTACGGTGCGCTCGAAAGGGTTCCTCTGCGTGGACTGCGCCGAACCATAGCGAAACGGATGCAAGAGGCTCGGCAGCGCGTGCCGGATGTCACGATCTGGGAGGACGCGGACATATCCGATTTAGAAACTGTCCGGATAAAAGAAAAACAAGTCGCCGCGGAAAAAGGCATCAAGCTCACCTATCTGCCCTTTGTCATTAAGGCAGCCCTCTCGGCGCTCAAAGTGCATCCCTACCTTAACGCCACGCTCGATGACGAAAAGCAGCAGATTGTAGTCAAGAAATATTACAATATCGGCATCGCCGTCGATACGCCCGATGGGCTGATGGTGTTTGCGATCAAGCACGCCGATCAGAAAAACATCCTTGATCTCGCGAAAGAGATCAGCGCCCTGGCCGAAAAGGCAAGACATCGGACCCTTGATCTTGCGGAGCTTCGGGGAAGCACCTTCACGATTACTAACTACGGTGTTATCGGCGCAACCTATGGAACTCCGATCATCAATTATCCTGAGGTCGGGATCCTTGGTATCGGCAAGATTCAAGATCGGCCGGTCGTCAAAGACGGTCAGGTGATGGTCCGCAGGATTATGCCGCTTTCCCTCGCGTTTGATCATCGCGTCGTCGATGGCGTGGAGGCAGCCCGTTTTCTCAACGTCGTGATCCGACACCTTGAAGATCCAAATTTGATGCTGATCGAGGGCAAATAAGCGACGACCTTTCGGCTCATGAGAGTCTACGACGCGGGCAGCGACATGCATTTTAATTTCACGACGTTGATCGGTGAAGCCTTATACAGGACAACCATGAGGCTCTACAGTGGTTTTCGCCGATAGCGCGCCACCGCTGGATTGACGCCGATCTGCTTGCCCTGGTCCCAGAGATAAAATCCCTTGCCATTCTTCATGCCGTAGAACCCCGCCGTCACCAGTTTCCCTAGGAGATCCGGAGCTCGATAGCTCGGTCCAAGTTCCTTTTGCAAAACCTCGGCAATGGCAAGCGTCGTATCCAATCCGACAAAATCTAGAGTCGTTATGGGTCCCATCTTGTGGCCCAGGCAGCGGGTGGTTTTGTCCGCGTCCTCGCAACTCATGATTCCCTCCTCGACGACTTTCACCGCCTCCATCAGGAAAGGTACGAACATGCGGTTGATGCCGAAGCCAGCCTTGTCCTCCGCAAAGATTGATTCTTTGCCTAATTCGTAACCGAAAGCAGTAACTGTTTCCCAGGTCTCGTTGGAGGTCAGCAACCCTCGAATGAGTTCGCAGCCCGGCTGAACCGGCACTGGATTCATGAAGTGCATCCCCATGAAACGATCCGGATACGCGTAAACACTCGCGAGGCGGGTGATGGAAATCGAAGAAGTGTTGGAAACCAATGTCTTCTGGTAGCCCATACGGGACAATGCGGAAATGATCTCTCTTTTCGCGGCCTCGTTTTCCACGACGGCCTCAATGATTATGTCGCACTCTAATAGGTCGCTCCGCTCGGTTGAGGTTCGGATGCGCGTAAGGATGTGCTCCTTTTCTTCGGCTGAAGTTCCGGTCTTGCTGCCGGATTTCTCGTAACTGTGAACGAGTCGCTCCAGGCTTTCTCCGATGCGTCGCATTCCTTTCTCTAAGATTTCCGAACTGACATCCACGACCCGCGTATCGAAGCCTCGCGTCGCGGCCACCTGGGCAATGCCACTGCCCATGAGCCCAATTCCAATGACCCCAACTTTGCGAATCTCCGAAGGCATAAGTTCAACCCCTTTTTATGATTAACCGAATGCCAGCCATTTTTCTACCGGCGCCAAAGACCACCGCCACTATTAAATTGCCTCAACACAGATTTCCGTGTTAGCTTCTATTCATGGGCGGATCCAGAAAGAGAACAAGCGTCATTTTATCCGGGGCGCGGACACCCTTCGGAAAGTTTGGCGGCGCTTTGAAAGATCATACGGCGACGGATCTCGGGGTCTTTGCCGCCCAAGCAACAATAGCCAGAGCCGGTATTTCACCGACGGATATCGAGCACGTTATTTTCGGAAACGCGCTCCAAACCAGCTCGGACGCCATTTACTTGGCGCGCCACGTCGGCCTACGCGCCGGCGCGGCACAATCCACTCCAGCACTCGCGATGAACCGCCTCTGCGGGTCGGGATTTCAGTCTATCATTAGCGGCGCCCAGATGTTGCGTCTCGGCGAAGCCGAGATCGTGCTGGCGGGCGGCACGGAAAGCATGAGCCAAGCTCCTCATGTTATCCGAGGGGCGCGCTGGGGAATTTCACTAGGCAAAGGGCAACTGGAAGATTTGTTATGGAGCGCTCTCGCAGACAGCTACTGCAATCTGTCCATGGCCCTGACTGCCGAAAATCTCGCCTCCCAATATGGCATCACCCGCGCGGAAGCTGATCAGTATGCCTTTCAGAGCCAGATGAGAACTCGCGCTGCCCAAGAATCTGGCCGGCTAAGCGAAGAAATTATGCCTATCGAGGACGTTCTCATTCGAGACGAATATCCTCGGCCCGACACGACATTGAAAGGTTTAGCCGCTCTTCCACCCGTCTTTAAGGAGGAAGGAGTCGTGACCGCAGGAAACGCCAGTGGAATTTGCGACGGCGCCGCCGCGGTTATTCTGACGACCGAAGAGAAAGCATGGGAAAGAGGAATAGCGCCTCTCGCACGAATCGTCGCCTGGGGTATCACGGGATGCGATCCCAGCATCATGGGGATCGGTCCCGTGACAGCGATTCGGGCTGCGCTGCAGCGGGCGAAGTTGACTCTGGATCAAATGGACTTGATCGAGATTAACGAAGCTTTTGCGGCGCAGTATCTTGCCGTTGAGAAAGAGCTTGGGTTAAATCGCGAGCGAGTGAACGTCAATGGCGGCGCGATTGCGTTCGGTCACCCCCTAGGCGCAACAGGGACTCGTATTGCCTTGACCTTAGCGCAAGAGTTAAAGAATCGAGGCGCACGCTACGGCATTGGCAGCGCCTGCATCGGTGGCGGACAGGGGATCGCGTTACTGATTGAAAACGCAGAATATGAGAGCAACTGAAGAATTGTTTCCCTTAAGCATCACGACGTAAACCAAAGTGAGCATACCTTGATCAATCAAGAGCGTCTCAAAAATTTGTTGATCGAACTCATCAAGATCGACAGCCTCTCGCGCAAAGAGTACGACGTGGCCATGCGGCTCAAGAGTGAGATGGAAGCGCTCGGCGCCACCGTTTCGATCGATGACGTCGGTGAAAAAGTCGGCGGCAATGTCGGTAACCTAATCGCCCATTTTTCCGGGAACGCCCAAAATGCTCAAGCGCTCCTGCTGTCCGCGCACATGGACACGGTGGTCCCCGGTGAAGGTATCGTGCCGATACTGGACGGCGATATTCTGCGTACGAACGGCCGCACGGTCCTCGGCGGCGATGACAAGAGCGGCGTGGCGATCATCTGCGAGGTGATGCGGGTGATGAAAGAGAACCGGCTGCCGTGCAGTGACATCGACGTGGTTTTCACGATCTGCGAGGAAGCAGGCCTGATCGGCGCCAAGTATCTAGATGTCGGCAAACTGCGCGCGCGTACGGGTCTGGTGCTCGACAGTGATTCCGTCGGTTTTCTATTCACCAAAGCGCCGGCCGCCAATCGCATGGAATTTCGCGTCCATGGTCTTGAAGCCCATGCCGGCGTCTGTCCAGAAAAAGGCATCAACGCGATCAAAGTTGCCGCGGAAGGCATTGCGCCGATGCGCCTCGGCCGCATCGATCATGAAACTACAGCCAACATCGGCATCGTCGAAGGCGGCATGGCAGTGAATATCGTACCCAATCATGTGATTCTGCGGGGCGAAGCACGTAGCCACAGCGAAGAGAAGCTTAATCGGCAGACCGAGCATATGCAGCACTGTCTTGAAGAGGCTGCGGCGCGCCATGTGCTGGAATTGGACGGCAAACGTCATAGTGCTAAAGTCGAAGCGAAAATTGAACGCGACTATGACCGCATGGACGTGCCCGAGAGCGCGCCCATTGTGAAACTCGTGCACGCCGCCGCGAGAAGTCTAAAACTGCAAGTGAAAACGCTCGCCACGGGCGGCGGCTGCGACGCCAATGTGCTCAATCAGAAGGGTCTGGTGGTGGCCAATCTTTCCACCGGCATGCGCGATATTCATACGGTCAACGAGTGGCTCGATCTGAGGGACCTTAATCGGTCGGCGCAAATGGTGCTCGAGATTGTCAAGCTTAATGCCGCTGGGGGAATGTCGTAAAGGTAAGGAGCAAGGCGTTTTCCAATCCGAAACCGCTGACCGCTTACTCTTTACCCCTGACGTGCAAACGCAAAGTTGAAAATACGCGAACGTAGAAGCCAGTATTTCGCAAGATTACAATTCTCGACCGTAAGTTAAAGCTATGCAGGCAGAGGAAATCGGACTGCTTCTCAAACAGGAGCGCGGCCAATTTCTCGATTTTGTCAGCGCGCATGAGTATCGCCGCGGGGTAGGGCAAAAAAAGCGTGAAGAAGATCTTGCCCGCGAGATCGTGCGGGTATTGTCCGGAATGGCCAATGCCGACGGCGGAACCGTTCTAGTTGGCGTCGAGCCAGACAAAAGCGTCACCGGGATACCCTATAATCACGACGAGCTCCAGACTCTCATCCAAGCGCCGCAGCATCTGATTCGGCCCGAGCTTAGCGCGTCTTGCGAAAAAGTTCGGCTCGGTAATTTGCAGCTCCTCAAGTTCGAAGTCGCATCCGGATTGGAGATTTATCGAATCGCCGGTGGCCGATCCTTTTATCGGATCGCCGCGGAAACCGCATCATTAGCAGGGGAGCAGATTCACTCGCTCAAAGAGTCTAAGAAGAATGTTTTCTACGAACGCCAACAGGCGCTCAACGCGACCTGGTTCGATCTCGACACCGATCTAATGCAGAGTTTTGTCGACAAAGCGCAACAGGGACATGAGCCTCAGGCGGTGTTGAGTCAGACGTATCATTTGCTCGATCATTCCCGCGCGATCCCGTGCCCCAATATGGCGGCGTTACTTTTATTCGCCAAAGACCCGCCGCGCTGGCACCCGCGCGCCGGCATCGACTTCGTCAAATACGAAGGCACGGAACGGCAGCACGGCAGCTCGCTCAACGTGGTCAAGCGGATTCGTTTCGAAGCGCCTCTGGTACGCCTGATTGACGAAGCGGTTGGCCGGATCAAAGAGCATATTCGCGAGCGTACGATACTGCACGATCTTTTCTTTCGCGAACGGCTCGAGTACCCAACCTTCGCTTGGCAGGAGGCGCTTGTCAACGCGGTAGCGCACCGGGATTACAGCTTGACCGGTACCTCCATCGAGGTGTGGATGTTCGATGATCACATCAGCGTGCGCAGTCCCGGTCTACCGCCCGCGCCGGTAACGCTCGAACAATTGAGACAACAAAAGACTATTCATTTTTCGCGCAATCCGCTCATGGTCCGAGTGCTGGCCGATCTCGGTTACCTGCGCGAAATCGGCGAAGGCATACCGCGCATGTTTCAGGAGATGGAAAACCACGGTCTTCATCCGCCCGAGCTGACCGCCGACGGTTTTATTTTCTCCGTCACGCTGCGCAATTCGCCGATTTACGACGATACGACGCTCAGGTGGTTGAACCAATTCGGCACGTCGCAGATCAACGTGCGCCAACGACGGCTGCTGGCGTACGCTTACTGCCACGGCAAGACATTTTCGACGGCAGAATACGAAAAATTCGCCGAAGTCGACCGCGACACGGCTTACAGAGAAATTCGCTCGATGGTCAAGAATGGCATCGTCGCGCCGCTCAAGCCCAAGAGCCGCAGTTACCGCATCATCGAAAAACTCTAGCGCGGACGTTTCGAAATCCGCCCGCCCAAGAAGTTGATTCCTCGGTCGCTCTGCTCCTGCGCGATAACACGTGAGACCATTGAGTTAAAAGTGTCATTTCGACCAAAGGGAGAAATCCTTTCGAGCGGAGCGAGAAATCTTTCCACTGGTACGGCGATGTTTCGTTAGCGGGAGCCCTTTATCGAACTTCTAAGACCAGACGTTGGATTCACGTGAATTTTTCTGATCTCATGAGCCTGGCCAGCGGGCATGTCGAAGCCCGGATCGTGCAAACGGCCGTCGAACTGGGTATCTTCGATGCGCTTGAAGCTTCACCCTTGGGCGCCGAGGCAATCGCCACATCACGCGAGTTGCATCCGCAAGCCGCGGAGTTGCTGCTCAATGCTCTGACGTCGCTCCAGCTGCTCAACAAACAATCGGACATTTTTTCATTGGCAGATATCGCCAAGCGCTATTTGCTTGTTAGCTCGCCCAATTACGTTGGCGGCATGATCCGTTTCGACTCTTCGCTGTGGAACTGCTGGGAGAAACTTCCTGACGCGATTCGCTCTGGCAAACCGGTGCGGCCGCCCAATATGTATCAGGACGATGCCAACGAAACCGAGATCTTCATCAAGGCGATGGATTCGCTCGTCAACGCACGGGGTGACGCGGGCCTGATGGCCAACACGCTTAATTGGGAGACAGTCAGCGAACTGCTCGACGTCGGTTCCGGACCAGCCACCTACCCCATCGCGCTGTGCAGAAGATTTCCCAACCTTCGCGCCGCGATTATCGATTTACCGGCAACGCTAAACATCACCCAACGCTTTGTTCGCGAAGCCCGGATGGAAGAGCGAATCCACTTGATCGCGGGCGACTATCGAAAAGACACGATCCCAGGAAACTATGATCTCATTTTCTTGTCGAACATTATTCATGGTGAAGATTACGACAATAATCGGTCGCTCATCCGGAAGCTGGCCAATAATCTCAAACCATCGGGACGAATGATTATCAAAGATCACATCCTCGACGACAGCCGTGCCAACCCAGCCGTGGGGGCAATCTTTAGCCTGCTCATGCTGCTCACAACCGACGGCGGGCGCTGTTACAGCTTCAATGAACTTCGAGCTTGGATGGAAGGCGCCGGCCTGTCAAAGGTTGAGCAAATCGAGCTACCATTTCCGCTCACCTCTTCGCTGGTAATCGGCACCAAGTAATTAGCTTCGGGAAAATTTATGCTACACTAGACGGGAATTCGCCGCAAAGGAAGGTATTTTACCATCGACGAGCTAGAGCAAAAAGCCAGAGAGCAAGCGGTCATCGAAAATCTCAAACCCGCTTGCTTGTGCAACAAGATTCGCAAAGGCACCGTGCTCAAAGCCATTCAGGCTGGCGCGAAAACTTTCGAGCAGGTAAGCAAACGAACCGGAGTCGGCACGGGCCCGTGCGGAGGCAGGCGTTGCGGCACGATGGTCCGAGGCATGTTGGGCGAGCCCGTTGTCAACTGTGCCGAATGTGGCTGGCCGGTCTTAGCCGGAACTTCGCCCCAACTCTGCCCGCGCTGCGAATACGCAAAGCAGGAAAGCTAACTCATCCAACAATTTCAAAAACTTCTGATCGAGGTCGGAAACGGTTTTCACCGGCATAGCCGCCCGGAAGTGCGCCACCGGCTCCTTATCCATCTCACCAAATATTATTCCTCCTTGACTGATCCGTTCTTCCTTGTGTTTGGTCGGAGCGAGAGGAACATCGTGCCAGATTAGGCTACTACTTCGACATCAAAGCGGGACTGGCGACATCGCCGTGAATTAGTGTATGAATCAAACCCTTACAACCTCAGTGGTATCGTCGTTTTGTGGCGAAAAATTCGAGTGAAGTGATAGACAATAAGCCAGTGACGCAGCACTTTTCTCGCAGGCTGCGGCTGGATCTGATCGGCCAGCGACTTGCTTTAGTGGTCGCGGTCATCGGTATCTGGTGGTTGTCGTCGCTATCGGTGCCGCATTACATATTGCCCGGTCCGAGGCGCGTCTGGGACGCTCTTCATCTCATCGCCGGCAACGGCGACCTGTGGAACAATCTCGGCATCACCCTGTGGCGGGTTGCCGTCGGTTTCGTCGTCGCCGCCCTGGTCGGCCTGCCGTTTGGCATCGTGCTTGGAGCGAACAAGCGCGCCGGCGAGTTTTTCGAACCCGTGATTCCAGTCCTGAACACGGTCTCTTCGGCGATCTGGGCGATCTTCGCCATTATCTGGTTCGGTATTTCCAACGCGACCACCATATTCGTGGTCTTCATGACCGCCATGCCTTTGATCATCACCAATGTCTGGCAAGGGACGCGCACGGTGAACGCCGATTTTATCGAGCTCGCTCAGGTGTTGCGCATGCCGCACTGGAAGGTCATGACGAAAATTTACCTGCCGACCATTCTCCCCTACTTCTTCTCAGGCGCCAGGCTTGCGTTCGGTTTTGGCTGGCGCGTGTCCTTGGTCGCCGAAACGATCGGTTCTTCCAGCGGCGTCGGATATCGCCTCCGGCAAGCGGCAGACTTGATCAGAACCGACCAGGTATTCGCCTGGACTTTGACTTTGGTGATCATGATGGCGACCATCGAAATGGGCATGATGAAGCCGCTGGAAAATTATCTGTTCCGATGGAAAAAAGATGCGGCAACGCAATGATCGCGCACCGCATCGCAAAACAAGTCATCGTTATGACAACGAGGCTCCCGACCGTGTCACTAACCGTAGAGGCGCTGAGGGCGCGAGAGAATCGCATGAGCATATCATCTTGAACAAACCCTCTGCGTACTCAGCGTCTCCGTGGTGAATATTCCTCCACGGTAAAACCGGAAGGTTTGCCATGAATCAGATTGAGCTCACCGAGCAAACTTGTAATGACGCGGAGCAAACGCCGCCGGCGATCCGGCTGAGCGGCGTCGCCAAAAGCTTCGTCAACGGCAACCAGACGATCGAGGTGCTAAACAACGTAAATCTCACGGTCGCGCCGCAGGCGATCGTCGGGTTGATCGGCGCATCCGGCTCAGGCAAGAGCACGCTGCTCAACATTATTTCCGGGATTCTGAAGCCCGACCGCGGCCAGGTCTGTATCTGCGGTGCGGCCAGCGAAGAATTCAACGACTGGGGCTCCGTCAGCTACATGTTCCAAGACGATCGTCTATTGCCTTGGCGCAGCGCCATTCGCAACGTCGAGTTCGCCCTGGAATCCGGCTCCATCGCCAAAAAGGATCGCGCGCGGCGCGCGCTCCAGGCGCTGCAGTTGGTCGAGTTGGAAGGCTTTGAAGAGGCGTTTCCGTATCAGCTTTCCGGCGGCATGCGGAGTCGTGTCGCGCTCGCTCGAAGCTTGGTGACCGAGCCGCGCATCCTGCTGATGGACGAACCGTTCTCCCGTCTCGATGCGCAAACGCGCGCTCTCATGCATGAAGAGCTGCTTCGTGTATACCAGCTCAAGCGCATGACCGTGGTCTTCGTGACCCACGACGTCGCGGAAGCGGTGCTGCTGGCCGACCAGGTAGCGGTGCT
Source organism: Binatia bacterium (assembly GCA_036000865.1). GTDB lineage: Bacteria > Desulfobacterota > Binatia > UBA9968 > UBA9968 > DP-20. The sequence goes on along the minus strand of DASYUV010000159.1, from coordinate 1,820 downwards.
GTCGCCGCGGCCGGGAACGATCCGAGAAGTCGTGGACATCGCACCGGCACGACCGCGGGATATTACTCAGCCGGCAGTGGCAAGCTACATGCAACGACTTCGTGCGCTAATTTGAATCCTGAACAAACCCTCTGGGAACTCTGCTTCTCTGCAGTGAATAATTCATTCATTTAACTTCAGGAGGCAAAGATGAAAACAACAAAATCGATCGTTGTGGCATTTGTTTTAGCTATGGCGGTGTCCATTCCCGGCCAACTGTTCGCGCAAAAAATGAAGGTCGGCTACTGGACCAGCGGTTTTAGCTTGGGGTTCGGGTCAGTGATGGAACAGATGAAGTTTGCCGAAAGCCAGGGCCTAAATGTTGAATGGGTGAAATTTGCCGAGGTCAACGGACCGACGCGGGCGATCATCTCCAACGCCATCGATATCGCGTTTGCCGCGCCGTCGACCAACTCGATCGGCATCGCCGCCGACGGCGTGCCGGTAAAGATCGTGCTGGCAACCCAGATCGCCGAAGCGCAAATCGTCGTGCTTGACGGATCGCCGGTCAAAGCCGTCAGTGATCTCAAGGGCAAAAAGATCGGCATGTCGCCTGCGGGAAGCGCGACCCATGCCATCGCCACTGCCATCCTGGACCACAACTTCGGTTTGAAGCCCAATGAATACAGCATCGCTCCGGGAAACGAGGCTCAGCTGGCGCAGTTTCTCAGTCAGAAGGAAATCGACGCCGGCGTGCTCCGCTCTGTGACCCTTGCTCAGATGGAAGAGGTCAAACTGCGGCGCTTGGGTAGCGTAGTCAACGAGTGGAAAAAGCTTACCAAGGGAAATGCGCCGCCGATCCTCGCTGTGACCATCGTGTATAGCGACTATCTCGCCAAGAACCCGGAGCCGGTGGCGAAATTTATTGCCGCCGCGCGTAACGCGCTCGAATACGGTTCCAAAAACAAGCAGCGTGTCGCCGAGATACTGCAGAAAGCCGCCAACATGAATGCCACAGACGGACGCGCCTATGCCAGTCAGTGGGACGGCGCTTACATCGCTAGCTTCGAACCGGCTGACATCGCTTCGCTGAAAAGAATGTACGATATCGTCAAAGCCGCGGGCGGCGCCACCAAGGACGCGCCTGACAGCGCATTCGACAGCGGACCGTACATGCGAGCGAAGAAGTTAAAATAGGGACAGGAGCGGCAAACTGGCTCAGCCGCGAATTTCCGGATTCAAGAGCAAAGATTATAAGACCATGATGCCAGATGCCGGATTCGCAGCGTAAGACGTGTTGAATCTTCATCGCATTTGGCGAAGCCTGAAGCGGTGGTATGCTTGATCATCAGTTTAGCGTTCGCATAGACTCACGCCCAAAGGTAAAGGAGCGTTGGTATGAAAAAGCTTGGCTGGATACTCGGTGTTGTTTTCATGTTCGTTAGCGGACTCTACCTGGCGTCAATAACTCGCGAAGTAGGGGCACAAGATGCGGGCTCAGCTGAAACCATAGTCCCACGCGCGTGGGGGAGGCTAGCTGCTTACGTTCCCGGGTCCGCCTCATTGCTTTTTGAGGCAGCTGACGGGACGATCCGCTATGTGGAACGAGACGGACGAGTGACTTGGATTATTAGGCGACAATAATTAATTTACCCGTTGAGCAATACTTGATCGCGGGTCGGGCGTGATATTTGCCAATCGTGATCGAATCGCAATTAGGGCAATGCTCCAGGGTCAGACTCCACGACTCAATAATTCGACAGAACGTAGTAACAGCAAAAGCCGGGAACCCCCGCAGTTTAGCGGGCCTTCACCTCTCGTTTCCCATAGCTATCTTGCGG